>CAUSBS010000003.1:0-153892 GCA_963530135.1 uncultured Candidatus Saccharibacteria bacterium | reverse complement strand
AGTACGGCATCTGGTGGTGAAAAGAATGATCATAAGGATGAACAGACAAGTCGTTGGCTGAGTATCGCCTCTAGTCCTGAGGATAATGAAATTATTATCCTAACCCACAATAGCGGTAGTCCTTATAAAAAAGCTTTGACTAGCCTACCAGCAGGTAGTCAGGTCAAGATGAGTTGGCTGGAATCTTCTTTGTCAGTTACAGACGGTAGCGAGCCGCTGGTTTGCTTCGCCTCTGATGTCGGTATCTCAGCAATGCGACCAGTTGTCAGGCAGTGGGCCGGTAAACGCCCTATCATGCTCTATCACCTAGACAAGGGAGTAAAGGTCTTTGACAAGGAACTCTCAGAGCTAGCAAACAAAACAGCCAATATGACTTATGAGACCAGTGCTAGCCTTTCTCAAAGCCAAGAACGCTTCAAGCAGGCGATTGATAAACATGGCAACAAGGCTCAATATCTTGTAGCAGGACAGCCCGACGATGTGAAAACGATAAAGAAACTTCTTAGAGACAACGCGATGCATGATAACGTCAAATCAAGTACTTTTCGGGGGTTGAAGTAGTCAATATGACTGCGTGGTTGCCGATAGGTAATACTAGGCAGCCATCACCTGCGCCTCCGGCCAAATTCGCTGCACCAGCCGTTTGCCACGCGTGGTTAGTCGTACCCAAGCGTCGCCATAGGCCTGGTCGATCGCCATCAAACCTTTATGCCGCAAGTCCGCCAGCACATTCATCGCCGTTCGGCGCGGCAGGCCCATTTGTACTGCCAGCATGGCCGCATCATCACCACCATCTTCGTAGACTTGCTGGAGTACCAGCGCCTCGTTAGTAGTTAAGTTGATTTCGTTTGCTTGCACCTTGTTCATGATCATCCTTTCTGTTAGTGATGAGTATATGATAGCTAAGCAATCTGTAATTTCGCTGTAAAGTGTTGGTTATTGGCGTGAGGAAAATTACCGCACAAAAAAGCAGCGCCCGAGGAGGTAGACGCTGCTTTTTGTTGATTCGCCGCTGGTCAATTGGACTGCGGCGCGGTGTTGGTGGTTGGCGGCTGTGCTGAGTCGGTTTGACCTGATGGCGTAGTTTGGTTATTTTGCGCTGCGCCGTTACTACTCTGCGTCACTGGCGTTTGGGGGCTTTGACCAGTCTGGCTCTGACCACCACCCAGTGTACCACCCGTTTGTCCACCCGGCCCGCCTTGCTGACTATTCTGGCTTCGGCTCATACCCGGCGGGCCACCAGCCTGATTATTCATGCCACCATTTTGCGAGCCACCGACTTGCATACCGACGACAAAGCTGAGCGCGCAGGCCACTACGCCACCGACCGCCATGCCGGTAATCGCCCCGGCGCTTAACCCATTCTTGCCAGAGTTTGTACCATTCGGGCGCGGTGCGGACGGCTGATCATAGACCGTTTCTGGCGTGGTGAGCTGTGCTTGTTTGGTTTGTGAAATTGCCATAATTTCTCCTTTCGTTAGTTTACGTTGCGGACAATTTGTATAGTGTTACATCGCTACCTCCATAATTAACGACGGTGCCAGTCTGTTTGACCCACGCCGTTATTTCATTATTACCACCGCCTGGGCCGCCGCCACCACGACCATGCGAGCTGATGGCGTAATATCTAACTTTGCCGGCCTTCACTAATTGCTTAAATTGCTCCAGCGTCAGCGGCGTATCGCTACCGTTAAATCCACCGACCGCCATGACCGGCTGACCGCTGGTCAGCTGAATCGCCGCCGACTCGTTGGCGCTGGCTACTGCTACCAACCAGGTCGCACCATGTTGATGCTCTACGAGATACTGCACCAACTGGCTGTCCGCCTGTGATGTTTCGTTATTACTACCCCGCATCGCCGTCGAACTCGGCCCGGCCGTCGGGATGCTACCAGTGTGCGCGACGTTGACTGTCGCTAGGGTATACACCGTTGGGGCGAGCGTGCAGGCGGCTAGGGCAGCGACGATTGCTGAGTTTTGCAGCCACCGCCGCGGTGCATAAAGATTGATTAATAATCCAATCATCCCCGCCAGGCCCAATAGACCTACTATCCACATCAGCCACGTCATCGTCCCAGCGTAACCGAGGATAATCACTGTAGTCGCTGCCGTCACGCCGACCAGCACTGGCAGTAGCCACGCATATGGTTTACGCCTGGTATACGCACCCCACAGGAACGGCAGGCTGATACCGACGAGTGCCGCCACCGCTGGCGCCATTACCACCACGTAGTACGGGTGAATCACGCCGCTCGTCATGCTGAAAATCACGATGTGAATCAGCAGCCACAGCATCCAGAACATTACTGCTGCCCGCCCACGATTCGTTCGGGGTGTTTTGCGTAGAATCCACAGTAATAATCCACCACCCGCCAGTGCCAAGACCAGCAACCAAGCAATATTTGGCCCAAAATCATTGTTAAAGATCCTGAAAATTCCCGTCTGCCCACCAAACCCCGTGCCACCTGGACCATGCCCGCCACCCGGCATCATACTGGCGCCGTCTGTCGCGGTCTGCGTGGTACCGGCAGTTTGAAGCATCGTGGCACCACCCACGCCGCCACTTGGTGGCGTACTACCGCCCGTGCCACCTCCACCACGCCCACCGAGCAATCGACCAAGGCCGTTATAGCCAAAAATCAAGCTCCAAATATTGTTATCGTTAGTGCTACCCACCCACGGCCGGCTACCAGCTGGCGTCAGCCAAACCAGCACGCTCCACCACAGCGTCGACATCGTGGTGATGACGCCCGCAAACATCACGTGTAGAAACCGCGTGACGATCGGCGGCTTGGCAAACACCAGATAAACTAGCACCATCGCTGGTAGCACCATCAGCCCTTGCAGCATCTTGGTGTTAAACGCCATCCCGGTGAATAACCCCGCCAAACCCAGCCACAACAGTGGTCGTTTAGCTTCCAGCGAGCGTAAAAATGCGTAGCCACTGGCAGTCAGCATCAATGTCAAAATCGCATCAGGGTTATTGAAGCCAAACATCAACGCCGCCACCGGTGTGAACGCCAGTACCGCCCCAGCGATTGCCGCACTCATGAACCCAAACTGGCGTTTCACCGCCGCATAGACTAGCCACACCGAACCAACGCCCGCCAGTACGCTTGGCAGTAACATCGAGAAGCTTGAAAAACCAAACAACCGAGCGCTCAGTCCCATCACCATCGTCGCTAGTGGCGGCTTATCAACCGACACATAATTAGCCGCATCCAGACTGCCAAACAACCACGCCGTCCAATCCTGGCTGGCCGCCTGTACCGCCGCCGCATAGTAGCTATTCGCCATGCCGTTATGGAGCGCGCCAAACAAATACAATGCACCAGTTAGCGCCAACAACACCGGTAGCATCCACTTCTCAAACCACGACCGTTTGTCTAGTTCTTTATTGACGCGGTATAGCCCTTTCAGATCATCGACGACCGTTTTCACAATTTTCACGCGGCTATCCGTATCCTCAATCCAGGTCACCGGCTGTTCATGAATAGGCACGCCCGCCCGCTCGGTTTTAATCAACAATTCAGTGTCGAAAAACCACTCATTGTCTTTGATTTTCGGTAAGAATTTTGCGGCAACATCCCGGCGGATCGCCTTGAAACCGCACTGCGCGTCGCTAAACTTGGTACCTGACGTCCATTTGATAATGTTGTTATAGCAACGCGAGATGAACTCCCGCTTCACACCACGACTAGTCTTGGAATCTTTCATCAACCGCGAGCCAATCGCCACGCCGGCTTCACCCGCCACCAATGGCTGAATCATTGGCAGAAAATCATCCAGGCTGGTCGACAGGTCAACGTCCATATACGCCAAGATGTCCGCTGGGCTATTCTGCCAGACCTGTTTGAGCGCTCGCCCCCGACCACGCTCCGCTAGGCTGACCACCCGCACCGACTGGTGCTTTTCCGCTAAGTTCTTGGCAAGTTCCAGCGTCTTATCCTGACTGCCGTTGTCCGCAACGGTAATTTGGTAGCGATACGGCAAGTGTCTTGCCATATACTCATCAAGCGTCGTGATGCTTTTTTGAAGAACCTTTTCCTCATTTAGCACCGGCACGACAATGTCAATGAGCGGACGGGCAATCGCTCGAAACGACGGCTGGTTCTGAGCGGCGGCGAAGTGCCGCGACCGAGCCAGTGGCTGGGATATGGTTGCTGCTTTCATGTTCATGCAAGCAACTATAGATGAGGGGTCTGTAATTTTGCTTTAAGCGTCTATGAACAACTTATCCAGCACCGCCTCGATCAAAAACTGCATCATTTCTGGGCTGACTTTACCCGACGTATCTTTGATGGTCAATACAGTAAATAATTCACTAAGTAATTGATCGGTAGCGACCGGCCTCAACTGACCACTGGCACGCCACTCCGACACTTTTTTAGCAAGAGATTCACCTAGAAAACAACCGGATAGCTTCGACTGAGTTTCTAGATGTGTCCTACGCAATACTTCACCTGGCACTTGACTATACCATTCGGCAAGGATTTTATTATGCCGGATAGCTTCTATATTCGCCCGAATATATTGCTGTAGAGCAGGCTTAGGATGTGACCAATCAATTACCGCGACAATTTTCTGCTTTGAACTGGTATTCTCTGTTTCGTATACCGCTTGAAACAGCTCCAGCTTCGACGGATACAGTGCATACACGCTACCGACCGCTATGCCAGCTCGTTTCGCAATATCAGCTATCGATGTTGCTTTATAGCCGTGACGCAAAAATATACACCGTGCTGCCTTGAGTAGTCCAGCCCGACTACTAGTCGCCATAGCTACTTTAATCCTCCGATGACTGGTAGTTTCTGCAAAATTGATCGACCATGCCCCGACTTCACAAACTTATCAGTGGCGTCAGCTCCTGCTCGAACACCGTGATGCTGACCGTTTTTCCATGATTGAATACTCGACAAATCATAAACAACACCATTCACTGCCACATATGGTTTATTATCACCCTGTCCGTTAAACTTGGCTAATTCTTCATATGATATTTTGTTGGTATCAATCAACCGCTGCTCCTCAGTAGTAAAGGTACGCTCTAACTTGCTACGATTATTTGCATCGGAGCTTGCCGGCAACAATTTAATAGCGACATAGCTAACGATAATAACACCAGCAACAATGAGCGATATAAGCAATGGTTTATTCATAATGTACCTTTCATTATAACAGTTTTATGGTTATCCAGGCAGCTAGTCCAAACACGACAACAGCACTGATTAATTTGATCGGCAAATCCATATCCATCCCCCACGTATATAGAACCGCTGCCAGCGCAGATAGCCAAACTGCCGTCACCTTACCGTAAGCTGGTATTTCTGATATAACACAAATACCAATTGTCGCTAGGATGATACCACTAAGTAAAAACGACATAAAGTCACTATTCATTGGGTTAATTGTATGCGTTTCTATAACACCCAGTCCAGCTGTAATAATTCCGATAATGATGAGACAAATTCCTAAAATTGTCATAGTAGTTCCTTTCCATTTTATCTTATTTGAATGAATATTTTTTATATTCATTCAAATTATAGCATACCGTATCTCTATAGGACAATACTTTTAGCATTCGGAGTCCGCCGATCGGAAGAGATTTTTACAGGAACAGTCCTTATGATCTACATATATGATGGCAAAGAAAAAACACCTCCATAGAAGTGTCTTTTCATGGCTCCGGGGGCGGGGTTCGAACCCGCGGCCTATTGGTTAACAGCCAACCGCTCTACCGCTGAGCTACCCCGGAATACGTGTCGTATTATAGCGAGTTTTACGGCGGTTGTAAAGCTACCGGCGGACGATTTCCAGAGCTTTTTTCAAGATTTCTGCTTCCGAGCGCGATTTCTCATTATCCACCGCTTCCCGCTGCTTAATTTCCTTCTCCAAGTTTTGCCACCACGCCTCTTTTTCTGCCTGGGGCAGTGCCAGCGACCGTATCTCGCCGTCACGCTTATCTAACATCCCGGCCGCCACCAAATTATCGACGTGCTTGGCCACCGTTGAGACCGACTTATACCCCAGCGCCCGCATAATCTCCCGTAGCGTCGGGCTATAGCCATTACCCTTGATAAATCCATCGATGAAATCCAGCAGTATTTTTTGCTTTTTTGTTGGCTGCATGCCTTTAGTATAACCTGCCCGAGTTATTTGCGCTATACTAAAGAGGTGAAGCGAGTATCATCGACGATATATGTGTGGCTACTGGCCGCCGTGCTGTTTGGCGGCGCACTGTCACTACAGCCGAGTATCAGCCTAGCGATGCTCGATTTCCCGTCGTTTCGCATCGGATTATATCAAGTGGCGGTGATCGGTGTAGTTGGCTGCGGTCTCGGTATAATGGTGCGCCAGCGACTGCGGCCCCAAGGGCGATGGTGGTGGCTCGGCATTAGCATGCTGGCCATCACTAGTATCGTTGGGCTGTTATTATCCTATGTCCGAGCACGTACCGCATTATATACGGCATCGCTTTTATTGCTGCTGATAACCGCGGTATGTGCTGCCCTGATGTACCGGGCATTATCGGCGAGCGATCGGCGGCGTCTCATGACAATTGGCCTGTGGAGCGGCATTGTATTCGGTGTGTTAGCGGTGCTGCAGCTCATCATCGCCCACATTGAACCAACAGCGTTCGGTACGCTCTGCTCGGGTTGTCACGCCGGCGTGTTTGGCTTTGTCAGGATCAATCTGTTTGCCGCTGAGCCGCAATTTTTAGCAAGCAGTTTACTACCAGCCCTGTTCGTTGGACTGTGCTGGCGAGAGAGGCGGCGACTGGCAGGCTGGAGCGTTTTTGGTAGCAGCGTGGCGATCAGCCTGACGTTCTCGCGCGGCGCATTTATCGCAATCGTCGGTGCGGGCATCGTGTATGGTATCGTCCACTGGTGGCAGCGATACAGGAAAAGAGAGGATGCTACTGACACGGTGCAGACGTCTCATCATGATACGTGGCGTCAGCTCGGCATCATTACGGCCGGGTTTGTGATTGGATGCACTCTACTGCTGGTATCAGCGGTGGTTCGCTATCACGACACGCCGCACATTGCCTATAATACTGCAGTGAGCATGCTTGATCAGTTGTCGCTCGGCCGCATTAAATTACCGCAGAAAAATACCATCCCAGCGCCGGGCAGCACACCCTCACCACAAGCACCACCAACTAGCGAGGCTACAACACCAGAGGCACCACCTACCGCCCAACCAAACCAGCCCACACCACCAGCCAGTTTCCAGCCATCGGGTTTTGTTGCTGCCTCGGCCGATGATCGACTCAATGCCGCTCGACTAGCGCTCCACGCCTGGATGGCGAGTCCGCGCACCATACTCTTTGGCACTGGGCTTGGCAACCTCGGTAGTTTTATCCAACATCAGCTACACCAGCCAGTGTCGACCGATCATACAGTGTATATTTTCTACGTTTTGTTGCTGAGCAACATCGGCGTTGTCGGTATACTACCGCTACTAGCGCTGCTCGCCGTCGCGCTATGGCGCAGTGGACGATGCTCGTCAAAGCCATGGGGGCGATTTGCCTTACTGCTCACAGCAGCTATCACCATCCACTTCTGGTTCTTTGGCAGTCTAATTAACTCGGTACACTGTTTTGCATGGATCGGTATTTTCTTGTATAATTACCCCAAAGGTCATGAGGAAGAATTCTGATTTTTATTTTAAGTTGGTATTGATCGGGCTGGATGTACTAGCATTGGTTGGTGCGTTCACGGCGGCATATATCATGCGCGTGTCGCTCGACACCCGACCCTTCCATGTGCAAATTGGGGCGCTGGAGTTTATCACGTCAATTGTACTGATGCTGCCGCTATGGGTTATCCTGTTTTCGTTTTTTGGGCTATACGACCGCGAGCACTATATTCATCCGCTGCGTGAGTTTTGGCGGCTCGGCATGGCAGCGGTTTGCGGCATCATGATGATGATTTCCTTTAGCTTCTTTAGTAATACACCGCTCTTTCCGGCCAAGATGGTGGTGATCTACGCACTGATCATCAGCTTTGTCATCCTGCTCATCTTGCGTAGCATGGCCAATATCGTCCGGCTGCACCTGCTGCGCAAAAACATCGGCATCAAGCGTGTGGCGCTGGTCGGCAACGCCGAATCGACGCGAACGCTGGCAGAGTTTATCAGTGCCCACCCATCAACTGGCTTTCACCTCAGTGCCATCGTCTCCAAAGACGAACTCATCCCGCCGCGACTCAAGGGCTTGCGGCGTTCGACGCTGGCGTCGGCACTGACTCGCGACAAAATTGACGCCGTGATCCAAACCGATACGGCCCGCAGTGAGGCACATTATAACTTGGCCGAGCAGCACTATCTCGATTTTTATCAAGCGCCAGCCCTCGACGGCCTGATGACCGCACGCCATACGGTCGAGATTATCAATTCCGTGCCGCTGGCGTACATTCACCCAACACCGCTGGCTACTGGCTACGGACGCGTGGTCAAACGGTTGATGGATCTCATCGGTGCGACCATTGGCATCATCATTACCTCGCCGATTATGCTACTGGTGGCAATCGCTGTTAAGCTCGGCGACCCGCGTGGCCCCATCCTGATGCATGGGCAGCAGCGGCGACGCTTGACCCAGTTTAATCGCCCGTTCAAGGTGTATAAATTTCGCTCGCACTACGCCAAGTTTGACGGCAAGACTGACGAGGAGGTATTCACGATGATTGGCAAGCCAGAGCTGATCGACGAATATCGGCAGAATGGCGACAAGCTCGATCATGACTTTCGTGTCACGCCGGTCGGTCGTTTCATTCGCCGGTTTAGCCTCGACGAACTGCCGCAGTTATTTAATGTTATCAAGGGCGATATTAGCCTTGTTGGGCCGCGGGCGCTGGTGCCGCACGAGCTGAGTAATTACGAGAAAAAGCACACGCTACTGACGGTCAAGTCTGGCCTGACTGGCCTAGCGGTTGTGTCGGGGCGGCGCAGTATCGGCTTTGAAGAGCGGCGGCGATTGGATCTTTATTATGTACAAAACTGGAGTTTGTGGCTGGATATCACCATTCTTCTCAAGACCTGCCTGGTCATCTTTAAGAAGGAGTCTTGATGCGCACCCAGCCGACTATCGCGATCGTTCATGACTGGTTGTATGGCGGTGGCGCCGAGCAGGTTGTCCTGGCGCTACACCAGCTCTATCCTGACGCCCCGATTTATACCTCGTACTGCTCCCAAACGTGGCGAAAAAAACTTGATAACAAGGTAGTGACTGGTTATTTACAGCATTGGCCATTTGCTCAGCTCAGGCGACTACTGCCGGTGCTCAGGCAGCGATGGTTTGCGCGGCTGGATCTCAGGCAATTTGATATTATCATTTCCAGCTCTGGCAACGGCGAGGCCAAGTTTATCCAAACCACCCGCCCCGATCAACGACATATCTGTTATTGTCATACGCCGACACATTTTTATTGGCGACACTATCAAGAATACCTGCGTCGACCGAGCTTTCGGCCACGGTGGCTGGCGCGACTGGGCCTGCGGCTGCTGGTCCGGCCCCTCAGACGGCGTGACTATCAGGCGGCGCAGCACGTTGATGTTTTCGTGGCCAATTCCACCGCCATTCAAGCTGATATCAAGCAGTTTTATAACCGAGACAGCATCGTCGTCTTTCCGCCGGTGCAAACAACCAGCTTTATGGCGCTCGCAAAAACCAGGCCGCGCTCCGTCACACTACCAGCCCGACCACGCTGCGTGGTGTGGGGACGCCTGGTACCGATGAAGCGGCTGGATTTGGTGATTCAGGCCTGCCAGCAACTTGGTTGGCCACTGGACATTATAGGTGACGGACCTGACCGCGAGCGGCTGGAGAAGCTGGCGGGTGACTCGACGCGCCTGCTTGGCTACGTCAGTGACGAGGCCCGGGCTGCCGCCATCCAACAAGCCGACTTATTCATCTTTACCGCCCACGAAGATTTTGGCGTCGCACCAGTTGAAGCCTTGGCTGCTGGTCTGCCGGTGGTAGCGTACCAGGCCGGTGGTGCACTGGATTATATCAGCCCCGGTAAGAATGGCTGGTTTTTCGCCGAACAAACGGTTGAGAGCTTAGTGGCAACGCTCCAAACACTGCCCGACCAGCGAGTCTTGCCGCGAGCCATCGCCACCTCCGCTAAACCATTTGCTGAACCTGCCTTTGCGGCTGCCATAAAGAAACTTGTAACTAACGAATGGAGGAACACTCATGCGCATCGCCATTGATGCTCGTACGCTGCGGACGAGCACCGGCCGTTACGTCGAACGGCTGATTCATTATCTACAAAAAATCGACAACCGAAATGACTACATCATTTTGCTCAAGCCAAAAGATATGGACGGCTGGCAGGCCGACAACCCACGCTTTCAGAAAGTCGCCTGTCCATTTGCTGAGTTTTCATTTGCCGAGCAACGTGGCTTTAAGAAGCAGCTGGAGGAGCTACACCCAGATCTCGTGCATTTTGCCATGGTTCAGCAGCCCGTGTGGTATCACGCCAGCCCGGTCATCACCACCATGCAAGACCTCACCACCGCTCGGTTCAACAACCCCGATAAAAACCCGGTGGTCTTTTGGGTAAAGCAGCAAATTTATAAATGGGTCAACAAAAAAGTTGCTAGAAAGTCGGCTCATATCATTACCATTTCTGAATTTGTGAAGCGTGACTTGGTGAACTTTACCGGAGTCAGCCCAGATAAGATTACCGTAACGCTTGAGTCCGCCGACGAGCTGCCAAAGGGCAACAATCCAGTCAAGGAACTAGTTGGAAAAAAGTTCATCATGTATATCGGCCGGCCAACACCACATAAAAATCTGCGGCGGCTGATTAACGCATTTGAGTTATTGCAACAAAAACACCCCGAGCTGACACTGGCGCTGGCTGGCAAAAAGGACGGCAACTACGCTCGCCACGAGGCATACGTTACTGAACGCGGCATTACCAATGTCGTCTTCACTGGTTTTGTATCGGATGAGCAAATGCGCTGGATGTACGAGCATGCAGCCGTGTATTGCTTCCCGTCACTAAGCGAAGGTTTTGGCCTACCAGGCCTCGAAGCCATGCTACACGGCGCGCCGGTCGCCTCAAGCACCGCCACGTGTCTGCCAGAAACGCATGGCGAGGCGGCTCACTATTTTGACCCATACAGCGTCGAGGACATGGCGCGGGCAATTGACGAGCTCCTGACGGACGAGAAGCGACGTCGTGAGCTTATCAAGAAGGGTAAGCAGCACGTTAAAACCTTCTCGTGGCAGCGGATGGCCGAGCAGACGCTGGCGGTGTATGAGCGATACGGCCGTAAAGACACCAACTCATAGAGGATGATTCTAGCTTATCCACACTAGACACTTACGTCCATGGCATAGTTCTTAGGTCGCGGCTCCTGTTGGGTTATTTTTGCAACTGCTTTGCGATGTCGCCACACTTGGCGGCCACATCCCGCCGTGCCACCAGCACACCGTCTGGTGTGTTGACCACCACTACATTATCAAGGCCGATCACCGCCACCGGCTTATCCGGCTGCTCATTGCGAATATAGGTACTAGCGACGTCGATGGTATGAATGTTGTCACCATATGCGTAATTACCCGCCTCGTCCTTGGCGACCGCATCATGTAGATCCTTGAAATTACCGATATCCATCCAGTCAAAGCTGGCCGATACCATAGCCAGCTGATGAGCTTTTTCGATCAGGGCGATGTCGATGACCTGATTATCCAGTGCCAGGTACGTGTGATTGTAGGCTTCGCTACCAAAGTCAGCAATTGATGCCAGCGTCTGGTAATTTGACCACAATCCCGGAGCACTCCGCTGCATTTCATTCATAAACACCTCAACCGAACCAACAAAGTAGCCACAATTCCACAAATAATTTCCCGACTCAACATACTGCTTCGCCGTCTCGTAATCAGGCTTTTCCTTGAACGACTCAACATTATAGACGCCCGCTTGAGCATCAATCACCCCATCGCGCTGAATATAACCAAAGCCAGTCGACGGGAAGGTCGGCTCAATGCCAATAAGCGTAATGCACTGCTGCTCGGTCGACACCCGGCCTGCCGTAGCAAACGAGTGGGCAAACCCTTGGGCGTCACGCACATTGTGATCAGAATGAATAAAGGCAATCGGCTCAGTCCGGTTATGATGACGATTGATATAATCCAGGGCCAACACGATACAGTGCGCCGTCCCCCGCCGCCCCGGCTCGATCAAGAAGGCCTCGTCCGGCAGCTCGGGTAGCTGCGCCCGAAGCGCCTCGGCGTGGCTGGCCTCGGTCACCACATAAATGGTATCGCCGAGCTTTCTCGCCCGGTCATAGGCTTGTTGGACCATGGTGCGCTCACTAGTTAACGCCAAAAGTTGTTTTGGTTGAGTAGAGGTTGAGAGTGGCCAGAGACGCGTGCCTGAGCCACCGGCAATAATTACAGCTATCATACTATATAGTATACCGAGTTAGGCATACAAACGCCACCTATTCTTTAGAGGATTCCGCATCCATATCACAACGAACTACTAACGGGACCCGATGGCGTCAACGCCGCCCTTGTAGCTAAATAACCTTGCTATAGCTTCTGCTTTACCAAAGAACTCCTGTATCTGCTCGATCGTTGGATCTTTTGGCATTAATGTAAGTTCTTTTAGTATCATGGTGCGTAGTCTATCCCGATCAGCATCAAGCTCGCTCAGCAATTTGATGCGCTGTATCTCGGCTTTATAGTGCTGAGGAGCCTCAGACTCCTTTCCTAGTAATATGTAGGCCTGCATTCTAGCTTGTTCGTAGCGCTTTTCATCATAAGCAGAATTATCCGTTTCCTGCTCAACCATTGACTTTGGATACATCAGGTCGACCTTAATTTCACCAACACGCTCTCCATTGGCCATCGCCGCCAGAACAGTATAGTACATATACGGCCATTTTTTCATATTTGGTGTATCTGAAGGATAATCTAATAGGTGCTGCATCCCTTGACGATTATAGCCTCGTGGACCAGCGAGTGAATCTGCCGGCATCCCTAGTATATGCTCGAATAACCAGCCGATCAATTCTTCGGTACGCCGCTGGAATGGTGGCATTGATTCTTTCGAAGCCTCCGTCCGTCCGATAACGACAACTGAATTCTTATCCAGCATACTGCTAATCTCTTCTGCAAACTCTGGCATCGACGGCTTTTCTGGCTCGGAGGTGATGATTTTATTTCCACCTTGATCTATGACATACCGTGCACCTTCCTGTCGCTGACTGGCAATTCCTAACGCATAGGCAGTCAGTACAGTGGCCCCGCGCGCACGCAAGGCACCTGCAACTTTACTATCTGGCGATCCATCGACCACAACAAATGGTAATTCCAACTCTTTCCACTTTTTCGCCGTATCAAGCGCAATCTCAAAGCGAACATCATTAAGATCATCATAATATGTCCCCGTCACCCCGACAACCGGTGCTTCCTTTATAGAAGGGTTCTCAACTTGCTCCATAATCTAATTCTAGCACATAAGTCTAATTTGTCAATAACAAATCGGGTCTTTTACACTTCAAAAACGCTTTGTACGAACGACACCGCGCCTTCTACGCGTTTCACATTCTCACCCTGTTCACCCGGACGCATTTCGATTGATACAACGCCCTCATAGCCAATGGACTTTAGTGCATCAGCTGCAGCACGATAATCAACGTCGTCGCGGTCATAAACTCGATCAAGCATCGGAGCACTGACGTGAAAATGCTTCAAGATATCGCCATTATTTCGTATCGACTCACCGATGTCATCGCCAGCCAGCGCCATACACGCCGTATCAAGATGCAGACCGATCCCCTCCGAGTTAATCGTACGAACCAGCCGTGCGCCTTCATCCGCCGTTGTCACGTAGTCACAATTGTATTGGGGGGCGTTTGGTTCGATACAGAGCATGGTATTATGTTGCTTAGCGACATCACCGAGCTCGGCAAAGAAACGGCTTGCGATGCTGTCCGCCTCTTCTATTGACATCGCACCGCGCTGTCGATTCTTTGGTGAACCAAACACCAATCGACCAGCGCCCATATCTCCAGCTAGTCGCAAAAAGTCAGCCATATAGTGCCGCATTTCGTCGCGAAGTTCGCTTGATTCAAACATCTTCAGATCAGGGCGTGCGAACAGCATCGACTGAAAGGCCACAATCTCAATGCCATACCCCCTCCACCACTCGACATATTCGTTAATTTGCTCGGGAGTTGCCTTGGTCGGATCGTCCCAGCGCTTTGTCGGTGCAATCTCGACGTAGCGCACGCCAAGCTCCCGCAGCCTTGCGGCGACGTCCGCTTCTTCTTCATTTGTCCATGCGATATTTGATATGACTAGTTTCATGTAGTCATTATATCACTACTTATCGCGAAGACCATACTGACCTTTAGCATAATCAATTTCTTGACCAATATCATCCAAACCCAGAGGACCTCTCATCTCAATCGACAACCAACCGCCATAACCTACCTCTCTAAGGGCAGCAGCATAGTCTTTATGAGGAATTTCCGGCGCAAGTGAAGGACGCGCCAGTTCTGGAGCACTTATGTCAAAACTGCGCATACCATAATAACGAACCGCACGAGCTAAATGCACTGGATCATCCTGAACGCCAGCCATCGCCGCCGAATCAAGATGAATTCCAAACCCTGGATTGTCAACACGATCAACCAACTCCATACCCTCTGGTGCTGTACATACAAACTCATTTCCATAACCCGATAGAGGCTCGATCGTTAGCCGCGTATTGTTGTTATTAGCCTCAACGGCAACCGAGCTGAATAGCTCAGCCGCCTCACTCATAGCCTGTTCAGCACTAAGGTCTCCTACTTTACGCAAACCAGGAGAGCCAAACACCATTGACACCGCACCAAGCCTCCCGGCAAGCTCGGCCTGTTTCTTTAAGTGATCAGCTAAACGTTGGCGCCCCGACTCTCCGCCAAAAAGCGCCACCCTATCAACCCCGAACACCAAAGACTGCAATCCAACAACTGCCATACCACGTTCTGCAAGTCTTTTGCGATATTCATCAGCCTCCTTCAATCCAACACTCGGCGCCTCTGGCCAAATCATCGTCGGCGCAATTACAAGCCCTTCAACACCACTCTGCGACACGCGGTTTAGTGCTTCTTGTTGATCTTCACCAAAGGCAATATTCGAGATGGCAAGCTTCATTGACTCCTTCGACTTCATGCCCGCATTATACCATGATTACTTATTTTTTGCAACAAATTCCTTGATGCCGGCCAGCTCTTGCTCCTTTGTGTATAGATAGTCACCTTCACCGCCATATACCTCAGCATATTTACTGTGCATATCCCAGTAGGCCGGTGTTACTCCTTCTGGCGTGTTGGTAAACTCTATACCAAAGGCAACCTTGGCGACTTCCCGCGTGCTGACTGGCGGCGTCGCAAAATTAACCAGCGGCAGATTATTCTCGAGAGCAATGGTGATATCGCGCCAAATATTGGCGAGATTATAGTACTGATACATACCATCAGCATGAATTTTTTCGACCATGTTATTGTTCATCAGATCATAAATAACATTCTTCTTCAGCCCGTCGCCAAATAGCCCCGGCAAGCGAACAATTGTTGTGTCAAAGTTCTCCTGGCAGAATTGCTCAAGATAATACCTATTAACTCCGTATGGCAAAAGCCCTTCGGTTTCAATGGGCGTATCTTCGTTAGCACCATTTGGATTTTTATAAACACCGACTGTTGAAATCAGGACGAGCTTCTTGATCTTTGCCTTTTTGATATGTGAGATAAACCCTTCAATCTCCGCACGGTCAACCTCTGGCTCCTGGTTGATCCGCCACATTTCAGCACGGTTTGCAGCGCTCACCACCAGGTCGTACTCTTGACCTTCAATGTCAGCTATATTTTTGCTGTTATAATAATCGTCAAACTCGTGTTGACTCTTTATATTTCCACCGACAAAGCCAGTGTACCCAATTAATGCAGTTTTCATAGTATATTTCTCCTACGTATAATTATGTCAAATTCTATACAAAACACAATGATAGCCAGTATGGACATGCAACAACATCAATTATAGAATGGTTTAGGTGATATGAAAAAACCTAAAATTTTAGGCCAGATAACTCTTAAACAAGCACTGCTTTTTACCGCGGTATTTGTAGGTATTGCCCACTTATTGGTCTTCGTAGGCTACGCTGTGTTCGCAGCTCTCGGGAATGGCCTAGCGATGGATTCCTATGCGGCCAATGGGACATTCCAACTATATAACCCTCTCCGGCGACTGCTTGATGGTGAAGTTTTAGCACGAGACTTTCCATTCTTTCACGGAGTGGGAGTTCCCCTGCTTCATTTTCCTTTATTTTACATCATGGGTCATAACTTATTTGCTGTGGAGGTCGCAAAGTTACTAGTGTCACCACTCATATTCCTTATATCGTCTTTCTTGCTATTTTGGGCCTACTTTAGGAATGTAAAGACCGCGGTCTTTACGACAAGTATATTTACCGTCATTTCACTGCTGTGCATTGACGCTATTTGGGCAGGTAATTCCCTCCTGGGCCTTAGGACAGCCTTTCCATTCATTGCAGCAGCGTTTATGTTGTGGCATCCAGACTGGCATGTTAGCGTTGGTAAACATAAAACAAAGATTAACCTTTATTACCCCATCCTATACATCCTCATGGGGATTTCCGTCGCGTGCGGAACCGAACAAGGCCTCGCCTTCATTCTTGCTTATGTGCTCATCAGGGCAATTCAATATATTCGCTCTAAGGAAACGATGAAAAAGCGGGTGCTGGCATTCGTTGGTGAGTTATTTGGTATAGCAGTGGCCGCCTATATCGTGCTTTCAATTATGACGCTCGGTCACGCGCATGAGGCGCTTTACTATGCACTCGTCGAAGTTTCAGGCGACCAAGGGTGGTACTTTGGTACTCCACCGAACAGTTTTTTGCAGTTAGAGACCCTTGACCAGCTGTTCACCGAAAGAATGCTGTTCTATGTCTTGCCAGTCATCATTAGCGGTGTTGTTGCCTATATAGTTGGTGTAAAGAAAGCTCTGCTATCCAAAAAAGAAACATTCATTTTCTCCGTCTTGTTGCTATACGGCCTGGTGGTCTTTGCGGTTTCTGCCACTGGTTACTGGGCACCCAGTGCACAGCTCATACCATTGGAACGGGCAGCAGGAGTTATTCTTGCGGCGATAGTGATTCGTGTAATATATAACCTGATTCAAGCAAAAAAATCGACTCCTAGCGCTAAAAGCAAGGGTCTCTCGGTCGTAGCATTTGGGTTGTTACTTGGTAGTATCATCGCTCTAGGATATAACACCGCACTGTTTCTACAAAAAATTGATTGGATGCCGCTAGGACACATTATTACTGAGTCAAGAAAGGCCAGGCACTCCACTAATGATGCTGAATATGTCAGCACCGCCTGGAGGAAGCGCCTCGAGGCCTTTGCTCCACATATTGAAAAGGGGGCACGTGTCTGGTCTACCTACACTAGCGTTTATGATTCGATTCGCCAACAGAAGAATGGGTCTTCGGGGGGTGAAGACTATATTATACACGCCTTAGGCCCCGCCAGAAGAAATCACTACACTCAAGATTTTATAACCCAAAAGCCTGATTACGTCATAACCCTAAATCCCTCGTATTTTAAGTATGAGGAGTGGCTGTGGACTCGTCACTGGGCATTTTATAAGGAGCTTCAGGATAACTATACTATCATTACAACAAATGATTCTCATGTTTTGTGGAAACGCCGAACGGGTACTGCAGCCCAAGAAAAGACGAGCCATCCGAAACACCACGTACAAAAAGACGCAAACGGAGATTATGTCATTACTGCTGGTGCTACAAGTAATATACGCGTATTTGAAGTATCAGTTCGCTACAATGCTAAAAGCATCTTACCTATGACCACTAAACTACCGAGATACCTCCTAGAATTATCTGGATCATCACTACAAAAACATCCGGTGTCGCTACCACAATACGATACGAGCTGGAGCTTCCCTGTGGCACTGGCACCAAATGATTCATCCATACGAATTTCGCCAAAAGTTTATAGTTTGATACCGGGGGCTTCTCTGGAAATACAAGACGTATCTTACCGCGAGGTCACCGCCCAAAATAATCTATATATCTATCAAAGTAACTTTTGCCTACATAACGCTAATAAATGCGAAGGGATTAATAAACGCTAGCTACGAGCGGCGGCCTTCTTTCTTTGGTTGGCTTAATATTATCGTGAATAGTCCGGACAATGTCGTTGCGAAAACCGACCAATACATATACCGATAATCAACCGCCACGACCATAGGAAAGTACGCCATAATATACACGAGACCCGACAAAGCCACCGCACGGGTAAAGCGTCGCTGTGCCGGTTCTCGTATCCTCCCACTCTTATAGTAAATGAAGACAAGGACAGCAACATACAACCACGGCTGGAAAATCAGAGGGACATTCGCATGAGCACCGCCTTTAACATATGCCGCTAGACCACTGATGGCATATTCATTCCTTACCACGGCACCGACCTGGTTTTGCTCAATGCCAGGCTGAAAAATATACATACGCTCTGGTTGCGGAAAGAGAAATATCGAAAAAGTCGCCAACCGATATGATGCATATCTTATTGGATATCTTATGATCGTCGATAGCCAATCATTAAACACGCCTTGATGTTCGTTTTTGAGTACCTCTCGCTGGGCAGCCGTTGTACATATGATATAAGAATTCATAATATCTTTTGTTTTATCGCGACAGGTGTCATGGATTTTTTTGTACATAGACCACCGACCGTGATGTTCTCCATCAAGATTAGCAACGTGAACTATATCATCAAGTTGTACAGCGGTAATCGGATGGGTTTTCTCACCGGGCTGATTAATGACAATGGTGACACCAATCGTCACTATTAAACCCGCCGCTATACAGACAAGACCGCTCCATACATGAAATCGCTTAGTCAACAAGCTCGGCAACACAAACAAGATAGGTAGCACTGCAAACAATGCGTTATATCGTAACATGCCAGCATAGAGAATCAATAGCAGTGCCAGTCCGATAACGCTATACGTAGCAACACGTCCTAATGGTTTTTTACTACTTATAACGAACCAGATGAGGATCACCGCTAACGTCAGGCTGAATGCCATCTGAACATCTTTCCATATTACGCCAGCAATGTTCACTATATTAGGCATTAGCAAAATCATGTAGATAGAAAGAGCCCATGCGCGATTACGAGTGTACCGATACACGATAATTGATAACATAAACATAGCCGCAACAATCAGTGCTAATTGAAAAATCAGCATAGATGAAATATGGCCAGTTACCCCAATCAGAAGCCCCCACAGCTGCGTCATCACCGGTGGATGCCAATCGGTGAGGTGAGCTATACCCGTGGCTTGCTCAAGGTGGCTAATGGAGTCGGGCGACATATATCCAGGGTAGAAAACGATGGCGAGCAGCATTAGCATACCTGCTGCTACCAACGCAGACTGGATGTGAAATTTTGAGAAGCTATTTTTTATGCGTGCGATATTTTCCGGCCACCGCATAGAACAACACCTTTAGAACGTGCATATTTCCCTTAATCGGGCTAATCTTTGTTGGCGTCTTGCCCTTCTTCGGATAGGTTCGTACCACTGGTGTTTCGGCTGTTTTATACTGTTCATGGCGACTACTTTCGATGGCAAGGTGATAATGAAGTTCATAGGTTTGAAATATATCACGGAATACGGCAACATCTGGGTCTTTGAGCAGCTTTGCGCTATAAGCACGAAAGCCATTTGTGGTATCGGTATGCTTCTGGCCAGCCGCGAGGCTTATCAGCGGCGCATGGATCAGGTGAAGGCCTATCTCTCTCGAAAGCGGCGTATTTACCGCCTTGCCACCTGGTATAAACCGTGAACCCTGAATATGGTCATACCCCTGATCAAGCAGCTTAATAAAGTCAGGAATTCTCTCTACACTATCCTTGCCATTACCGTCAACAACGACCACTCCTTCATAACCCTCGGAAAGAGCCCAGGCGAACGCCATTCTCATCTGTGCGCTTAATTTGCCCTTGCCTTTTTTTGTCAATAAAGCGCGCACGTCTTGAGATTTCAAAAAATCAGTTTCAAGTGAACCATCAGTGCTGCCGCCATCGGCAACTACAATATCAATCTGTTTTGCTAACGGCTTCATTTTTTGCAGCTGCTTTTGAATCCGCTCTCCTTCATTAATGACGAAAACGCATACGCAATACTTGTGCTTTTTTTTGTTTATTTCATTTACTTCAAAGTCTGGAAACTCCCACTCCGGATGGTCACGGCGAATATGATCTTGTTTATTGACTATAGGGATTTTTGTCATGATGTGATATTCTTCCTTTCTGCATTCGCTAGTGATGTTGTACTACTGAGCTCATCAAGCACATAATACCGAGCATCCCGCCGTGATTCCACCAATATCTTGCCAATATATTCGGACAGAATCACCATAAACAAGAACAAAAGGAAGAACATTCCCGATAGTTCAAGCGAGGTTGATACCCAACCCTCGGCAACATTCTTTTTCGTGAAGGCTATGACCACAACATAGATAGCATACACCATATTCACAACGCTAGCAAAAAAGCCAACCCATGACATAAAGCGGAGCGGATGTGTCGAGTGGCTGGTGATAATATCGAGCGCTTCTAGCGTCCCCCGTCCAAAACCGTGTTTTTTCACAGGATTGACCAGCGGTGAATAGGTATACTCAGTATATGAATAGCCGATAGTCCTGATCATATGCCGAATATGGCTATCGTGTCGAGTTGATAAGGTAATTGCGCGTATGGCACGACGATTAAGAGAGATGAGGTAGGTTGCCTGTAACGGAATATCTATATTAATGTATTTGCGGTTATACCAGTAGAATAGTCTGCGACCGATACCAGATTTCGACAAAAGGCGCTTTGTAGTTATGTCAGCAACACCCTGTACAATATCATGCTTTTTATTCATATCAACAATATGGATTACGTCAGCTATATCATCGACGGCCGGATTGGTGACCACTGCATAATCGCCAATCGCTCCTTCAAGACCAGCAATAACGGCGATATCATAGGTATACTGGCGAGAGAGGCGGATGAGGCGCATGCATGGTAGCTCATCAAGAAGCCCGCTGATAGCGATAACGCTATTTTGACTCAAATCATTATCGACAATTATAATTTCATAATTTGTGTAGCTATCCATTAATTTCTGGGAAAGCTTGTGACAATAGTTAGGAAAATCATCAAAGTTGCGCGCTACAACAATAACTGATACAAAGATATCTTGTTTGCTCGATTTTTTATTTGTCTTAGTTGAACTATTTTTTGCCATATAGCTTGTCTAACTCCTCATACACATCGTAAATATTATCTAACTTACCGCCCATTATACAAACATACCCATCATAGCCCAAATTGGCCTTAAACAAAATAGGACGGCTATCATCATCTTCGCTCTTGACAAGCACTGTTTTTACTTCAACGATCGACTCCTCGTATTTCATATCCTTGAGGGCCGGGATAAATCGCACCACATCATTATACATTTGCTTGTAATTGCTCTGGAAAGAACTTTTATCAAGATATGCATGTGTGTCAATTTTTTCAGCCGGCGTATCTTCATTATCAACCCATGACTCATGTGGCGTATACCTGACGTGAGAGAGTGTGTATAATCCCCTGGAAGGAAACGGCATAATCGAGAAAAATGGACCGTCCATAACCGTAATGCTAAAGTCTTTTAGGTGCTCCGGTAAACTCACCAAACACATTTCTGTAATCTCGTGCTTTAGGCCAACAAGCGGTATATTTGACGCACGATGGAGCGTGTTAATGTTAGCATATGTGCAATTTAACACGAAGTCGCCACCGAATTCGCCGCCATCAGTGATAACGCGCAGCTCATTTGGTGTTTTATCAATCCTCGTAACACGACAGCCTGTATGAAGCGTTATCCCCGGACGATCGTCAATCTGCCGCAGCAAGTCATCCCTCAGAGCATGGGCATCAAATGCATATTCTTTAACCTTAAAAACCTCTTCAATAAGATTTTTATTAAACATTTTTTGAATGTTTGACGGAGCCACTGCTATGTCTGCCTCAATCTTGTCCGCAAAATTCTTGAATTGATGTGCATTGACTTTAGATAGATGCTTGGCAATGGCATAGTATTTATTAAAATCTGAATGAATTGCCGCCCCAAATTGCTTCGTAAAACGCGGAAAGTTAACTGCTGAGCGATATCCCGTTAGAATACTTCTCGGGTAGTGATAGCCATTGTGTACCCTGGCTTGGTTAACATATGACGCCCGAGTCATCGTCTGCTTTTCTTTCTCTAAAATATCAATATTCTTGACGCCCAGGGCGTCGTACAGGTACAGCGCTACACTCAACCCATAGAAGCCACCGCCAATTATCACCGTTTTATTACGCACGTTTTCTCCGTTTTTTAACTATATTACCAATATACAAACCAACTACCATATAGACAAACAGAAGCAGCGGCATATAGAATACGATACCGTTAATGTGGGCGTGAGGTAAAGCATGCCCAGGCATAAGAAGTAACCAGCTTAGCGCCCCAGCCAACGAAGCATGCAGTGCCCATAAGAATGAGTGGTAATATTTAGATAATTGATGCCGCCTTTTGAGATAAAACAGCAGCAAATACCCCACAAGGATCCAAACAAATACCGATTGAATAATATCACCAAACACCCCCTTGATTGATAGTGGTAAGCTCAATGCAGGCAATAGGATATAATTAACCGCATTTATCGCCAGGTACTGGTAGGTTGAACCTTTGTCGTTTGCTAGCTCGTCCATGTTGATAAATCGATCAGCAAATGTATATGACTCAGGTAGCAGCGTCTTCAAGTTACCTATAGCATGAGCTCGCATCTTTCGAATACCCGATAACCCTCTCTCTGAGGCTCGCTCGTTGATCATCTTGAGGGCGGTGTCTGAGGAGTGATAGTAATCGGAGAGTGCCATAAAGTTGGTTGCATATGCACCAGCAAAGGCGACAACAACCACGATACATGTCATAACAGCGTGCTTCCATAGCTTAATAATTTTTTGTTTATTATCGATGAGCTCAAAGAATATAATTGGCACCAGTACAGACACGGCGATCGTTGATATATACTCGTAGCCACTCAGAAGTTTTAAGAATAGTAATATAGTTTCACCGAGATAGAACAGCCATAGTTTCTTTGATAATTTGCAATACGAATAACACAAAAAGGCGAAGACAAACGGAGCAAACATCAGTGGCTCTATCCAATACATATTTTGTGCGTAGCCAACAATCCACGGGCTAAACGCAATCAGTGTCGCGAATACCACTGCAGCAACAAGACCAAATAGCTTCCTGACTCTAAGGGCTACAAGTGCCATAAGGGCCGCCATGACCACAGATAGAACCACGTTAACCTTCTTGAAATACGATGGTAGTTTTGCATTGTCCTTTGGTGCTAGCGCCGTAATGATTCTCGCCTGTAGACCATATTGTGAAGCATAAGGTTTGAGCAAACTGGCGTCGCAATCTTCAGCCATCATGACTGAGTTATAATCTTCATTTTTAGTAACAATTAGCGGTCCACTATAGCCGGACTTTTCCTTACATCGAGCCGTTTTTTCTATTATGGCTGATGAGTCGCGTTGAAAGCCATCAAACCATTCGTGCCACAGGCCGACTCCAAAAACATTGCCAAAGAAAGATAAAAACAAAACCACCCAAACAACGCTAAAAAACAGTATGCTCTTTTTTCGCTCCATAATACTTACCATATAGTATCATAATTTAACGATAGACTAAAGCAATCACCTAAACTATAATAGCGTCATGAAACCACTTTTATCCATCATCGTCACCGCCCATCACGAAGGCCTCATTGCCCATAAGACTATGCGTTCCATCGAGCGCGCTGTTAGCCTGCTTTGTGATAGCAATATTTCCTACGAAATAATTGTATCAATCGACCGCGGTGATGAAGAAACTATTCGCTACTTCGGTAATTATACCGCTCTGCCGATCACTATACATCAATGGGATCATGGTGACCTCGCTCAGTCTCGCAATAGCGCAATCACCGAGGCACATGGCCGTTTTATCGCATTTATTGACGCGGATGATTTAATGAGCGCCAACTGGCTGCGAGATGGTGTACAATTTTTAACAGCCCACCCCTATGGTAAATATGTTGCTCATAGTGCATACACTATTGAATTTGAGGGGGCAAACGCCATCGTTGAAAAAGTTGGCTACACCAATAAAGACCGCGACACTCTATTGAGCGTACTCTCGGGGCGCTGGAACTCAGTCATTATTGCGCCGAGTACTCTGCTTCGTAAATTCCCATATACGCCAAATAGCCCCGGATATGGCTACGAAGATTGGTTTATGAGCTGTCAGTTCATCCAGCATGGTGTCAAAAATGTCCTCATTCCGGAAACCGCTATCTTTGTTCGCCGTAAAGCTACTGGCTCGGAATGGGCACGCCAAAAAACTAGCCGCTCGGTGCTCCATGCCCACCCGCTATTCAGCCCATCACATTTTCGTACCATTAAACTTGACTCAGTCGCCATACCTACCTCAGAGCAGCGGCGCCAAACGAAAAATACCATCAAAGAACTGCTAATTCGTTCTCGCATTCCACTAGGGTTAGTCAAGCGACCACTCGCAATCATCCGACGCGGACGTGATGTACTCAGAAAGAAGAAGCAGCTACCGGAGACTGGTGTGCTACCGGCATGGCTTGATGCTGAATGGCGAGCACTGCATCATATCGAGAAACTAATTTTTCCACCACGTCCACTACCAACGGTGTATCACACAATTACCGATGATCATTATCGTGTGGGCTTAGCCTACTGGCAAATATGTCGTGATTTACGAAACGACACCTATGACTATGTGCTGTTCGTACCGTGGCTTAAGCGTGGTGGTGCCGATCTGTTTGCTCTCAACTATGCCAACACCGCTGCATCACTCGGCAAGAAAGTTTTGGTCATTGCCACAAATGAGGTTGACGCTAATTATTCAGAATGGCGACCGCGACTTCATGCCGATGTAGACTTCGTGCCATTCGGAACAATTACCCGATTCTTCCCAATAGAACAAAAATATAGGTTGCTAGAACAATTGATCGAGAATGTTCATACACCCGTACTCCATATTCTCAATTCAGAGCTAGCCTATGATTTTGTGCGAGATCACGCAGTATATATCAAGGCCACCGGTAAAAAAGTTATTGCTACGTCCTATAGCCAAAGCACCGATGAAACCGGACGAGTGTTTGGCTTTTCGCACAGTCACCTGCCGCAAGTCTATCATCTGCTGGCCGAGATAACTACCGACAATGAAGCCGTCAAGTCGATGTGGGTTAATGAATATGCTTATGATGCAGATATGATTACCGTTCATCATCAGCCGCTTGATAGCAGTGCGTACACACCGATAACAGAGTTGGCCGGTCAAAGGCGGGTTCTTTGGGCGTCCCGCCTATCACCAGAGAAATTACCTCAATTAGTTGCAGCTATCGCTGACCTGTTGCCTGATGATGTCCATATTGATATATACGGTGATGCATCGATCGAGTTTCCCGCCCATAAACTACCATCCCATCCACGGGTTCATTACCGCGGTGGCTTTAATGGTGTACCGTCACTGCCTGTTAATGACTACGATGCCTTTCTCTATACATCACTCTTTGATGGCATGCCAAATACACCAATTGAGATAGCCCTGTGTGGACTACCGCTGGTGGCAGCACGAGTTGGTGGATTGGCGGACTTTGTTGGTACATATGGGCAGATTGTTGATGATATCACCAATCCAAAGGCTTATGCCGAAGCATTAACTATTGTTCTGGACAATCCCAAAACAGCGCTTACCAATGCCCAATCCCTACGAAAGCAGGCGCTACGTGATTTTTCGCAGAAAAGGTTTTTGACAGAAGTAAGGCGCATGCTCAAGCGGTAGTTGTCCGCTCTACTCACGCACCCTCATCTCACCCTTCACCGCCTCGTTACCAGTCTCAAGTGGTGGAGCGGCATATTCGTGCCACGTACGGCCATCAAAGGTAGAGAAGTAGGCACGGTAGACACCGACTGGGAAGGAGCGAGTGGTTTTGAATTCTTGTTCTTGGCCAGGTTGGATGGTGGCTGGTTGGAGACAGCCGAGGTCGTAGTTTGCTCCATGTTGGTTACGCATGATGAGGCAGGTGTGGTTGGTGGTAGTAACTGGTTGGCTGGCAAAGTTTTTGATCTTGAAGGTGGTAGTGACTGGCTCACCGGCACGTGGTGTAGGACTGGAGAAAGTGATGCCCTGGGTGAGGGTGGGGTTGGGGAGGATGGTGAATGATAAGCTAGTCACCTCTTTACCAGTCAACCCTGGCAGCGCCATGCCTTCATGCCAACGGCTACCATCGTATAGTGCAAAGAAGGCCTTGTACGTACCTGGCTTGTCAAAAAGACGACCGAGCGAAAACTGCACACTACCATTTGGAGCAATTCCCTTTGTCGATTGACAGCCGAGGTCATGGTTCTCGCCACGTGGACCCCGAATAATGTAGCACAAGCGCTGATCAGTCTGCGACACCGCCGAACTAAGATTACGCAGAGTGAATGAGCCAGTCAGCTTGTCACCGGCACGCGCTGGTGCTGGCGTTATCGATAATCCCTGTGACATGACGACATCTTGCAGCACCCTCATCTCACCCTTCACCGCCTCGTTACCAGTCTCAAGTGGTGGAGCGGCATATTCGTGCCACGTACGGCCATCAAAGGTAGAGAAGTAGGCACGGTAGACACCGACTGGGAAGGAGCGAGTGGTTTTGAATTCTTGTTCTTGGCCAGGTTGGATGGTGGCTGGTTGGAGACAGCCGAGGTCGTAGTTTGCTCCATGTTGGTTACGCATGATGAGGCAGGTGTGGTTGGTGGTAGTAACTGGTTGGCTGGCAAAGTTTTTGATCTTGAAGGTGGTAGTGACTGGCTCACCGGCACGTGGTGTAGGACTGGAGAAAGTGATGCCCTGGGTGAGGGTGGGGTTGGGGAGGATGGTGAACTGCGCCCGGTTACCAGCACTGGCTGGTGTTGGTGCTGGGTATTGCGCCTCAGTCCAAGTTATCCCCTTATCGAGGGTACCACTGATGCGTGCCTTATATACACCGCTTTCTCGCGGAATAAATTCCCGGTCATAAACATGGGTCGCACCCGGTGCAAGACTGTTGACTGTATCAAAACCAGCATCGGCATTTCGTCCGCTCGGACTAGTAATTGCCGCGCCAAAATAACCAAGATCAATTGGCTTTGGACTGTTATTTTTGACGGTAAAGTGAATCCGTGTTGATTGCCCGACGTGGGTTCGTTGATTCTGAATAGTCACTGGAGAGGTGACGGTCGGTGCTGTCTGTACAAATGCCGACACTTCACGGCTATGGCCCGAAGCTGATTCTGGATAATTATTGCTCCAGCCATTACCATCACGGTAATTTGTGATCCAGAACTTATAATCCTCCTCTTTGGTTAGTTTAGTTGTTGCTCGGTATGTATACGTCTGCCACGGCTCAAGAATAATCCGCTGGCTACCAAAGTCATAATTATTCGATTTACTATCTCGGCCCGCAATTGCCATGATCCCTAGGTCACGGCGCTGATTTGTAGCATTACGAATAGTAAATGACGCTGTAATTGTCATGTCCGTAAATAGTTTTGACCCAGTCCCCTCTGTCCTCACCGACAGTGGTGATTCAATTCGTATAGAATTCAGCGGCGAACCAAACCATTCATTGAAGAAGCGCCAGAAATTACGATTACCATACGCGCCACAGTGTGCTGTTCCCGGATAGGTATCAAGTGCTCCTTGATTTGGCTGATATGGGGTGTAGTTGTACAGATTAGCTGTTGCTTGATTCTCGATATATACCCATGAGCCGCCGCAGGCTGTGTTTGTGTTATATTGTATGTAGTTTGATCGGCCAGCCTTGTAGCGATATTCACCCGGCCGATTAGTGTATAGCCGGAATTGGCGCGCTGCCATCCGCAATTGATTGTACATGCCAGCATACTCATTTGAACAATTCGCTGTATTACCCGGTCCACTGTCCGGGCAGGCAAAGCCCATAGCATACTTATACTGACTCTTGAGTGGCCAGACATCAGTAAATAACGACCCCTGTTCTTTCTTTAGTGTCACCAGCATTACTTGTGGATTGATGCCAAACTCTTTTGATACATTCCAGATAATATTGGCAACCGACAGCCCGCCGGCAAACCAGCCGCCACCCCTTTCAAACGAGGTCTCTTTCGTACTTGGATTTTCGTGATAATCACGTAGGCAGACATACGGTGGGCCGTGCCAACCGCGTCTAGCTGCATATTGCGCTCGCGTACCTCCGCCATACTCAGACGGCCCAGTACCCCATGTGTCGCAAGCTGGCGTATGACTATTAATAAAGTTCTGAATGTCTTGAACACTTGAAAATGTATTGGTATCGTAAAAAATATTATCATCAATAATTCGCCCAGGACTCCATGGTGACAATGCTCCTGTTTTTGGCCAAAAAATAACCCCTAGGCCAATAACACCGATGACGGCCAAGGCATATCCGGCACGCTTGAGCCAGGACAGTTTCATACGCTGCAGCTGAATCACCGTAGCCCCTCCTTGCGGAATGATGGCCCATTTGTAGATTCTCCAGCATATACACCCGATGAGTAGATGACCTTGATCGACATATCAGTGCCCGATGGTAATTCTGATAGCGGAATTTCGGCCATACGACAATTCGTTGAGCTCGGACCAGCGGATGCACCAGTTTGGCGCGAAACTTGACCACCAGACCAGTAGACAGTAAAGGTACAGCTGCCACCATTTTCAACGATGGCATTAACACCACCGTCAATTTGTAGACGCTGCTTATCGCCACTGAGACCATAGCCGCTCACAATCGGCGTTACCGCTCTCTTGGAGCCGTGCTGCTCGCCAGGACCGGCTGGCCTATCGGGACTACGGCCATCCCGTTCTTCTGGCTTCGTCTTGTTATCGTCAACTCTCTTATCATCACCCTTATGTTTGTTATCTTCTTTTGTCCGGGACGAGTCGGTATCTCCTTTTGTCTGCTCTGCTTGCTGTGGCCGCGTTATCGCATAAACAACCGCCGCAATGGCAATCACGACGGCCACACTTACTAAACTAATGATTACAGCCCTGGTCTTCTTTGACGATGTTTGTTTAACTCGCATAGTGTTGTTCCCCTGTTTTTATTCTATTAGCCTAAGCATAACAGCTAACCATCAGGTTTTCAATATTTTTACCAATAAAGATGCTATAATATCCCATATGAGTGCACAGAAATCCCAAGCCAAAACACCATTGGTGTCAATTATTACCGCTACTTATAATGATGAAACATATATTGAATCCTCAATTCGCTCTGTGTTATCGCAAGATTTTACCAACTTCGAGTACCTCATCATTAATGATGGCTCATCTGATAATACAAAAAAAATCGTTCAGCGCCTCCAAAAGGAAGATAGCCGCATCCGCCTCATTAATCAAAAAAATAGCGGCCTTGTGGCTTCACTCAACCGCGGCATTACCGAAGCGCGTGGCACCTACATTGCTCGCATTGATGGCGACGATGAATGGCTACCACACAAGCTCAAGACTCAAGTTGCTATGCTGGAAAAAAATAAAAACCTGGTTCTGGTTGGCGGTGGCGCAGAAATCATGAACCAAGATAGTGTGCCAACTGGTTTTATCTTCAACGTTGCCCGTAATGAAGATATTCGCCTTGGTCTCTGTATCTTTAATCAATTCTGCCATTCATCAGTAGTTTACCGCCGCCAGGCGGCACTTGATGCTGGTCTTTACCCCAACACCTGTCCAGCCGAAGATTACGATCTGTTTAGCAAGTTTGCCGAACATGGTGAACTCGCTAATGTTCCCTACCCTGTTTTCCGCTATCGCATCAGCGATGGCAGTATTTCTGCTAAACGGCGTGACGAGCAAAACAGTCTTGCTAAGAAATTTTCACATCGAAACTGGGATACTATTAAACCGACGGTCACTAGTCGTGCCGACATTAAACGCGCCTTCGCGTATTATCTCAAAAATCCAATTAACCACGATTTCGGGATTAGTCACAAGCACGCCTATACGTTTGTGCTCATGCGTATCGGCTATCGCATGCTTCAAAAGGGACAGATTGGTAAGGGGCTTCATCAACTCTGGAATGTAGCGTCAACTGGGCGCACCGCTGCTAAGATCGTTGTTAAGTGGGGGCTCGACATCATCAAAATTAAGCTCCGACCATCACGTCGAAAAGCAAAAACAGCGGTTTAATGGTGCAGGATAATTAAATTTGTTATTAAAACCGCTAGACGGGCTATGCTTTTTCTATTTATGGTCATGGTGCCACTGTCGTGGGATCAATGTGAGTCCACCAAACGACTGTCCAACCGCTGAAAAATCCTTCATGACTGTAAACTCCTCGGCATGATACGCAACATCATATTTTACTGACCCATCATGATTGAGGAGGTTAACGTCAACGTAATACGACCCTGGACCCAAGTTCGCCTCGATATCGAGTGTTAGCCTTTTGTCTTTCGGCAGCCTAGCAAACCCCTCACGATTAGTAATAAAATTCGATATTAAATCACTGTCCTTACGATATAAATCAACCATGATTGCTCGCGTCTTGTCATGATGCCAAGCGATATCAAACGAGATAGTCTCGCCAACCTTAAAGCTACGCTGTTTTTTACCGGTCGCATCACGGAGCGTAACGTCAACATTTTCACCGGTATATTGCCGATTTCTATCAATACTTGCGTCAATCACTGCTTGGTTAAGCCGACTATACTCATCAGCCACCTGTACTGGGTCCCCTTCTTTGATAATTGTGCCATCTTGGATTAGCACAGCACGATTACAAAACTTCTTCACCGTTTCCATGTCGTGTGTAACCAGGACAACCGTCTGGCCACTTGCCTTGTACTGTTCAAATATATCAATACACTTGCGCTGAAACGCCTCATCACCGACAGCCAACACTTCATCAAAAATCATGATATCATTACGCGCCTTGATTGCTACCGAAAACGCCAACCGTACCTGCATACCCGACGAATAGTTTTTTAGCTTCTGATCCATGAATGGTTCAAGCTCAGCAAAGGCAACAATTTCATCATACATTGCCTCCATCTCTTTACGAGTAAATCCGAGTAGTGCCCCGTTCAGAAAAACATTATCTCGGCCAGACAGCTCCGGGTTAAAGCCAACACCCAATTCAATAAATGGCGTTAGCTTGCCATGTAGCTGAATACTGCCGCTCGTCGGTTGATACACACCAGCGAGGATTTTAAGCATGGTACTTTTTCCTGAGCCGTTCCGACCAACAACACCGAAAAAATCGCCTTGATTAATAGTAAAACTAACCCCGTCCAATACCTTTTGGACGGTCTTTTTATTTCGTTTGATAATATTAACGAAGGCATGCTTAATACTTGAGTTTTTGGTCTGCGGTAGTACAAACTCTTTATGTATATCATCAATCGTAATGGCTGGCTTTGTCATCTAAATATCCTCCGCAAATGAACGTTGCTTACGCTGGAAGTGCCACCAGCCCAATCCAAACAGCCCGACAGTTATCGCGATCGGGATAAACCATAATAGTGGGTTGTGAAATGTCTGCCAAATTGTCTGAGACGCTGGGTTATTAGGCATCAATGCGTACCGAGCATCCTGAATAATTTGTGTGACTGGGTTTAAAAACGCCACCTTCTGGATAACTGCAGGCATATAGATGATGGCAAAAATAATACCACTGGCATAGAACCCAGCCTGCAACAAAATCTCCCAGATATACGCGATATCACGAAACGTTACGTAGAGTGCTGAGAGTAGCAGAGATAGGCCAATTGATAGCAAAAATAATTGGGCAATTATCGGAATTAACAGCAACCACAACAAAGTCGGCATCAAACCGCTTAGTAGCGCAAAAATTATCACCACAACCATCCCGAGACCAAGGTTAATCAGCGCCGAGACAGAACTGGCGATCACCAGGAGGTGTCTCGGGATTGCTACCTTACGAATTAATTGTCCGTTTTCTACCACCGAACGAGTACCTACCATGGTTGCTTCAGAGAAAAAGTTCCATAGCACAACGCCAATTAACAACCAGACGCCGAAATACGCAATTCCCCTACTACCTTGCGGGAATGCATAGGTGAATAGTACATACAAGATACCAAATATAAATAGCGGTTTCAGAAGTGACCACACGTACCCGAGGGCAGAGTTTTGGTAGCGAACTTTAAAGTCCGTGCTAACCATCGCGCGCAAAATTGCCCGATTTTTTTCATTACCAAAGAGATGTTTCACCCCCCGATTATACCAAATTACACCAAAAAGATATATACTTGTAAAATGAATCAGGACCGGTTACGGGTTGTTATCATACGCAATGCTGCATCTCATGATTTTGGGGGTGGTGAGCGATTTCCAGTATTCTTAGGTCAGGAGCTACGAGAGCTGGGCCACTTACCGGTTATTTTTAGTCACCACACGACACTCTGTGACTACGCTAAGCACGAACGATTAGCCTATCGTCGCTCTTGGTGGTGGTCTCGGCAAAACTGGAGTGGCTGGCGAGTTATACTAACACCGCTATATGTGTTATGGCAACTGCTGCTTACGTCATATTATATTATCCAATTTCGTTGCTATAAAGCTGACGTTGTTCACCTGCAGAGTAAGGATGATTTTATTGCCGGGTCAATCGCTGGTAAGCTTGTCGGTGCTCGCGTTATCTGGACTGACCACGCTGACCTCAAACATGTCTGGAGACAGCTCGGCGTATGGTATAAAAACCCGACCGGTAAGTTGGTTGCCTGGGCAGCACGTTTCACTGATGCAATCACTCTCGTTAGTCAGAGTGAACGCCGCCTCGTTTCTGACAATTTAGCGTCAACTTCACCAATTCATCGTAAACTAACCGTTATCTACAATGGTGTCAACGACCAGAAACCACCACACACACCCATCAAAAGCCGCCCATTCACGTTCTGTATCGCCGGTCGCCTGGTTGTTGATAAAGGAATCAGTGAAGCAATCACTGCATTCAGACAACTCCATGCTGCGCACTGCGACACGCGACTTGTTCTGATCGGCGATGGACCAGATCGCTCACAATTTGAAAAACAAGCCAAAGGATTACCGGTCACTTTTCACGGTCACCAAACAGATCCTCTCCCTGAGGTTGCCGCCGCTGACGTGTATCTTCATCCAACATACCACGAAGGGTTTAGTGTTTCGCTCGTCGAGGCTAGTATGCTGCAGCTACCAATTATCGCCACTGACGTTGGCGGCAATCCAGAAATTATTCATCATAACAAGACTGGCCTCCTCGTCCCCGCGAAAGATTCGACAGCACTGCATCACGCCATGGAGCAGCTATATTCTGACCCTAAGCTTCGCATACGTCTAGCCACCGCCGCTCGCCGTCAATATCTTGCCTCATTTGTTTTTCACACCATCGTTAAAACACAATTTATCCCTTTATACAAAAACGGTTTATAATATACGTATGAAGATTCGTATTGAAGCCGCCGCCCTCACCGCCCCTAATATATCTGGGGTTGGTCATTACATTCGTATGTTGACCAATAGCCTCGCTCGTTACTCACCGCCGAATACTGAGGTTTCGGCATTTTATTTTAATTTTCTGAGCAAACATCAGGATCCTATTCTAGACAACTTGATCAAACATGAAAAACATACACTCATGCCGCAACGGCTATTTGCCAAGCTCCAAAGCTACGGTCTACCGCTACCGTACGACCTGCTGTCTTCACCTGTTGATGTCGCTATTTTTCCAAATTTTGACCGCTGGACAACCAGCAAGGCGACAATTACCGCCGTCGTTATTCACGACCTTGGATATCGTTATTTTCCTGAAACGATCGAGCGGCGCAATTTAGCCCACTTACGCCGCCGCGTAGCTCACGCAGCCCGAACAGCGGATCTTATTATCACTGTCTCAGAGTCGGCCAAGTCAGAAATTATCGCCGAATACGGTGTACCGGCTTCAAAAATTATTGTCACGCCAATACCAGCCGATCCAATTTATTCCCAGCCGGGTACTGTTGACGTTGCCGCCAAGTACAACTTACCAACCAAGCGGTATATCTTTTCAATCGGCAATCTCGAGCCGCGCAAGGATTTACCAACGATGATTGCTGCCTTTCGTGCCCTGCCGAAAAAGATTCGCAAGCAGTATTCACTAGTGCTGGCCGGTGGCAAGGGCTGGAAAACTGAAGCTACCGAACGCGCCATCACCGAAGCTCAGGCTGCAGGCGAGCACGTCATCCGGCCGGGCTACATTCCCCAGGAGGACGTCCCTGCATTTTATCAGCAGGCTGATCTCTTTTGCATGAGCGCGATCTACGAGGGGTTTGGCATGCCGATTATTGAATCGTTAACCAGTGGTACCCCGGTTGTTGCCTCCGACATTCCTGTACTCCGCGAAGCTGGCGGAGACGCAGTACTCTACGCTCAGCCCAAAAATCCCGACGACTTCACGAAAAAAATGCTCTCCATCATTACTAACCCGCAAAAAGCGCGCCTCGATATGAAAGCTACTGCCCAGGCCCACCTCAATACTATTTGTTGGCAAGATAATACCGATCGCCTTATTGCCGCCTTCAAAGGGGCTATTGCCGCCAAAAAACGTCACACCAACTAGGACTTATAGGGTATACTTATCATTATGAATCGTCTCAAACATTGTATCACCAAACACGCCACCAAGTTCCGCTACCTCCTTATCGGTACCATTAACACCGCCATTGATTTTGGTATACTGTTTATGCTGACTTGGCTTATTAGCACACCAAAAGAATTGGCTAATATTATCTCGACGACCATTGCCTTTGCCTTTAGTTTTGTCGCCAATCGATCATTCACTTTTCGCTCGCGTACCGGCAATGTTCGCCGTCAGCTACTCCTCTTCACCCTCGTCACCCTGTTTGGTCTCTGGGTGATTCAAACCATCATTATTGCGCTACTTGCACCAATTTTCATCAGCTTCAATCTTAGCCAGTCGGTGGCGCTGCTTATCAGCAAACTCATCGCCACTGTCGCCAGTCTTATCTGGAACTACCTACTCTATACCAATGTTGTCTTCAAAGATAAAGATTAGGAACTCTTCTGTGAGATCACTAAGTGTCGTGCACGGCCTTCGCCCTCAGAGTGCGTCTCGATATCGCTATAGTCGCTCGCTACGTGGTGTACCACCCAACGATCAGCCGAATTTAGTTCGATAATTTTCGTTTCACCGGTTCGCCGTACCTCTTCAATCCAGCCGCGCGCCTTGTCGGCGATCTTTTCTGCATGCTGTTTTTTATAATCAGCAATATCAATATTCACCCGCACCAGCGCCGCCTGACGGTTGCGCAAAATTGCCGACACCACTGTTTGCAAACTTCGCAGCGTCTCTGCATTTCGCCCAATGAGCAGACTATTGCGCTCGCTCGACGGTACAACAGCCTTGATAACCTCATCTTCAACGCTAACATCAACATCCAGATTAAGGTCAAAGAACGCCAAAAAGTCCTCTAGATATTTCTTGACAAATTCAATGGTCGCGATTTGATCCATATAGCCTCCTTAATCCTTCGCTTTTATCCGCGTGATATTCGCCTCGGTTGCTGTGGCTGCTCGCTGCGAAGCGGCCTTTGGTTTTTTTGCTGATCCGGTAGATCTGCTCGTGGATTTTGACGATCGCTTTTCGCCGGCAATCTGCTGCATCTCCGCACCATCTTGCTTGAGAATAATGGCGTTTTGAATGTAGGCAGCAATGTTTGAGGTTGCCATATAGAGCGCCAGCGCCCCCGGCAGGCTGATCATGATAAGGAACATGAACATCGGCATAATTTTCATCATTTTGCGTGTAACGATGGCGTTGACTTCGGTTTGATCAGCATTCTTGCCATCACCCGCTTCCATCAGCACATCGCGTAGTCGCTTCTTGCTATCCGAGCTTGGCGACATTTGTTTTGATAGCAGGTACTGCAGAGCAGCCGCCACTAGGGCGAGGATGAGTAGCCCGATTGACACGCCGCTCGATGATAATGCTTGCTTTGTCAAATCCATCAGCCCTAGGAAATTCTGGTTAAAGTGATCCGGGTGAGCGATCAAATTCTTGACCGGCTCCCACTGCTCCATAAAATCATACGTATACTTAGCAAGCTCCGATCGCTGCATCACAAATATCTGTACCACGCGGTAAATTGCGATTAGCACTGGCAGCTGGACGAGCAGGACCAAGATAGAGCTCATCGGCTTGATGTTATGTTTTTTATACACGTCCATCATTGCCATCGCCCGCATTTGTGGATTGCTCTTATACTTTTTGTTAATCTTTGCGAGCTCAGGCTGTATCTTGCGCATCGCTTTAGCTTGGTGAAGCTGCTTTTTAACCAGCGGCCACAAAAGAAAGCGCACAATTATCGTAAACAGTACAACACTAACCCCAAAGTCACCGCCCGGAATTAGCGCGTAAATTGCCATCAGCAAATTAAAAATTGGTTGTACAATCACCACGTCAAACATATTCATGAGTCCATTATACCAGAGGTGGCGCTATTTATATAGTCCCGCCTGCGAAAAGAGCTGCTTTACTGCTGCCTTCAGGTCGTTATGTGGCATCAGCAGTACCTCCGGCGAAAACACCATAACGACAATGTCAAATCCACTCCGCACGTTTGGTAGTTCCAGTCGGATAATCTCGTAAATTCGGCGACGTACGCGGTTGCGTTTGACGGCGGATTTAAGCACCTTTTTACTAATCACTACCGAAAACCGGCCATGGCGGCGACGTGGATTGGCGATATATTTCATCGTGAGCTGCGATGAGCGAATTGCCTGCCCGCGCGCATAGACGTAGCGCAGGCTACCATGACCATGGAATCGGTTAACGTGACGTAACATAGGTTTAGTATAGCAAAATCCCGCCCTATTAGGCGAGGCGGGAGTTTGCGTTCTAGATAGCGATCTTGGCGCGACCCTTGAGGCGACGGCGCTTTAAAACAGCGCGGCCAGCCTTGGTCGAGACACGAGCTCGAAAACCATGCGTCTTGGCGCGATGTCGCTTGTGTGGTTGAAATGTTCGCTTTGGCATATCACCGTCTAGTGTAGCCTTTTTTGACATTTTTTGCAAGTCATGGATAGGCTTTCCACTGTTACTGCTACTTTTTCCACATATTTATCAGAGGTGGCTCATCGCTGTGGAAAAACCACCTCGAGAGATCATGAATGTTATGATGGCGCCTGTGCTTGTGGAAAAGTCTGATTTTTTGCTATAGTAAAGTCATCAACGTAGTTCCGAGGGGGAAGGTATTGTGAATAGTCAAGCTATTTGGCAGGGGGTGCTGGGTGAAATTGAAGTTTCAATTCCACCATCGTCATTTTCGACCTGGTTTAAGTCGACCGAGCTTGATATCATTTCTGATGATGAGGTGGCTGTTTTGTCGCCTAACCCATTTGTGCTAACACAACTAGAAAAACGCTACTATCAACGCATCGCTGACGGCCTAAAACGAAATGGCCTCATGGTATCGACAATTCATTTTCGCCCCAAAAAAACAGCCGCTCGAAAGCAGCGCCTCAGCCGCGATGAACCAAATTCAACAACCGCAGCCCAACCAATTATCAAGCAAGCTAAAAAATCAGCAACTAACCTCAACCCGCGCTATACCTTTGACAACTTTATCGTTGGCTCGAGCAATGACCTGGCGCATGCTGCCTGTCAAGCGATCGCTGCCAATCCCGGCACCAAATACAATCCGCTCTATCTATATGGCGGTTCGGGACTTGGCAAGACCCATCTGATGCAGGCTGTTGGTAATGAGATTATCAAGCGCCAACCCTCCGCCCGCGTGTTATACACCACCACCGAGACCTTTGTGAGTGAATTCCTCGACTCGATTCGCTTCAAGAAAAAAGGATTTTCCGACAAGTATCGTAACGTTGATGTCTTGATCGTTGACGATATGCAGTTTATCGCCAACAAGGAAAAGACCCAGGACGAGTTCTTTCACACCTTCAATGACCTGCACCAAAACGACAAACAGATTATTATCAGCTCCGATAAGCCACCCAAAAGCATCCCTACCCTGACCGACCGCCTACGGAGTCGATTTGAGTGGGGTATGACGATTGACGTACAGATGCCTGATTATGAAACTCGTTGCGCTATCATTACCGCCAAGGCTGGCCTGGGTAATGTGGAGTTGTCCGCCGATGTCGTCGAATACCTCGCCACTAATTTCAAGACCAATATCCGCGAACTTGAGGGGGCGCTCAATCAGCTCCTCGCCTACGCCGAGATGCAGAACATCACGCCCGATGCCGAAACCGCCGAGGGGCTGCTTGGCAATATCAAGCGTTCTCGCCCACAACACATCACCGCCAAGCAAATTATCGATAAAACCGCTCGTCACTTTGGCGTCGAGGTGAGAGACGTGTGTTCGCCAAAGCGCGATAAATACATCATGCAGCCACGCCAAATTGCCATGTACCTGCTACGGAGCGAGCTCAAGATGAGCTTTCCAAAAATTGCTCAGGAGCTTGGTCGCAAAGATCACACCACTGCCATTCATTCGGTTGATAAAATTAGTAAGGAAATGCTCATTAGCGTCAATGTTCGCGAACAAATTAATGACATTCGAGATAAACTCTATGTGTAAAACCTGTGTAAAACATGCGTATAACCAGCGACAAACCTGCGGACGACTCTCCACTGCCTTGGCCGTACCCAAACAAACCGCTCGCCACCGCGTGGATAATCGGCATGTTGTCCACGGCATAGTGCACAGCCAATCCACTACTTTTTCCACCGGCATAGCACTGTCACTACCCCTGTTTGAACACAATATTTACCCAGTTTCCACAGCACCTATTATTACTAACCACTGAATAAAAATAAGAAAAGGATTATAATAAGAATATGAAGCTCACCGTCACCCAAGAAAACCTCGCCAAAGCCCTCGCTAACGTCGGGCGCATCGCCGCCAGTCGTAACGAACTGGCGATACTGAATAACATTTTATTACGAACAGATGGCTCGCGGTTGATCGTGGCAGCAACAAACCTAGAAATTGCCTCAACGCAATATGTCGGAGCTAAAGTCGAGAAACATGGTTCGATAACAATCCCGGCACGGTTGGTGAGCGAGTTCGTTGCTAGCCTGCCAAGCGGTACGGTTGAATTGGAAGTTAAGGACGAGCATCTCCATTTGACCGCAGACAAGTTTTCGTCAGTTATCAATGGCGTCGTGGCGGACGAGTTTCCAGAGTTGCCAACAATAGATGAAGAGACCGCGGTACGAATGGATATTAGTACAGATGAGCTGAAAAAGGCAGTTTCGCAAACGATTATTGCGACGTCCGGTGACACGACGCGGGCGGTACTAACCGGTGTGTATTGGCATACCCATAATGGTGAGCTGTATCTCGCGGCGACGGATGGTTATCGTCTGGCGGAAAAACGGCTGATGAAATTTGATGGTGAAATTATGGCTATCGTGCCAGCATCAACACTCCAGGAGGTGCTGCGTAGTCTCGATACTGAGGCGAGTGATGTGAGTCTATTTTTTGATGAGACACAGGTTGGGTTTCGGACGGATCACTTAGAGATTGTAAGCCGGCTGATTGACGGCAAGTTTCCAGATTATCGTCAATTAATTCCTAAAATTGCCGAGACCGAGGTAACGATTAAGAAGGCTGATTTTCTGCGTATTACCAAGGTTGCTAGTTTATTTGCACGTGAGTCGGGCGGCGGCATTACTCTCACGGCTAGTCACGAGCAGGCACTATTATCAATCCATTCAATCGCTTCGGAACTTGGTGAGAATACTTCCGAGGCTAGCGCTGAAGTTTCGAGTGATGGTGAAATTACCCTAAACTCGCGCTACCTGATCGAGTCGCTCGGTGTCACCGATGGCGAGACTGTCACCTTCTCGTTCAACGGTAAACTGTCGCCATGTGTCATTCGCGAGCAGACCGCTACGCCAGATTGTATGCATATTGTTATGCCGCTGAAGCGCTAGAGGTCAAATACCGCTTGATTACCAAGTCTTGGCTGTATAGTAAAGTCGAGAATGTTTTGACCCTTTGACTCGAGATGTTTTTTTACTTTTTGATACTCATCTTTTAATGAACCTTTTGCTATAAATAAGCTATAGCTATTGTCGATCATATCTGAGTTAAAGATATCACGATCAAGATAGGCACTATCGCTATGGAATGTTTTTTCAAACTGTTCGGTTGAAAACTCTCTTTTCCTTGCACCAAGTACGTCATAGATATTGGGACCATCTTTTATGTACAAAACATCATTATTGTAAATAATATTCTCACCGAGTACAGCATTACTGGTCACAAAGCGTCGAGGAGCGACTTCTTTTTGAAGCATTATATCATATTTATATATCATCGCTGATGTTTTCCCGTTTTCAATAACGTCAACTACAGAACCTGAGTCAAAATAAAAATGAGATGCGTATGATTCCTTGAGAACAATTGATCTATTTTTAGAATTTATGTCGATAGCCTTGATATAATTGTGCTGCCCGTCACTATCTACATAGAATAGCTTACTATCATTTATAGATACCTGGGCGTAAGCAAGGTCAGTCTCTGAATCAAAGACATCTCTCACAAGTTCAGTAACCGCTTTCGTCTTTTTGTTGTATGATTTTAGCGTGAGTTTACTACCCTCAAAGCTTGACAAGAAATAGAGTAGCTCGTTGTTTTCGGATATTACCTTTTCTTGATTGCTGTCTGTGGTATATATCGCACGACGAATATCTCCGTTTTGATCAATAGCTCCAAATACGGTGGCGTTTGGTATCGGCAGGTCATAAAAAAATATTTTGCCAGTATTTTTATCATAATGGAGCGGATTGGTTTCTTCGCTGTATGTTAGGAGAGAAATTTTACTACTCTTGAAGTCAAGATACCAGTAAGCATTACTTTCAACTATATTGATTTCAGGGTTGTCACGACGCACCTTATTGAGCGCAGCATCCATCTCTTGGCGAATTGAGGGGTTTGATGGTAGGTTTCCAAATGTTATAATTGCCCCGCTCTTGAGCCATGTTATTGATGAAATACCAAGAAGCATATCGAAATTAACAATTTTTTGCACTCGTAGTGATGACGGCGATATTTCAGCGAATGTATTGCCGTTGTAATATCGGAGCTGTCCATCGCGGATAACATTATCCATGCGTATAACATTTTTTACTATAGGGTTGCTTAGGCTAGTTGGCGTCATGCGCACGTATGAGAATATAAGCATAATAATGCCGACCAGCGATGCAGCGCATAGAATGATTATAGCTATATTCATAATGTCGTCTATAGATAGTTTTTTGAAAACGATCACGTGCTATTACCCTTTCTGTATATCAATAGTATAGTTGAATTGCCCAAGATCTATTAATGATAGCTTGACGGTATAGTGTGTATGACTGGGCTGGAATACTATCTTAAAGCTGTAGTCTTTGTTGTTTATACGAATACCGCCATCGAGTTTTGCTCGTCGCTCAATTTTTCCAGTTGCATCGTAATGGTGTTTATATATAGCATTGAGGACCCGGCCTTTTATTGCTGAGATATTGGCTTTCTGAAAGGGGTCATCGGAATCAGTAAGCTTTAACGTACTGTCATGAACTGTTGAGTCTTCGTGCGGGTCATTAACGCCATGGTCGCCGGCTAACCTCTGAATAGATAGGGATAGGGTTGCTATTGCTGTTGCAAAAAATATAAAAATAAGTACTATTTTTGCCGTGGGTGATAAGTTTTTTATAAATGATATCATAGTGCTGGATTTGGATTATTACCTTTACTACCTTTATCCCCTGCTCCTCCAAGCAGCTTATGCATTAATGAGACGAATTCATCGTCTCGATGATTTTTTTCACCAGCCGTTCTACCCTTAGGGGAGCCTCTGTCAATATGTAGGTGTGATGCTCCACCCATTCCACATGCTACACTACCAACAACTCCCATAACCTGACCTGCCTTAAAGCGAGTACCCTTTGCGGCTTTGATGGTGGTGTGACCATACCAATAATACCAACCATCATCTCCTTTAAACTGGATTGATTTACACTCGGGATCTGAGGCGGCAGCTCCTATGGTGTAGGGTTTGGTTGAGTCTATAACGCCATCAGTTATGGCGACAACCTTCGTTCCTGGTTTTGCAATAAGGTCAAAGGCTGGTGTTCCATCGTGGTGGCATGGGTTTGATGACATGCGTGGTGTGCAGTTGAGGTGCTTCGGGTTCTTGTCGTGGCCAATGATTGGTAAAGCGTATCCATCGGCATTAGCGCCGACATTCTCACCGGCAGCGTTGTCCTCACACTTCTCCTCGGTTGAGCCACCACCTCCATTGACACTAGCTAGCTTTGATTCAGCGGTTGCTGCATGAGCCATACGTCTAACTATCTCTACTGCACAATGACCGGGCAGGCATGGAACCTCAAATCTCTCTAGAAAAATTGTAGTAGCCTCGGCAAGGGTAGAACTGGCCTTGATGGGGTCAAGAACGGTGCTTTTATACGGCTTTTTACTATCATTAAGTTCATCCCATAAATAATTAACTTGTGCCACAAAGTCCTTCTCGGTCATTCCATTCTTTTTTGCAAATTCTTGAAGACCTGTGCGTCTACCTCCAAGCCACTGGGCGATACCATATGCTCCGATGTGGTTTTGTAGGTCTGGTTTTAGATCAAGTGTTCCTCCGCCAGATTCTTGCATGAGATTGGCGACAATACCGAGCGCTTGATTACGCGACAACCCTTTGTTAAGTAGAAACTTAAATACACGTTCACCGGTACTTGAACCGTCAGGAACAGACATTGGGATATTCGTGCTTTGTGATGTTGTTACCGGCTGTCCATCGAGCGGTGTTACTGGCGTATCGTCGCTAACTAGCTGCACCTTGGCAACTCCCGTGCCAACCCTGAAATCAAGTAATTTTGCCGTTTCGTACCATAAATCAACAGCGCGCACCTTACCTTCGACCTTACCGCCTCCGGTACCGACGTCACCCTTTTCCATAACAATAGTTTTGCCGTTATAGGTTATTTTTAACTTAGCTTTTGGCTTCAGTCCACCCCTCCAAGCGTGATTGGCTGGGGTGCGCATGTTCTCCGGAGCTTTAAGGGCGTCAGTAAGCGCTTTAAAGTCCAAGCTCTTTGCGTTGCTGAGCTCAGCAAATGTTGTGCGGCCATTGAGCTTTCCGGTCAGTGAGTTACCATTGTCGTCCCCGGGGTCACGCTTGAGATTTTTACCATCCCATGTACCACCGTAGATTGATACACCTACTTCTACCTCGTCACCGATAGTTGTATAGCCCTGACTGTTAGACTGTCCGGGAGTACATTTATCCTCTTTTTTACTGAGAAAATATATAAAATTGTCCATATAAGATTTCTCATCAAGTGCTAAAGCTGGTGATAGTGGGCTCATTGCAGCGATATAAATTGCACATAACACTAAACCGAATCGGTATAGGTATTGTTTTGGGGTTAGTTTGTGACACTGCTTCATGAGGCTTCCCCTAGTAGCACTTATAATTATTTGGTGCTTCTTTTGGTAATACATCCATCGGGTTAAAGGAATTCTTGAGTGAGCCATACGATGGATGGTCATCAGAGCGTGACACTACCATATGTAAGTGAACTTTCGTTGCACCGCCAACACTTAGCCTACCGGTCAGGCCGCCAACGCCAACCACCTGGCCCGCTTTAACGGATTGACCAGCTGAAACACTGTAGCTCGTCAGGTGTTGATAAGTATAGTAAATCCCCTCAGGAGTCTTTACGCGCACAGCATTGCCTCCTGCACCATAGTTTTTTGCCCAAACAACCTCACCATCGTGTGCAGCGTAAACATTTTGCCGTATCGTGGAGTTCATATCCATACCCGCATGGACACCTAGCGATCCGACATTCCTACCCCAGCACGGTCCCGGATCGACCTTTTGACTCATTGGCCATACCCAACCGTCGCGGCTTGGTGCACCACTGAGATTGCCACTATCGCTAGACCCTGATTGTTCTGATGGTTGCTCATCTTTCTTATTGCCGGCCTCTTCTATGTAGAGATCGCTCTCCTTATCGTCAGCCGCTGTTGCTAGTAGTCCGCCGACAACTTTTTCAAGAGCACACGGGTCGGTCTTTTTGTAGGTATGGAGTAGTTCACCATCTTCGAGACTGAGGCTGTCTTCCCTGGCCTTGGCGCTGGCAGTACAGTATTCTTGCGTATAAGTACCCGGGTCGGCGCTAAAAGTTGAGCTATCTGCATAGCCGTAGTTTGGAATACCAAAGGCCTTGAGAGCATATATATCTGCTGTGTCGGCGTTTGCCCTTTTTGTGGTGCCACTTAATATAGTTGACGGAGCGTTAAGGAGAAATCGTAGTGCTGATGAGCCATTGGTCGGTATTTTTGCGAGAAGTTGATTGGCTACAGACCCTTGGAGTGATGGGTTGAATAGTTTTGCGAGCATCGGTTGTGCATCAAAGTCTTCCTTTTCCTGACGATTCTTATATTGAACAATCGATGCTAACTGCTGGTCCGACAGGACAGCTCCGCCAGCGCCATCAGTTTTGCCGGATGGATTGTCTTTATTCTGTCCGTGCTCCATGGATTCATTACTGGTTGTATGTAGGGCGGCAGCGACTGCTTCGTAATTTGATACACCTGGTGCATCAACTCCGAGTAACGGAAGGGGGATCATTTGGCCAATCAGCCACTCGATAAGCTCCTGTAATTTTTCTACACCAAAACTAACGCCAGGAAGATGTTTTACGAGTTCCCAGAGAGGGCCAGTAATTGTTGAGGTGATGTCATCAAGTACCTTAAAAACATGACCAATAGAACCATTCCAAAAACCAGCAATTGAGGCCAGCCCCTTCCACCAGGGATTGCCTTTTATTGTTGTGAAGTCACGGACCATTTTATTTTCAGGACAAATCGACTCACCTGGTGGTAGCTTGGTGTCAACCTGCTCGCCAGCTTCGTTTGCGCATTTTCTTGTGATACCCGATGACAGGCTAGAAAGCATTGGTGATGCCGTCTCTGTTGAGGGGAGCTGGAACAGCTGGAATAATGGTGAAGCCTCTGCTCCATCAAACATTTTACTTGCGACAGCAAGGGTGTTCATATCTGCACTGCCATCTTTGATCTGGTCGGCTGCCACCATTGGGCTAGAGTCTTCGTTAAAGGCGAATGCTACAACCGATTGCGTCATGGCGTCATGGAATATAGCCTCGAGTACGCGCCCGTCAATCGCACCAACTGCTCGAAACACCATGTCAATCCAGCCCGCGACAGCGATTGGTCCCATCACCTTCTTAATGAGTTCCTTAGAAATAACCTTTCCGATCGAGCTGTCTGACTCGCCGTTGATAACACTTTTTGCGGAGTCGAGTGACGCCTTGCTACCCTGGGCTTTTTTGAGCTCTGCTTCGGCTCGCTTGCGCTCGTCAGACCCCTCCTTTGATGAGTTGACTGCATCCTCGGCATCTTTTATTCGCTTATCGATATCAAAATCAAGCTTATCAAGCAGCTGCTTGCAGGTTGCGACATTTGCTCCTTGGAGGCAGCCAATATAGGCAGTCATTCTCGTGGATATTCTGCCAACAAGACCCTTGATGATTGATGCTTTGATTTTTGCGGAGACTTCCGTCAGTTTTTTGGCTGTTTTTTCGGGAACAATATTGAAACGTTTAATACCATACTTACGCATAAGAATCTTTTTTGATATATAGCGGAGAATATAATTTTTACCATGAACTTGCTTGACCATGTTGTTAACAAAGCGTCTGGCTTCCTTGTGTCCGCTTAGCTCTCTTGATACATTGTGCGTAAGAGAGCCTATATCCTTCCCGATGGCTTCTTGTGATATTGTAAAGCTTGTGGCCTTACCACCTAAACTTGACTTACCGGTTGCATTAAGGGTTGTTTTAACCCCTCCCCCTTCTTTCTCGAATTTTGCGTCCAATTGTTTAGTGAACCACTCGGAATATTTAGTTGACCCAAGGTGGCATAATAAGCCACCGCCAGCGCAAAAGACTAGATTATTGTCGCCTGGGTACGCCTCTTTCATAATCCTCATCGATAACCAACGTGTGACGAGATATTCGAACCGCTGCTCTACGGCGTGCTCGGGGACCTTGGATACTTTCCCGATGATCGGTTCTATCAGAGAGCTGAGCTTAAATAGGTTAACAGCAAAGGGTGCAGTTATGCCAAATGCTCCGAGAATGAGGATGACAGCAATGGAGGCGCCCTTATTTTTTTTAAGCTTTTTCATGAAGTTTCTGCTCTTAGAGGGTGTCTTGTTCTCCTGTTGAGCTTGAGCATCGGGATAGTTAAACTCGTTTTCTAGATTGGCAAGCGTTTGTGCGGCATCAGTGCTGGTTTCTTGTTTTTTTTGCCTGTCAAACTGGCTGTTGTCGAGGTCAAAGCCATCGTCCTTCAAACCTGCTTCTATCTGATCAAGACTTGCTTGCTCACCAGTATTCAGTCGCTCCGATGAACCATCGTGTAGCTCAAACGGATTTGCTCGCCCATCAGCATCAGAGTCGGTCGTGGTGTCAAATCGCGGCGGTTTTGTTGCTGTTGCCATATGCCTCCAATTATACTACACTGCCCCGTACCCGCCGAGCGGCGTTTCTGATGGTAGCTGGTGTCGAGAGATCGGCGAGGTGTTGATCAGCTCATATTCGGTATCACTAGCCTGGATCTGGATGTGAACGTGGTTTTGTCCGGCAAAGAATAACCCTTGGCCCACGGGGAAATTGGCGAGGCGTTTTTGCTCTTCCTCGGTTAGTTTGAAGACGCTGGAAAGGACGTCAACGGCGCTGGTTGACTGCTTGAGCAGCAGCTGCATCGATGAGTTGGCGACAATGGCTCGGCCCATCTTGCTACCCATAAAGTCCTCGACGTCCTGGGTGATAGTCGTGAGGCCGAGCTGATATTTGCGGGCGCGCTTGGCGAGAGAAAATAGGAAGTTGGCCGAGTCGTCGTAGCGCATCAGCTGCCATGCCTCATCGACGATCAGCATGCGCCGCTTTTGGTCGGTGCGTGTAATATTCCAAATGTGATTGAGCACAATATACATGGCGATCGGCCGCAGCTCATCCTCGAGATCGCGGATATTAAAGACCACCATGGTGTTATTGATATCGATGTTTGATTGCTGACTAAAGATACCAGCGAAAGTACCTGAGGTAAATTTACGCAGCCGTTGGGCGAGGCTTGGCCCGGTGCCACCCATATGAAGCAGCGTATCGTAGAGGTCGGCGATAGTTGGCGGTGTCGAATGGTGCGTCAACGGGTCGGCGGTGATGCCGACGCGAGCATACGTATCAATTAGTGCTTGGTCAATGTCAGCCTCCTCGGCGGCCGTCAGTCCAGCGATAATCTGCCCGCCCGCTGTCGTCTGTGAGCCGCCCAGCATCTGTCGCAGTAGGCCATGCAGCGTCACCAGGTTCGCCCTCAGTGCATCGTCCGCCTCATCGGTATCAATCACTCGCGGCAGATCAAATGGATTGATGCGAGTATCACTATTGAGGCTGAGTCGAATGTAACTACCACCAACGGCGTCGGATAATTTCTGGTATTCGTTTTCTGGGTCGATGATCACGATGTCTGAGCCGAGCATCATGCTGCGCAGCGCTTCTAGCTTCACCGTAAACGACTTACCAGCACCAGACTTAGCGAACACCACCATATTGGCGTTCTCGAGAGAAAAGCGATCAAAAATCACCAGACCGTTGTTGTGCATATTGATACCATATAACACACCCTTGCCGTCGGTCAGATCGGCCGAGGTGAACGGAAAGCTGGTAGAAATGGCGCCGGTATTCATGTTGCGGCGAACCTGGAGCTGGTCGGTCAGCTGCGGAATGGTGCTATTGAGGCCCTGCTCCTGTTGGGCTGAGGCAACCTTAGAGAACACCAGCTGCTGGCCAAAAATTGTCTCGATCTTGTGCTGGATAAAGTTGAGCTCATCAATACTGTCGGCGTAAATCGTAATGTAAAGGCCAAAGCGGAAGAACTTTTCCGAACCGATCTGTAGCTGATTGCGCAGCTCCTCGGCGTCCTGCAGGGCGGCTTCCATCGCCGGATCGCGCACCTTGCCCTTCTCGGAATTGATACTGAGGCTGGCCTCAAGCTGAGTCACTTTCTTGCGCAGGTTGTTGAGCACCACCTGGGTATCAACCGGGTAAATGAACATACTGATATCCAGCACCTCGTCGATGTTGATCACCGAGCTGAGCCAACCGGTGTATAGCTCGCGCGGATACCCGTAGACGTACATGGTGCGGCCGTACTTTGAGCCGAGGCGGAAATGGTCAGATTTGAGCTCGAGACTACTCGGAGCAATAAAGTCGCGCAAGGTTCTCACGCCAGTGAGAAACGCCTGCTCAACCTCGGCCTGCTCGCGGGCCCGCTGTTGGGCAGCGATATCAATTGCGTCTAACTTCTTTTTCCTAGCCATGTCGTGCTCCTCCATACCCATGTGGCGACTCGCCCTGCCCCTTGCGGACGTAGGTCGTTGCCAGTTCATCGGCGCCAACGCTCAATGGTTGTTGCGGTGCCACGTCGGGGTTGTATGAACTATAGAATAATTCGCCCAGTTGTTTGGTATTAAGCTGCGAGCTCTTTACACCCATCTGAAACAGTCCGCTCATCACCGCGTCAATGCGATTCTTGATCTCATCCTTGGCCTTTTCGTAGGCAGTTTGCTCGATCTTGGTAACGGCATTGTCTTTCTTGCCGCCAAAAAAGCTATCGAACAGACCCTTGGCCTGCTGCTTGATAACCTGCATATCGCCGCTCTGATAATACGGTACCACGATGTAAAAATCCTTATCCATAATATTAGCCTCCTGGGCAAGGACGTCGATAAAGTTGATGTAGTCATCCATCAGCACATTCAGAAGCATATTGTCTTGGTTGCGGCGAATGTCAACGAGGCGGTCGATGTATGGCCCGATATCAACGCGTCGTGAGCGAATGAGCACTTGAACCGGAAAATAGAGTGAGTTAAGGAAATTTTGATAGCTAAATTCAATTCCCTCACGCTCGCGACCGCTCATCAGGTCAAAGTTAATTGACTGACACTGAATAACCGCCCGAAAACTGCCGTCATTCATGATGATCATGTTCTCGCGCATCTCAGAAAACAGCAACGTGTTCTGGGTGCTGGTTGGGCCTTTTTGCTGAGGTTTTGCCTGGCTGGTTGGCTGCTTGGCGGGCTGTTGCGGGGCTGGCTGTGGCTGGTTGGGCTCGGGTGCGGATGGTATGTTAGGGGCTGGTTGTGCCGCGGGTTGTGCGCTTGGCATTGGCTGTGACTGGGTTGGTGTTTGGGGTAACTGCTGTGGCAGTGGGCTGAATTGGTCAGGATATTGGGCGTACGGCGATGTTGGTTCTGCGGAGACTGGGTCGGGCCCAGAGGCAATAACTCCCGGCATGGTCGGCGGATTTGACGGCGCACCAAACTGTGATGCAGCAGCTGCATCTGATGGATATTGATATGATTGCTGTTGATTCGGCTGCATAGATATCCCACCTAGTGAAGCGAAATCACTACTTCCTTATCGTGTTCTTTCTGGATACGGCCAGCCTCTCGTTGCAACGAGGCGACTGATAGGTCGCTGTGATTACGCGCTAAGTCCATTATAGCAGGCGACACGGGTGATGTGCTAGGGGGCGCGGCTTGGTCATCTTGGGCAGGTGTAGCCGATTGCTCGCCGATAGGGGTGATAATAGACTGCTGCATAGTTGGATATGGGTTGAAGGTTGAGGTTTGTAGAGAGTAGGCTTGGTCATCTTGAGCGGGTGTGGCTGGCTGGGCGGTTTGAGCTCGCTGCATTTGCTGGACAATGTCATCATGGCGCTTTTCGTCAGCCCGCTCAATCAGTGTTTCAAAGGCGCGTGCGGTCTTGCTGCTTGGGTCGAGTGGATCCTGAGCGGCTTGGGCTTCATTATACCAGTCCGCCTGCATCGAGCTACCCCTTACCGAACTGTTTGGATTATCAACGCCGCGCACCGACCAGCCGTGTGTATCGACCAGTGTCGCCAGGTATGATAGCCGGCGATTAACCTCAGCCTGATCATACCCCTTACCGTATTGTTTTTCCTCAACCCGCGGGGCGATCACCTCGACCATTCGTTCGGTACCATCGGCTCGCCACAGCCGTTGCTTGGGTTTGAGCATAAACGAAATGACTGCCGCGAGGTAAACCTCCATCGGTTGATCCTTGCGCAGCGGCAAGGCTAATGCCCCAAAAAACAGCGCAATCGGCACCGGGATAATCGCTAGTGGCGGCAGCACCGAGAACAGTCCCCATGCCAGCGCAATCATACCGACCGCAACGATCAGGAAAACAAACTGCTTGAAACTAAACGGCCCGAGCAGCTTGTCATCAGCTTCCACATCCTGAGGAACTTTGTAGACAGCCATTGAGTATTATTATAGCAGATTAGCTTAGGTTTCTGTTGGCGGCAGATACGAAAGAGCCGCCTCCATTCGCTTAATTGCACCGATACTTTCACCTATACGACCGCTGTACTGCGGAACCGTCTGTACCTCATTTAGTCGGTCGCGCAGAATCTGAAGATGCTGTTGTGAAATTTGTCCTCGGAAGTTTGAATTTTCAATCATATCGGCCAAGGTATTAAGATAGACAGCGTCTTGCGTGACCAGGCCTTCGGTCGACAATTTATCCTCGCTAAGTGCCTTAATGGTCGTTTGGGTGATAAACTCTTGGCCAGACCACGGCATATTATTAATCTTAATCTTATTAGCAATTGAAGATCCGATCCAGAACGGTCGTGCTGGGTTGTTCTTGAGAGCGTCGCCAGCTTCTTGGGCGAGGGCATCGTCAAGGTGAGCAAAGTCAAGCTGGCTTGTTAACGACTTAATGGCTTTAATGTTCTTACCGCCAAGAACGCGGCGAAGTGATGCAGCCTTGACATCTCTGGTGACAGTAATGCCTTTGACCTCGCTGCCAACAGTACCAAGAGCCATGTCTACCATGTCAAACTCATCGGCATTGTATCGATCAAGTAAGCGATTTGCGCTCTCGACGCCTTCGTTGTAGGCATTGCTGAGCGTTTGTTCTGCCATGGCAATCGCTCGATCGGCACCGCGACTGTCACCGAAGTATATTTGTTCGACCTGTCCAGCCAGATCGCGCATCGTCTCGTTTTCTTTCAATTCATTTGCCCATCGATCATCAGCAACACGCTGCGATGAAGCGTTCTGCAGGCCCTGGAGAGCCACTTGCTGCGCTGCTCCTCGGGCACGCTCCAGGCTTTCTTGGAACGACGAAGACAACTCATTAGTCTGGGTAGGCTTGAGTGCCCGCATCGACTTATAATGAGTATCAACCGCTCCCTTAGAAGCCTCAGCCTGCTCAGACCATGATTGTGCTTGTGCATATCGGTCAAAGGCGGCAGAATTAGACATCAGATGATTGCCCCAAGCGTCCTCTAGCCGACCCTCATTAGCCTTTTTATCTTCGTTAACCATTCGTCGGTATTGATCAATCTTAGCATAGGAACCAGTCCCCCTTCGTATAACATCAGATTCATCTTGCAACTCTTTGAGCATATCCTTACGATTTTGAGACGACTGCGCCAGTCTGCGTCGCCATGCCGTTGGGGTAAACTTGCTGTTTGGACGTTTGTTGAGTTTTTTACGCTTAGTAATCTCGCTTCGCTCTTTTGCCCAGTTCTTAGATCGGTCGAACAATCCCTTGCTGCGGTCGTTAACCAGGCCGGTGAATTTACCGAGGAGCCCACCACCTAACTTGATCATCAACGGCGTTAGAGCGAGTGGCGCAATCTGAACTGCCATACCGAGGATGTACATCACCGCCCCGTTCGGTCCCGCGGCGTTTTGCATAATGACTGAGCCTGCGAGCTGTGCCCCACCAAAGGCTGCCGCAAAACCCGGGAAGAATATCAGCATCGTCAAGAAGACATCCTTCCATTTATCAAACCACTTTTCTGTCCCCGGCAGTAAGTAAGCCACAAAAGCTAGCGGCGAAACAATGATTAAAATGATAATTAGTGCTTGTCGAGCGGCCATGATAACGACCACGAGAAGAAGCGCCAAACTGAGCCCGGTTAAAAGTGGCACAACAAAAGGAAGTAGCTCAGCCCGCATAATCAGCCCGGCGGCCAGTGCTGTACCACCGGCAGCTCCGCCCAAAATCTGGAAAGTAACCTCTTGCCAGGTCATGGGGTCGGATGGTGGCGCTGACCCGCCCAGGGTAGCGACCGTGTTACGAATGTTCATGAACATGTCCTGAAGTGCGCTTCCGGCGATGTTTGACAGATCGAGAAGTATGGCGCATATGTGGAATGATAGGTTAACCAGTAGTGCCGCGATAATCAAACGAGGCAACATTTTTTTGATACCATAATTGGAGATGCCCATAGAAGTAATTTGTGAATAAATAATGACTATGAACATGATAATAAAAATGCTGTTGGCGATATTGCGAACAATGTTCCAGGCTAGAAAAATACCGCTAGCTTGATTGCCCGTCTGAAGTGGTGGCACTACAAGAAACCCTTTAAGCACCCCAAACATCCAGTCGATGGAGCTGGCCAGCCACGCCGAAACAGGACAAAGAATCCAGCCGATACCGCCAGCAACCTCACATGAAGATGCAGAGTTTTGGCTCGGTGGGTCAATTGATAGTGTAGTCGATTCTTTCTTTGTGTAAGTGTTTGGCGAAGTATACGTAAATGTCGTCAGGGACACCGAGGTCATTGACCCAAGGTCGCCCGTTGATGGAAAGTGGACAACCCGAATATCTTGGTTATTGGCCACAGTTTTCTTAGGCATGTAGACCATCTGGTCCGCACCTAAATCGAGGGCTTTTAGTTTGTCAGCATCAGAAACCCGTTCAAACGTCTCGTTGTCGTAGGATATTTTACTGCTATCCCACTTTGCATCTGCCGCCGATACCTGGCTCGAGGTTATGACTGTACTCAAAAAAATACTGACTAGGAGACCTGCCGCCAGCAATATGAACCACTGCAACCATCGCATTGATGATCGCCCTTGTGAACGTAACCACTCCATTACTAGAAATGGTAGCATTTTTATAGAGAAAAGTCAATAGTCTTAGCTGGTTGTCGGCGGATTATTATTCCGATTGTTACGGTTATTTTGATTATCAGCTGGTGCTGGGGATGGAGATTGTGGTTGTGGTGGAGCTGGCCCCCTCCCTGTTCCGGCGACAAACGTTCGCCCCGTTGGGGTGTCTGACGGGACTGCCTCGGTGATGTTATGAATTTCCGTTGTGGCGTTGATCGTATTCTTAACATCAGCTGCTGAGACACCGCTCATATCATGTGGCACTCGTAGCTCCTGAGGTTCGGCTGCTCTACCGCCACCGTTTCGTATATTCTCAAACTCAGCACGTGTACTACTTGATATTGAGGTATTAACACGCTTATTATCTAGCAGTGAGCCTGCCCGCTCGGCAGAAATACCGACCATTCTCTGGCCGCCCTTGGTAAACTCAGTCTCACCAGCAATCTTAACTGCACCAGATGCTTGTCGTGCTAGCTTTTCATCACTCAACCCATTAAGTCCCTTGGCGGTCAACTCGGCCATTTGCTGTGGACTAAAGCTGACGGTTGTTGCTCCATGCTGCTCCATTTGGTCAATAGCGCTTGTACCCATCTCAAATAGTCCGGCATGGTACTGCTCCATACTAACGAGGGATTCTGCCATGCGGCGGGTACTGATAGTTCCACCGCTTTGGAGATAGTCATACATCTGCTGAGCGCCATGCTTGCCGGTTGATGCAAGCTTTTTAGAAGCAACATACTTGAGCATTTCATTATCCCCTGCACTCCTCAGCGCAGCAGCTGCATCGCCATTGTATCGATAGTCGAGCATACGCTCTGCTGTCTTGCGTTCTTCATCGTCGACCGCGTCCTGTCCCTCTGCAGCACTACGAATACCATAGTCTCCTCCGAGGAAGCGATTGTTTGCAAAGACACTTTCGTTGAATGCCTTGCTGCGTCTGGCTCTTGCATTTCTTCCGATGACGGGTATTCTATCAATAGCCCCATCACCCTTCCATGCCCCGGCTCGCATGAGGGCCTTGCGGCGTTGTCGCCGCTGTTTGCGGAATTTTTCCATTTCACCAAGTCGGGAGTTGTCATATGCACCCTTTGCCCAATTTCTGGCGCCGCCACTGAGGCGGCCGCCGGCATTATTGATGTGTTGGCTGATTGATCCAGCGACATCAATGGCTTTTTTGAGAACACTCCATACGGCGATGAGCGGCAGGACTTTGATTAGCTCACCGACAATCTGCATGATTGTGTCATTGCCACCTCCGGCCTTAACAATGGCTCCTGCCAGTATACCACCACCGAACAGTAGGCCGATTGTTGGAAAGACCATGAGTAGCCCCACAAAGATGGAGCGCCATTTACTAAAGAATTTTTCGGTGTTTGGTAGTAGAAAGGCGACAAAAGCAAGCGGCGAGATGACAATAAGGATGACAATAAGTGCTTTGCGGGCGATTAGCAATACGGCAATGGTTGCCATAACAACTAGCCCCGAAACGAGTGCTCCTATCAAGACTGCGAGGGCGAGAATCCCGGCGGTGCCTGCGGCGAGGATAGTTAGTGCAAACCCTCCCCATGTACCACGCCCTTGACCTGATTGAAAAATTTCATTTGCCCGGGCAATTTCGTCACCAACATTACCGAGCCCAGCGCGCAGACCATAGCCAAGGATATTAGACAGGTCGACGGCAATTTGACAGATATAAATCGATAAGTTCACGAGGATTGCGGCGATAATGAGTCGCGGTAGCATCTTTTTAATGCCGTAGTTTGAGATTCCAAAGCCAGTGAGCTGAGATATGATAATTGCCAGGAACATGATGATAAATGCACCATTGGCAATGTTGCGCATAATTCCCCAGGCTGCCTGTACCTCGCCTCCAGAGGCGATGCCTGGTTCAATCTTTAGGAAATTGTCGGCGATCATGGCAAAAGCTGCATCCGAAATATCAGCTAAGAAATTAACGACCGGACAAATGAGCCAGCCAAGGTCCTTGACGGCACACTCTGGTTTTTTTTCATCACTCTTATTCTGGGCAGCAGGGGGATCGGCAGAGACGTTAGAGAGGGTGTCTTTAATCTCTTTTTCATTATACCCAGACTGATCAGCAATACATTTAATATATTCGCTGGAGTTTGCCACAGCGCCGCTTGACGGCATCTTGTCTTTACATGCGTTCATCCAGCCGTCAACCTGACTTTCGCAAATTTGTTGTGCAGGTCCTCCACCTCGTGACTGGACACACCTTTTTATAAGGGCGCTACGGATAGCCTTACGGGTATTTTCAGTAGAGTCGGTTTTTGCTGATTGCGCCGCTCCCTCGGCACTCCTTGATGCCCATGCTGCAATCTCTTCACACGACATATCTGGCTTTACGCCATCGGGAAGGTCATAGGGTGATTCAACTTTGGAAGATAACCTCACTTTTTTATTTAGGTTTGGGATATAATAAAGCCCCTCTGCCGATGTGCCATCAGCTAAAGCAATATTCACCGGCCTATTATTCTCACCCCTTAAAAGATCCCTAATGTTATCTGGCGCACCTTCACCACTAGTAAATCCTCGCCACTCAGCCTTGCAGCCAAGATTTTGGCCTGATAAGAGTACTGACATAGCTAGTGAATAGTTGACCAGTGCTGAATCAAACTTGAGACTTCTGCCGCCCTTTTTTTCAAGAACTTGAATTGCGTATACACCTCTGTCTTTCGGTATATTCCACTTGTCTCCACTATATTCTGGTTTGCCTATGTTACTGAGACAATCGAGATTGGCATCATCTCGCCACTCACCCTTTAGGGCGCAAAACATATCGATAAAAGAGCTATAGCCGAATACATCTCGAGTAGCGGATACCACTTCTTTACAGTCAAACTGTCCATCATTATCACCATCAAGAATCGGGCCGACGGTGGTGGTAAAGCTCCCACCCCAGTCACCGCGTGCTATCCGTTCTGCAGTAAGATTTCCGCCAAATCCGGGGCCGCCATTACCATTAATGATACACATTCTCATGGCACGAGCAAGTAGAAGCTGCTTTACCTGTGTGAGCTGTGGTGAATAATCAAGCGGAGTTCGAGCCGCACTAGCGGTCGGCGACAATACAAAAAACGTCATGAGCATCGGAATGATCAATAGTGCAGCAAGCCCAACCAAGGTAATGCGAATGCGTTGATGCAGGGTCTTTTTTTGCGTAAGCATTATGAGAATATATTACCACGCTATTGTTAGTAATTCAAAAGAAGAGCTAATTTAGCTCTTCTTTTGTTGGACGCGTTATTGACACTATCTAGAGAGAACGGGGCCTGAGTGTGAAGATCCTGCAATCTTCCACCTATTCACTGTTGGATCCGAAGCAATTGTGTAGAATTGGCCATCTGGAGTAGAGCCTCTTTTATCCCCGTCGTAGGAATAGAAGTGTGTGATATGTGTCTCAAGCGGCTTGCCCGTTTTGGGGTCAACCACTACATCCGACTGATCGACAGGAAAGCCCTCAATGTCTTTCATTTTCCAGAGCTCGACGTCGTCTTCGGAACTACCGGAGTTAGACCTAATCTGCTCTGCTCTTTTATGAATGAGCTCCATTACTTTACGTTTAGCGAAATACTCTTCATCCGAGACTTTGCCGGCCCGCATCTCCTCAAGCAGCTTATCCATGTCCATTTGGGGATTCAAAAAGGCTTCTGAGACTAACTTTTTAGCATAATCCTCGTAGTTTTGTTTTATATCGTCATCTGTGTAAGTAAACCTTCCATAGAGGGCAAATTGGACAGCAAGAAACGGATCAGTGAGCATCTTTTTTGGGTCTTGGTCCGCAGGTGACTTCTTATAATAGTCACCAAAGGGCAGACTGTCTTTTGGGTAGAGTATATGATCTGTTTTATCTTTTGCGCGGCCAGACTTCTCCATGTAGTTGATTTCTGCTTGGAGAATCTTGTTTCTCTCCTCTGGCGGTAGCTTAATGAATTCGTCGTACGGTATTTCATCAATTTTTTTTACTTGTTCTTCGTATTCTTCTCTGGCCCGCATTCGTGCCGCCACTTCCGGATCAACAGTCTCAGATGGTGATGGTGAGGTGGATGGTGATTCTGATGGTGAAGCACTTCGTGTAGAGTAATCAGGGGGAACAGCCATACGATCCTTACCGCAGCCAACAATCAGCATTGTTGCTCCGCCGACAACCCCAGCTAACACTCCGCGACGAGTTAATCTGTTTCCTTCTAATGAACTACTTGGGTCATGGTCGTGTCTTTCCATAACGCTTGGAGTCCTTTCTCTGGCCGGTGGCCAGTCACATGATAGTTTTAATCCACCTCAGAGTAGATAATTGGAACTCTGAATAATATTATTGTAACACATTCTGTATATTTAGCAATACCCTAACGGCAATAAAGTAAACAAAAACAGCCCCTGCTCTACAAAGATGGGCTGCTCGGGTAGTAACATTCTCATTCTGGCGCGCCCGACCGGATTCGAACCGGCGATCTCCTCCGTGACAGGGAGGCGTGATAGGCCAACTTCACTACGGGCGCATAACTTTTCGTATGATAGCAAACTTTTATGACTTTTTCAAGAAATCGTTTGCATTTTTCCTGCCGCTATTTTACAATTTAAGGGTAAGAGATCCGTATATGACAAAAAGAAATATTCTCATCACTACTGCCCTCCTCACGACTATTACCTGCGGCGCCATGTTATCTGGCGGTGTTGCATTTGCCGAGAGTAAATGTGGCGATGCACCGACCTCGATCATTAATTGTGGCGGTGCAACTGGTGACGCTGCCATTCTCGGCATTATTAAAATTGTCATCCAAATCATGTCTGCCGGTATCGGTATTCTGGCGGTTGGCGCGGTTATCTTTGGTGGTATTCTCTACTCTGCTGCCGGTGGTAGCCCAGAAAATATTAAAAAGGCCAAAGATCTCTGGGCTAACACTGCTATCGGCCTCCTTATCTTTGCATTTTTTGTAGCCATCACTAATTTCCTGATCCCGGGAGGAGTGTTCTGATGAAGCACCTTGTGATTGCACTTGGGCTGATGATTGCGGGGTCGTTGATGATGTCGATGCTTCAGGCAACGCCAGCCAATGCGGCCTGTGGCGGCAATATTCTAACGCTCAAGCCGTGGTATGACGGACTAACCAAGGACGACTGTAGTATCAAGGCGGTCGTTGACAATAGTGATAAGCGCGCCCAAAATGACCCAAACAATCACACGACACTCAGCGGTTTCATCTGGCGGGTCATCTTGAACGTTGTCGAGGATTTATTGCAGTTGGCTGGTTTTGTGACGGTTGGTTTTGTGATCTATGGCGGCTTCCTGTATCTGACAAGTGGCGGTGATGCAAACCAAATGGCGAATGGTATGAAAACAGTAATCAATGCGGCTATCGGTCTGGTGATTGCGATTGCTTCAGTTGCCTTGGTGAACATTATAGCCGACGGATTGGGGTTACCGCGATCATGACGTTGATGCGCTTTGTGGCTGGATTATTGGGATCGCCAGACTCACTCGGCATTCCGACAAATAATGCCTCGACGGATGCGCTTAGCAGTATCCTCAATACGGTGTATTTCTTTGCCGGGGCAATTGCAATTTTGATGCTAGTGATTGCTGGTATTAATTATGTTCGGGCTGGTGGTGATAGCAATAATGTTGTGAAGGCGAAAAATACCATCCTTGGCACAATAATCGGCATCATCATCATTCTCTCTGCGTTTCTCATAACTAACTTTGTCATTAGTGGCATGAAAGGATCGGCAATATGAAAAAACTCGTAGTGATTATCGGTATGATGGCAGCGCTCATTGCTCCGCTAGTCGTAGCATCAAGCGCATCTGCCCAGAGCGTCGATATTTACGGTGCCTGCTCGGGCTCTAGTGGTGAGGTTTGTAAAAACCGTGGCGCAACGATACAGCCGTTGTTTAAGAATCTTGTCGATGCCGTTCTATTAATTCTCGGCGCAGTTTCCGTTATCATGATTATTGTTGGCGGTTTTCAGTACGTAACCTCGGCTGGCGACTCGAGCAAGGTCAAGGCTGCTAAGTCAACGATCATGTACGCAGTGATTGGTGTTGCAGTCGCGCTGCTGTCCTACGCTATTGTTGACTTCGTATTTGGCAAAATATAAGAAAAAGGAGAAATGTATGAAACGATATAAAAACCCCCTTATAGCCGCTGCTCTATCACTGGTGGTCGCTATTGTGGCGGCCGTAACGCCAGTTGCTCTGCCATCCGCCTCGGCTCAGTTTACTAAGGGTGTTGAGGCAGCTCGAACACCGGAGATGAGCACGAAGCCTATCGGCACTACTATCGGTGATGTAGTGAATATCTTTCTCTATTTTGTTGGTGCGATAGCAGTTATTATCATGATCTGGGGCGGCTTTCAATATATCACCTCGTCGGGCGATAGCCAAAAAGCAACTACTGCCAAAAACACCATCATGTACGCGGTGATTGGTATCATTGTGGTGGTGCTGTCGTATGCTATTGTTAACTGGGTCTTTGGCTTGTTTAAGTAGCTAAATAATGATAGAATAACAGCTGAAGTGACATTAACCCTAAACAAGGAAGTAATACATGAATAAACTCAAAGTTATGATCGCTGGCGTACTCGCTATGACGGTGCTGGCGTTTGCAACAGTACCAGTAGCGAACGCACAATATACGCTCAGGAATGGTGCAGAAGCCGCTAAGGGCGAGGGTGCGGCCGCTGGTATTGATCGTCCGAATGATCTCGTCAAGAATGTCGTCAACGGTATTCTCTACTTTGTCGGTATTCTGTCGGTGGTGATGTTGATCTGGGGTGGTATCCTTTACACGACTTCATCTGGCGACTCAAGTAAGGTAACTACTGCCAAAAACACCATTATGTACGCGGTGATTGGTCTGGTGATTGCAATCTTTGCCTATGCTATTGTTAACTTCGTCCTGATCACCTCTACTGGTGTTGGCTCGTAGGATATAAGCCAGGATCTTTATAACCCCCGGTGTTTCCGGGGGTTAGTTTTTACAGTAGTTTGATTTGATAGTTTCGTGCTTTTCGCCTCTATGGGCTAGAGAACTTGAATCTTCTTGGCGCGTTCTTGTTTAATCTTTTCGAAGGTAATAGTGAGCACACCATCCTTGAGCTCGGCCTTGACGCCTTCCTCGTTGACCGCAACTGGCAGCGCGAGGGTTCGGCTGAACTCACCCCAGTAGCATTCTTGGATATGCCAGTTCTTAACATCGGTCTCATCACCACTTGATAGGGTGCCGCTGATTGTAAGGATGCCGTCAGAGATGCTGACATCTAGGTCATTACGATCAACACCGGCAGTCCGTGCCTTGATGATAAGTTCAGTTTCTGATTCAAATACATCAACCGCCAGCTGCCCCATCAAATCATCGGCCTCATCCTCCCAATTATCATCAGGAGCGGGCGCTGCAGTAGCTGGTGCTGCTGCGGGTGTAGCTGCGGCTGGTTGCGGTGCGTCGTTAGCCAGATCATCATTCAAAAAAGCTGCGGTTAGCTCATCTTCGATTAACAAGTCGTCATTTTTGCGTGCCATGTTTCCTCCGCCTTTATAGGCTGATTGACAATATCACTTGTTAGTATAACGGTTATGTGCGCTATAATCAAGAGTGAAAGGCGAAAAAGCGAAAAATGCCTATTGATACGTTACTGTCATATATCGCGCCGCATTATTGCTATCGTTGCGGTATAACTGGCTCGCTTTTGTGTCAGTCGTGTCTTGAGGCGGTGAAACAACATCGCTGTCGGGTCTGCGTGATTTGTGAGCAGCCATGCACCAACGGTAATGTGTGTCGGCGGCATGCCCTGCCCTATGGGGCGCTCAATTGTGCGTTGTGGCGACGAGGTGCGGTGGCGCGGCTGATTGATGATTATAAGTTTCACCGCGTGCGTGCTGCTAGTGGGGTGTTAGCCTGGTTCTTAGATGAGTTGCTCCCTGAGTACGATACCTCAACAGTGGTTGTACCAGTGCCAACTGCCCCTGCCAATATCCGTAAGCGTGGCTATGATCATATGTTGCTGATCGCTCGGCAGTTTGCTCGGCGACGAGGACTGAGGGTCGAACGGCCACTGATCAGGCAGACAAATGTGACGCAGCATTATGCTCGCTCGGCAGCTGAGCGCAGAGCGCAGGCGCAGCAGTTTTTCCGGGTGCGTGGCGCTCGGGCCGATGTCCCCTATCTGATCTTGGATGATATTTTCACTACTGGCTCAACGATTAAGGCGGCAGCTCAAACCCTGCGGGATGCTGGTGCCAAGGATATTCGCGTGGGGATTATCGCTCGTCAGGGGAACGACAAAAAGGCCACTACAAATGATAAATCGAACCCTAGTTGTGATGATACGCACTGCCCCGAGCGATCTCTTGGGCGCGGTACAGCTGCTCGGCGAGTATGAGCCGCACCAGTTGATGTGGAAATACCAGGCGCGATAGCGACCAAACGACGTCGGCTCGCTGGTGAAGTATCTCGGTGACGCCATATGCTCCGCCAATGATGATGACGATGTGCTGATCGGTATGATCAAGGATGAGCCGTGATAGTTCTGGCGAACTCAGGTTGCGGCCACGTTCGTCGAGTAGGATGACGAAGTCGTGCGGCTTGAGGCGAGATATCAAGCGTTCCGACTCGTCCTGGCGTGCTCTGTCGCCAGTTTGGCCAGAATGTGGGATGATGATCATTTCTGCGGCGAACGGTGCTCTGAGGCGCTCTAAAAAGCGTCCAATGCCCGGCTCTACCCAGGGTTCGTGTCGCTTGCCGATGGTAAGAATGGTGATTTTCATACATGGTGCTCTGTCGGAGTGTTCGTATTTTCAGGATGGCCCTGGCGGCTGGACGCTGATAGCGCTAATGAAACGAGGGTTGCTATCGTAGCGACCCCCTGCTTGGTTACTATTTCTAATCTTTCTTTCATGATATCGTGTCTGGCGGAAGGGGAGGGATTCGAACCCTCGGTACGTGTTACCGCACGCCGGTTTTCAAGACCGGTACCTTCAACCACTCGGTCACCCTTCCAATTAATCGTAGCGACTGGATTCTGGCGGAGAGAGAGGGATTCGAACCCTCGATGGGTTGCCCCATACCGCTTTTCGAGAGCGGCCAGTTCAACCACTCCTGCATCTCTCCATAAAGCTAATGTGGTACACCCGGCACGATTCGAACGTACGACCTTTGGCTCCGCAAGCCAACGCTCTATCCAGCTGAGCTACGGGTGCATACAGCCTTTCAGACAAGTCCGATTGGCTATAACAAAAATATAAAGTGCTTTCAATGCCAGCGGCAATGAACTTTTGTATTCTAGCACACCTGTTAGCTCGGGGCAAGCTATAGCCTGATGATCCGAATGAGCTTCTCGAGCGCATCCGGCGCAATTTCCTGCATTGGTAGCCGCGCCCCCAGCATGTCAACGATCGCTTCACCTTCGGCCTCAGAAAAATAGATGGTCAGTGCTGGCGAGAACCGCTTGACCGGCAGTAACACTGCCGAGTGCTGATCGCCGTCTTGACCCAGCCCAAAGGCTCGAAACTCACTAAAATCATACAAGCGGTCGGCGACGTAAACTCCCTTGGGGCTGATGGCGTAATTAACCATTACCGATGGTCGCGACCGCAGCAATATGAGTGCCGCCGCCATAATCGGTAGCAAAATTGCGAATGTCCAGCTATTAAAAACAAAAATCGCCAGTGCCATCAGAGCGAGCACCACGAAACCAACAGCGATATACCAGCCCGTTGTGCGGTGGATTTGCATACCCTCAGGGGCTTGCCAGGCGATAGGCTGCGATAAATCAGTTGTCGGCTGGGCCGCATCTTGTTGAGTATTTTCGGTATCGGTTACGTGTGGCTGCTCTTCCATATGTCTAGTATACCATGAGCGGCATGATCCGCTATACGTCAGTAGAGTTACCGCTGAGACCAACGACGGTATTGAGGACAAATTGAATAATGGCGTAGGCGAACAGGGCGACGAGTAGACCAATGATGGCATAGAGGATTGTATTCTTTGCCGAGGTGACAGCATCCTTGTTGCCACTGGAAACAACATAGCGAAAACCACCAAAGATTAACATAACTACGGCAAGGATACCGATGAAATAGAGCATGATGTTGATAATCTTTCTCACCAGCGAACTATCGCCATTGGTTAGGTTGGTTGGTACGCCGTCGCCACGCGCATCATTGATGCCGCGAGTGACGCCGCCCTCGCCGAGTGCGAATACCGGAGTGCCCAAAACCACCGTGCCGACAGCGATGGTCAACATGATGCTAGTGATACCTGCGAAAAACCTCTTCATGCGCGTTATTATCCTCTTTCTTATAATCATTGTCAAGTTTTGCAATCCGCCTACCAATTGCGGGGCTAGCCAGACCGCTGCTTCTATGATACACTATTTTTGGCTCATGGAGGAGTACCCAAGTGGCTGAAGGGGACGGTTTGCTAAATCGTTAGTACGGGGAGACCTGTAGCGGGAGTTCGAATCTCCCCTCCTCCGCCAGAGTTATGTCGCTATAGTCTCGGTTTGTCCGAGGCTTATTTTATTGTTTTGTTGGCGTATGAAATGGGTGTTGAATAATGATTTTAGGTGGGTCACACCATACAAATAAGGAAATATTATTGACAAAATAAAAACCTTATGCTATTATCCTAACATTGCTATGGCTCAACTCCATAGAAGTAAACACAAATAGAATATGAAATATTTACCACAAATTATCACCACTGCCACCATGGCGTTTGGCGTATCAACTAGCCTCGGCGTATTTTTACACGATACAAATATTGATAAAGCGGTTGTTTCCGCCTGGCGGATTATGAGTGATGTGTATCAGGTCGATGATGATCATCATCACACCAAGCCCCACTCCTCGCCACATACCCACTCTGACCATCATGATTTTTCGGGGGTGCTAAAGGACGGACAGACCAATCCACGGACAACGCCGCGCAGCACTGACCGCAAGCATCTGCATACCAAGCTCGTTAGTCGCGGCGGCGATGGCGATATTGATGGGCATCGGTTGATGGTTGATCCAGTTAGCGTGAGCTGATAACGTCGAGTTCGCTGATAAAGCGCTGGATGAGCTTTTCTTGCTCGGCTAGTTGCTGGCGAGTCTCCTCAACGAGATGGGCTGGTGCCTTTTCGATGTAGGTTGGGTTATCCAGTCGTGCTTGGAGAGTTGACAAGGTTTGCCGCGCTTCACCTAGCCGCACCTCGAGGTCGGTTTGGTGCTGATAGAGCGTTTCCTCATCAATATCGAGCCATGCTTCCCTGTTTGCTGCTGCCAGCCTAAGGCCACGTGGCTGGTCGGTGTGTGCAATTGATTCCAGGCGCATAAGGTGTTTGATGGTGTCTTGATTATCGGCGATGAGGCTATCATTGCCGTATAACAAGCGATATTTCTTATTGCCCGGCAGCTCAGCAATTACCCAGCGGCCTTCGGCGACCAGCGTCTTTAGCTGCTCAAACTGCTCGGCAGCGATGGGGTCGAATTTTTCTGGTGTTGGCCAGTGATCACGCATCAAGATACCGTCGGTGTAATTAAGTGTCTGCCAAATCGTCTCGGTGACGAATGGCGCGAACGGATGAGCGATTTTTAAGCTGGTTGCCAGTGCCCATGACAGCAGTGGGCGGTTGATGGCAGTTTTTGATGACTCGATGTACCAATCGGCTAAGTCGTCCCAGATAGCGTGATAGACCGTGTCAGCAGCTTCAGAAAAGCGGTACTGCTCTAGGCGGATAGCGACGTTATTGGCGGCGTCGTTCAGCTGGCGGATAATCCAGTGGTCGGCCGGCGTTTGCGGCTCCAGGTCAACGATTTGATGTTCATCGCCAATTTGCGCCTCGACGAAGCGTGCGATATTCCATAGTTTATTGCAGAAGTTGCGAGCAGCGATGACCGCGCCCTTGTTGAAGGCTTGGTGTTGTGCCGGTGCACGACCAGTGATAATACCCATGCGGGTAGCGTCTGAGCCAAATTGTGAAACCAGTTCCATTGGATTGATGACATTACCCTTGGATTTAGACATTTTTTGATTATGCTCATCATTCACCATGCCGTGCAGATAGACGTCCTTGAACGGTAGTTTGCCAGTGCGGTACAGGCTGAGCATAATCATGCGCGCTACCCACGCCCGCATAATGTCCATGCCGGTTTCCATCAGGCTGGTTGGGAAATATTTGGCTAGTTCCCCGCCATTTAGATAATCGGTAACGATATATGGCCACTGTCCAGATGAGAACCAGGTGTCAAAGGTATCCTCTTCCCTGATATATGTTGTGCTATTTACAACAATCTTTTGTTCACCGGTGCGAATATCAAATATCCAATCACGCGGATCATTCTCATTGACAAACGCCGGAATCGGAATGCCCCACGGGATTTGCCGGGAGATGTTCCAGTCTTTCAGCTGCTTGAGATAAGCGATGAGCTCTTTGCGTTTAGCAGCTGGGTAAAAGGTAATCTCTTCCCTTTCGAGCGCTTCAATGGCTGGTTGTGCTAGTGGCTGCATCTTGATGAACCATTGTTCTTTGACGATGGGCTCGATGACACTGCCACATTTGTAGCAGTGTCCGACAGCATGCTCAATGTCTGTCTCGCCGCGGCGTAGTTCGAGCGACTCTAGGGCTGCCAGCACGCGGGTGCGGGCTTCTGCTGGTGTCAGACCCACAAATTGCTCTGGCACATTGATCATGGTGCCCTTTTGGCTAATGATCTGCTTGAGCGGTAGGTTGTGGCGCCCGGCCATTTCAAAGTCGTTCGGGTCATGCGCTGGTGTAATTTTCACTGCGCCAGTACCATAATTCATATCGACATACTCGTCGGCGATGATCGGGATTTCCTCGTTGGTGATTGGTAGGAGAATTCGCGTACCGATGAGGTGTTTGTAACGCTCGTCATCTGGGTGAACAGCCACTGCTACATCGCCAAGCATGGTTTCTGGTCGTGTGGTGGCAATGACAATCTCGCCAATTTTATCCAGCGTTGGGTAGGCGATTTGCCACAACTTCCCTTTTTCATTTTTATGTTCAACCTCAATATCAGCAAAGCTAGTTTGGTGTTTGGTGCAATAATTAACAATCCGCTCACCGCGGTAAACCAGCCCATCATCCCATAGTTTTTTGAATGTTTCATATACCGTGGCAATGACTTTATCGTCCAATGTAAAGGTTAGATGTGGCCATGAGGCGCTGACGCCCAGAGCTCGCAGCTGCAATTCCATGTTGCCGCGTTTTTCCTCGACAAACTGCCAAACTTGGTCGTACAGTTGTTCACGTGAAAAGTCAAAGCGGCTTTTTCCCTGTTTTGCCAGTTCTTTTTCGTAGACTACCCATGTCTCAAAGCCGGCGTGATCTGCCCCAGGAATAAACACCGCATCATCACCCTTTAACCTGTGATAACGAATCAAGATATCCTTTAAATTCATGTCTAGGGCATGGCCAATGTGTAGATTGCCGTTGGCGTTGGGCGGCGGCATGATGATGGAGTATGGTTGGCCGACACCGGTTGGCTCTAGTGCGCCGCTGGTTTCCCACATGGCGTAAACGTTTGGTTCGTAATCGTTTGGGGTGTATTGTTTGGCTAGCTGCATGAATAATTCCTACTTTTCACGTGAAAAGCAAGCACCGCCATTGTTGAGATTTTTCACGTGAAAACTCAGACAATAGGCGTAAATTCTCTCTCCACGCGGTTATATTACCAAGCCAATTATATCACAGAAAAAGGGGTGACAAAACCGCGGATGATGGCCGATTGGGGGCATTTAACGCAGCGTTTGGTAGGCGCGGTACAGCCAGTAGCGACTGCGCTGTAATGGCAAATCCCAAGCACCGGCAAAAGTAACGTCGTGTCCACCGAATGAGCGCTTGAATTTGGTGAAGCCAGCCCATGGATGATTCTTGTCGGCGCCGTCCGGGGCGATGCCGTAGAGGTCAGCTTTGGTTAATCCGCGCTGCTGAGCATCAACGATCGCTTCGGCCAGCAGGGCAGTGCCGGCGTTGAGTTTGCGATGGGCTGGGTCCGATGAAGCGCCGGCATGAGCGTAATATAGCGTATCGCTGCTGTGATAAAACAGGGCAGCGGCGATGAGCTGGTTGTCAAGGGTGGCGTAGTACAATGTGGCTGCGCCGAGCGGGAAGAGGGTGGCGGCTTGCTGGCGGAAATAACTATCGGGATGTGGTGTGATGCCGCGCTGCCGGGCGACGTGGTGAACAAATTTTAGCAAGATATCAATGTCATGTGGGTCGGTTGAGCGGTGGACGGAGACGCCTTTTTTATGATAATTGCGGTACACATTGCGAACTGGCTGCGCCATATGGGCGATCAGCTGGTCTCGTGGCTGAGTCAGGTCGATGACGTGTGAATGCTCGGGCTGGAGCTTTTGGTAGGTGACCTTTTTCCAGCCGTGAGCTTGGAGATAGGCGGCAAAATCAAGGTTGGTTGGCTCGACGCGCAGGAAGGTAGCGCGGTGTTTTTTGCCAAGGTGAATGAGAGAATCAAGGGCCGCTGCCAGTGAATGTTCGTCATCAGCGGCCGGACCGTACGGGCAGTAGAGGCGGGAATTGCCGGTGCTGCGCTCCAAAATAGCCAAGTATTCCCAGTCTGGGCCACTATCGCGAAAGGTAGTGCGGCCGAGCGATTCCTGAAAAGCTTGCCAGGCGGTTGATTGTAAAAAATGTTGGTTCATGTTGTAATCCTCACAACGTTAGATTGCTGTCATTGATAAACTTGGTTGGACTTCTAGGTCGTATGGGTCGGTGGGCTGGTCAATGTGGGCGCGGAAATAGCCGAGCGCGGCGATCATGGCGGCGTTGTCGGTGCAGAGCTGAACGGGTGCGTATTCGATAGTGATGGGCAAGGCTTGGCGCAATTGGCGGCGTAATTCTTGGTTGGCGGCGACGCCACCAGCGATGACGACGGAGGTGGGCTGGAAATTGTCATAGGCTTTCTTGGTCTTATCGACCAAGGTTTTGATGGCGGTGTATTGGAAACTGGCTGCCATGTTATGCCTTAGACTGTCGTTTACTAGCTCTGGAAGCTCGTGCGACGGAAAGGTGAAGTCTTTGCCCACCTCGCGCTGAACGGTCCTCAGAACGGCTGTCTTGAGGCCGGAGAAGGAAAAATCGTACTCACCGGCGAGCTTGGCGATGGGCAGGTGAAAGGCGTGGGGATCGCCGAGCTCGGCTGCTTTGGCGATGGCAGGGCCGCCAGGGTAGGGCAGGCCAATGATTTTAGCAACCTTATCGAACGCCTCGCCGACGGCGTCGTCCTGGGTCTGGCCGATGAGCTGGTAGTTGCCGTGAGCTTGGAAAAGAACGAGCTGTGAATGGCCACCAGAGACGATGAGGGCAAGGAGAGGGAAGGCAGGTTGGCTTTTGGGTAGGGTTAAAGATAAGTTGTTAGTCTGCTGACTGATGAAATTGGCATACACATGCGCCTCGACGTGGTGTATCTTGTAGAGCGGCTTATTGCGAATAATAGCGAGGGTACGGGCAGCGAGCGTGCCGATGAGCAGCGAGCCGATCAGGCCAGGTGCGTAGGTGACGGCGATGGTATCGATATCGCCCCAGGTGCAATCAGCATCAGATAGTGCTTTGTTGATAACCGGGTTAATAACCTCTAGATGGCTGCGGGCGGCAATTTCCGGGATGACGCCACCATACTCAGCATGGATGTCAATCTGGGAATTGACCACATTAGAAAGCAAGCGTTCGCCATCTTCAACCACCGCCGCTGCCGTTTCGTCGCAGCTGGACTCGATTCCCAAAATCCTCATACTCTAGTATTATAGCAAAAAGGGACATGGATTATGAATCAAGCTACTACTGCAACCGCAAAACCTTCACCGCTACGAGAATTGATGCTGATGATCATGGTCTGGGTGTTTGGGTGGTCTATTATTCCGGGGGTTGGCGTGACGCCAATTGGCAAGTGGGTGTTTCCGGATGATGCGGTAAAGCAAATTATAGTTGGGGTAATTGCGAGCTGCTTGTTGCTGGTACCGCTCATACTGACCCAGCGATCGATCAATCGAGAGTTGGCAAAACGACACTGGAGCGCTTATCTGTTTGTTTTGGTCTTGCTAGCGTTGGCGGTGCTGCCACTACGAACTGGTGGGTTGGATGGCATTATTTTTGACTTACCAGCTTGGGCGTATGTGCTGATGGCGGTGGTGAATGTCTTTATGCAGCAGTACTTGACGTTCGGATTGTTGCAATCATATATACAGCGTGTCGTTGCTAGTCCAGTTTGGACAGTAATAGCCACTGGTCTCACGTTCTATGCGGTACATGCGGTCATGTTGCCACATAAGTTTGCACCGACACACTGGCTCGCTGCGTTGGCGATTCTGGCGATGGGGGTGGTGTGTGCCGCGTTGCGTCAAAAAACAGGAACGATTTATATGACATTGGCGCTGCACTGGACGTTTTATTTTGTGGTGATATAGTGGTTATTCACCACTTAAGGTGTTAAAATAATACACATGAAAGCCATATTGGTGAAGTTTGTGAGAAAAGTGTTGCCTGTCGGGATGCTCCGGTGGCTAGAGAATGGGTATCGGCGGCTGCGCGTCAAGCTGGTTAGCGCGCGGTATGGTAATCCGTCAAAGCACCTCAGGGTGATCGCGGTGACGGGGACGAATGGCAAGACGACAACGTCGTGCTATATCAATGAGATTTTGAAAGAGGCTCACTTCACGACGGCGATGTTTACCACGGCGGTGATCGAGGTGGCGGGCGAGCGAAAACTTAACGACCTCAATGCTACAGTGGCGAGTACGGCGCGGATGCAGCGGTTTTTCCGCGACGCCAAGCGGGCGAACGCCGACTATGTGGTGCTGGAGGTGACGAGTCATGCGCTGGATCAGCACAAGCTGGACGGCGTGCCGATTGAGGCGGCGGTGATGACGAATTTGACGCAGGATCACCTCGATTATCACAAGACGATGGAAGAGTATGCCGCGGCCAAGAGTAAACTCTTCCAACTGCGCCCACGGTTTATCGTGCTCAATCGCGACGATGAGTGGTATGACTATTTCAATCAGTTTGTCGCCAGCGAGCAAAAGATGACGTATGGCCGAAGCGCCGAGGCTGAGGCAAAAATTACCCACGTCAAGTTGTATCGCAAGGGTACCGAGGCCGACGTCGTGCTGGATCATCAGACGCATTTGGAGCTAGCGACGAATCTGCCGGGCGAGTTCAATGTGATGAACATGACGGCTGCGACGACGCTGGCGTATTTATTGGGCGTTAAGCTGGAGGATATCCAGGAGGGGGTGGCTAATGTCGAGGCTGTGCCGGGGCGGTTTGAGCGGGCGGTCGAGGGCCTGGGCTATGATGTGATCGTTGATTATGCTCATACGCCAGATGCGCTGGAAAAACTGCTGGCGGCGGCCCGCGGCATCACCAAGCAGCGGGTGATCTTGGTGTTCGGGGCGTGTGGTGATCGTGATCAGGGCAAGCGACCGACTATGGGCGAGATCGCGGCGCGTGGAGCGGATCGGATTTTCCTGACTGACGAGGAGAGTTATAACGAAGATCCAGAACAAATCCGGCGAATGTTGATGGAGGGAATTGAGCGCGGTCGCGGCGACGCGAAAACGACGGAAATTGCCGACCGGCGCCAGGCGATTGAGCGAGCGCTTGGCTGCGCCAAGAAGGGCGATATGGTGCTGATCACCGGCATGGGTCACGAGCAATATCGGATCGTCAATGGTCAACGGCTGCCGTGGAATGATGGTCAGGTGGTGCGCGAGATCGTTGGTCAGGAACGGGCGGCGTGAGGCATGCGGCTGTTACTGGTAACCAGAGGGATTCCCGGCTCTGGTAAGTCGACGTTTCTCGCGGAACAGGGGCTTGATAATTATACGCTGTCGCCGGACATGATACGGCTGATGCTGGCGTCGCCGCAGCTGATGATTGACGGACAAACGACCATGCCGTCGCGTCAGGATGCAATGGTGTGGCGGCTATTACACGAGATGCTGGAGCAGCGGATGACGCGGGGTGAGACGACGGTGGTTGATGCAACACACACGACGCCAAATTATTTCAAGACGTACGGCGAGCTATGTCGGAAATATCGCTACCGGCTGGTGGTGATTGATTTTGCCGATGTACCGCTGGCGGTGTGTCAAGAGCGTAACAGGGAGCGGCCGAGCCATAAGGTGGTGCCGAGTAGTGTGCTTGAGCGTATGCATCGGCGACTGCAGCGAAGTTCACTGCCGAAATGGGTGACGGTGGTGCGGACGGCTGAGGAGGTGAATCAGCTGCTTACCAATCAGCCAGAGAACGTTGATAGGTATCGGGCGATTCATCATATCGGCGATGTGCAGGGGTGCTTTACGCCGCTGAAGGAATATTTCGAGCGGTATCCGCTTCGGGATGATGAACTGTATATTTTTGTCGGTGATCTATTAGATCGCGGCACGGAGAATGATGCGGTGATGCGATTTGTTTGTGACGAGTTGCTTGACCGGCCAAACGTGCGGTTCGTCGAGGGTAATCACGAGCTGTATCTCTGGCAGTGGGCAACCGATCAGCCGGTTGCGGCGCGGGTATTTAGCGAACAAACGCAGCCACAGCTGGAGGCGGCAGGTATTGATAAGCGTAAGGTAGCACGGCTGATGCGGCGGATGGATCAATATATTTTGTACCAATTTCGAGGGCAAACAGTGTTGGTGACGCATGGTGGACTTAGTATGCTGCCGGAGCGGTTACCATTGGTGGCGACCAGCCAGCTGATCCATGGCGTGGGGGCGTATGATGAGGTTGGGGCGGTGGATAATGCATTTATGGCGCAGACTGATGATGCGACGTTTCAGGTTCATGGACATCGCAATAGGCAAAATTACCCTACGCGGTACAACGAACGGTGCTACAATTTGGAGGGAAAGGTTGAGTTTGGCGGCGAGCTGCGAACAGTGCGGCTGGACGAGAATGGCATGACACCGATCGCTATTCAAAATCAACAGGCAGCAGCGCGGCTGTATCCAGAAAACGCAGCGTTCCTAAGCCAGCTGCGGCAGAATCGCTACATTCGTGAATCAATTCTGCCGGGTGATATCAGCTCGTTTAATTTCAAGCCCGAGGCATTTTATCGCCAAGCATGGACGACGCAGACGATGCGAGCGCGCGGACTGTTTCTCAATACGCTGACAAACGAAATCGTGATTCGGGCCTATGATAAGTTTTTTAACATCGGCGAGCGGCGCGATACTGAACTAGCGGCACTGGAGCAGACGATGGCCTTTCCGGTGCGGGCGTGGGTGAAGGAGAATGGCTTTTTGGGGTTGGTCGGGTATGATTCGGCGGCGGGCGGGTTGGTGATCGCGTCAAAGTCGACGACCGAGGGTGACTATGCAGCAGCCTTTCGGCGAGAGTTTTTGGAGCAATTTCGAGACAAACTACCGTATATTACTGATTATCTGCGCCGTCATAATGCGTGCCTATTGTTTGAGGTTGTGTTGCCGCGATTTGATCCGCATATTATCGCGTATGAGTCAGACAAGTTGGTGCTGCTCGATATCGTCAAGCGTCAGGTTGCATACGAAGCGGTCGATCGGCAGGAGCGGGAGCGATTTGCACGCGAGATCGGGGCGAACAGCAAGCGTCTGGCGGCGGAGTTTTCGTCGTGGAGGGAGTTTATGACGTGGTTTGGCCAGCTTCACGGCATGGCGTATCGGTGGCAGGGTGAGCGAGTTGAGGGCTTTGTGCTCGAAGATGCTGGTGGTCATCACGTCAAGATTAAGCTTGATTATTATACCTTTTGGCGGCAGATGCGAACAGCGCTGGCGGCACTGCAGACTGGTCGGCAGCCGTCAATCAGGGATGATTGTCCTGATCCGGCGCTGGCAGCCCGGGTAATTGAATATATGCGGCAGCTGCCCACCGAGGACTTAGCGCGGATGGACATTATCACGCTGCGGCGACGGTTTGAGTAGGCTAGTGGAGTACGATGATCTGGTTAATAGATTGTGGTGACATCAAAAAAGGAACACCAATTATTCTCGCCAAAGACGTAAGCGAAAAATGCTACGCCCTAAAACCAGAAGACCATCTATCACCAGCACTCAAACCTAGAGCAAAAGACTATAAGCTACGAGGATTCGTAAAGTACACTACCGAAGGGGGGTAAGTTGTGAAAAAGAATAAAAAGATAAAGATAACGCAGAATATATTATTGACGGCCGTTATGGCTACCATGCCGTTACTCGTGGTGCGAGGTGATACATATCAGATAGGGCTGATTATAGAATGTATTGCCGCCGTGATTAGTCTGTTATTATTGTTTACTTCTGCGAATAGAAGAAAGAATTTTCCACTTTCACATCTGGCGGCTATTTTATGGCTATTTATCCCCGTGTCATTTTTGTTTCTGCTGCAGACATCCTTGTTTGGGAGTGGTTTTGAAGGGCTTTTTAATTGGGCGAGAACCGGACTCATAGTTGGTATCGTCGCTATAATATTGACAAGTATTCAGCTGTTCAGAGTGAATCGCTGATGGAGCTTGACGGGGTTAATTGTGAAGAATAGTCAACAAGTACGTCAAAGCCTCAAGGATGTGACCAAGGGATTTCATTACTATTTGGCGGCTACTTGGTCGCAGTGATAGGTTGATTAACTAACACAGCCGATTTATCATGAAGGGTAGGTTATGAAAGACGATATAGCGACGACGGATAAGCCATATTTAAGCGATACGGTCGTGATTTTGCTGGTAGTTGCACCGATAGCTTTGTGCGCGCTGCTCTTTGTTGTGGCGAGGTGGGATACGTGGTGGATTCGTGAATATCATGTTACTGAGATAGCAGCAATGGCGCTACCGATGCTGCTGTCGGCGGCGGGAGTGTGGATGGTAGTGTGGCTGAGGGGTGTATATAAACTCTGTGCGTTCAGTAGCCTCGCGGTAGCGGCGTTGTTCTGGCTGGCGTTCCTTTATAAGCTATCGCAGTGATTTTTTACGGCTCTCGCGGTACTTGGTGCGGCGATTGATAATCATAAGAGATGTTCCGCAGATGAAAAGCGGCGGCATACAGAACAGGTATACGAATTCCCCGAGTCCATCAGCCAGAAAGCAGTTACCGGTGGAAAATCCGCTGCCGCAGCGCCCCGGGATGCCCCACCCGCCGATTGTCACATCGAGGAGCAGTATCAGTATTGTGAGGTAAAACAAGATGCCTGTTATGACAAGCGGCCATCGATTGCGCAGATTCCGGTGGTGGGCGGCGGTAATTGACCAGTCCGTTAGCTTAATCATCAGTAGGGTGATAAGCATAGCTATAATGAACCAGGCGGAGTCATTTAGATGATAGTCATAATAATAGTCAGGCGGACCAAATTGGTCGGAGTTGAGCTTGTGTAGGTGGTCGTTATGGGCAGTTGCAAGCACGAAAACAAGAATCGTCAGACCGTAAATAAGCCAGCGCACAATGTGGGTGGTAATTGATTTTTTTGATGTGGCATTTTCGCTCATCAATGGTCGCTTTCAAAAAACTGCCGTTTCTTTTCGAGCCACGCGTCTGATTGGCGGACAAGCTTTTGGCGGTCGGCGGGGTTTTTGAGGAGTGGCTTGATGGCTTCTTCGAGGTAGATGCCGCCCTGGGAGCCTTTGAAGAGGAAAGTGGTGTCTTTATTGGCCAAGTGGGTGAGGAACTCAGTAGTATCAGTGGCTTTAGTAAACGAAGTGACAGCGCAACCGTTTTGGCGGGCAGCTGGAGCGAGGAATTGCTCGGCCAAGCGGCCGATGGTGATGACGTGATCGAGCTGCTTTGGGTCGCATAGTGCGCCAACGGCGGCGTGTTCGGCGGCCGTGGTTTCGCCCAGCTCGTTCATATCGCCGAGGACAGCGATTTTAGTTTTGGCGGGCAGCCGGTAGAGTGTCGTCAGGGCGGATTTTACGGCGAGGGGACTGGAATTATACGAGTCGTCGATGATGGTTGCGTCGTTGATGCCGGGCAAGATATTCATGCGGCCGCTGACTGGTGTGAAATTCTCGAGCATGGTCATCACACACTCAATGTCAAGTCCAAGCTCTAACGCCACCGCCGCTGCGCCGCCGGCAACGCGGAGTTGATGCACGCCGACAACAGGGATAATGAATGGACGCGAGGTTTGGTCAGCGTGGATGAGCTGGCAGCGGAAGCCCTTGCCGCTGGTAAATTTACCGATAGCCATCTGGTAGTCGGCGCCCGGCTCGGTGCCGTAGGAAATGATTTGGCCGCAATCGGCGAAGTCCACGAACTCGGGGCGAATGTCATCGCGGTTGTAGATCACTTTTTCGCTATATTCAGCGAGGGCGAACTCCTCGCGGGCGACGGTTTCTAGTGAGCCAAAAAACTCCATGTGCTCGGGTGCGATGGCGGTGACGATGGTAATGTCGGGGCGAATATAGCGGCCAAACGCAGCCATTTCGCCGGGGTGATCAATGCCGAACTCCTGGACGACAACGTCGAGGTCGTGCTGGCGACGGGCAGCGCGGCGGGCTCGGCCCAAGACCGATAACCAATTCCATACCGAGCGGGGATTCTGTGGTGAATCGACACCGAGAATTTCCAGCGGCGCGCTAAACTCGGCGTTGAAGTTGCCGCGGTTGGTGCGGACTTTATAGCTGGAGTTTAGGATGCTGACGAGGGTTGATTTGGTGGTGGTTTTACCGACGCTGCCGACGACGGCAACGAGCTTGACGTGTGGATTATGCAGGAAGAATGTAGTGACAGAGCGGGCAAGAATGCGCGAGATGAGGGTTTTGAAGAGTCTCATGAGTATAGTATAGCATCTTTTGATATGAGTAGTGAGTCAGGAACTTGATTTTTTATCAAGTTTATGCTAATATTCGTTACGATGGGTAATAAAGAAAAATTAACAAGTCACAATGATGCTATTACAACTGGTTTAGAGGATAATGAAGCAGTTTTAAGCTATCTCAATGGGGGGGTACTTGAGCAACAAGGAACTTGGGACGCCCCTAGTGGCAGTGAACTCAATGGTCGGTGGAGCAGAGAATGGATATTGTCAGCCTACCTTGATCTTACAGATGCAATGATTCAGCATCTTGGTGGTTATGAGAATGAACAGCCAGCTTTTGTGCCAGATGAGGTACTGTTTCTAGATAAATCGGCTAGACCTGTTGCGTGGCTCGTTGATTCACTATGGGAAGTAATGGCCGACAAGGGAGCAAAAAAGCCTCATCTTGGCTTTATTCATATTGATCGTAAAGACTGGTGGTCACGCGTGAAGCTTCCATTGGTTGGGGAGGAAAATCGTGACCCTTTTGAATTTAACATCAAGGACGTCTCTGAGGATACCATTAATGCTATTCGTGCTAAGTTTGTCATTGGTGACCTGACACCTGATAATTATGAAAATGAGGTGTGGAAATTACCTACTACGCTTGATGGTAAAAATGTATTGATCGTGGATGAGATTAGAAGTAGCGGCGCGACGACCTATATGGCTACGAAATTACTATCTCGTGCAGTGCCGAGCGCTACGTTTGAGAGTGTATATTTTTGGTCCGCACCCTATAATGAGGGAAAATCTGTGGAGATTGACAACAAAGATGGTACAAGATCAGTACAACGCCGGATGTATAATATACCGGTATGGTATGACAAGCACAAACCTGATGGGAGAGAGGTGTCAGACCCCTCTCCCGGCGTGATGGATAGATTATACCGCGAAAATCCTACGCAAGAAAACCTGAGAAGGCGGATAGCGTGGTTTGTTGAAAGTGTAACCCCAGAAGATGTTGGTGCTGATGTTGATGAAAGAACAAAGCGACTTAAGAGGGACATCGCCGCCTTAAGCTACTTAAGTATTAATGATTTTATGATGGCAAAGAGCGATACGAGGACAGGGATGATAATGGAATTTCTAAGGAATAAACAAGGAGCATCCTCTGCGGGTAAGAGTAGTATGACACTACTGCAGGAGCACAACCGCCGTATTAAGAAGAAACAAGGAGAGAGAACCTTTCCATTAGTAGAGAAAAAGAGGTCTTAATTCTCCCACTACATTATTGTGCTTGGTGTCATACATCGTCAGAGAGAAGGCTTGGGGATTGGTTGTGTCGCTAGTCTCATCGTTATCTCCCTTTGGAAATAGTGCAGTCCCTTCGTAGTGTGTGGTGTGCTCAATGGGTAGCCAGTGGGTAACATTGAGCGCTACGATACCCAGGCGAGTCTGAACCTTGGTGGGTATACCATCATCATTATACTCTAACACACGAAGTACGTCCTGTACGTACCTGGGGGCTCTTCTGCCATCTGGGGTTGTTGTTTTTTCTAAACACATCTTGTGAATATTAACACAATATATTTATAAAGTCAAGCAGTATTGGTGTTGGCTTTGGTGGATTTTTCTAGCACTCGCCCTTGACGAGTGCTAATTTGGTGCGGTACAATGGGTATATTGTTAACGAAATGGAGGATGATATGGATACACCTATCAAGCCTCTCGGCGACCGCGTGGTAGCGGTGCGCGAGGAGGCGAAGACGCAGACGGCTAGCGGATTATATTTACCGGATAGCTCGAAGGAGAAGCCGGTGGTGGCTGAGGTTAAAGCAGTTGGCGGCGATGTCAAGAATGTGAAAGTGGGCGACAAGATTGTGTATAAGGAATATTCGACCACGGATTTGAAAATAGACGGCACGGAATATTTGATCGTCCGCGAGGAAGATATTTTAGCAACGGTTGTTTGAGAAAAGGGGAGTTTTTAGTATGGCAAAAAAAGTTTTTTACGATGATGATGCGCGCGCTCGCGTGTTGGGCGGTGCCGAGGCGCTGTATAACGCAGTTAAGGTAACCTACGGGCCAAAGGGCCGCAATGTGGTGATTGCCAAGGGGTTTGGCGGGCCAACCGTGACGCACGACGGTGTGACGGTAGCGGAAGGTATTGAGCTGGGTGAGCAAGACGACGAGACGCTGGGCTATAAGGTTGGTGCTGATTTGATCAAGCAGGCAGCCAAGAATTTGAACAAGCAGGCTGGTGACGGCACCACGACCGTGACAGTGCTCACCTATTCGATTTTGAAGGAGGCCAACCGGTTGATCGCAGCGGGACACAACCCAATGGAGCTGCGCAAGGGTATTGAGCAGGCTGGTGCGGAAATTGTCAAAGAGCTGAACACATTAGCTGAGCCAATTGAAGGCAAATCTGAGCGCGTGGCGGAAGTGGCAACCATTTCGGCCGGTGACGCAGAAATTGGCAAATTGATCGCCAATGTCATCGAAAAAGTTGGCAAAGACGGCGTGGTAACGGTCGAGGCCGGCCAGGGCCTGGAGCTAGAAGCTGAGGTCGTTGAAGGCTTTAGCTTGGACAAGGGCTGGGTCAGTCCGTTCTTCGTTACCGACACTGGTCGGCAAGAGGCGGTTTACGAAAAACCAGCAATTTTGATTACCGATAAGAAGATTTCCAGCGTGCAAGAGTTCCTACCAATGCTGGAGAAATTGGCACAATCTGGTAAAAAGGACGTAGTGTTGATCGCCGATGAGGTTGAGGGTGAAGCGCTGAGTATTTTGGTGCTGAACAAGCTCAAGGGTGTATTTAATACCGTGGCGGTCAAGGCGCCAAGCTTTGGCGACCGCCGTAAGGAGATTTTGCGCGACATCGCAGTCTTGACCGGCGCAACGGTGATTTCTGAAGATCATGGGTTGACGTTTGAGAATGCCGGCTTGGAGGTTCTAGGTTCGGCGCGCAAGGTGATTGTCGGCAAAGACGAGACCACCATCGTTGAGGGCGCGGGCAAGCCATCAGCAGTGCAGGAGCAGATTGCTCAGATCAAGGCACTGTCTGACAATGCCTCAAGCGAATACGAGAAAGAACAATTCGACAAGCGAGCAGCGGCGCTATCTGGCAAGGTGGCCGTTATCAAAGTCGGCGGTGCGACCGAGACAGAAATTGATGAAAAGAAGTTCCGTGTGGACGACGCCGTGGCAGCTACCAAGGCAGCCTTAGCCGAGGGAATCGTCGCTGGTGGTGGCGTAACCTTGGTGAACTTGGCTGGCGGCCTGAAGGTGACTGGTGCAGACAGCATCGCGGCTGGCCGGCAGATTCTAAAGGACGCCCTGAAGCAGCCATTCCTGCAGATTATGCGCAATGCTGGCTTGAACGCTGACGCGCTTTTGGCGCAAGTCGAGGCAGGTAAGGCTGGATGTGGTGTTAACGTCATGGATCCGGAAGCAGGTCTCGTGGATGTCAAAAAAGCTGGCGTCATCGACCCGGCGCGCGTCACCAAGGAAGCGGTGCAGAACGCGGTGTCAATCGCCTCAACCGCAGCAACCATGGGCGCACTGGTCGTCGACGTACCAGAGCCAGAAGCTCCAGCTGCACCTGGCGGCATGCCGGGCATGGGGATGATGTAAGCCTCTTACTTTTACTAATAAAATGTCCCGTTTGATGCGGGACTTTTTATTATTACTTGCGTGAGTATTTAATGACTTTGGGTTCGTGCTAGATTGTCCTTACAGCTGTAGTCTCAGCTCTGCGACAAGAAATCAATTTCCTTGATAATATCAAGCAGCGCCTGGGCTTTACGGGTTTCGTCGGGGATAGCAACGGCAGCTTCATGCGCCGGGCCGATTAGCGAGGTGTCATCAGTCGAGCGCAGCAACAGGAGGTAGGTGTCGAACTTTTCCTCGGGCGAGACGTTCAGCTTGCCGACTAGTGGGCGAAGCTCGCTGAGGGCATTTTGCTTGATATCATCAAGCGACATATCAGTCGGAGCGGTATATGATCGGCTAGTGCTGTCGGTGGTTGGTCGTGATACCGGCGTGGTTGTATTTGGCGTGGTGCTGGCCTGTGGATTAGCCGAGCGGTTAGTTGTATTAGCGTCCTGTGCGCCGGTTTCTTCAAAGCGTAGATTGTCATCACTGCCACCAGAAACACCCGCCAACACGCTGGCTAGATCCTGATCGTTGTTAACTCGTCCGCTATCTTGAATTGTCATACCCCACCTCTTTTCACATTACGGTTACGCTTGCTTGCTATGCTATACTGTAACACAGGAAAAGGAGGAATTTCAAGATGCTTGACGATAAAAATCTTTTAGCGCAGCGCGACCCGGGTAATACACGAATGAGTGCAGTGGCAGTGACGACACAGACGGACTTTGCGGCTGAAGTAGAGTCACCGGCGATCCCTGGTGAAGTAACCAGTGTGGTGCTGGCTGGCATGGGCGGCTCGGCACTGGCGGCAGATATGGTCAAGGTGCTGACGGCTGATCAGATCACGGTACCACTCGAGGTAGTAAAGGGCTACCAGTTGCCACATTTTGTGAATGAAAGAACCTTGGTCATTGCTATTAGCCACTCGGGAAATACCGAGGAGACGATGAGCTGCTATCAGCAGGCTCGTGAGCATGGCTGTCAGTTGGCGGTGATGGCGACGGGTGGGAAATTGTTTGCAGCGGCCGAGGCCGATGGTCTGCCGCGGGTGCGCGTTCCGTCGGGTGGCCAGCCACGGATGTCAACGATTTATCATTTGCGCGGGTTGTTGAAGTTACTCAGCCAGTTTGAGGTGATTGACGATAGCCTGTACCGCGCAGTGGCAGCCAGAGGTGCGTGGCTGAAGGACCAGCTGAGCCAATGGGCTGAAGATGTACCGACGGCGGATAATTATGCCAAGCAACTGGCGCTCAAGCTGGTTGGCTCGACACAGGTGTTTTATGCGGGCGAATTGACATGGCCATTAGCGTATAAGTGGAAGATTAGCTTTAACGAGTCAGCGAAAAACGTGGCGTTTTGGAATCAATATCCGGAGTTCAGCCACAATGAATTCATCGGCTGGTCATCACATCCGGTCGATAAGCCGTATAAGGTCGTGGATTTTCGGAGCAGCCTTGAGCGTCCGCGGATTCGGGAGCGGATGGAGCTGACTGATCGGTTATTATCGGGTATGCGCCCGAAGGCTGAAGTAATCGAGCTGCAGGGCGAGACACTGGTTGAGCAGCTGCTGTGGGGGCTGGCGCTGGGCGAGATTGTCAGTATTTATGCGGGTATTCTTAACGGTGTCAATCCAGAGCCAGTGGCGCTGGTGGAGCAGCTAAAGAAGGAATTGTCGTAGGCTCATTTGGACCAGAAAATGAAAAGCGGCGCCCAAGGCAGATGGGGCGTCGCTTTTATTTTAGAATCTGTTGAGGGGCTATGGCGGATTTGTGTGATTTAGTGGCGTAAGCTTTCAATTGGGTCTTTACCAGCAGCGCGGCTGGCTGGATAGATGCCAAAGAGCATACCAATGATGAGTGCTCCGCCGATAGTCAGGGCGGCTGCTTGCCATTCGAGAACTGGGGTGAATGGCAGATACATACCAAGGAGGAATGACGCGCCGAGGCCAATAACGTAGCCGAGAACACCGCCAAACAGACCGATAATGGCTGATTCGATGAGGAACTGGGCAATGATGGTGCGGTTGGTGGCGCCAACGGCTTTGCGGATACCGACTTCGCGTTGGCGTTCAGCAACCGAAACCAGCATGATGTTGGTGATGCCGATGCCGCCGACCAGTAGCGAGATGCCGGCGATGACCGCCATGGCTGTCGAGAGTGCGTTCACCAGGTGGGAATTTGGGGCGGTGATGGCTTGGCCGACCAAGGTATGGTAGTCGGTATCGCCTTGATGCTGTTGGGCGAGGACTTTTTTGGCTGCGTCAATTTTGGTTTGCAGCGCTGTACCATTGTCGGCAGTGATGAGAATCTGCTGGATCTGGGCGGTGTTTTGGGTGAACTTTTTGCTGACCGTGAGCGGCAGAACGATGGAGCGATTAAAATCAACGCCGAGGTAACTAGGTGCAGTTTCCGGCTCGTCGAGGACGCCGACGACTGTGAGTGTCTCGCCACGGAGTTTGAGGACGCTGCCGAGGGATTTTTCAGTGCCAAATAGGTCAATCGACAGCTGTTTGCCGATCACGACGCCGTTGGCTTCGTCGATGAATTGTCCTTCGCGCAACTTGAGGCCGGCGAGTTTCGCCAGCTCGCCCGAGCTACCGATAACGGTGATGCGTTCTAGCTTTGTTTTGCCGTCTGGTGTCGATAGATTTGCATGAAATGTTGCCAGCGGTGCGGCGCTATTGTCGGTCGCCTTGGCAATTTCTCGGGCATCCTGCTCGGTTAGTGTGTTCACCATCTGAGCAGCGTGTCCGGAGCTGAGTGACAGTAATGAATCTGGCCGCGCCTCGCTACCAGATCGAATTAACGCTGTGGTATCAGAGATCTTGGCAGACTGATCACCAAACAGGCGACTCGTGCCGGTCAGCAGTGACAGGATAATGGTGATACTGGCGATGCCGACCATGATGCCAAAAATCGACAGGTAGGTGCGGACTTTATTTGATTTGAGTGACTCAGTTGCGTTCTCGAAGTGATTATTGAGGAGCATTTTCATGACTTTTTCGTAGCTTTCCGTTCTTTTTTGGCTGGTTTCTTGGTTGATTTGGCGGCATCGGTTTTTGTATCGTCAGACTTATCGGACTTAGGGGTGGGCTTCTTTTCGGTTGGCGTGCTAGAACGTTTTGCAGTATCAGGGTCGGCTGATTTTTTACTCTGTTCGGTATCAGCTTTCTGGGTTTTTGCGGTCGCTTTGGTTGAAGGAGCACCAAGTGGCCGCTTTGGCGGGAGATCATCCGGGGATTTCACTGGGTCAGCAGGTTTGTCAGGGGTGGTGGCTGTGGCTGCTTCTTTGGTTGTCGGTTTCTCGGGAGCGGTTTTTGCTGGTTCGGCCTTTTCTTCTTTCTCAGCTTTAGTGGTTGCGGTGTGTGTCGGCGTTGAACTCACTGGAGTTGTTGGCTGGTCATCGCCGCCCAGCTTTTGCTTAAAGATCTTCTTGATGTGGTGCGTATCGGTATCAATGCGCCCATCAAGCATAGAAATCACGCGGCTGGCATATGACAATAATTCTGGATTGTGCGTCACCATGATAATCGTGTTGCCTCGGCGGTGAATGTCGGACAGCTCCTCCATGATGATGTGGCTGGACTTGGAATCAAGGTTGCCGGTTGGCTCGTCGGCCAGAATGATTGACGGGCTGTTGACCAGTGCACGGGCAATCGCTACGCGCTGAACTTGACCGCCGGATAGCTGATGCGGCAGATAATATTCGCGCTCGCCCAGATGGAAATTACGCAAAATTCGACTGGCTTCTTGGAGGCGCTTGGTCTTGCTAATGCCCTTGTAAGTAAGCGGCAGGGCAACGTTATCGATCACCGTCAGGCGCGGGATGAGATTGAAATGTTGAAAAATAAACCCAATATCGCGCGAACGAATCGTGGCGTGATGGGTCGCCGTCAGATCCTCGACCGGTTTGTTGTCGAGGTAATATTCGCCCTCTGACGGGTGGTCGAGCAATCCGAGGATGTTGAGCAGGGTTGTCTTGCCGCAGCCAGACGGGCCGACGATGGCGATAAACTCGCCCTTTTTGACCTCGAGATTGACATTGTCCAGCGCCACCTGCTCGGCGTCACCAAAGCCAAATCGTTTCGTTACATTAGTAAGTTTAATTCGCGTTGAAGGATCGTTCATCATTGCTTTTTATTATAGACAAAAAGCCGCTCTAGTTGCAACCGCTAGCGGACTTTCTGTTATAATATGCATCACGGAAGGATGCAGGAGTGGTTGAACTGGCACGCCTGGAAAGTGTGTAGGCTCTTCACGGGGTCTCCGGGGTTCGAATCCCCGTCCTTCCGCCAGAGTGTACTTATTCCTCGGCGTCATCGATAGAATGGAAGTCATAATCCTACCAAAACTCGTTACATTCCACAATGAAGCAAACGTTGGCGTCTTTTTGCGTGGGATTCATTCGATTGGGAATGGATGGTGGTATGCCCAAGGGCAGTCGGGAATTGACGACTGCTACTGGAACTACGCTTACCGCGTTGATGGGAGGGCACCTTCGAAGGGGGACATGGCGCAGATATCCACCTACTGTAGGCAGTACGGATATCCTCTCAACATCTGGACTACAGATTCGCTTGACGACATGTCCTTTTCTCTGGAATCTCGTGAAGCATGGATGGTTTTAGCCGATGACACAGCGCTAATAGACTGCTCAACTGTCGATACCTCAGGGATTTCTGTCACGGTTGTGAATCGGCCTGATAAGGATATGCTGATGGTCTTCGAGGCTGCGTATGGCACTCCCGACGAGGATGGTGGGGAGATTGGCTATTCTGGGCTACCCTTTGCATATGTGCGGTCGTATGCACAACAGGAGCCCAAGCATCCGTTGATTCATGCTGTACATAGCAAAGTTACGGTAGACGGTCGGTGTGTCGCAGTCGGCTCGGCCCTGATTGGGCCAGATTTTGGGGCGATCTACTCGGTAGGAACAGCCCCTGATTCCAGAAGAAAAGGTTACGGCTCTCTTGCTACAAAAGCAATAGTGCGTGAGGTAAACGCGCGGTTTAAGCACGACAATCCTACAATTCTGCTGCAGACTGAAGCGGACTCGCCAGTGGAGGAGATGTACTCGTCTCTAGGGTTTGAAAGAGTGACTTGTGGAAAGCTATATAGTGGTGAATGATGGATGAATATGATTCTCGGTTAATGGAGCATGCGCTAGGTGCGGCTCGTAGCGCGATGCAGAATGGCGAGAACCCCATTGGCTGTGTCTTGGCAGTTGACGGGAAAGTGGTTGCTATTGGCGAGACTCGTGTTGCTCGCGGAGGTCCTGCATGTCACGGAGAGAATTCAATGATCGAATGTCTTGGACATCGAATTTGGAGCGTGGCTTCAAACGCCGTGTTGTACTCAACTCTTGAGCCTTGCTTGATGTGCATTGGAGCCTGTATCAACGCCGGAATTACTAAGATGTACTATGGTATGGATGCAGTTGACGGTGGAGTTTATGCTCTCAATGCCATTAACACTGGCCTGACCAATAAACTTATCGTACATGGGCCAACGGTGCACGACCAAGTCGTAAAACTCTTTCAGGAGTATCTAACGATCTCTCGTAACGAAGGAGGAATTCAGTATGCCCGGTCTTTGCTCGCGTTTCACGACATCAAAGAAGGTTGATGCTGAGCTTTTTGAGGCGGCACATAAGGGTGTAGCTAGAGATCAGTTTCTTGATCAGGTACGCTAATTAATTTACAATAGTAACATCCATGCTCGAAGATTTCTACCACCGCCATCGCCGCCTCGTCAAGTGCGCCATTGCCGCCGCAGTTGTTGTGCTGATTTATGTTGGGGCAGGCTTTCTCGTTACGCTACTCCCTAATTACAAAGTTTATGAGCCACGCGAAGTATTCCTCAGTCGCTTTGATATGTCAACGGTCAAAGCCGCCCGCGTTATCCACTCAGAGCATCCATTTCTATATATAACCCGCGGCGAGCATCCGTACGGCTCGCTATTTGGTGTCATTACCGATGACTCCATCCGTCAGCGCCTGCTGACCATCCAGCCGTTCGCCAACTGCGCTCAGCCATATCGCTGTACGGATTGGAAATCGTACAAAGAAATCGGCGTGGAGCTACCATTTGTCGGCATGCGTAACGAAGTGGCTGGCTCAGCACAACCGACGTTTGATGCTGCGACCAGCAGCGATGCTAAATGCATCCTCCGCTATGCTCCCGGCGACCGACCGCTAGACGCTACCTCTAGCAGCGAGGCCTTCTGCTTCCTGCCACGAAGCGGAGAGTTTGTGTATGATTTTATGGATACTGCTCATACAAGACGTCGATATTAGATGGTTAGCATCCACAACTACGGACGATATCCTCGCTGATATGCCCGAGGGGTCACTACTAATGATTGCCTCTGTATGATTGCCTCTGTGGCTCGTTAGTGGAGAGTAATCAGTTAGCGAGCTGTTTTCATTGTAAAATTCACAAATCCTCTTGTCGCGCCACATCTAGTGCTTTATCATAGTATACATACACTAAATGTGTAGAGGGTACTAAACAAAAAGCAAATAGACGAGAGGTGTCAGTCGCCACCGCAGAGAGGTCGGCGGTAGTTTTGCTGAGCATCAAGGAGGGAAATAGGTGCAACAAATTAACGTCGTCAAACGCGATGGGACGAAAGAGCCGTTTGATGCAAATAAAATTAATGCGGCAATTTTAAAGGCCTGCGACGGGCTGCCGGATCAGGTTTCAAAGGTGGTGCAGGTAGCGACCGAGTTGCAGCTGACGTTATTTGACGGGATTACGACTGAGCAGCTAGACGAGGCAGTGATTCAGACGACACTGCAAAATGTCAAGGATGATCCAGATTATGATAAGATCGCAGCGCGATTATTGCTAAAAAATATTTACAAAAATACACTAGGTGATTATGAGACAGCAGCTGAGTTAAAGAAATTGCACGCGCGGGAGTTCCCGAAGTTTGTTAGAGCAGCGGTTAAGGACGGTCTGCTTGATGAGCGGATGGGTGATGGTCGGTTTGATCTAAAGAAGCTTGGCGAAGCACTTGATCCTGCTAAAGATGACCTCAGTAAATATCTCGGCGTGATTACCAACCGTAACCGCTACGCTCTACGTAAGCACGGCAGTGAGCCAATTGAACCGCCGCAGTTTACCCACATGCGTATCGCTATGGGGCTAAGCTACAACGAAGAAAATCCTACAGCCGCAGCAATTTCGTTCTATCATCATATGAGCAATCTGGAGTATGTACCGGGCGGTTCGACTCGGGTTAATGCTGGCTGCGCCTTCCCGCAGCTTAGTAACTGTTTCTTACTGGAAGTGCAAGATGATATGGAGTCGATTGCTAAATCGATTCGCGATACCATGTGGATCGCCAAGGGCACGGGGGGTATCGGCATCAGCTTTACGAAGCTGCGATCATCGGGCAGTCCGGTCAAGACAACCAATACAACGAGTACAGGACCAATCCCGTTTATCAAGATGATCGACACGGCGCTATTTGCAGTATCACGCAAGGGTAAAAAGATGGGCGCGGCGGCGGTGTATATGGAAAATTGGCACATTGATTTCAAGGAGTTCATCGACCTACGCTCCAATTCCGGCGACCCATATATGCGCACACGCTTTGCCAACACTGCGGTATTTATCTCTGATGAATTTATGAAGCGAGTGCAGAAAGACCAAGATTGGTATCTGTTCGATCCAGCAGAAACGTCGGATCTGCCCGAGCTATATGGTGAGGAGTTCTCGGCTCGCTACAAAGAGTACGTTAAGCTGGCGGAGGCTGGTAAGCTGCGCGTCTTTGACAAAGTACCAGCCCGTCAGCAGTTCAAGCAAATCCTGACCAGCCTGCAAGCCACTAGCCACCCATGGCTGACGTGGAAAGACACCATTAACGTCCGCGCCCTGAACAACAATACCGGTACGATTCACCTGTCTAATCTCTGTACGGAAATTACCCTGCCACAGGATGAGAAAAATATCGCTACCTGTAATCTAATTAGTATTAATCTGTCGGCGTTCTTGCGCGAGGATAAGACATGGGACTGGGAACGGCTGCAAGAGGCAGCGCGGGCAGCAACGCGCCAGCTCGATAACCTGGTGGACATCACCCAGACGCCAATTCCAGAGGCGATGCACTCAAATCAGCAGACGCGGGCAATTGGTATCGGCGTTATGGGCTTTACCGATGTGCTGGAAAAGCTCGGCTACTGCTATGAGTCGAACGAAGCGTATGAGTTAATTGATCAATTGACGGAGTTTATCAGCTACCACGCCATCGACCAGTCGGCGGATTTGGCAGCCAAGCTCGGCAGTTATCCGACATATAACGGCAGCGGCTGGAGTAAGGGACTGCTGCCGGTTGATACATTAGACGCATTATCTGATGATCGCAAGCTAAAGGTAAAGATTGATCGCAAAACGCGCCTGGACTGGGATAGTTTGCGCAAAAAAGTGAAGAAAGGTATGCGTAATGCGACGCTGATGGCTATCGCCCCGACTGCTAACATCGGTCATGTGGCGGGTACGACGCCGGGTATTGATCCACAGTTTGCGCAGATTTTTAGCCGCTCGACCTTAAATGGTAAGTTTTTGGAGGTGAATCATAATCTGGTTCGTGACTTGAAAGAGCTGAATTTGTGGGATCGTCTGAAGGATGAAATATTTGCAGCACAAGGTGACATTCAGCACATTGACGGCATTCCACAGCATATCAAAGATGTCTATAAGACTAGCTTCCAGCTTAGCCCGTATGCTTTTATCGAAGTGGCAGCGCGGGCGCAAAAGTGGGTTGACCAGGCGATTAGCCGCAATATGTACCTTGAAACTCGCGATATTGATGAGTATGTAGAAATTTATTCTGAGGCGTGGCGTCGCGGTTTGAAAACCACCTACTATCTGCACGTCAAGCCGCGTCATCAATCAGAGCAGACCACCGTGTCGGTAGAAAAATTAGCAGAACAGAAGATTCGAACTGGCGCTAAAACGCGCGGGTTTGGATTTGCCAAGGTTAATAAATAAAAGGAGGAACGATATGGAATATCAAAATCAACAGGATACGTTGCCGGGAATTGATCTGTTGGCGAACGAGGCCGCACAGCGAGCTATCGGTCAGGAAGCGCTATTTGCCACCACTATAGAGGAGGACAAATAAATGGGAATCTTAGGTTCAGGACTACGCGACGGTTTATCACTGCATCCAATCCGCTATCCATGGGCGTATGATTTATACAACCAAGCGGTGGCGAACACGTGGTTTCCTAACGAAGTGCAGCTGGTACAGGATTTGGCAGATTTTGAAAAACTCAGCGATGAGGAAAAGCACGCGCTCAAAACGGTGATTAGCTATCTCAATCCGAACGAGCTATTGATCAACAAGTCGCTGGCCTTTGGTATTTATCCATACGTTAACGCCGCTGAAGCGCAGCTCTATCTGTCAAAACAGATGTGGGAAGAGGCCAACCACTTCATGACCTTTGAATACATCATTGAGACCTTTCCGTTTGATCGCGAGGAAATTTACGCGGCGGGCTTTGGTAAAAAATCGCTGGCTGACAAGGCAGATTTCCAGAACAAGCACCTCGACGTCATGCTCGATCCAAATTTGGATATTTACTCTCTGGAGGGCAAGAAAGATTTTGTCCGCTCACTGGTGGCCTATAACATTGTACTGGAGGGCATTTGGTTCTACTCGGGCTTTATGGTCGGCATGAGTTTCCGTCAGCGCAACTTGCTGCGTAATGTCGGTACGCTGCTGGACTGGATTACTAAGGATGAGAACTTGCACCTGACCTTTGGCATCAATTTGCTGCTGACTATCTTGGACGAAAATCCAGAACTGCAAACTCAGGAATTTGCTGAAGAGATTCGCGGGCTTATCCTGCAGGCGGTTGAACTGGAGAAAGAGTACAACAAGGACATGCTACCAAAGGGAATCTTGGGCCTGAACGCTGATTATGTCAATCAATATGTCATGCACATGACTGACCGCCGCTTGGTCGAGCTTGGGTTTGAGCCGGAATATAACGTAGCCAACCCGGCTAAATGGATGGCTACCGCAAATGACACGCTGGAATTGGTGAATTTCTTTGAGAGCACTAACACCAGCTATGAAGTAAATACCACGAAGTAGGGTCAGCGAGGAGTGACAATGAACAAATTAGCAACAGAGATTTTAGATACGGTAGAAGTGGGGGCGCTGGCAACGGTCAATCGTGATCGTACACCGCTGGTGGCGGCGCTGCATTTTGCGCGGCTGGATGACATGCTTGTTTGGGTGTCAGACCCAATGTCGCGTCATGCACACAACGCCTTTCGTACGGGTAAAGCGGAATTTGTCGTTTGGGATGAGCAGAAAAATGCAGTATTCTTGACGACAACTGTCCGGGAAATTGTTGATGAAGCGGAGTTGGCGGCTACTCAGAAGGCATACGCCAAGAAACTGGGGGGCTTTATGCCGCAAGTCGACACGCCGCGGTTTTATGCCATGCCGATTGGCCAACTTGATGAAAAAACCACAACGGAAAATTGGCTGCATTTTATTGCATAAGCACTAGCACTAGCGTACAATAACCATAAGGCTATACTAAATATAGGGGAACATAAGAATGAATGCAGGTCAAATTATTACTGATGACATGTCTCTAGAGGAAAAGCTGAGTGCTATTGATGCGGCAATGCAGGCGGCTCAGGCAGTAGCCGATGAGCAGGCGAAAATGAGTGGTGGCATCGCTGCACCCATTGACCCGGCGAGCCTGACGATATGTGACGGTTGTGAATGAGGCAGGCGCCAGAAATACCGTTGCCAATTAGGTGCTATACTTAAGACAACATAAAGGGGCGTATGGGGTTAACAGGTAAAAAGCGACATGGTAATTTGCAAACTTTCGGTCTGGTAGCTATGACGGCACTCGTTTGAGTGTCGTTTTTAGTGCATCAGGTGACGGCCTCTGCTACCGGGGTTAATTGGATGGATAATGATCCAGTGGTGAAGCATGTGCGGCCGCTTGATTCGGCGGTCGATCCAAACGTGAATGTCCGCGGTCATTGCAGGTTAGAGACAGTGACAGTGGCAAAAACGTATGAGGATAAAAATCCGACAATGGAGCTGACACTTTGCCTGAATGAGTTTAACGGTTGGCGGTTTGGGCAAGCAAATGGATTGTATGATGTATATGCCTCAAATGGCGGTCTCTTTTATAAGGTGAATAATCTCAGTGCAGTTCATTGGTTCAAGGGGACGGATACGGTCATTGGTATGCATCGTGGATATGCGTTTGGTTATGATGAAATCTCTCATCTAAAGAAGTACCATAATTTCACCAAGCGCTTCACGATGAATGGTAGTAAAAAATCGCTTGACTTTGATATGTCAAATCCAGCATTTTCACTTGATTATAAAGGAAAACCTATGTACGCCATCAGTTGGGGAATTTCTAATAATGGACGGTATCTCGTCTATTCTGGTGGCGCAAGACACGTTAATGCTTATGATATATTTTCGCGTATTGATCTAGAAACGGGCGAGCGAAAGGTATTCGGCAGAGGATATTATGATCACACGCACAACGTAGAGCCGCAGCCAAGCGTGGCAGTGTCAAATGATGGAACGCAGGTGGTTATCGGTGGCACGGCGATATTTAAAGTATGGCGGCTTACGCCTGAGTGCCTCGTTGATCACGAAAACATGAACGATGAATTTCGCGATCCGTGTCCGACGAGGATGATATACCCAAAGTTTTATGGTGAGCAGTGGAAAAATATTGAGGCATCACATGAGCGAATATCTGCGAATGATGATTTTACAGAATTAACATACCAACATCGGGCGTTGCGCGGTCAGGCGATCAACGAAGTGGTGACGATATCTATAGCCAAGGATGAACCTCAAGCCTCTCGGCTCGACTATCTCGCAATGGGTGATTCGTATTCAAGTGGGGAGGGGGATATCTACAATGGAGAATCAGTAAATTATATACGCAATACCGGCGGGGAGGATGGCTGTCATCTGAGCGATCGGTCCTATCCGTTTATTTTGGCAAAATATTGGAATGTAAAAGAGGGGCGCATGCAGTCAATAGCCTGTTCTGGTGCACGGGTGGTGCATGATTATATTTCACGTTTGAAGTATTATCAGGGGCAAAACAAGCAAGCCAAGTCGGTGTTTGCCACTAAAAACAGAGATGAAGTTATTCAAAATGTGAGAGATAACTTCTTACCGGGTTATATACCACAAATAGAGTTTGTTAGAGAGTACAGGCCGAAAGTTATCACGTTGACTGGTGGTGGCAATGATGTTGGCTTTGGTGATATACTTGAGGCTTGCAACGATCCGAAAACTTCTATCTTTTTTACCTGTTCATGTGCGGCAGATGATCGCGTTAAGCGGCTACTGAAGGATAGTATTCATAATCAGTATGGTATTACGAAACTATTGGTTAAAAAGCTGAAGGAGGCTTCACCGGGGAGTAAGATTTACGTTGTTGGTTATCCGCAGTTTATTGAAAAAGGGGAGCAGAACTGTTTTCTCAATGGCGGTCTTCTTAACCACCATGAACGAGAAGCCATATTTGATATGACGAAAGAAATGAACGAAGTACTTTGGCGAGCAGCGACAGATAGTGGAGTGCCTTTTGTTGATATTACAGATGCTCTATCTGGTGGTCGATTATGTGGTGGTGATAAGTATATGACGGGTCTTCATAATATTACCTCACCGAATATCCTTAGCGATAGACAGAATCTTTACCACCCAAACCCAAATGGACACCTAAGAATTGCCAGACAAATAGCTGAAAAGGTTGGGGGTATAGAAAAAGCTTTTGAGGGGGATGTGGTCAACACCGCCAGGGAGGGAGGTTTTTACCAGGCAGCACCGACAACACGGCGTATCAATAATGCCTCGCCTGTACGCGTAAAGTTGGGCGAGAAGTTACGCATATCCTCGGTAGGCGATCAGCTCATGCCGCACAGTACCGTACGGGCGACGCTTTATTCCACACCTACTGATCTAGGGACTCATACGGTTGGCGCGAGTGGTCGGTTGAATCTAACAATGAATTTGCCTAGTGGGGTGCAGCCGGGAAGACACACACTGGTGATCGTGGGGGCGCTTCCTGATGGAAAGAGAGTTACATACTATGACTTTGTTACAGTTGAGCAACGAACTGATGGCGGTGCCGCCCAAGGTAGAACGGGTAAAGGTAACCCCGAGGATAGGCTTGGGGTAAGGCCGCAATCGGCAGTTACTGCGAAGAATAGTGACCACGGGGCGGTGTATTCCTATGGTTTGATCATAGCATTAATAATAATGGTAACCGGGGGATTGTTTTATGCATTTCGAACTCATATCAAATAAAGACAAACAAATCATAAAAAGAATTATGAAACACAAGAAGCGAATACTCCTAAGCTTCATAATTTTGTTCATGGCAGTAGTCCTGATAGATATCTCTCCTTACGGTGGTCAGAACCTCCAGCTCTATGCTAAATGGATTGAATGCGGACATAAGCCGTATAAAGCAGTGGTTTCTTTTGATCGAACGAGAGCTGCTCACTATACTGACCGATATCCTCTAATTAACCTATCATTTATGAATGCCGGTAAAACTTTTTGCACACCTCGTGAGGCTGAACTGGCCGGATATTCGGCTAGTTCGGATAAATATATTTATCCGAATTTAAATACAGAAGAAAGAAAATGGCTGAATGAGCAGATTAATAAGGGCAATCTGTAGGCAGTAGTATATGCATTTCAAAGGTGCTACAATAAAGCCTCATGGAGGCGAATAAAACTGTGAGGAAAAATAAAAAATACATCTTTGTTACTGGTGGTGTGCTATCCGGTGTCGGTAAGGGCATCACGGCGGCGAGTATCGGTGCAGTATTACAGGCTAAAGGCATCGTCGTGTCGGCTCAGAAGTGCGATCCGTATCTGAATGTTGATGCCGGACTACTGAATCCAAAAGAGCACGGTGAGTGCTTTGTGACCAAAGATGGCGCTGAGACTGATTTGGATTTGGGGCATTACGAGCGGTTTTTGGATTTGGAACTGACGCGGAAAAACACCACGCTGTCGGGTCGGCTGCTGCGTGATTTGATTGCTGATGAGCGGGCCGGTAAGTTTGGCGGCCAGACGGTACAGATGGTGCCGCATTTAACTAATTCTATCAAGGCAGCTATCCGCGAGGCGGCCGAAGGCGACGTTCACATCGTGGAAATTGGCGGCACCGTCGGCGACTACGAGGGCCTGAGTTTTATCGAGGCGATCCGCGGTTTTGCGTTGGATGTGGGGCGGGACAATTGTCTATTTGTGCACGTGGTGTATGTGCCGTTTTTGGAGGCGTCGCATGAGTATAAGACCAAGCCGGCTCAGAATGCGCTGGCGGATCTTCGTGGTTTTGGCATTATGCCGGACGTGGTGGCGGTGCGGACTGAGGGTCACGACAAGCCGCCGCGCAGTATTGGCGAAAAAATTGCTATTTCATCTGGTGTGCGCCGCGAGGGAATTATTATGATGCCAAATGTTGACACCGTATATGAAGTACCATTGACGGTGCACCGTGATTTGGGCAAGCTATTGGGCGAATTTACCGACAATTCAGTGGAGCCAAATTTACAGCGATGGAAACGTCTGGCTCAGCGCGATACTACTGAATATGCCAAGCGGGTAACCGTCGGTTTGGTGGCTAAATACATTGATAATTCTGATACCTACTTGTCAGTGACCGAGGCGCTGAAGTCTGCCGCTTGGGCAAACAAAAGCGAGATTTCTATCAAGTGGATTAATGCCGAGACGGCTGGTGAGGCTGATTTTGCCAGCGTTGACGCCATCGTGGTGCCGGGTGGTTTTGGTACGCGCGGCGTGGAGGGTAAGATCAAGGCAGCTGAATATTGTATAAAAAACAACAAGCCGTATCTAGGAATTTGCCTGGGTTTGCAGGCGGCGGTGATTGCGGCAGCGCGACTGGGCGGCGTAGCGAACGCTAACAGCGAAGAGTTCGGTGCTGAGCCTGGCGCAAATGTGGTGTACATCATGGACGGCCAGCAGGGCAAGCAGTCGACCGGCGGCACGATGCGCCTCGGTGATTATCCGGCGGTGCTGAAATCTGGTTCGCTTGTTGCTAAAATTTATGGTAAAACAGAGGTAATTGAGCGGCATCGCCATCGCTACGAAGTGAATCAAGATTTTATTCAAGCAATTGAGAAGGGCGGTTTGGTAGTTTCCGGTACGTCGCCGGATGGTCAGCTGGTGGAGTTTGTCGAAGCGCCGTATCATCGGTATTTCGTGGCTACGCAAGCTCACCCTGAATTTAAGTCGCGCCCATTCCGACCGCATCCGCTATTTGACGGGCTGATTCGAGCTGCCTTGACAAAGTAAAAAACTTATGCTAACATACGGCCAGATAGTACCTAAAACAAAAAGGAATAACAATGGCTGAAGAAACAATTGAAACACATGATCCGCTTGACGGGACGACGTTGAGTCATGATGATGCCTCGGCGCTTGGGTATGTTTTGCGTCACGTCAAGGGTTCAAGTCCGAGTTCGGTGACGCTGCTGCAGCTGGAAGAAATGAGTCAAGAGTAAAACTGCTCGTCGTCTGCTATACTGGAAGGTATGGAACAGATTATTTCTCAGGCGGTGAAGCAACTTTTTGATCAAGATGTATCGGTGCAATTAACGCGCCCCGATCCAAAGTTTGGTGACTTTGCGACGAATGTAGCGCTGCAGCTGGCGAAGCCACTGGGTAAGAATCCGCGCGAGATTGCTGAGGCGATTGCTGAGGAGCTGCGCGGCCACCAGGAGTTGGGCGAGGTGAGCGTGGCTGGGCCGGGCTTTATCAACATGACGTTAAGCGACCAAGCGGTGCTTGAGTCACTGAAAGTGCGACCAGCGACCAGTCGTGCAGGGCAAACAGTGGTCATTGAGACCAATTGCCCGAATCCGTTTAAGGCCATGCACATTGGTCACGCGTTGAATGCGATTTTGGCGGACACGATGGCGAATCTGCTGGCGGTAGATGGTGCGTCAGTACACCGAGTGAGTTACCACGGCGACGTCGGCACGCACGTCGGCAAGAGTATGTGGGCGATTCTTCGCGAAATTGACGGTGATGTCAGCAAACTAGATGCTATTCCGGCTGATAAGCGTAACGAATTTATGAGCCGTATGTACGTTGAGGGAGCGCGGGCAGCTAAAGAATCGCCAGAAGCGCGGGCAGAAATTGATGAGCTAGCCAAGCAATCGTTTGTGCTGGACGATCCGCTGTACAAGCAGGTGTATGAGATTTGTAAAGCCTGGAGCTTTGATGAAATTGACGTTAATGTGGCGCGGCTGGGAAATGTGCCAATTGAGCGGCGTTATGTTGAGAGCGAGACTGAAGTGCCGGGTAAAGCCTTGATCAAAGCAAAAACCCCAGAAGTCTTTACTAAATCAGACGGTGCGTATATCTTCAAAGGCAGCCAATACGGTGCGTTTGATAATGTATTCATCGGTTCGCACGGCAACGGGTTGTACGGTGCGCACGACATGGGGCTAATTCAGCTGAAGCATCAAGATTATCCAAACCTGGACTTGTCGATTACGGTCAATGGCGAAGAGCAGGCGGCGTATTTCCGCGGGGTGATCGCGGCTAGTGAACTTGCAATTCCAGAATTGAAAGGTAAATTGTTTAATTATGCAACTGGCCTGGTTAAACTAACGACCGGCAAAATGAGTTCGCGTACCGGTGAGGTGATCACCATTGGTTGGTTGTTTAACGAGTTCAAGAAAGCTATCATCCAAGCTGGCGGCGAGCCGACCGACGAGGTGGTGGCGGGCGCACTGCGCTATCAATTCTTGAAAGTGAAAATCGGTAGCGACGTCGTGTTTGACATCAATGACGCTGTCAGTTTGACGGGTAACACCGGTAGCTACCTGCAATACGCACACGCTCGGGCCCGGGGTATTTTGGCGAAATCTGAGCAAGCAGTTACTTTCCCGAAAGAATTGTTTGACGAAGATCGGCTGCTCGTTAGGAAACTGAGCGAATACGCTGAGGCGGTTAACCGTGCTACCGAAAGCTTAGAGCCGCATCATGTCTGTGCCTATCTGTTTGAGTTGGCACAGGAGTTTAACCGCTACTATGAGAAAAATCAAGTTGTCGGCAGCGATAAAGAAGCGCATCGCGTCGGTCTGGTGGCGGTGTATGCCGATATTTTGAAGGCGGGACTCACCATTCTTGGTATCGTTGCCCCTGATAAATTGTAAAAGAATAGTAAATATTGTATGATATGGCAGAGATGGAAAAGTATCTTTCTGCTGATTTGATGACGCCTAAATGGCAATTAGTTAAGGCTGAGCCAGGCCTACGACGTGAGCTTTTATTAGACTCGCAGCAGCTGAAATTAATTTGTGCGGTGTATGAACAGTCTCCGCAGACGTATGATGATGCAACAAAGGCAGCAGTTAATATAGCACAGGTAGTGCGACAAACGGTAGATTTTGCTCCGACTTCGGCTGACTCACCACCACTCAATGCAGCTAAAGTTGCCAATCGTGAGGCTACAAACTGTTTTGGTCATGTCATCATCGCGTCAGAATGTCTGGAGCAGCTCGGCATTGAGCATTTTGTCAGTTATGCAAATCAGCACGCTATGGTGACACTGTTTGATTGGAGTAGTAGGCGGGCTTTTTTGCTGGATGTGGCGACGGAGGAGCTATGTTGTGATATGACCGGCGTGATTGGCAGTGGTGCGCCCAACCCGCTTGACCAGCTAGCGATGGGTGAGTTGCGGGCAGTGAATACATTTTTTTCAGGGGAACTCTTGAAACGACTGCCACCGTCGATTGATAGGCAAAGGTTTATGAGCTCAAGGCCGTGGCTGTCATTTGATGCTATCGATGCGGCACAATCTCACGAACATAAGCCTCGAAATCGGATATTACAATTCTTAACGCTGCCTTCAGTACCGGGGCGTATGTTGTTGATTCAGCAGTACAATGCTGCCCGACAAGCGGGGTCGGGTGATATTGAAGCAGCGAGTAAAAAGCTATCAGAATTATCAGGGTTATATCTTGATGTTGATTCGCGAAATGGCCTGAAGGAAGTCGATGAGTTGTGTCGTCGGCTAATATTGGCAGGAAAATATGACCAAGCAATTGATTTAGCGACTATGGTGGACGAGAGCTTGGTCCCAGACGACAAATCGAAAAATAAGTTGTTTTTGCCAGATATCATACGAAAAATTGCCAAACAGACAGGAAACAAGGAGCTTGCCAGGCGGGCTATTAAACTATACGAGGAAAATCCACCAAATAGCCTGCGCAACGGCAAGCTTACTGCAGCCAGAAAACTTTTAGATAATTTGTAAAGTTTTATGCTACAATCAATATATTACTTAACGTAAAGGAGTTTTTATGGCAGAGAAAAAAGTGGCCAAAAAGGCGACCACTAAGCAGACGCCTGCTAAGAAATCAATTGTGAAAAAACCAAGTGTCGCGGCACTGAAAGAAAAGGCAGCGGCGGTCAAGGGCCATGGCGGCGGTTTTATGAACTTTATCCGTGAGCAGGGCGTGGTCGGCCTGGCTGTCGGTTTGGCGATCGGTACCGCGGCTGGTGATACGGTCAAGAAATTGGTGACAGCGTTTATCGATCCGCTGGTTCAGCTGATTGTTGGTTCGCAGGAAGGCCTGCAGGCAGCATCATTCTCTGTTGAGATTGCTGGCCGCAAGGGTGAATTTCTGTACGGTGCATTTGTTAGCTCGCTGATTACCTTGTTGGCGGTGGCCTTTGTGGTGTACGCAATTATTCACTTCTTGAAGCTGGATAAGTTAGACAAGAAGAAAGACTGATCAGGTTTTAAAAACAAATCCGCCGCATAAATGACGGCGGATTTTTATATGAAATGATTTATGCTAGAACAAGGCGTACTGCCCCTAGCGCGAGAGTATGGTGCTTAATGGGCTAGGAAATTAGCGTGCCGACCGTCTCGCCGCGAGCGGCTCGGGCGATATTGCCGTCGGTGAGCAGGTCGCAGATGATGACCGGTTTATTTTCTTCGGCAGCTAGTCCAATAGCGGCCTTGTCCATGATAGTGATATCGGGGTTGGTGAGGATTTGGTCGTAATTAAGATGGTCAAACTTAACGGCGTCAGGGAACTTGGTCGGGTCTTTGTCGTATACGCCGTCGACTTTCGTTGTCTTGATCACGACGTCACACTGCATTTCTAGAGCAAGGTTGAGGGCGGCGGTGTCAGTAGTCAAGAATGGCCGGCCGGTGCCGCAGGCAACGATGACGATGCGGCCCTTTTTGATGTGACTGAGAGCCCGGCGATAGGTGTATTGATCGATAAATTGATTGACCTCGACGGTTGAGAGCGCGCGGGTCGGTAGGTCGGCGTCGTTGAAAACGTCGGCTAGAGCAATGGCGTTCATTAATGTCGAGAGCATGCCGATATTGTGAGCTGATACGGGCTGGATGCCGTGGCCAATGATTTGGTTGCCGCGGACATAATTGCCGCCGCCAACCATGATGACGATCTCGGCGCCGGCTACTAGGGCTGGTTTGATTTGTTCGGCGATCCAGCGAGCTCGCTTAGGGTCGAAGCCATTAGTAAATTCACCTTGTAATTGTTCGCCGGATAGTTTGAGAAGGATACGTTTTGTCATAACTTTAGTGTAGCACGCTGCAAGGAAGTGGTAAAATAGAAATATGAAAGCGAAATTCAAGCCGCAACGCGTTTTATGGTTGGATATGGAAATGACGGGGCTAGATCCGGTGGAGGATTTTCCGATTGAGGTGGCGATGATCGTGACCGACTGGGAATTTACTGAGATTGCTCGTTTTGAAGGTGCGGCGCATTGGTGTAGCGAGAAAATGCAGGCGCGATTTGATAAGAATAAGTCGTTTTGGTATGGCGATGGTGCGGCCGCGCGAGAGCAGTTGATAGCGCAAAACAAGATCACCAAGACGACCAAGGCGCAGCTCGAGCGCGATATCTTGGCATTTCTAGATGAGCATTTTGATGACACGCCGATTTTATTGGCGGGTAATTCGATTCACCAAGACAGGCGCTTTATTGATCATTGGTTCAAGAAGTTTTCAAAACGCCTTCACTACCGGATGCTGGATGTCAGTGCTTGGAAAGTGGTGTTTGAAGGCAAATACGGCAAAAAATTTGCCAAACCAGAGGACCATCGGGCGCTGGAGGACATCCGCGGTAGTATCATGGAATTGCAATATTATTTGAAAAAGGTGAAACGCTAGGTCTATCAGCCAGCATGTCCACAGCTGCTGAATTATTTGACAAAAGTATGCTTGCCTGATACTCTCTTGACAAAAGGAGTTGGAAAATGCGTGCAGTAAGTTCTGAGTTACAGCAATATACGACCGGGCTAACGAATGAGATTTCGCGCGGTCATTTTGATAGGGCTGTGCAACTTGGTAAGAAAGCGCTGGCAATGGAGGAGCTGCGTGATGAAGGTAATGAGTTGCTTCTGGGAGAGGTATACCGTAACATGGCCGCCGCGAGTGATCGTTTGGGTCGAACTGATGCGGCGCTTAAATATATTGATCGGGCATATGATGTTCATGATATGGCAGTCAATAAGAATTCTGAAGCTGAGGCGCTGACGCTACGCGAGCGGTCGGCCACGGCATCATATGTTGGTATATTTGCATTAAAGGCGTATCTATTGGCAGACGGTCGGGCTGAAGCGTTGGCAGACAGGGCGCGACTCATGACGCGGCAAGCTGCGCTGGACATGGCACAAGTAAACCAGCTTTCTAAAGAAGAGAATGCTGACCAGTACGAGATAAATATGGCATCTCGCTGGAGTATGGTCGAAAGCCTGATAGGTGACAAGCAGCGAGGCCTGGCGTTGGCGGGCCGGGCAATCCGATTAGCGTGGCAGTCAGAGCGAGATCAGCAAAAGGGCTTGACGGGGCGAGATATTCTCAGGGCGCGAACACGAGCAGCGCTTCGTGGTATGGCGGCTGTGGCGGTAAATGCCGCAGGTCGATTTGGCGCGACGCGGGGTATGGCTGAGAAAATTGCTCTTAAGACATTGTGATTGTATACTGAGAGCATGACCCACAAACAATTTGAAGAATTTATCCTGAGTTTGCCCGGTGTGTGGTTGGATTATCCGTTTGGTGAGGATGTCGCGGTATATAAATTTGGCAAAAGCAATAACGGTGTGGGGAAGATGGTGGCGCTAGTGACGGAGGGCTCAAAGCCACTCAGAGTTAGTCTGAAGTGCGATCCATTGCTGGCTGAGAATCTCCGCGAGAAGTACGAGACGGTCTTGCCGGGCTATCATCTGAATAAGAAACATTGGAATACCATCATCTGCTCGGGGCAGCTGAGCGATGAGGAAGTTTTTGATTTAGCGCGGCTGAGCTATCGGCTAGTGGCTGAGTAGCAGGACGGTGGGGCTAATCGCTGAGAAAAGTGGTGCTGATTCGCCCCTAGCTGGTGGCAGAGTGAATAGAACTTATGATTTTTCCGAATCACCGGTGATCGCCATCAGCTGTTTGCGCACATTGGTGAGGTCGGAAATAGTTTTTTCGAGAAATTCAATTGTACTCTTGCTGCGCGAACCCTCTTTGATACGATTCATCATCAACAGCGTGTCGGCTAGCTCGGTGTTCATGGTATAAGCATAAGTGTTGTCGAGGTCAGCGTTGAGATAGGCCTCTTCGAATTTTTCCTCGAGTTTTGTCGGCGGGTCGAGCGCGGTGATGTTTTTGAGGTCTTTTTTGACATCAATGTTCTGGGCAGCGGCCGGTGTTTCGATGGACTTATTGGCAGTGGTGAGAACAGCGGTAAGCGAGCTATTAGCGTCTTGGAGTTGGCTGGATTTGAGGCGGGGAGTAAATTTCTCGGAGACGGTTTGGAGTTTTTGCAGACGAGCAATGAGATTATTCAATGAAGGGCCACGGGAAGCATTCTGGGCGGCGTTAATAATAAAGACCAGACCGATTAGTCCGATGATGCCGAGAATGAGCAAGATAATTTTTGATTTTTTATCAAAGCCTTGTGGCGCTGGCGGTGCAGAAATCTGATTGAGATAATCGATACCGGTCGGTACGTCATAGTCGTTATATGGCTGCATACACCCATTAAAGCATAAACAACAACAGAGGTAAAGGGTGATATAATAAAAACCATGAATGATGCCAAAGAAGAAGTGCGGGCGCGGCTGAATATTGAGGACGTGATTGGTGAATATGTTCAGCTGAAGCGGGCGGGTCGTAATCTCAAGGGGCTGAGTCCATTCACTGATGAGCGGACACCAAGTTTTATGGTGAGTCCGGAAAAACAGATTTGGCATGATTTTTCTTCGGGCAAGGGCGGTGACGTATTTTCATTTGTGATGCTGGTGGAGGGGATGGATTTTCGTCAGTCGTTGGAGCATTTGGCGCGCAAGGCAGGCGTGGACTTGAGCTTGTTTTCCCGCGGTGACGGACGGACAGCCAAGCGGCGAGCCCGGGCACGGGAGGCGTTGAAATTAGCCGCGAATTTTTATCAGCAAAATTTGGTGAAAAATTCGGCAGCACGAGAATACGCGGTGAAAAAACGGCGACTAAATCGGCAGACGATCGGTGATTTTATCATCGGCTATGCGCCAGATCAGGGCGATGCACTGACGAAAGCGCTGGAGAAGCGGGGGTTTTCGCGCCGAGAACTGGCTGACGCAGGGCTGGTGAATCGGTTCGGCGGCGATTTGTTTCGGGGGCGGATGATGGTGGCCTTGAGCGACGGCAGCGGCGAGGTGGTTGGCTTTACGGGACGAATTATTCATGACGACCCCAGGGCGCCAAAGTATCTGAACACGCCGCAGACCCTGCTATTTGATAAATCGCGCCATATTTTTGGGCTGTATCAGGCGAAAGAGGCGATTCGTAAGAGCGACGCGGCGGTGATTGTCGAGGGGAATTTGGATGTGGTTAGCAGCCACCAAGCTGGCATTAAAAACGTGGTGGCGACGGCGGGGACAGCGATGACACTGCAACATCTGAAGGCGCTGAGCCGGCTGGCAGGGCGGATTCGTGTGGCGTTTGATGGCGATCGGGCGGGCGTGAGCGCAACGGAGCGGGCGATTACTTTGGCGCAAGGAATTGGCGTGGAGCTGGAGGTAGTGAGTCTGCCTGATGGCGTGAAAGATCCGGATGAATTGATCCAAAAAGACGCGGCGCTGTGGCAAGCAGCGGTTGAGCGGGCGCAGCCAGTGGTGGACTGGGTGATTGCTCGGCACGCTGAAATGGAAGATTTGGCGACGGCCGAAGGCAAGCGGCGATTTTCGACAACTGCATTGAGAATTGTGCGCAGCTTGAAAGACCCGGTGGAGCAAGAGCATTATTTGGCGGTGATTTCTAAAGAAACCGGTGCCAGTCTCGCGGCGCTGCGAGCAAAGCTTGGTGCTGAGAGATCAACGCCGCCTGCTCAGCTTAAAAAACCAAAGATTGAAAAGGCGACTCCGAGTAAACCTCGTGACGAATTAGCGGACATCATCGTCGGTCTGGCGCTTAGTCAACCATCGACGCGGCGCTGGGTCGGGGCGCTTGAGGCGGCAAGCTTGGACGAGCCAGCCCGAGCAGTGGTGACGGCGCTGCAAGCCGAGTCGCTACTTGATCGAGAAAAATTGCCACGCCCCTTGCAAAAATTTGAGCAGTATGTGAAAATAGTACAGTTAAAAAGTGAACGCCGCTACATGGACTGGGAGCCGGAAGCTCTGGACAGTGAAATGGCGCGTTTGGTAAAGCAATTGATACGTAAACACCGCGACACAAAAAAACAACAATTATTAGAAGATTTGCGTGAGGCTGAGGAGCTCAGCGATGAGGTGCGGGCGCGTATCTTGCGGCAGCAGCTGAACGCACTGATTAAGGAGAATGTGTGAACAACGACCAGCAATACACCCCGACCAATGACGATCCACTCGAGCCAGATTTAACGGCGGTACATGATGACGAGGAGATAGAAGATCTCGAGGCGCTGAGTACTGGCCAGTATCTGGATGATATTTCGGACGATTCGGTGCGGTTGTATCTGCGTGAGATTGGTAAAATCCCGCTATTAAGTTCGGACGAAGAAATGGAGCTGGCGCGGCGGATCATCGAGGGCGACAAAAAGGCCAAGGACAAGATGGCTGAGGCGAACATGCGTTTGGTGGTGTCAATTGCCAAGCGGTATTCGGGCCGTGGGTTGGATTTTCTTGACTTGATCCAGGAGGGCAATACTGGCTTGCTACGCGCCGTGGAAAAATTCGATCCGGACAAGGGCTTTAAGTTTTCGACCTATGCGACGTGGTGGATTCGCCAGGCGATTACCCGGGCGATCGCTGATCAGGCACGGACGATTCGCATCCCCGTGCACATGATTGAGACGATTAACAAGCTGGTGCGGACACAGCGGCGGCTTACTCAGGAGCTGAACCGCGAGCCGACGATGGAAGAATTGTCCAAGGAAATGGACATGGAGCCGGAAAAGATTGAGTACATCAACAAAATTCGGCAGGAAACGTCGAGTTTGGATGCTGGCATCGGGCGTGATGGTGACGAGGAAGATTCGGTGCTGGGTGATTTCATCGAGGATGAAGATACAATTTCGCCAGAAGAATCAGCAACCAATCAGCTGCTGAAAGAAAAGGTCGCCGAGGTGCTGTCGAGCCTGTCTGATCGCGAGCAAAAAATTGTGCGCATGCGGTTCGGGCTGGACAATGGCGGCAAAAGCCATACGCTCGAGGAAGTCGGCCAACAATTTGCCGTGACACGCGAACGAATTCGTCAGATTGAGGCGAAGGCTTTGGCAAAGCTGAGGAAGCACAAAGACGCCAAGAAGTTATATGAGTATTTGAGCTAGGTGTTACTTATCACCGACTTCCAGCGGGGGCTTCACTCCATTCGCCAAATCACGCTGTAGGGCCATTGAATTCTGCATTGCTCTGACATCGTTTGGATCTACTCCCTCGGGCGGTTCTCTCATAAGGCGGTCATACTCGTCGAGCTCTGCCATTCGATCTTCTATTTGCTTTGCTTCCTTACCAGTCAACCGTGCTGCTTGCGTCCCTTTCTCGCCGAGTTTGCGTGTGGTGGTGTTGTTGTCTGACTTGTCTATTTCCGCCCGACTTGACTCGCCTTCTGGCTGCTCTACGGGTGATGTTTGTTGTGGTAGTTTGTCAGTGTTATCGTGTTCCATGGTTGTAAATATAGCATATAATTTACTTTTTTGCAACCATATGCAGTAAGATGGTTTATGGATGGTGATAGTTTAGCACTGCTCAGGCGCCTTGCAAAAATGTTCGTGGTGAGTGACGGCCTCCAGCTGTGCGTATAGCTCGTCCAGTCCGCGGTCATTTGTCACGAAATAGTCGGCAATGGCAATTGGCCCGCCTTTTTCTAGATTTTCAATTTCCGACCAATCACGTTGGTCAACTTCGCGCGGCTGCATCGGCCGTTCGGGGCGTTTAGCCATGCGTTGATAGCGCAGGTGTTTTGGTGTGACGACGGCGATGACAGACATCTGGCCGGGGAATTCGTGTTTGAGGATTTTATATTCACTCCAGGTATACAAGCCGTCCAGGACGATCAGTTTTTGGCCAGCATCAATCAAGTCATGCGCGGATTTGATAACGCGTTTGACGACAAAATCTTTGCCTTCACGCCGGCGAATTTCCTCACGGAATTTTTGCTGATTATCCCACGTTGGTTCGATGCCAGCTTCTTCCATGGCTTTGTAGATGATGCCGCCAAAATAAATTTTCGGAATGCCCTTTTTGGTGAAATATTCGACTGCCGAGCTTTTGCCGCTACCGGCCAGACCGACCAGGGCGATAATGTTTGCATGTGGTTGTGTCATGTTGTTAGTATAGCAAATTTGCTATACTGAGTATATGAAGCGTTTGGCGGTCATCGACGGAAAATCAGTGTTTTACCGAGGGTATTATGCTATGCCGGGGCTGAGTACGGCGGACGGTACGCCGACCGGCGGAGTATATGGGTTTGTGAGTTTGGCAATTGAGCTGATCAAGAAATTGGAGCCGGATTATGTGGCGGTGGCGTGGGATAAACGCGGTACCAATATCCGTAAGCGGCGGGAATTATATCCAGAGTACAAGGCGGGTCGCAAGCCAGCGCCTGATGATTTCTATCAGCAAATTCCGATTTTAATGGAACTGCTGGATGCGTTCGGCTGGCCGCTGTATGAGCTGGATGATTATGAGGCGGACGATATCATGGGCGCGTTTGCTCGGCAAGCGGAAGCGCGCGGCGTGCAGACGTGTTTGCTGACGTCGGATTTGGATGCGCTGCAATTGGTGTCGCCCCTTACCAAAGTGTACGCCATGAAAAATGGCCTGAGGAACATCGAGGAATTCACGGCGGAATATTTTGAACAAAAATATGGTATTCGGACGGACCAGTTTTTGGATTTGAAGGCGCTAAAAGGTGATTCCAGTGATAATTTGCCGGGCGTGCCGGGCGTTGGTGAAAAGACGGCGGTGAAATTATTGCAAACATATGACACACTGGACGGGGTGTACGCGCACTTGGATGAGCAAATAGGTGCTCTACGGACAAAGCTAGCAAGTGGCCGCGAGTCGGCATATCTGACCAAGCAGGTGGCAGAAATCTGGACAGATGCACCGGTGGAGCTGGACTGGGAGGTGGCTGATGTTAACGACTGCGATTTTGCCCGGGTGGCGGAAATTTTGCGGAAATTGGAGTTTCATTCGCTGATTGGGCGGCTGCCGCGAACAATGCAAGCGGTGGATGAGGTAGCAGAGACGGTGGAACTGGAATTGCCGCGCGTCGAAGATTTGCCGGCTGAGCCGCTGTTTGAGGCAGAAAATAGTATCTATATTGACTCCTTAGAGCCGGACACGGTGTATATCAATTCCAAACCTGGTGTGGCGTGGCGGGCGAAGATTAGTGAAATTGGCTGGTCGGTTTGGCAGCTGTTGGCGCAGGGTGTGGTGATCGCGGCGGATGTCAAGGTACTGTATCACACGCTAGACGCCCATAACGTGACGGTGCGGTTTCATGAGGTCTGGGATGTTGGGCAGGCGGCATTTTTGATCGATCCGCTGAGGCGCGACCGTAGTTTAGCGGCACTGGCGGGTGATTTTTCTGAGGATAATTCCGCGTCGCGGCAGTTGGCACGACTACGGCAGATTTACCGTCAGCAGCAGGATTATATGGCGACGCATCAGCAGATTGCTCGGGTGCTTCGCGAGTTTGATTTTCCGGTGATTTGGCCGCTGTTTCAGATGGAAAAGCGTGGTATGAAGCTAGACACAGCACTCCTCGAACGCATGGGTGAGGAACTGAGGGCGGAGGTTAGTCAGCTTGAACAACAAATGTATGCGATGGCTGGGCGCGAGTTTAATGCTGCTAGTCCGGCGCAGCTGTCCGAGGTGTTATTTACCAAGTTGCAGCTGCCGACGACTGGTATCAAAAAAGGCAAAACTGGCTATTCGACGGGGCAGAAAGAGCTGGATAAGTTGCGCGGGCAACACCCAATCATTGAGCTGATTGAGCGGTACCGGGAGCTGACTAAATTGATCAGCACCTACATTGAAGCGCTGCCGAAGTTGGTGGCTGAGGACGGGCGGATTCACACCACGTTTAACCAAGACGTCACCAGCACCGGGCGGCTGAGCAGTACCAATCCTAACCTGCAGAACATCCCCGTGCGAACGGAACTGGGTCGGAAAATTCGCCAGGCGTTTGTGCCGAGCGAAGGTAAGGTCTTCGTTGGTGCGGATTATTCGCAATTTGAACTGCGACTGGCGGCAGTATTGGCGGGCGATGAGCAGCTGATTAACGATTTTAATAGCGATGTTGATATTCATACCAAGACGGCGGCCGAGACCTACGGCGTGCCGATGGATCAGGTGACGAAAGCACAGCGGCGTGCGGCCAAGGTGATCAACTTTGGCGTGCTGTATGGCATGAGCCCGCATGGGCTGGCGGCGGCTACCGGTATGATGTTTACCGAGGCAAAAAAATTTATCGAACACTATTTTGCGGTGCGCCAGCCAATCCGCCAATATCTGGATACAATTTTAGTTCAAGCGCGCGAACAGGGTTTTGTTGAGACCTATTTTGGCCGGCGGCGGCCAACGCCAGACGTTAAGTCGAGCAATTTTATGGTGCGTTCAGCGGCCGAGCGGGCAGCGATGAATATGCCAATTCAGGGCACGGAAGCGGATTTGATGAAGCTGGCGATGATTCGGCTGGAGGACAAATTGGCTGGATTAGCCGAGCCGGTTCTGCAAGTCCACGACTCGATTTTGGTAGAATGTCGAGCAGCGGACGCCGAGCGAGTCGGAGAAATCATGCGCAGAGAAATGGAAGGTATTTGTCCGGAACTACCAATTGCGCTAAAGGTGGATGTCGGCGTAGGGCTGCACTGGGACGAGGTATAGCCGAGGCAATAAATGCAAAACTGGCAGAATATGGTATAATCAACCCATGAGGCGTACGTATAATTCGTTTAATTCTTTTTCCCGGTTTGTGCCAATTTTGCTCGTTATCATTATCACCATCGTGACCATTGTTGCGATTATCAGCATCAGCCGGTCAATATTTGGTGGCAATGAGCAAAAGCAGCAACCAGAGACAACTGAACAGAAAAAAAGTGACTTACTACAAACTGACGAAGGCCGATCGGTCAGACTGACAGTGCGTGGCCCGATTGTCGCTAATGAAAAATTCCGTTCATATCAAGTAACTATTGCACCAGCTTCGCGAACAATGACGACGTACGAGGGGTATATCGAGAAGCAGCTAAACACCAAGCAGCTGGACAATAATTTCAAGGCGTACGAGGAACTGGTGTATGCACTAGACAAGCGCAAGATGATGGAGGGCCGGCAGCTGAGCGACGAGCAGAATGATCTGCGTGGTATTTGTGCAACGGGCAAGGTGTATAAATTTGAATTGTTGATGAACGGAACGCCGATCAAGGCGCTGTGGACGTCAGATTGTGGCGGCTCCAAGGGCTCGGCCGTTGCTAATGTCGAGGAAATCGTCGATATGTTTATCAAGCAAATCCCTGATGGCAACAAGATGGCTACCACTATCGGGTTGTATCAGCGGGATACGTTGTTTAAGTTTTAGGAGCGTCCTATGCCGGAACTTCCCGAAGTCGAGACAGTTCGCCGCGGGTTGGCGGAGCTACTGCCAGGTCAAGTGGTGGTGCGAACGGCAGTGTTTGACTCGCCAAAAAGTTTCCCAAATGCGCCGGCTGATGTTAAGCAATTTTTGTATGGCGCGCGCGTGACGGCGGTGCGGCGACGGGCAAAGGTGCTGATGATTGATCTGGATACGCAGTATTCGTTGGTGATACATCTGAAGATGACGGGGCAGTTGGTGTTTCGTCAAGGCTCTCGCCATAGCGTTCGGGTATCCCCAAAAAAATCTCGGGGCCCACGTAACGTTGCCCACAATTTTTCTGCGGATACCGCTCGCGAGATCGACGACTTTGCTGGCGGGCATCCGAATGATAGTTTGATTGGTGAGCTGCCGGATCGGTCGACGCGGGTGCAGATTGATTTTACCGATGGGTCACGGCTGTTTTTCAATGATCAGCGCAAGTTTGGCTGGGTAAAATTGCTGCCGACTGATGAAGTAAAAAACCTGCCGTTCATGCAAAAAGTTGGGCCGGAGCCACTTGATCCTCAGACGCGCGCCAAGGATTTCATCCAGCGGATTCGTCGTCACCAGAATTCGATGATTAAGCCAGCGTTTCTTGACCAGACGGTAATCGCAGGCGTTGGTAATATTTATGCGGACGAGGCGCTGTGGGCAGCGCGTCTTCATCCGCAAACGCGGGTGAAGAACATCAGTGATCAGCAGTTGAATGCATTATTTACTGAGTTGCGGCGCATCTTGCAACTCAGTATTGATCAGGGCGGCTCGACGGATAAAAATTATGTTGACGCCGAGGGCCAGAAAGGGAATTATCTGACATTTGCTCATGTGTTTCGCCGCGAAGGCCAGGCCTGCCACCGCCACCCCGACCAAGAAGTCATCAAGTTAAAAGTCGGCGGCCGCGGTACGCACATTTGTCCGGTGTGCCAGGTGGAAGTTATATGATCTATCTCTTTCACGGCGACAACAAATTTGAGAAGCGGGCGGCGCTTGCGGCGCTGGTTGGTGATATGGCGGTGGTGCGGCGCGACGGTGAAGAACTGACGGCCGCCGAGGTCTGTGAGGTGGTGATGGGGCAGAGTTTGTTCACGCTAGAGCAGGCAGTGGTCATTACTGATGTGAGTCAGAATGTAGCATTGTGGCGTGATTTGCCGGAGCTACTTAGCGGCGTGGCGACCACGGTTGTCCTTCTAGAGACGAAGCTTGATAAGCGCACAAAAACGTATAAGTGGCTGCAAAACCATGCCGAGGTAAGGGAATACGCTCATTTCACTGAACGCCAAAAACCGCAGCTGAGCGCGTGGTGTGTTGAGCAAGCCAAGGTGCATGGGGCAGTGTTGACAGTGAGGCAGGCGACGACACTGATTGATCGGTTGGGGTTTGATCAGCTGCGGCTTGATTTGGTGTTGCAGCAGTTGGCGTTGGCCGGTGAATTAAATGATGAGCTGATCGATGCACTAGTGCCGCTGGCTCCGGCTGAAAGTGCGTTTGAGTTGTTTGCGGCAATGCTGGATGGCGACCGGGGGAAAGTGCGCGCGATCATTGCCTATCTCGAGGCGGAGAGCGGTGATGATGGGGCGTACCAGACGCTGGGGCTATTGGTTTCACAATTGGTGCAGCTGAACGCGCTGGTGCTATCTGGCGGTGACGCGGGGGCGGTGGCTCGTGATTTTGCGGCCCATCCGTATGCGCTGCGAAAGGTAGCGCCGTATGCAGCGCGAATCACACCAGCGCAACTTGCGGTAATTAACTCTGCCTTGGCGCAGGCTGATGAACAGATGAAGACAACTCGTGTATCGCCGTGGCTGTTGGTCGAGGCAGCGCTGGTTTATATTGCTAGACATATAACATAATAAAATACTCCCGCCAACTGACGGAAGTATTGTTGATGCAACCGTGAATGGCTAGTTAGCCTCTTTGGCTGCTGGCTTTTTTGCAGCTGGTTTTTTGGTAGTGGTTGATTTCGCGGTGGTTTTTGCCGTCGTCTTTGCTGGGGCTTTGGTGGCTGCCTTTTTAGTCGCTTCAAGCTTCACGCCAGCTTCCTTGGCGATAGCTGAGAGGGCACTTTTGCGCCGAGCGGCAGTATTTTTCTTCAGCAGGTTCTTTTTGACGGCAGTGTCAAGCTCACTGTGAGCAGTAGCCAGCGTTGCGGCGCTTGGCTCGGCCATAAAAGCCTTGACGGCTGACTTGATGTCGCGCTTGATGCCGATATTGCGCTCGCGGCGCTTTAGGGTTTGTTTTGCCCGTTTGATGGCGGATTTGATGATTGGCATAGATTTCCTTTACCTCTATAAATTTGTTTCGCTAATCAAGGATGGATTATACAGAAAAACCCGATAAAAGTAAAGACTGGCCCATATTTTACTGCCCAGTCTATTGACTTTTCTGAAATGCTTATGTATAATCTAACCCAAAGGTATAAACAAAAATAAACAGGATACAAGATAATGGCGAGCCAGTCACAAAAGCAGCAGATCATTCAGAGCATCAAAGATGTGACTAATATTTTGGTGACGGTGAGTGTCAATCCATCGGTGGATGAGCTATCGGCGGCACTGGGACTAACAATTTTCCTGAATAAACTCGGCAAGCACGCCACGGCTGTTTTTAGTGGTAAAATTCCGCCGGCAATTTCATTCCTCGAGCCGGATGAGACGTTTGAGGCCACGGCGGACAGCCTGCGTGATTTTATCATCGCGCTTGATAAGGAAAAAGCCGATCATCTGCGCTACAAGGTGGTTGATGATGCGGTGAAGATTTTTATCACACCGTACCGGGCGACAATTACTGAGGCAGATTTAGAGTTCTCGCAGGGTGATTATAATATTGAGCTGGTGCTTGCGCTTAATGTTGAGAGTCAGGATCATCTCGACAAGGCGTTGACGGCTCATGGCAAGATTTTGCATGATGCGGTGGTATCGACGGTGACTGCCGGCATGGTGAGGAGTAATCTCGGGACGGTTGATTGGCATGATGATAGAGCGTCAGGTGTCAGTGAGATGTTGGTTGATTTGATCGATGAGCTGCGAACACCGAAAGTGACTATGGATGAGCAGATCGCAACGGCGTTACTAACCGGTGTTGTGGCAGCGACGGAACGGTTTAGCAATAACCTAACCTCGTCACGAGTCATGACATTGGCAGCAGAACTGATGGCGGTCGGCGCCAACCAGCAATTGATCGCTACCAAGTTGGCCGAGGGGCAGGCGATTAAGGCCGAGGAGCATTCAAAGTCAGAGCAATCACAGCAGGCGACTGATGACGCAGCTGATGATAAGACGGATGATGACGATGGCGGGGATGGTTCTAATTTCAAGGTTGAGCGGGGGAGGCGCTCAAGAACAGCTGATCCCAGAAGAGATGATGGTGCGTTATCAATCAGCCACGAGCGGCGGGGTAGCCTTGATGAGGTAGCCAAGCAGACTCGGGCCGAGGAGCAGGATGCAGCAGCCCGTGCGGCGACGGCACAGCTTGATCGCCTCCGAGCAGTATCAGCGGCGAGTGGGCGAAACAGTACGCCGTCAACACCACCGTCGGTTGGTGCGTCAGTATCGGCAGAACCGGAGACGGCTGCACCGCTCCTAGGTGGAACATTGAACGCAACAACGGAGCGGGCAGCCGAGGATAAGCGCCGCGATCTTGATACCGATCAAAACAAGACTATCCTGCATCATGGTACCTATGTTGGTGAATCGCGTCCAGCCCTCGGTGAATCGCCGTTAAATGCAGTCATGGGAAAGTCCGATGAACCGCCAAGTGTTGATCCGTTTGCGACAACTAACAAAGATGAAGCGGTCATTGCCGCACTGAAAGAGGAGACGCAAGCACTAGCCGCTAAACAGACTCAGTCTGCTACGTCGCCATCACTGCCAGATTCTGAGCGTGATGCTCGTGCGGCAATTACCGAGGCACTGGCTGCCGCGCCACCGCTTGAAGCTGCAGCTTCACCCGCTCCGGTAGCCCCATCTTCGCCACTACCTGCGGTGTCATCTGCCCCGGCGACGCTGGCTGATATTGAGTCCAGTGTGATGCATGGCCTACCGCCACTGCCTGATTTTTCTGACTTTTCGGGTTCAGGCCTACCGCCGCTACCACCAGCTCCGATCGGTGCCGCAGATGGGGGGCTGCCAGCGTTGAACACATCACCTTTAGCACCGTCCGCCTCTACACAGCCGCGCACCTTTAACCCGTCGCAGTTCCAGATTCCGGGGCAAAAATAGTCCATGGACGAGGTGCTGCTCATTGATAAGCCGGCTGGCATGACGAGTTTTGGAGTAGTAGCGCGGTTGCGGCGGGTGCTCAGCCAGGCCGCGGGCAAAAAAGTGAAAGTTGGCCATACCGGCACACTTGATCCGTTCGCTACGGGACTGATGATTATCGTGACGGGCAAGAAGTGCCGTGAGGCTGATACGTTTACGAAGCTTGATAAGTGGTATGAAGCGGAGTTGATGCTTGGCGAGATATCGACGACCGGTGATCCTGAGGGTGAACTGACTCGCGTGTCGGCGCGGCAGCCGTCTCGCAGTGAGGTTGAAGCGGTGCTCGGTACATTTGTGGGTGAAATTAAACAGCGCCCACCGATATTTAGCGCCATCAAGATCAATGGCCGTCGGGCCTATCAGCTGGCGCGTCATGGCCAGCCGGTTGAGATGCCAGAGCGCACCGTGTCAATTTACGCCTTGGAGCTCGTCGCATATGAGTATCCTCGCTTGGTAATTCGAGCACATGTTTCGAGTGGTACGTATATTCGGAGTCTGGCGGTTGATATTGGCCAGAAGCTAGAAACGGGGGCCTACTGCCGGCAGCTACGCCGCATGGCTATCGCTGAATATGACGTTGCTCAGGCGAAAGCATTAGCGGATTTTGGGATTTTGTCTTGAAGTGCTATTATCAAAACATGGGTAGGCAAACAGGTTTTACGATCGTTGAAGTATTAATTGTGATTGTTGTAATTGCAATTTTGGCAACTATTGGTACTATGGCATATTCAGGTATGCGTCAGGACGCAACTGATACCAAGATTCGTTCCATCGTCAAGATCGCTGGGGACGCGTTGCAGATATATGATACACAGAAACGAACACTGCCGTCCGGACAGGGGACGTTTAATAACGCCAATAGCGTTGACTCGCTTGTACCACAGTATATTCAGCCAGGGTATCGCGAGGGCGTTAGCAGCAAGAATGCGTCAAATCCAAACGATATTTTTATTTGGTATCCATGCAAGGACGCATCTGGCAAGATAACCGGCATTGCGGTGTTCGCAGCCCTTAATTCTGCCAAGCCGCAGGAGGCAGCTCAAGTCAATGCAATCAGGGTAACCTGCAACATCTCGAGTGCAGCCGTGCCGATCACCGGTAAGCCAGCGTATAATTATGTACAGACATTTTAGTAAATGCGGCTGATTTGCGTTTTTAGGGCAGCATTGGTATAATGACGAGGCTATGATTAGCAAAGACGATAAAGCGAAAGCAATTGCTTTGACTCAGGTCAACAAGGACGACGTCGGCAGCCCGCAGGCGCAGGTGTCGATCTTGACGGCTCGTATCAAAGAGGTCACAAAGCACCTGAAGGCGAATAAGCATGACTTCATGGCGCGCCGTGGCTTAATCCAGATGGTTGGCAAGCGCAAGCGCCTGCTCAAATACCTGGAGCGAACTGATTTTGAGAGTTACAAAGCGGTTGTGGCTGCCCTGGGTCTGCGTAAGTAGTCGCGCCGGGTAGTTGTACGGATATCCACCTTGATATATCACGAGGTGGGTATTTTTATTTAGCGCGGTGTGGCTACAAAAACCGTCCGACCGTCAGCCGCGCCACCAAGGGTGCATGAATAGAGGGTGAGCTGTGGTTTGTCGGTTCGGTTTTCGATGTGAACGGCATTCGGCTTGACATCAAATAACTGGGATATGATGTAGGTGTAACGTTTGCCGCGGTAGTCAATGATTATTTCATCGCCAATGCTCAGCTTATCAATGTTGTAGAATGGTGATTTTTGGATGGTTTGCTGTGGCGTCAAGCCCATAATGAAGCGGTGGGCTGACAAGACAAAATTACCGCCGTCAACTGGGTTACCATTCTCTGGCTGACGCCACCACGCACCTCGCTCCATAGTTTCGGCACCGCCAGTAGCGTACGGCACGTTAATATCAATTTTAGGAATATAGAGGCGGTCCTCGGTGATGCTGGTTTCTGGCGTAGCGGCGAGAAGCTGGGTGGTTTGGTTGCGCGTTGGATCAATGAGCTGAGCACGAAAGAATGGACTGAACACTGTGATGAGTGTGTAGCCGCCACCAGCGAGTAGGATAAGAGCCAGACTCATACTGAGCCATCGGCGGCGGTTTTTGGCGTGGGTTATCTGCTTCACTTGTTATATTGTAGCATGAGCGGGTCAGCCTAGTAGCATGGGTCGTTGTTTCATCAGCATGTGCCGATCTGTTTGATGGGGCGCTGATTGACTTTTTATAATTTTTATGCTAAATTACAGAGTATGAATGAATACGCACCGCGGGCTAATAAACTACCACCGCTAGATGTGGCTAAACAAGTTGCGAATATTAGCGATATTATGGTTGCCGTTAGGGAGCAGGTTGGTCCGTCTGGTGAATGGTTGAGCAATGACTTAGTGCATATCGAGGGGCAGCTAGACTCAGAATTACGCGCTAATGATCATGGTTCTAGATTTACGAATGCGGACGACTTTTGGAAAAACGGCATGGATCCGTCGCGAGCAAATTCGTCACAAGACGACTCTGATACGTCTAAAAAACTACCGAGTAAATTTGTCAATAATTTTTGGCAGTACTTTTTTCCGGATGAAATGTTTATTAAGGATGACTTGCTGGGGCCAACGGTCCTGAATAAACCGCCGCGAAAACTGCTCAAAGAAGCGGGAGGAGAGCTCCTCGCATCGGTTCAGCAGCTATTCGGGATGTTATTTGAGGATACCATGATTGATAGTCACAAACTTGCTGCCTTGGAGTCAGCAGCTGGTGAGGAGCACCTTAACGATCTTAAGGAGGCAATGTTTATACTCTATGAGCTGGCACTGCGTACGGTTACTCAACAAGATGTTATTGCGGCTGAGTGCTCAAGTGCGCATGAGTATTTGTGCAAATAGGAGTTCGGTATGGTAAAAAATATGAATACAGAGCCACCAAAGATAAGCCGGCGTGGTCTGTTATGCAGTTTGGTTGGTGCGTCGGCTGCGCTGATAGGCGGCGAGCTGCTAGCGAGTGATAGTAGTGATAAACATCAGCCGAAGCCACCGGTAGAGACGAATGCTCCGAAGATTGATCTTGATCGGGCGTATGAGATATATGGTCAAGCATGTGATATGTTTCGGCAATGTATTAAGGGCGCACCTATATTTACTGGTGAGATGCCGCCGATATTGCCACCACCCGCATCGATATCTGCATCTCAAGGTGAACGTCGGCACGGTTTTATGACGGGGAGTGCACTGCTACATAAGGCTGGTCATTCTGAGCGAGCAGTGATAGGAACGGGGGTCTCTTCGGATTTGAATGATGATAGTAGGGTGCGCGTAGCCGTCGCGTTTGAGTTGTTGGCAGGTAGGCCCGAAGCTAAGACTGCTGGGCTGACGGCAGTTTGGGGGATCTCGAGGCAAGGCTTACCGACAGAACGTGCCTTTTGGGATATACTGTACGAAATTAGTCCGGAAGAGCTGATGCTGTCCTTTGTGCCAGTATCTCAGAGGCAACCAGCGCCAACTAGTGAACAGCCGTATGAGTGGACTGCTATGCTGCCGGGAGTGGAGAGTTTTAATGTGATACGACAAGTCATTGGTGCGGCTGGCGGTAGCTCACCGGAGACGTTGTCGCCAACGCCAGATGTTTTGGACCAAGTGAGTGAGCGGCTCGCTGTGGTTCGGGATGCGTTTGATCGGGCTGGCTTTCTCTAACGCGTGCGGCCCTGTGATATAATAGAAAGCGCGAATATAACCCGCAGACGGTGATGGATGTGTGGTGTGTTGACGGTAAACCAGCACGCGTACACCTGTTACTGTCTTTGCGAGAAAGAGAGGATCTATGGCAATTATTAATCCAAGTGGTAAGGAGATTTTTTCGGTTACTACTGAATTATGTGGGCGGCCGTTGACGCTCGAGGTCAACCGCGTTGGTTTTCGGACGACTGGTAGCGTGCTGGTGCGCTATGGCGATACGGTGGTGCTGGGCAGCGCCCAGGTCGGTTCACGGCCTGTGCAGTTGGACTATTTCCCGCTGTCGATTGATTATGAAGAACGGTTTTATGCGGCGGGTAAAATTTCTGGCTCGCGGTTTATCAAGCGCGAGGGTCGGCCGAGCGATGAGGCGGTGCTGATTGGCCGGTTGATTGACCGTCCGATTCGGCCGCTGTTCCCGAAGGGGTATCGCCAAGAAGTACAAGTGGTGGCGACGGTGCTGAGTATGGATCCGGATTTCCGCCCGGATGTGGTGGCGATGATTGCAGCGTCGAGTGCTTTGATGCTGACTGGGACGCCGTTTGACGGTCCGGTGGCAGGTTTGCGTGTTGGCCGCGTGAACGGTGAGTTTAAGGCTTTTTTGACGCCAGAGGAGCGTGAGCAATCTGATTTGGACCTAGTGGTGGCCGGTATTGCCAGCGGTATTACCATGGTGGAAGCTGGTGCCAAGGAGGTATCAGAAGAGGTGATTGTCGATGCGATGGCTTGGGCGCACCAGATGATGCAGCCAGCGATTGCTTTGCAGCGAGAATTGGCAGCTAAAGTGGCGCCAACTTCGCAGGAATATGAATTAGTTTTACCCGACGAAGCAATTCAGCAGACAGCTGACGAATGGGTTGACGGCAAGTTAGGCGAGCAAATCCGCCGGCCGTACCCAGAGCGCAATGAAATGATTAGCAATATTCGCGCCGAGTTTCATGAAGCGATGGCTGAAAAACTTGGCATAGACGAAGAAGAATATAGTGGAGTTCGCAATGATTATGATGAGGCGTTCACGTTGGCGCTACACAACGATGTTCGCCGCGGTATCGTTGAGGAAGGTAAGCGCCCAGATGGCCGTGCTCTGACGGAAATCCGCCCACTAAGCTCAGAGGTTGGTTTGCTGCCGCGAGCGCACGGCTCGAGCCTATTTACCCGCGGCGTGACCCAGGGTATGAATATTGTCACCTTGGCGCCGCTGAGTTACGCGCAGCTGGTTGATACTATGGAGGTTAATGATGGCGAGCGGCGCTACATGCACCATTATAATGCGCCAGGCTACACGGTTGGCGAGGTTAAGCGGATGGGCAGCCCGGGCCGGCGCGAAATTGGCCACGGCTACTTGGCGGAGCGAGCCTTGACGCCAGTGTTGCCGAGCGAAGAAGACTTCCCGTACGCTATTCGCAGCGTCACCGAAATTATGAGTCAGAATGGTTCGACATCGATGGCAGCGACCTGTTCGAGCTGTTTGGCGTTGATGGACGCTGGTGTGCCTCTTTCGGCGCCAGTTAGCGGCATTGCCATGGGTCTCATGATGGACGGTGATACGCCGTACGTACTGAGTGACATTGCCGATGCTGAGGACTTTGCTGGTGATATGGATTTCAAGGTGACTGGTACAGCCAAAGGCATCACGGCGCTCCAGATGGATATGAAAGTGCATGGTTTACCAGTGGCAGTGCTGCGCCAAGCGATTGAACAGAGTGAGGCGGGCCGGGCACATATTTTGCAGCACATGCTGAGTGTGCTGGCTGCGCCACGTGATCAGCTCAGCCCGTACGCACCGCGGATTGAAAAGCTAAAAATTGATCCAGATAAAATTGGCGCTGTCATCGGCAAGGGCGGCGAGATGATTAACAAAATTACCAGCGAGACTGGTGCCGAAGTCGACATCAAGGAAGACGGCTTGATCACCATCGCCAGTCCGAATGGTGAGTCGATCGAGAAGGCACTAAACTGGATCAAGAGCCTGGTTGAAGAGCCGGAAGTTGGCAAAATCTATGAAGGCAAGGTCGTCAGCATTAAGGATTTTGGAGCATTTGTAAATATTCTGCCGGGTATTGACGGGATGGTGCACATCTCGAAATTGACTGAAGGCCGGGTTGCCAAGGTTACCGATGTGGTGAAAGAGGGGCAAGTTGTGCGAGTAAAAATCACTGGCATTGATGAGCGCGGTAAGATTAACTTAACAATGATCGGCTTGTAACTTTTGCTTTTTGGCAAAATACGATACAATGGTGAAATATAATACTAATTGAGGGGGATTATGGACGATAAGAATAATAAGAACGTACCACAACCGACAGTAACACCGCCGGCAGCAACTGACCAACCTGCGCAACCAACACCGCAGCCACAGCCAGCCCAGCCCGTGCCGGCAGTGCCACCGATGCCACAAATGCAGCAGCCCGCAGTACCACAAATGCCCGGTGCAGCACCACTACCTCCAAAGAAAGGTCTCAGCAAGGGTGCACTATGGGGTATTATTGGCGGCTCAGTTGGCTTGATCGTTGTTGTCGTTGGTATCGTGTTAGCGGTTATCTTCCTTGGTGGCCCATCAAAAGCCGACTACCAGGAAGCGCTGAAAACACTAGAGGAGTTCACTAGCCATAAGATTACAGCACCACTTCAGTCTTCAAATAGTGACAATATAAAGAAGCGGGTTGAAGAGTCAATTAGCCGTGCCGATACTATGATGAAAAAGCTTGAGTCATCAAAGATTATGCGCGACGGAGAGACAAAAAAATCCTTTGGCGAATATAAAGCTGCGTACGACAAAGTACGTCCGAACATGGAAAAGATTGCTAGTGTGGTAGAGAAGCTACAGAGCTACTCTAAGAAGTGTTCGCTAAACAACTTTAATTATTTTGGCAAGCCAGCGGATGAGGTAAAGAAGCTCTATGATGAAAAGATGAGCGATTGCTATCAGCTGCTCGATAATGTTGCCAAGTCCGAGGAAAAGGAACTACAAGAGTTCGCAAAAAAGATGACAGAGTATTACAAGGCGTTTGGTGATTATCTCGTAGCGCGAGCTAATAAAGATTACAGCGCTAGGGCACCGAAGCTGGCGTCAGGAATTAGCCCATTATCTACCTTCACTAAAAACATCAAGGATTCTAACATAACAAAGCATCAGGAAGCCTTTGTTGAGCTCGTCAAGAAAAAAGCTGAGAATTAATTTTGCCTCAGCAGCAAGCAAAACACCTCGCATAGTGACGAGGTGTTTTGTATAATAGAAATATGGATGAGGCAGTGCGGCTGGAGGTTTTGGCAGCAGAGATTATCACTCATGATGTTTGTCATGATCTGGCAGAGCAGGCGACACAGCTGGTGATGGGTGATGGCCGAGCTGACGCAGACATTGTATTTATCGGTGAAGCGCCAGGAAAAAACGAAGACCTTCAGGGCAAGCCATTCGTTGGGGCAGCCGGCACATTCCTTGACGAGATGTTAGCCGCGGCCCAGTTACGTCGCCAAGACATCTACATCACCAACATCGTTAAATATCGACCGCCAAACAATCGTGATCCGCTGCCGGAGGAGAAGCGCGCTTTCTGGCCGTATCTGATGCGACAGCTGCAGATTATTCAGCCAAAGGTGGTCATCACACTGGGTCGGCATAGTGGCATGGCATTTATTCCTGACTTGGCGATTTCGCGTGACCATGGCAATCCGCGCTGGGCACAGTTCAACGAGTTGAAGTTCTTGGTAATTCCACTGTATCATCCGGCAGCAGCGCTGTATAACGGAGCATTGCGCCAGACGTTGATTGATGATTTTGTGCGGGCGGCGCAATTGGCCATCCAGGTGAGCGTTTGAGCTATTTTTGACAAGAGCTGGTGCCCCGTGCTATAATGAGCACAATTGTTAAGGGATAGATTTGCCGTACGTTGCTCCCCGCGTCTATCGCTTGTCATTCTAATTTTGCAAGGTATTTATTTTATAAAAGGAGAACAATACGCATGGGCCAGAGACGACTTGCGACGCCAAAAGGTGATGATCAGTCAAAACGACCAGCTACAAAAAAAAGTAATACGGCGGTAATGAATAGTACCACGACCCGCAAGGGCGAGGTCTTTCGGGCGCAGCGGCGCACGAGCGAGAATGTTAACCTCAGGGCATCGCAGCATCTGATCGATATCCCGGTCAACAAATCGGTTTACAATGGTTATGGCGGCGAGCAATTTAGTGCCAAGATGCAGCCAAAACGTGTCCGTGGCGGTAAGCCAAAGTTGAGGATCATCCCAATCGGCGGTGTCGGTGAGATGGGCATCGGTAAAAATATGAATGCCATTGAGTATGATGATGAAATTATCATTGTGGACATGGGTTTCCTGTTTCCGGGCAGCGACTATCCAGGAATCAACTACATCACACCGGACATTACGTGGTTGGAAGAAAATAAGCACAAGATCAAGGCACATGTGTTCACTCACGGCCACCTTGATCACATCGGTTCCTTCCGACACTTTATCCACCGGATTCCAGCACCAGTCTATGCATCGAAGTTCACTATCGGCATGCTAGATAAGTCGATGGCGGATGCTGATACTGACTTTCAGCCGGACTTTCGGGTGATGGATCCATTGAGCCACGAAGTTGTTCAAGTATCGAAGCATTTTTCTGTGGAATTGGTACGAGTGAACCACTCCATTCCGGATTCAACCGCGGTGGTGATCCGGACGCCACTCGGTGTGGTGATTGACTCTGGCGACTGGCGGTTTGAGGAAAGTCCAGTTGATGGCCAGAAATTTGACCTTGAGCGTATGACAGAGATTGCCGCCAAAGAGGGAGTGTTGATGTTCATGAACGAATCAACCAACTGCGAATCAGCTGGTACGCACACGCACACCGAGTTTGATATCCAGTATTCTATTGGTCAGGTGATGGATAAGTTTAGTAACAGTCGAGTGATTTTGAGCTGTTTCTCATCGCAGGTGCATCGCCTGCAATTGATTTTGGAAGAAGCACATAAGCATGGGCGCAAGGTAGCATTTGCCGGCTTTTCGATGATCCAGAACTTGGAGGTGGCGCTGCGCTCGGGAACTATCAAGATCCCGAAAAATACCGTTATGAAAATGGAAGACATCATCAAATTGCCAGACAGCCAGATCACGGTAGTCTGTACTGGTTCGCAGGGTGAGTTTAATGCTGTGCTGAGTCGTATGGCGACTGGTGCACATAAATACATGAAGATCAAAGGCTCTGACGTGGTGGTATTTAGCTCCAACCCAATTCCGGGTAATGAGAAAAACGTGGTGCGAACGGTTGATGGCTTGATGCGTGAAGGATCTGATGTGATTCAGAATGGCAAGACGCACTTGACGGGAATCGGGCCGCTACACTTGTCGGGTCATGGCTACTATGACGACCACATTAAGCTGATTAACGCGCTTAACCCAACATACTACATGCCAATTCACGGCGAATTCCACATGCTAGTGCACAATGCACGGCTGGCAGAGAAAGAGTGCGGGATTCCGAGGAAGAATATCTTTGTGTGCGATGCTGGCGATATTATTGAAATTGATATCGAACGCCAAGCTAAGAAGGCTGGTCGGATTCAAGTTGGCGGTGTGATGTATGACGATACGGGCGCTATCGTTTCCGAGGTGGTATTAAAAGACCGCATTCATATGTCACAGGAGGGAATGTTTGTGGTAGTGCTGACAGTGCAACGCGGTACGGGCCGATTATTGACCAGCCCGGATATCATTTCTCGCGGTTTCATCTACCTGCGTGATTCCGAGGAATTGATGAATATGATCCGCCAGTACTTGAAGCAGAAGGCGGCGCGCAGTTTTGCTGGTAAGTATGACCTTGACGTAGTGAAGAAGGAAATTAAGGATGAAGTCACGCATATTTTGTATGACCAGACGCGCCGGACGCCAATTGTCATCCCGGTGATTAATGAAGTGGGCGGTTTGAAAACAGTAAAATCGACTGCCGCTTCGAATACTTCTGCCGTAAAGACACCAGTACGCGGCAAGAAACCTGCGGCTACTTCGGCGGCAGAACCAAAAATGACGCTACCAACCATGCCGCGTCGCTGCTTCCCGCGCCGCCAGGTGCCAGACACCGAGGCGAATGACACCAAGGCTCGAGAGGTCGGCCGAGTGCGCGCATACTAGCTCACGCTTGCTATTTGTTGTAAAATATGCTACAATGTGAACGTTGGTAAAGTGATATAATAAAAACAGTTATGCCAAAAAAACGAAAACCTACCCGCAAGAAATCAGTTTCCGCGGCTCCAAAGCATGATGTGCCGAGCGGCTTTTGGGCGCAAGTCGGCGCGGTGCTTCTCGTTGTGTTGTCGCTTCTATTGGTGGTGGCGTGGTTTGGTGTTGGTGGTCTGGTGCTGGGGTGGCTACATAAGGTGACTCTGAGTATGCTTGGGTATGCAATGTACGGGCTGCCGATTTTGCTAATATATATTGCTGTGGAGATTTTCCGCGCAGAGAATAATCGATTACCACTGGCGATGAAATTAGCAGCCATCCTCGAGGTGGTGTGGTTGTCTGGTTTGTTTGGATTATTAAAGACACCAGCTCGCCCAAATGCTGGTGGGTTTATTGGTGATACGGCCAATCGGGCCATGAGTGCCATGGTCGACCCTGGCATCGCTGCTTTGATATATGTGGTCCTCATCGTCATCACCGCGCTATTTATTACCCAGACGTCGCCGTTTACAGTGATTAAGAAGGTAGCCGAGGCGTTCAAGCGTGACCGTTCCGAGGATGACAACAATGCGGCAGTGATGAAGAAGGCGGCCCGCGAAGATGCAGCCAGCGCCAAGTCATCGAGCGATATTAAGCTCAACGCCGGTGTCCCAACGGTCGATCCAGTCACGCCAAAGGATAAAAAACCATCACCATTGAGCAGCCTGCGCGGTAGTGTGGCGCGGGATAAGACGGCTGAGGAGCAGGCGGCGTTGGTGGCGGCGCACGATCCGAACTGGCAGGCGCCAAGCCTTGATCTGCTAGAGAAAAAGCAAAGTCCGGCTGATGCTGGTGATATTCGGCAAAACGCGCAGATTATTCATGACACCTTGGCAGAGTTTAATATCGACGTAGAGATGGAAGATGCAAATATTGGACCGAAAGTGACGCAGTACACCTTGCGGCCGCCGAGTGGCGTGAAGTTAACGCGTATTACGGCGCTGGAGACAAATATTGCTTTGAATTTGGCGGCGCAGAGTCTGCGTATCGAGGCACCAATTCCTGGACAAAAAGCCGTTGGTATTGAGGTGCCAAACCGCCGTGCTGCCGATGTACGACTATACGGCGTTCTGGATTCGAAGCAGTGGAAGAATGCTCGCGAGCCGCTGAGCTTTGCGATTGGTAAGGACATTTCCGGTGAAGCGGTGGTTGGTGAGCTCAACAAAATGCCGCACATGCTGATTGCTGGTCAGACCGGTTCTGGTAAGTCAGTGATGATTAATACCTTGCTGACTAGTTTGCTATATCGCAATAGTCCAAGCGATATGAAGTTAATTTTGGTTGACCCAAAGCAGGTGGAAATGGCGCCATATGAAGATATTCCGCATCTATTGACACCGGTGATTACCGAGCCAGAAAAGACTATTTCGGCCTTGAAATGGGCGGTCAATGAGATGGAGCGGCGGTATAAGTTGTTGGCGGCTGAGAAGATTCGCGATATCAAGAGCTATAATCAACGCCTAGCCACGCGAGCTAAAAAAATCCCAGTAGCGGACGCTGATGGCAATATTCAACAGCATGAAGACGGGGCGATGCCGTATATTACTATTGTGATTGACGAGCTGGCCGATTTGATGATGGTGGCGGCGCGTGACGTTGAGGCGCTGATCGTTCGCTTGGCGCAGAAAGCCCGAGCGGTGGGTATTCACTTGGTCTTGGCAACGCAGCGGCCGAGTGTCGACGTGATTACTGGTTTGATCAAGGCGAACGTGCCAGCACGAATTGGTTTTACGGTGGCGTCGCAAGTTGACTCGCGGACAATCCTTGACCAAATTGGTGCCGAGAAACTACTTGGTCAGGGTGATATGCTACTATACACGCCGAGTATGAGTAAGCCAAAGCGTATCCAAGGTGCGTGGGTTACCGATGACGAGGTTAATAAAATTACTGACCACCTGAGGATGCAGTCAGCGCCACAGTACAATGATGAGGTAGTAGCGCAGCCAGTTCAGCTGAATGGCAAGGGTGGCATGGCGGTTGATTTTGGCGGTGGTGGTGAAGATGAAGCATTTATGGACGCGGTGCGAGTGGTGATTGAGGGCGGCAAGGCCTCTACCAGCTACCTGCAGCGGCGGCTGCGGATAGGCTACGGCAAGGCAGCACGGTTGATTGAAGAGATGGAAGAGCGTGGTATCGTCGGCCCGGCGAACGGCTCAAAAGCACGTGATGTTTTGGTCTCAAGTGTCGATGAGCTGGGGCAATAGCTAGCTTGACATAATTATTTTTATAGGTTATAATACGCTAAGTGAGAAATTGATTTGTATGTGGAAGGATGGCTACATGGCGCACATAAGTTGTAGAAATAATAGAGAATTATCTCCTAATAGTAGAGGCGACAAGTTAAGGGAGCCTCTTGTGCTGGGGGTTGCTGCAGTCACGTTAGCCGTATCGGGTATACTTGGGTATAGTCTTGGCCGGTCACATGATGTTCCGCTCGCACCATCAGTAGAAAATACCGATAGTGGAACATTCAAAGAGCCTAATGATAGTTCGAGAGTGGAAGAAATTACATTTACGCTGCCAGACACCGAAGGCCGTCGAGAGGCAGAGGTCTTTTTAAAGGATCCCAATATAGTCCAGTCTGCGCGCGATACTGCTGGACGGGTGCTTACCGCCGCAGGGAAATCGGTTGATAATAATACTGCTCGGCTAATTCGCCAAGATGATGATAACAATTCTCGACAGCAGTCGATAACAATTACAGATGATAAGGGACACGTGGTATGGGTTAGTGTTGCTCAAGGCGACAAAAGGTTTGGTGGAAGTGAGATCGCAGTAGAAGCTGCCACTGATATGATTGAGGTCGGCGCAAAGAGTAGACAGACGGATCGGATAACGTGGCGGTTGGATTTTTTGTCTCCAGAACCTGTGGCACATCAGCATATCGAATCTCCAGAAGCACTACTACCGGCTCTAGAAGGCGTGTTACCGACGAAAGTGGAATGGTCGCACAGACAGACTGTTGATGGTTGGTCGGAGACTAAGGAAATTACAATCGTTTCACCAAAATCTGTCTCGCCATCAAGACCAGATTATGAAAGCATAGCGGCGGTACCGGCTAAGGGAGAGATTAATGGTCGGGCCGTGGAGAGCGCTAAGGTATATGATGCGGTAAAAAGTCTATTTGATCGGCTCGCGACCGATGGTGATATATCCGATATCTTGCCTTCTCAGTAAACTAACGTGCTGCCAGATATTCACCGAGTAATGTTATTTTGTGACCAGTTGAGCTGATCTTATTGATGGCGCGCTGTAATGATGGACCGGCAGCATCAACGGTCATGAAGAATTTATAATTCCACGGTTGGCCGACGATGGGCTGGGATTGGAGGCTGGCAAGATTGATGGACTGATTGGCGAATGTGCGGAGTATTTCAAGGAGGCTGCCTGGCTGATGGGCAGTGGTCACCACCAGTGTTGCTCGATTGGCGTCAGCCACTGTCATTGTCTGGTCAAGGACGAGAAAACGGGTGATATTGTCCTGCGTATCTTGGATGTGGTGTTTGAGAATTGGCATATTGTATAGATGAGCGGCAGTTTCACCCGCGATGGCTGCTAGGTGTGGTGAACCTTGTTGCTTGATAAATTCAACAGCGCCAGCGGTATCAAAATATTCAATTTGTGCAGCTTGCGGCAGGTGCTCTCGGAGAAAATGCTGACACTGTGACAGAGCAACAGGATGTGAATAGACAGCAGTGATATCTTCAAGTGTTGTGCCTGGATTGGTGACGAGCATTTGTTGAATAGTAAGTGTCACTTCGCCAACAATCGGAGCACTGCAGGATTCAATGTGACGGTACATTTCGTTGATTGTACCGTAAATGGTATTTTCCACCGCCACGACAATAGCGTCAGCCTCGCTGCGAGCATAGGCTTGAAAGACGTCGCCAAAGGTCATGCATGGAACAATGGTAGCGTCAGGTCCGTACCGTTGTTTTGCTGCTTGTTCGTGGAATGATCCAGCTTGTCCTTGAATGGCAATGCGCATGAACTCTATTGTAGCATGATCTGGTGGGGTCTATTTCTGGACTTTTACATCAGATTACCGTATAATACGGGGGAATAATAACCTAAGGTTATGCGCAATAACATAACCATCCGTAATGGATTCCGAAGGAGGAAATATGAACGAATATGAACTGACCGTTCTGATTCATCCGGATTTGGAAGCAAATCTGGATGCAGCTCTAGACAAGGTCCGGTCGCTCGTCACTACCAATGGTGGTGAAATTACTAAAGAAGATAATTGGGGCAAGAAAAAGCTAGCTTACCAAATTCGCCGTGAAGATTTTGCAGTGTATGTTTGCCTTGAGGTGAAGCTGCCAAGCAGTGCGCCGCTCAAGATCTCGAATGTCCTGAATATCACTGATGAAGTGCTTCGCTATTTACTAGTCAAGACTGACGAGAAAACACGGCGAGCGCTTGCTGAGCAGAAAGAGCGTGAAGCGAAGGCTGCTACCGAGGCAGCTGATAAAGAGGCCTAACACTCAACGCGATATATCATAAAAAAGGAGGGTCATCATGGCACGAAGTATCAACCAAGTTATCTTACTGGGACGGTTAACACGCGATCCAGAGCAGCGAACAACGCCATCTGGTCGGACAGTTGTTAGCTTTAGTATCGCGGTTGACCGTGCCGGACAGGATGATCAGGCTGACTTTTTCGACGTTACGGCGTGGGAAAAGCTTGGCGAGCTGGTGATGCAATATCTGTCGAAAGGCCGACGCGTATTGGTGCAGGGTCGATTGCGACAGGATAGCTGGGATGATAAAGAAACTGGCAAGCGCCGCTCGCGTATTGAAGTAACAGCGACCGACGTGACATTCCTTGATGCCCCGAGTGGTGACAGCGCAAATACGGCTGCACCGCGTAACACCACTAATACTAAGCAAGCTGAGGTTGTAGCGGATATCGATGATAAACCGATCGACCTTAGCGAGATTCCGTTCTAAAGGAGATTACAATGGCAAAACGATTAAAGAAGGACACCCCAACGGTTTTTGACTATAAGGATGTTAAAACACTCATGCGCTATATTAACGCGTATGGTCAGATTGAGCCGGTGGCAAAGACCGGTCTTAGCGTCAAGCAGCAGCGTAGTCTAGCAGTGGCGATCAAGCGTGCTCGACATTTGGCCTTGCTACCGTTTGTATCGCAAGGGCAGTAAATATGTGCGTTAGGGGCTTTCTCTAACCCCCCATATTATATTGAAAGAGACTACTGAGCGGCCTGTGTACGATAAGTCACAGGCCGCTATTGTTTGGGCTCGCTATAATTGTATTTAGTAGCAACAATGTATAATATTGGGTCTAGTGTGGGGTATCTGGGTAAAAAATATGTTCAGTCTATGAAAAATGTCCTACCGTCTGAAATGATGTTAGAATTAAGTACAGCAGCATAAATGGTTATAGGAAAGGAAAAAGTATGTATCAACCAACAGATCTTAAAAAGGGCACAGTTTGTCAGATTGATGGTAAGCCGTATCGTGTCATTGAGTATGGACAAAAAGTTATGGGGCGCGGAGGCTCTATCGTGAACGTCAAATTAAAAAATCTACTGGATGGCAGTGTCATCCCAAAGACTTTCAAGGGCCAAGATAAGATTGAACCAGCTGAGGTTAGTAGCAAAACAGTTCAATATTTATATCATGACGGAGATATGTTCTACTTCATGGATCCAGAAAGTTTTGAACAATTTGAGCTATCTAGTGATGTGGTAGACGAAGCAAAGGACTATCTAAAAGAAGGCTGTGAGCTGAGCCTCCAGATGTTTGACGGGCGAGTAATTAATGTTGAACTACCAAAAAATCTCTATCTCGAAGTTACGTATACCGAAGACGTCGTGAAAGGCGATACAACTTCAAGTGTACTTAAGGATGCAACGCTTGAAACAGGTCTTGTCATTAAAGTACCGGCGTTTATCAAGCAGGGTGATATTGTCAGTGTTGATACAGCAACGGGTGAATATCGAGAGCGTAAAAAATAGAGAATAACTTTTCTTTTCGGGGTGCCGCTCAGAGTGTTTGGGCGGTACTTTTTATTGTTATTTATACACCAAATGATGGCAAACAATGAGATAAGAATTCACATGTTAATGATAAAAATACAACATAATGTATACATAGGTAGTAGAGTATTTTTGGCGACACATGTGAGAATTATTTCCATGAGAAGTGTAGGTATTTTGTGCAGGTATAGTCAGGAATATCCTCCACCAGTACAGAGGTAAATATAACTATTGATGTATAAAATACACTGATGTATATTATGCAACGTTGTATCTTTGGTCGCTATACCATTAATGATGAATGAGGTCGGACTATGAGTAAAAGTAGAATAATTATTGATGTATTTATAACATCAATTATACTATATAATCAAGTTATAGTGATTGAGAAAAATATGTATTCAAGCTACAATGAGAAGTGATATGAAGCAGCGCTTAGATAAAATGATGCTGGAGCGCAGACTGGTGGAGTCACGTTCCGAAGCAGAGAACTGGATAGGTTTAGGTCAAGTTATGGTCAATGGTAATGTGATTACACGTTCCGGATATTTTGTTGACGAGACGGCAGATATTGCACTGCTGAGTCGTGAGCGATACGTTTCGCGTGCAGGGCTCAAGCTAGCGGGTGCGGCTGATGTTTTTCAATTGGATTTTCAGGGAAAAATAGTCTTAGATATAGGGTCGAGTACTGGTGGATTTACTGATTTTGCGCTGCGTCATGGTGCTAGACGAGTGTACGCCGTTGATGTGGGTACGAATCAGCTACACCATCGATTACGTAATGACCAACGCATAGTACTACATGAAAAGACAGATATTCGTGACTTTGAACTTGATCGCTCGCCAGACATCATCGTGGGAGATGTATCGTTTATTAGCTTGCGTGATATCTTGCCACACGTTGCAAAACGGCTGATGGATAGTGCGACGGTGCTTGTGGCAATGGTAAAGCCACAGTTCGAGGCGGGGCCTCATCTAGTGCAAAAAGGTGTTGTAAAAAATGCTACTATACGGCGAAAAATCCTGACTGATTTCGAGCAATGGGCGAAACAGTACTTTGTAGTTCTTGATAAAAAAGATAGCACCGTTGCCGGTAGTAAGGGTAACGTTGAGCGCTTTTATAAGCTACAACTGAAAAATTAACAGAGGTGATACTTGTAGTAAAAACAGCATCGTTGTGATTAATGCAATGTAGTATAAAATACATTAATTACAATAGAGCTAGACATTAAATCGAAATTCGACAACGTCATTAGGCTGCATGATGTAATTTTTGCCTTCGGTACGGATTTTGCCTGCTTCGCGGGCTTTGGTTTCTGAGCCTGCAATTATAAGGTCGTCGTAACTAATGACTTGGGCGGCGATGAATCCGTGCTCAAAATCTGAATGGATGACGCCAGCAGCCTGCGGCGCTGTCCAGCCTTTATGTATCGTCCATGCTCTAACTTCTTTCTGTCCAGCTGTAAGGTAGCTTTGTAGACCAAGTGTGTCGTACGCCGCATGGATAAGCTGCGACAATCCAGTTTCGGAAGCTCCATAGCTACTAAGTAATTCAGCGGCATCACTGCTCGGCAATTCTCTCAGCTCTTCCTCGAGCTTGGCGCAAATAAATAAGGCCTGGGCAGGTGCGACAATTTGAGCAAGTTTTTTCTGCAGGGCATGGTTGCTCAGCCCGGTCTCGTCAATATTAAATGCGTAAATAATTGGCTTGGCAGTGAGCAAATGAAGGTCGTTGATTATCTCATATTTGATATTTTCTATGGAAGCTATCGGTATACCCGAATTAAGTGATGTTAGGAGTGTTTCAAGATATGTAGCTGTCTGTCGTGCTTCCAGATTTGCTTTAGCTTCTTTCTGGAGACGAGGCAAGCGATGTTCTATGGTTTGAATGTCGGCAAGGATAAGTTCGGTATTGATGATGTCAATGTCGACTTGGGGGTTAATTGGGGAATTGTCGTGCCGTAATATGTCTGAGTTTTCAAAGGCGCGCACAACGTGAACAACAGCGTTACATTCACGGATATTATGTAGAAACTTATTACCAAGCCCTTCTCCTTTTGAAGCGCCAGCTACCAATCCGGCAATATCGACGAATGTTACAGTCGCGGGGATAATTTTTTGGGTATTGTACATTGCCGCGAGCACATCAAGCCTTTTGTCTGGAACTGGTACAACGCCAGTATTTGGCTCGATGGTGGCAAATGGGTAATTTGCTGCTAGGATACTATTGTTAGTAAGTGCATTAAATATGGTTGATTTACCAACGTTCGGTAAACCAACAATTCCGATCGATAGACTCATATCGTGTATTATAGCAAATTACACAAACTTGTTTCGGTATATAATATGTATTAGAATAAGCAGTATGAATAAAATCGTTGTCTCGCGTATATTTATAGTAGTGGGTGTCATTCTGAGTTTCGGGTTAGTTGTTGCTGCCCTCATGATGATGACGGGGCGATTATATATTGGACTAAAAGAACCTAGCCAGGACATTGCACCGGCTGCTAAGACGATATGTGGCGAAGATATTATAAAGGAATATCAGTCAATTGTTGCTGCGCCGAATGGCTATGGCCCGACAGCACTTGAGGGGCTGATCAAGAAGATCTCAGAGCATGGCGGGCCGAGTAACGATGCAGTATGTCACTACATCGTACTTCATGACGCATCGTTACGGAATGATCGTCAGCGGATTGATCAAATTCATCAGGAGCTGATTAACTCGATGAAAATGCGTCAGGCGGTCGAGCCGTTTTATCGGCTGGGGGTCAGCCGAGATACAGTAAAGGCACTGGTCGAGATCGGTAAGGCTGATGCGGGTGCGGGGAATAAGGATGGTACATCAGGTCAAGGCTAGAGCTGGGTTACGGTTTGTTGTTGGCTATGTGTTTGCGCTTGCGGTCATGTCGTCAGTGACGGCGATTGTTAGCGTAGACAAGGCAGAGGCGCTCGATTGTAGTGGTTTGAGCGGTCGACGGCGTTTAATGTGTACCAATGCACGTAATGATGGCGAGCGGTTCGCGGTGCAATATATTTGTAAGGGTGGCGGAACGCGCTGTGGTGCAATGTGGATGTCGTCGCCCGGGACGTCATATACGAATGATGTCATCAATACTGTTGGTTGGAACGCAACGTCATTGTCGCTTGACTTACGAGGGTCAGTTAATGGTAACGGTCAGTCGCAAGCGCGAGTTTGGGCGACCAATGTGACCGTTAGTCAAAATGGTCAAACATTGGTTTCGGGTGGAACGCTTGATCGTGGAACACATCCATCCGGTGCGTATCATTGGGTCGACGGTGGTAGTAGCATCAGGGTGAATGGAATTAACATATCTGGTGTGATAGCGCCAGGAGGCTCTGGCCGTATCGTCTTGCAGGTGCGTCGCTGCTTTTATAGTAGCCCGGGCGGTAGAGGTGATTGTGCAACGCAGGACGTGGAAGTATGGATTAGACGTGAGCAGGCGCCTAATCAGTGGACGGTTGAGGGGCAATCGAGGGTATCGATTAACGGTGGTAGCTTAGTGCAAAATGCGACTGCTGCACCAGGACAGCGTGTACGCTTTTTTCACTATCTGAGAAACAATTCTTCGTATACGATTCCTCCCTATACCCTCAAGCGCATAGGTATTAACCAGGATGTTAATGGTGCGACAACCCATCATACATGGGTGTCGCCATATACACATAGCGCTAGCCCATGGAACACCTTTTATGCACCGAACGACGTTAAACCGTATAACAGTGTCTTTGGAGCCGAGGGGATTGTGACGCAAGATGATGTCGGCAAGACAGTGTGCCAAAAGATTGTATGGCTACCGGGTGCGTGGAATACTGATGGCTGGGGGGTCTCGTCGAATGCTTGTGCGTCGGTGCCGTACAACTATGAGCTTCGGCCAGAGGTGCAGGCGCCGGACTATATCAATGAGGGAACGATCGAGGTGAGTGGCGTGACCGCGCGCATTAATCATACAGGATCAACGCGGTCGAATCGGGCAAATTATGCTGTGGTACGGTTTGTGCTAAAGGGAGGCGGAAATTATACTGTGCCGGGAGGTGAAGGTGTCGTTGTACCGTATGATGGTCGTTCATCAGGTAGTCTGGTGGCTGATTGGGATTGTTATATTGCCAAGAACACCATTAAGAATAGCCGATCGGGCTTGCAGGTGGCAGATTGTACATCTAATAATTTAGCGCGTAATGGTGCAGGGACAATTATTCAGCGAGGTGGGTTAGAGATCCCGCTCAGTAAGGATAATTTGAGTGGGGTGACGATGACAACTGGTGATCAGTTGTGTTATATGACTATTGTGAGTACGTATAATCGGTATGCAAATACCAATACGTTTCGTTATGCGGTAGATTGTGCAAAGGTCGCTGGACGGCCAAAAGTTCAGTTCTGGGGGGCGGATGTACGAGTTGGTGTCGGGATAGACGGTAGTGCGGGTAATAATAATGCGGAAGTCAGGACATCGCTGACGAGGGTGAGGCGATAGATGGCGCTGCAGTTAAAAACTCACAGGTGGTGGATGGGCGTTGGCACTATCGGAGTAGTGATACTCGGAAGCCTTGGAGTATATATCTGGCATCATTATATTAGTGTAACGGCGCAAGTAGCGCCTGATGTCACCCATGTCGAGAGGGCGGTGTTGGCAGCAAGTACGACGGCGCCACCGGGCGGCAGCAACTATGGTCCAGTCACGTCGCATCACATGCCGTGGGAGAAGTATCCGGTTGGTGAGAGGGAACAGATCGGTGGAACATCAGAGCGGATTAGTAGCTGGCCAACGGCTGGTGATGGCGGATCTGATTGTCGTGTGAACGCAAATGCCACGACTGTGGTTGATGGTGTTGGAGGGACGTTTAATTATGGCGGGTTTATGATGATGCCATCACCGATGTCTGGTAATCGGACAGCTGGTCAGGACAAGTGTGGTGGATTAGTGTCAACATGGACAGCACCGGACGGTGAGAATAGTGCATCTTCGGCAACGCCAGCACCGAGTTGGTTTGATGATGTAGTAGCAGCTAATAGTGGTGGTCGAGCAGGTGGAGCATATATTAATCCACGAGCGTATGGCGGCTGGGCAACGGATGCTAATGCTACGATGAAAGTACCATTTGGACTACCCGCTCAGCGATCGGGCGCGACTGGGGCAGCTGAGTTTGCTGAATGTGGTGGGGCTGCCAAGGAGTCAGGAACATCTGCGTGGGCGACTGATGGGGTATTTCGACAGTCGATATATGATCAAGGTGGCCAGTCAAAGCTGCTCTGGGGTGCGCGATGTAAGGACGAGACAAAGTTGAAAGAGGCGCTGACTCGGCGTCACAATGCGCCGCAGACTGATACTAATGGTGAAAACTATGTGAAGTCATCCGGCGTAACGCTATTTCGGCAGAAGTTCCAGTTGACTAGCCAGCAGCTTGAAGAGATTCGTCAGCTGGATTTGTTGAATGACGGGCGATCGGGACTATACCTACGCTTGGCGGTTGATGATTATGCGGCGGTGTATATTAATGGCAAGCCAGTCTTTGCCAATCCGAAAGCGTCGTCTGGTGTCGAGATGAAGAGAATCATCGCGGATTATTTACGGGCTGGTGATAATGTGATTGCTCTAGAGGTGCAAGATGCGATTGCTCCAACTAGCCTCGCCAATGCTAATGCGGCTGCTCGGTGGCTGCTCGGTGTGTATGCGCCAAAGGGGTGGCAGCCAGTGCCGGGGGAGCCGCGGCTGTACGGATCGTGGGCGGAATATGCCATTAGTGCGCCTGGACAAATTATTTCTTCCTCGGGGGCGGGCTTGTCGTCTACACCGACAGGGCGAACGGGGGCGATTGAGGCGCGACAGTATAATGATCTGACGTTTCAAAACACCAATACCCCGTTCGGTAATTTCCGCGACAAGATGCCGACCGTGCGAACACCTGATGCCTATTTTACGAACACGGGAAATTTAGCTGGTGCGGTATCTATAAGCGATGTGGCTAGTGGCGTGTATCAGGCTGGTAACGTGACGATTACCGGCGGAGAGATTAAGCGTGGCCGGCAAATTGTTATCAAATCGGGCGGCGTGGTAACTATCAAAGGTGACGTAAAGCAGGAGGGCGGTAACTATTCGGTGGCTCGGGATTTGCCGCAGCTGATTATTAGTGCTCAGCATATCATTATTGAGCCAAATGTCACGCAGCTTGATGCTTGGCTGGTGACCAAGAATGGTACGGTTAACACTTGTGATACCATAGTTCGCGATAGTCGTCAGTGGCTGTCGGGGCTGGATGCAAAAATGTGTGAAAAACAGCTGCGAATTAATGGTCCGATTATCGCAAAGCACCTCTTTTTGCGCCGTACATTTACGAAGGGTGGTGATACCTCTGGCAATAATCCGGGCGAACCGGCGGAAATATTGAATTTGCGTGCTGATGCATATTTGTGGGGAAATGAGCGGTCGAAAGAATCAGGGGCCATCAAAACGATGCATCTAAAGGAATTGCCGCCGCGTTTTTGAGGGTTTTACATTTTAAAATGCTTATGTATAATAGAATAGTATGAAATTAGCAAAAGGGCTGGGCGACTTTTTCGGATTAGACATCGGTACGAATGCGGTGCGTGTCGTTCAGCTGGCACGAACGAGCAACGGATGGAATCTGCTGCATTATGGATATGCGCCTGTCGATCCCAAGGTCACAAGTAGCGACTCACCAGAGGCGCAGCGTAAGCTTGGTGAAGTGATCATGACTGCTGTCGGACAGAGCGGTATCAAGACGCAAAATGTAGCGATTGGGCTACCGTCGAGCAAGACCTTTACGGCGATTATTGATGTGCCAAAAGTGTCAGACCAAGAGCTAAAGGCGACCATGAAATATCAGGTCGATCAGTACATTCCTATGGCGATTGAGGATGCCAAGGTTGACTGGGCGCTACTCGGCGACAGCTTGCGCGAGCAGGGCCAGTATGAGGTACTATTGACGAGTGCAGCGATTAGTTATGTCGAGGAGCGACTTGAGTTTATCGAAGGGCTCGGGTTTAATGTGGTCGCTGAGGAGCCGGATCCGATCGCGATGCTCCGAGCATTGGCGCCGACTGACGGAGCGACCGCGAAACTAGTGTTGGATATGGGCGAACACTCGACTGACTTGGCAGTCATTTATGGCGATATGCCGCGGCTGGTGCGTACAGTACCGAGTGGACTACAGGCGTTGGTGCGAGCGGCGGTGCAAAATCTCAACGTGCAGGATGATCAGGCTCGCCAGTTTATTATCAAGTTTGGCTTGGCGCCTGACCGGCTCGAAGGGCAAGTTCTCAGGGCGATTGACGGTGTGCTGGATAATTTTGCGACCGAGCTGACCAAATCAATCAAGTTCTTTCAGACGCGCTATCCAAGTATTTCTGTATCGGGTATTTTGCTGTCGGGCTTTGGCGCGGCAATACCGATGATGGATAATTATATTGCCAGCAAGACTGGTATACCAGCGACTACGGCTGATCCGTGGCAGCATGTCAGTCTTGGGCAGGCTGATCAGCAAAAATTAGCACCAATTGCGTCAGAGTTTGCGACAGTTGTTGGTCTAGCGCAGCGGAGGAATGGGTCGTGATTGAGATTAACTTGATTCCTGATGTCAAACGCGAGTTACTTCGAGCGAAAATGATGCGCAATGCTGTGACCGCGATGTCGGTGACCGTTGGCATGATTGCGGTCGGAGTGGCAGTTGCGCTTGGCTTGATCTTTGGTGGCCAGATAGCCTTGGAAGCGCTACATGACGGGACGATTAAGAGCAAGACACGTGAACTGACGTCGATTGAAGACCTTGATAAGTTGGTGACCATTCAGCATCAGCTGGCAACAATCAACAAATTATCAAGTGAGCGACAGGCTGATTCACGGCTCTTTGACGTGATGACGGCGGTCAATCCAGTAGCACCAAATAGCATTAAAATTGCAACACTAAAACTCAAACCAGAGTCGCGAACAATTGCCATCGAGGGATCGGCCGAGAATGGCTATATCGCGCTGGAGATATTTAAGAAGACAATTACCAATACAACGGTGCAGGCAACGCAGGACGGCCAAGAGGTCAAACAGCCGTTGGCTGAGAATTTGCAGGCGGGTGAGGCTAGTTTTGGTGAAGACGCCAATGGCAAGAAGGTATTGCGCTTTTCATTTACGTTTACCTATCCGGCAGAATTGTTCTCAAAAACGAGTGGCTCGGTGGTGATCGTAACGCCGAATGGTAAGGTTGACGTGACCGATTCGCGGCTGGGTGTACCAGAGAGTTTGTTTGCCAAGAAAGCAAAAGATGCCTCAGATAAGGAGAAAAACTAATGCCTGAAAACAAAGACGTTGCCATCCGTAAGCGCCAGCAGATTGACTCCTCGAAAAAAACCATGTTTTTGTTTGTGGCTGGTGCAGCATTTGTGAGTGGCGTGGCAATTGTGGTGTCATTCTTCCTCCTGCGGCAGATTCTATTTCATGGTGCAGTCGTTCTCGCGAAGCAAGATACCATCAACACGCTGGAGAATAATAAGAAAGCGGCAGATTCACTGAAGGACAATGTGCGCTCACTCGAGGCGAATGAAGCGCTTAATTCGGTGAAACTAACGGATAGCAGCAGCCCACTGCAAACGATTCTTGATGCGCTACCGGCCAGTGCGAATGCTGATGCGCTCGGTGCGTCCATTCAGAAAAAGTTTGTTAACGGTATTGCTGGTCTATCACTTGATAGTATCTCGGTGCACTATACGGCGAATGAGTCAGGTGCGGAGCAAGAGGACGCTGGCGATGGTCGCTCAGCGGTGAGCTTTACTATGACTGTGAGCGGCACCTCATCAAGTCTCAAAGAGCTGTTAACGCGCTTTGAAAAGTCAATTCGGGTTATCAATATTACCGAGATTGAGATGCAGGCTAGTGAGGATGGCAAGATGACCATGGATATCTCTGGCAAGGCTTATTTTGAGTCAGCACAAAAAGTTGGATTAGGAAAGAAAGTGATTAAGCCATGAAGAAGAGTGATATAGCAATGATTGTATTAATAGCCAGTCTCGGTATCGTGGTAGCCTATTTTGTTGCCAGTAGCATTCCGTTCTTGCGCGTTCCATCATCGGGTGTAGAAGTTCAGACGATAACAAAGATTAGCTCAGATATTGAGCAGCCAGATAAGACAGTGTTTCATCGCGATGCTATTAACCCAACGGTGGAAGCAATTGTTGGTAATGCAACTGGTAGTTAGCGCGGAGGTGATATGGCGCTACTGACAGATGACATGCAGGGAAAATTGATAGGCTTGCTGACAAGCGAGGGCTTGATTGAGCGGTCGGTTGTTAAGGAGGCGCAAAAACGTGCCAGCGAGTCGGGTAAGCCGTTACTGTCGCTGTTGACCGAGGAGCACCTTTTGGAGAATGAATTGTTGGTGCATGCGGTGGCACAGTTGTCTGGCGTGCCGTATGTTAATCTTGCGAGTAGTGTGATTGAGCAACACATTCTCAATTTGCTGCCAGAGGATGTCGCTGAGCGATTTATGGCGGTACCACTGGCCGAGGTGCAGGGGCGCCTGGCGGTGGCGATGATCGATGCTAATAATGTTCAGGCAGTTGACTACTTGGCAAATCGTATCCAGCGGCCGCTGAAAGTATTCATGGCCTCGGAGGAGAGCATCCGTCACGTCCTTGGCCAATACAAAACAGACTTATCATCGGTCAATGAGGCGGCGGAGGATTCGCAGCGCGAGGCGCTCGATGAGTCGTCGCAGAATATTGTGACGATCGTTCAAGATTCACCGATATCGCGGGCGCTTAGTACGATCCTGGAATATGCGGTAAAGAGCCATGCGTCGGACGTACACATTGAGCCGTTAGAGAAAGCATTGAAAATTCGTTGCCGTGTTGACGGTGTGTTGCGGGAAATTATGCAGCTACCAAAAAGTATTGAACCAGCGCTGGTTAGCCGCATTAAAATCCTATCAAATCTCAAAATTGATGAGCATCGAATTCCGCAGGATGGCCAGTTCGCAGTCAATGTGGCCGGTAAGGACGTTGACCTACGTATCGCGATTTCGCCGGTAGTATGGGGAGAGCAGGTGGTGATTCGTCTGCTTGACAAGACGGGCAACTCGTTTGATCTGACTGACATGGGATATGCCGGGCGCGCACTGAGAGCCATCCAAAAGGGTATCAAGCGGCCGAGCGGAATGATTTTGACGTCTGGGCCGACAGGCTCGGGTAAGTCGACCAGCTTGTATGCGCTGATCAAGGAAATCAAGGACGACTCGATCAATATCGTGACGCTGGAAGATCCGGTGGAGTACAAGATTGACGGGGTGAATCAGATTCAGGTGCATGCTGATGTTGGGCTGACCTTTGCATCAGGCTTACGGTCAATTCTCCGGCAGGATCCAGATGTGGTGATGGTCGGCGAGATCCGCGACACCGAGACAGCGAACCTGGCGGTGCAGGCGGCCTTGACCGGACACTTAGTCTTCTCGACGCTACATACCAATTCGGCAGCGGGTGTGCTGCCGCGGCTGCTGGATATGGGGATTGAGCCATTCTTGATCGCTAGTACCGTGAATACCATCATTGGTCAGCGGTTGGTTAGGCGGGTGGCACCAAAGTATGATTCGTATCAATCGTCACCACTTGAGACGGAGACCATTCAATCAACGGTCGGGCATATCTTACCAAAAACCCAGGCTGACATACCAACTGTTTCGCAGGATTTGGGATACAAGACCTTGCCATTAGCTGATCAAACCGCTTATACTTTAGTTAGAGGTCGCGACATGCCGCAAACACCGCAAGGTTATTCTGGCCGGTGTGGTTTGTACGAGGTGATGGATGTCACCGAGGAAATTCAGAACTTGATCGTCAAGCGGGCAACGAGTGCTGAGATTCAGCGGCTTGCTATTCGGCAGGGTATGATAACGATGCGTCAAGATGGCTATCTCAAGGCACTCAGTGGTGTGACAACATTAGAGGAAGTGAATCGGGTTGCAGCCGATACAGCGTAAAAGAAAAGGGGGACAATTATGAATAATCAAGAATTACGTATCGAAATTTTGCTCGAAGAGGTGGTCAAAAAGCGGGCCTCAGACCTTCACATTCAGGTGGGTCTGCCGCCAATGCTACGTATCGACGGAACATTGACTCCGGCAACAGGTACGCAGCCCCTTGATGAGGCGACGGTGGAGCGGCTGGTATTTCAGATTCTTGATGAGGATCAGCGGCAGATTTTGCTCAAGGACAAGGAATTTGACTTTTCGTTTGCATTCGGCACGCTGGGGCGATTTCGGGTAAATGCCTTTCATGAGAGGGGTAACCTGGCAGCGGCGCTACGCTTAATCCCAAATGAGATCAAGACTGCACAGGAGCTGGGCATGCCGCCGATTGTCAATACATTTGCTGATTTCCCACGCGGGTTGGTGTTGGTGACAGGGCCGACCGGCTCTGGTAAATCGACGACGCTGGCGGCGCTGGTTGATAAAATTAATACCGAAAAGTCGCAGCATATCATCACTATCGAAGACCCGATCGAATTTACGCATAAGTCAAAAAAATCGGTGGTGGTGCAGCGCGAGGTTCATTATGACACCTATTCGTTCTCGGCAGCGCTGCGCTCAAGCCTCCGTCAAGACCCAGACGTGGTGCTAATCGGCGAGATGCGCGACCTCGAGACGATCTCAGCGGCGATTACCATTGCCGAGACCGGGCACCTGGTGTTTGCAACGCTACATACCAACTCGGCAGCGCAGTCGATTGATCGTATGATCGACGTCTTTCCGCCGCATCAACAGCCGCAAATTCGGGCGCAGCTATCGAACATTCTGATGGCAATTTGTTCCCAGCGATTGGTGCCGTCCATCGGTGGCGGCCGGGTGGTGGCGGCCGAGATTATGATTGCTAATCCAGCGGTGCGTAACATTATTCGTGAAGGCAAGAGTCATCAGCTGGATGCCGTTATTCAGACGGGCGCTGATCAGGGTATGCAGACGATGGATCGGACGCTGGTGAATCTGGTACAAAACGGTACGATTACGTATGATAGTGCCCGTGAGTTTGCGGTTGATCTAGCGGAGTTTGAGCGGCTTATCAGGGGATAACGCATGAAAAAATATTACTATGAGGCCAGAGATTCAGCCACGCAAAAGATCACCAAGTCGGTTGTGCAGGCTGAGAGTGAGGTTGCCGCAGCGAAGCTGCTGAGCGCTCAAGGCTTCGTGCCGCTGAAAATTGAGCTGCAGGATGAGCGTGAGGGCTTCTTTCAGCGATTGTCAAATAAAATATCGTCCAAGGACAAGATCGTCTTTACGCGGCAATTAGCGACACTGATTGGCGCGGGATTACCACTGGCGCAGAGTATGCATACCGTGCTGGAGCAAACGCAAAACAAGCAGATGCAGAACATCGTTCAGGAGATAATTTCTGATATCGAAGGTGGTCGGCAACTGTCAAGTGCATTTGAGAAGCATCCAGAAGTATTTGATAACGTATATGTAGCGTTAGTGGCGGCCGGTGAAGCGTCGGGAACATTGGACGAAGCACTGAAGCGCATCGCATCACAGCAGGAAAAAGATGCAGCAATGATTGGTAAAGTACGCGGTGCTATGGTCTATCCAGCAATTGTACTGTTGGTAATTATCGCGGTGGTAGTATTTATGCTCGTGATGGTAGTGCCACAGGTCGAAGGCCTGTACAGTAGCTTGCACAAAGAACTACCATTCATGACCAAGGTGATGGTGAGTGTCGCTGGTTTTTTGGCGCAGTTTTGGTGGGCCTTAGTGATTTTGCTTGGCATTGGCTTGTACTTCTTTCAGCAATACCTCAAGACCGAGGCCGGTATTCGCACTAAAGACACTTTCAAGCTGAATGTGCCAGTGTTTGACACTATGTTCCGGAAACTGTATATGGCGCGCTTTACTCGCACTGGTCAAACGCTTCTCAACAGCGGGGTAGCGATGCTGGACATGCTGCGCATTACTGCTCGGGCGGTCAATAATTCGATCATCCGTCAAGGCATTGAGCGTGCCAGCGAGAAGGTGAAGGGCGGTAAGGCATTGTCGGTGTCGTTAAAGAATGAGGATTATATTTTGCCGATGGTGCCACAGATGATCAAGATTGGTGAACAGTCGGGTAAGATTGATGAGATGATGGGCAAGTGCGCGCAGATTTACGAAGATGAGCTGGATGAGGAGATCAAGGCGATTACGACGACGATTGAGCCGGTGCTGATGGTGGTGCTCGCGGTGGTGGCTGGCGTGATGGTTGGCGCGATCATCTTTCCAATTTATAGTCTGGTCGGAGATATTAGCGTCTAGACAATCCATAAGCAGTACGGTACAATAGCGAGAGAAAGTTAAGTCACAGAAAGGTGGGCAACTTCATGGCTCAGCAAAAAGCAAATAAAGGATTCACAATCATCGAAGTCGTGTTGGTGCTAGCAATCGCTGGACTGATATTCTTGATGGTATTCTTGGCATGGCCGGCCTTGCAGCGCAGTCAGCGCGATACACAACGACGGAGTGATGTAACGCGGTTCGTCTCGCAGGTGAATAGTTATGCGACAAATAACAAGGGAAGTATCCCGAAAACCGATACGGGGTCGATTAATAGTTTCCTTGATTCGTATATGAAACGTGGCAACGGTGAATTCAAAGATCCGCAGACCGGCAATAATTACAGCGTAGTAACTGGTGTCGCTCAACAGGGATCGGCAACGACCGAAAAGATGGTCTATGCCACGAGCGCCCAGTGTGATGGCGAAAATATTGTTGCCAAAAGTGGTTCGCCGCGGTCATTTGCCGTCAAGGTGCAGTTAGAAGGAAGCGGTGCGTTTTGTAAAGACAACCAGAACTAACCAGAGACGACAAATTATTAGCAGCCCCCTAACTATCAGGGGGCTGCTTTTTTCATGATTTCTTGTTACCATTAACAATATGATGTCAATGACAATACTGGTGGTTGTAGCTGCTCTTGGTGCGGTGATGGGGAGCTTTATTGGTGCTCAGGTGTGGCGAGTCCGCGCTCGGCAGCTCGTTGAAGACAAGCGGGCCGGTGAGCCAGTTGATGCACTAGAGCTCCGCCGCCTAAAGCCACTGCTGAAACCTCTCAAGAATGATCGGTCACGGTGTCTTTCCTGTGGGCACGAGCTACGCTGGTATGATTTGCTGCCGGTAGTGAGCTGGCTGGCTGCCAGAGGGTGCTGTCGGTACTGCCAAGCGCCGATTGGCTGGATGGAGCTAGGACTCGAGCTGGTAATGGGGGGATTATTTGTCGCAGTGACGTGGTATGGCATGATGACGTTTACGGCACCACTAGTAATAACCAAAGTCGTAATTGCTCTGATGGGGGTATCGTATTTAGCGTTTCTGTTCGTGTATGACAAGCGGTGGTTTTTGCTCCCGGATGTGGCGAATTGGCCGTTCGTGATGTTGGGGGTATTGTTTGCTGCGATTCACTTGGCAACTGGTCAGTTGCCAAGTGGGGTGCTGGGGTTGATAGCGGCGGTCATTATTCTCAGTGGCGTATACGCGTTGCTCTACGTCGTATCAAGCGGTCGTTGGATAGGGTTTGGTGATGTCAAGCTGACACTCGGTCTCTCACTCTTTTTAATGGATTGGCGGTTGGCATTTCTCGCGCTATTTTTAGCAAATTTACTTGGCACACTACTGGTACTACCGGGGATGCTTCGGGGTACAGTGCAGCGTGGAGCGCGAATCCCATTCGGGCCGTTGTTGATCCTTGGCTTTCTTATTGCGTGGTTTTTCGGTGCCAGGATCATGGGCTGGCTTCTCGTGATTTGATAGTGCTTATGCTATAATAATAAGCATATGAAGCGGTGGCAGTCCGGGTTTACAATCGTTGAAGTGGTGTTGTTCTTGGCGATCACTGGCCTATTGACAGTTGGGTTACTAGCTGGCGTAAGTGCCGCACTGCGTCAACAGCAATACCACGATGCTGTCCAATCATTCGCTGGCTTTATTCGCGATCAATACAGTCGAGTGATTAGTATTGAGAATGATCGAGGTGATCGTGATAAGTGTCCCGTCGAGGGTGCAACAAATGATGGATCTCGGGGCCAATCAGACTGTGTTGTTGTTGGTCGCTATGTCAAATCAACCAACACTGAAGCACGCTCGTTTAATGCTTATCCGCTGTATGCCCTGAAACGCTCGGGGGTTTGGACATATAGTTACAGCGAGAGTGAGGCAGATACCTATACTGTTGGTTGGAATGCACAGGTGCGCTCACTCACGGCAACTAACACCATTGGTAGAGAAATTGCTTTATTGATATACCGCGATCCAGGCAGCGGACAGGTTATCGTACGCACGAATGACACACCGTATTCACCGGCTAATATCAGTAATTTTGTCCGTAATATGCAGCCAAATGGTGGTACGTATACAGCCGATTTGCAGCTGCAGCAGCGAGAGTTTTGTATTTATGATACTGGCTGGTCAGTTGGCCAGAGGCTATCAGTCTTTTTGGGAGCAAAGGCTGGCTCGAGCGAGGCGGTGACGGTTGGTCATGCGACAAAGGGGTGTGATAATGAAGCGACGGCATAGCGCCCGGGGTGATACGATCATCGAAGTAGTCATGGCAGTAGCGATGTTTAGTATGCTGGCAATTGGTATCATGGCGTTTATGAACAGCGGTATTGCAATGGCGCAGCGGTCGCTAGAGTTGACGCTTGTGCGGCAGCAGATTGATAGTCAAGCAGAAATGCTGCGCTACGTTCACGATAAATCATCTCAGGCTGGGAGCTCATTTGCCACCCTCTGGGATAGAATGAAGAATCGGACGATTGACCATGCGAATTCGGTGTTGAATGTTGATCGATGTCCGGAGGCGATGCCAAGTGGAGGATTTGCATTGGCGCCCAACAAGAATACTTTTCAGTTGATTACCAATAAATACGAATTATCACCGACATATGCCAAGATTTCAACTACTCAAAATCCAACTTCTTTAGGCATTTCAATTCAGCTGGTGCGCGTTGAAGGTGGCCGCGCCTATGATGCGTACATCCAGGCCTGTTGGATGAGCGTGGGGACTGACCGGCCAATGACCACGGGGACGATTGTGAGGATGTATGACACGGCGGTATAGACGATACGGGTTTACCTTGATTGAGTTGATGTTGGCAATGGCATTTGTATCGGTGTTATTGCTGGCAATCGCCACGATAGCAATTCAGGCCGGCAAGCTGTATAATCGAGGCCTTACACTCAAAAGTATCAATCAGTCCGGCCGCGAAATTAGCGATAGTTTGCGGCGTGACTTTCTGCAGGCCAATGCTGGCAAGATAAGCGGCAATGCTAACTTGGCCGTTGTCATGGTGCAGGCGGGTGGTGCCGATCGAAGTGGCCGACTGTGCCTCGGTGATTATTCATATGTCTGGAATGTGCCAAAGGTTGTTTCTGGAGAAGTGAAAGCTGGAGCAGGCATTATTACCGAAGTTGGTGGGCCGCATTCTGGTCGTCCAATTAATTTTGCTCGGGTAATCGACCCAGACAGTATGCTGTGCCAAAAAAATCAAACAACAGGGGCGTACGTGTCGACAGTTGCAACGGATAAGGTGACGCATCTTCTCAAACCAGCCGGGTCGAATGATGTGGTGTTGGCAATTCATCACATGAAAGCAGCACGAGTAGTGGGCGATGGTGGAGCAGATAGCCTCTATCGTTTGGAGTTTGTACTTGGGACTAGTCAGCTTGAGGCAGTCAACACCGCCAATGGCACTTGTAAGCCACCGGCGGATAACAATGAGAATCTCGATTTTTGTGCGATAAATAGCTTTGAGATGATTGTGAGGACAAATGGATAAAATAACAAGAGATAATCAGTCAGGTGCGGTATCGTTGTTTGCAGTGATCTTTGCGACGTTATTACTAACGGTTTTGATGCTTGGTTTTATGCGGCTGATGATGGTTGATCAGCGACAGGCTCTAAATAATGAGCTGTCACAAAGTGCTTATGACGCCGCCCTGTCTGGTGTCGAAGACGCCAAGCGAGTCGTGCGTGCCTGCCAAAAAGGAGATAATGGTGGCAAGGCATGCGAGCAGTTGCGATTACCTAACGATTGTAAAGTCGTCGCACGTTCGGGCGTTGCCGGTAATGTGGCCGCCAACGAGACACTGATTCAGTCGCGCCGCTCAGGGGACGGTAAAGAGTTCAACCAGGCCTATACTTGTGTCAATATTACGATGGACACGGAAGACTTCCTGGTGAGCATACCTGAAGGATCATCTCGTCTTGTGCCGCTAAAGGCTAAATCTGAGTTTAATAAGATTATTCTCGAGTGGTTTACCAAAGAGGATGCAAACGGTAACGTCGCTGCTGGGCGTGTAAAAAATGCTGCCTCCGTATCAACTTCGCTGCCGGCATACAGTGACTGGGATGAGTCCCCGTCTCGTCCTGCGCCTGCGCTGTTACGCACGCAGATGATTTTTGCGAGCGATACGTTTGACCTTGCCAGTCTTGATAGTTCTCGTGTTGCAACGATGTTCCTTTATCCACGAACACTAAGTATCCCTGGACCGACGAATGGAGGTGTATCAGCGGTTAATCTACCGCGAGCTGGAGGTGGTGGGCAGTTTAACAATGCTCCGACACCGGTGAGTTGTTCTCCAGACTTTGCGAATAGTGGCTACTCGTGCCGAGCAATAATTGATATATCACCCGTTACGGCTGCCGCTAGCGTTAATTCATTCTTGCGGCTGACGCCACTATATCGTATGTCACATGTACGAATTGCCCTGCGTAATGGTGCAGAACCGGTCAAATTTGATGGCGTTCAGCCGGCGGTTGATGCAACTGGTCGTGCTAGCAATGTATTTCGGCGGGTTGAGGCGCGCCTCCAGATAGGTGACGACTTCCCGTATCCTGAAAATGCTATTGATCTTGAGAATAGCCTCTGTAAAGACTTTTCGGTGACCGAGGGTAGTGTAACGCCTGGCAATTGTCGACCATAGCCATGAACCTATCTGGTGTCACTGTGAAAGCGCTCGTGGACATCTTTGAGGTGCTGGTCAGTGACGTGTGTGTAAATCTGAGTCGTGGCGATATTGCTGTGGCCAAGCATTGATTGTACCGCTCGTAGGTCTGCTCCATTCATCAAAAGGTCAGTGGCAAAGCTATGGCGCATAGTGTGCGGGCTAACGTGTTTGGTGATGCCAGCAAGTCGGGCGTAGTGCGATACCATCCGCTGGATCGAGCGAGCACTCAGCCGGCGATAATCGCCAGAGACTGATGGCTTTGCGGATCGCCGACTATAGCTGATGAATAGAGCTGGCAAGCTGTCACTTCGCGCATCAAGGTAGTTTTTGACGTGCTCGGCAGCGGACGTTGAAACGAATACAGGCCGGTCTTTCTGGCCCTTGCCGCGCACCATAAACTCGCGTCGAGCGAGATTAATGTGGTCACGATTCAAGTTAACAAGCTCCGACACGCGCAGCCCGCTTGAAAACAAAAGCTCAATGATTGCGCGGTCGCGAAGGCCTGGTTCATTGTCCAATGGGATCTGCTCGATGAGCCGTACCACCTCGTCGTAGTGAAGAAATGTGACTTGTTTGCGAACGGTTTTTGGTAGGATGATCTTGTCAGCTGCCAGCGATGGAATATCTCGTTGTGATAAATACGTCAATAGTCCACGCAGGGCAATTAAGTGGTAATTTTGTGTAATTAACAACAATTCTTCGCCAGTGTTGCTATTTTTATAACGATTCAACCAGAGGCGATACTTACGAATTGTCTCTGATGTTATTTTTGCAACATCGATATCACCAATAAAATCAATGAAGCGCTCAAGGTATAATTTGTAGTTCTCAATAGTACGAGGGCTGCGGCCACCTTCGACTTCGAGGTGTTCTAAGAAATCTGCTAATGCTTCTGAGAGATACATAGTTTAATTTTAACAACATCCATACCGTTTATCAAACGAATACTTTTTGTTATGATGAAGAAAATAATACACGAAGGAGGCATATGGCTGAATCAAAAGAGAAGAATATGTGTGGCATTGAACGAACACTGATTGTGTTCAAACCTGATGCAGTGCAGCGGGGAATTGTCGGCGAGATCTTGCAGCGGTTTGAGCGTGTTGGTCTCAAAATTATTGGCGTCAAGATGGTAGCCCCGGGTCGTGAACATTATTTCGCGCATTATGAAACGATTGGCAAGATGGTGACCCGTCGTGGTGAAGAAATTTTTGATATGACGCTCGACATGATGATGGACGGGCCAGTTATCGCCATGGTCCTTGAGGGGGTCGAAGCGGTCGCTGTGGTTCGTAAAATTGTCGGTCCAACTGAGCCGAAGTCTGCTGACATGGGTACGATTCGTGGTGACTATTCGCATGTTAGCTTTGGCTATGCCAACGAATGCCAAAAGGGTGTGCCAAACTTAATTCACGCATCGGGTGACCCTGATGAGGCAGCACAGGAAGTCGCTCACTGGTTTAAACCTGAAGAGTTGATGGATTATGCGACATTAAATGAAAAGTTTACTCGGTAACATTTGTCGCGACTGACGACCACCCGTGCTATAATTAACACGGGTGGTTTTTATGTGTGCCTCGGTAGCTCAACTGGATAGAGCAGATCCGTCCTAAGGATAAGGTTGTAGGTTCGACTCCTGCCCGGGGTACCAAAGAATTATGACGAAAAAAGCTAAACCAGACAAAGCATTTGATGGCCAGCGCGACGGCGAGGAGTTATTATTTGTATTTCGCCGACATATTATCGCTATGCGTAAGGGCTTCTACCTGCTGCTTATTCCAATGACGGTTGGTGCATTGCCATACCTTATCTGGCAGGACAATCTCAATCTCTTGTGGGTGTTTCTCGGCAGCTTTATTATTGGGCTTGTTTTGTTTAGTTATCATTTCTTGATGTGGTTTTATACATACTACATTGTAACGAACCAGCGACTGCGCCAGATAACACAGCATGGTTTTTTTGGTAAGGATGTAATTGAGCTTAAGCTGTCAAAAGTCCAAAATATTAGCTATGTTGTGCCTGGCTTTACGGGCGAAATGTTCAAATTTGGTACAATAGTTATTCAGACATTTGTTGGTGATCTTGTCGTCAAAAATGTTGAACACCCGGATGAGATTTATAATAAGCTGCAAGATGCGGTGGATTTTGCCGCTGAAAGGAGTGGTCGTGCTAAAGAAGTCAACGAAGGTTAAAAAAAAGGATAAACACTCACTGCCGTCGCGGATTACTAATGATACCGTCGCTGAGCATCGCGAGAAGGTGCTGGCCGGTGGGCGCAAACACAAGTATCCGATACAGTATTCCAAGCACAAACTAGTCTGGAACACGATATTTATTAGTATCGCTGGGCTTGTGACGGTGATTGTTCTGTTATATCTGCAGCTCTATGTCTGGAAAGATACGAGCGATTTGGCATATCGTATCACCAAAATTTTGCCACTGCCGGCTGGCTCGGTAGAGGGGGAGTTTGTTTCCTATAGTGATTATTTGTTGTATAACCGTGGTAATATGGCCGTTCTTAAGACTCAGGGGCAGGATCAGGCTGGTGATAAAGTTGCCTTTCAGCGCCAGCGAGCCATGAATCAGGCGGTACAGGACGCATATGTACGCAAGCTTGCTCGAGAAAAGAATGTGTCAGTCGATGACCGTAAGGTTGATGAAGAGATGGATCGTCAGCAAAAGGACGCTGGCCTGTCAAAAGAAGCCTACCGTTCGGCGGTCAAAGACATGATTGGTTGGTCGCTTGATGAGGCGCGTGATGGCATTAGGGCCTCGCTGCTGCGCTGGGAGGTATCATTCGCTGTTGACGAAGCGGCGGCAAATATTGTTAAGGAGGTTGAAGCGCAGCTCAAGTCCGGTAAGTCATTGGCTGATATTGCGGCGGCATTTGGTGAGCGAGTGCAATTAATGCCAGAGACTATTATTCCGAAGGCTAATAAGGATGGTGGTCTGACCGAAGCGGCGATTAAAACTGCAGATGGCACGATATCCGGGGTTATTAAACCGCTTGGTGGTGATGGCTATTACTTTGTCCAGCCACGCTCGCGGGACGATAATTCAGTTACTTACTCGTATCTCAAGATTCCACTGACGACGTTTAAGGCTAATTTTGATAAGTTGATCAATGATAAGAAGGTTACCTACTACGTGCATCTTGATCAACCAGCTGAACAAAAGTCTGGTGAGCGAAAATAGCCCCCGGTCTACCTGTTATTATCTTTGCGAAAGCCTCGCCCATCTGCTATAATCCTTGGGGAGACATGCCGCTGTAGCTCAGTTGGTAGAGCGGCGCTTTCGTAAAGCGTAGGTCACCGGTTCGAATCCGGTCAGCGGCTCCAGAATAGTATGAAAAATCGCATTACAAGTACATTACAACAGATGATGAAAGATCGTTGGTTACTCGGTCTCGTCGTTGTCAATGTTTTGCTGGCGTTGGTAATCATCATTTCTTTTGCTATCACTATCAAGCCCAAAGAAACGCAGGTCATCGTCCAGCACAGTGCGTTTAGTGTGACGGGGCTGTATCGCGGTCACTGGTATTCACTATGGACGTATGGTGTGTTGCAGCTTATGATTACGGTTGGGCATATCATATTGAGCGCCAAGCTCGCAGCGGCACAGCGTCGAGATTTAGCACTGGCATTTCTTTGGTTAACGATTGCTGTATCAGTCATGTTGGCATTATTTGCTTATTCAATAATCGTAATCGCATCGGTGGTGTAGAAGTATGGACATAGAGATACCACTTGGTAAGCGAAAACCGTTCTATCGATTTTTAGAGATTCTACCAGGTCTATTGAGTTATGGCGCGATTATTCTTCTCGTCATATTGTCGATTTTTAGTCCACTGCTTGCATCGCTCTATCTGCTTATCATCATCCTGTCGATGATGGTGCGCGTTGTTGGTATTACGTATCATATGATCGCCGGTCGTGCCAAAATGGACAAGGCGTGTCTGATTGACTGGCATGCGCGTCTTGAAGATCTCGAAGATCCACAAGCGGCATATGCGCATATTCGTGATCAGCAGCGTAAAGAGGTCGGTTTTGCGGAGCATAAAGAAAACCTACGCCTCATTGCTTCTGCACAGCCAGGATTCTTCCCGAAGCCATCAGAAATTTATAATGCAGTCATCATGCCGGCTTATAACGAGGGTATTGAGGTGATTGAGCCGGCGATTAAGTCGGTCATTGCTACTACGTATGATAAAAAACGTATGATTATGGTATTTGCGTACGAGGAGCGAGGTGGTAAGGATATTGATACGACAGCCAAGACGCTACAAAAACGCTACAGTAAGTATTTCCACGCCTTTCATATTGTTAAACATCCAAAGGATATCCCGAATGAGGTGATTGGCAAGGGTGGTAATATCACGTACGCTGGGCGTTGGCTAAAGGAGTGGCTCAAGGAGCAGAACATTCCATATAGTAGCGTTATTGTCACGACGATGGATTGCGACAACAAGCCGCATGAAGCTTATTTTGATTATCTCACGTATGAATATATCGTCCGTGAAGATCGCAAGCACTATTCATACCAGCCAGTCTGTCTATTTACCAGTAATATTTGGGATGTACCAGCACCGATGCGTGTGGTCGCGACGGGTAACTCATTTTGGAATATTATTAGCTCAATGCGCCCTCATTCACTGCGTAATTTTGCCTCACATGCTCAGCCAATGGATGCGCTTGTGGAAATGGATTTCTGGAGTGTTCGGACGATTGTCGAAGATGGTCACCAGTATTGGCGCAGTTATTTCTATTTTGGTGGTAACTACGGGGTCGTGCCGCTCCATGTACCGATTTATCAAGACGCGGTATTGTCGGCCACGTATACAAAGACACTCAAGGCACAGTTTATTCAGCTTCGTCGCTGGGCATATGGGGCGTCTGATGTTGCATATGTTGGTGAGCGGGTCTTTACTAAGCAGCGTAATGTGCCATTTTTGGCTGGCTTTTCGCGATTTGTCAGGTTGCTCGATGGACATGTAACGTTGGCCTGTGTTTCAATTCTGATTGCTTTTGGTGGCTGGGTACCGCTTATTATTAATGCCGAGGCTGCCCGTAGTGTTGCTGCGCATCAATTACCCGATACAGTGAGTACCCTACAGCAAATTGCGTTAATCGGTATGGCGATAGCAATCTTTAGCGCCTTTAAACTTCTGCCGCCACGTCCAGTTCGTTATACGCGCCGCCGGAATATCTGGATGCTACTGCAGTGGGTCCTGATGCCGGTAACGGCCATTGTTTATAGCTCTGCTGCGGCATTTACCGCACAAACTCGCCTACTAGTTGGTTGGTATCTTGATAAGTTTGATGTCACCGAAAAAGCTACAGCGGCGATTAATGCTCGTCAGAAGGCGACTGCACGTAAGCGGTCGAAGGCCGCCCGCGTCGTCGAGAAGTGATGAGGTGGTGCTGAGCAGCATATTGGATTGCTGCTACTGGATCGTAACGCTGTAGAACTGTGTGTGTCGCCTGGGCAATGACTTGCGCGGATAGTTTCTTGCTCTGACCGATAATGCGTTCCTGCACGGTTTGTGCGAGGAAGTAGCTGTCGTAGGCGGCAGCGTGCTCATTATGCTGAAAGCTACGGCTAATGCTTATAATGAGCTTCCCAAGATTAAATGGGCTGGTTGATCCATCTCGTGCTTGTACTGTATGCTCATCTAATGTAGCTCGTTCGTATGTCGTAAAGACTGCACCACATTCTGGACAGGCTCGTCGTCGCCAGACGCCAGGATGCTTCGTGTGTCTACGGGAATTTTTAGTAGTAGTTTTGTCGTGAAAACAATTTATACAAATCATATCAATATATTGTCATATCGCTATAAAAAATACTAGTGGAAAAGTATATAAAAATGTGTAAAACAGAAAACCCTCACGTATTGTGAGGGTTCTATATTGTATATAATGATGGTGGCCCTCACCGACACCCTCTCGAAACAATGGCAGCCGCTTCTCGAGCTGGTTACGAGCTTGCCGCACGACCTTACCACTCACGATCGGGGAACAGCCCTGTCGCATCTGCCTCGTAGGGTCAAGTTCACTTCGCTCTCTGTGGCTCAGCGCGCTGAGGTTGCTCGTCTCTACGCGATCGGCGTGTCGGTGCCGGACATCTGCGCGCGCTTTAACATCACGAAGAACACGGTCATCCGCCTTCGCAAGCAGGCTGGCGTTCCCCAGCGGGAGCGCGGTCTCAATGAGCCGCAAGGCGACGAGGCTGAAGTGATGTACGCCTCGGGCAAGTCCCTCTTGACCATCGCCAAGCATTTCAGCACCGGCGTCGGCGCCGTCCGGGGCTGCCTGCTGCGGCGCGGGGTGAGGATGCGAAGGAGGAATGGAGTGTAGTGGGTCGCAGCACGAGCTATCTAAATTAGGAGCTCTCTTCCTCCCCATCCTCCATTTCGAATCCTCCCAGAGCCATAAAAGCAGCAGTTCCTCTTTTGCGTATTTCGCGGATAGCATCAGGGACTCCAGTAGCATGTTGAGGCGAAGGTCCTACCGCTCAAACACATGCACCCCGTCCTCGTTTTCGATGATGTCAAAGCAGCAGGTGGCGTCTTCCCAGATGGCTTGGTAGTTCCAGTGGATGTAGTTGGTTGGGATGCCGATGGTGTTGGTGATGGTTTCGAGTTGTTGGCTGAAGAGGTCTTCGACGAGGGTTTCGATGTAGGCGCTGCGGTTTGGCCAGCTGCCGTGGTAGCAGTTGATGAAGTTGTGGTGCCAGTCTGGGTTGAGGGGTTGGTTTGGTGGTTGTCCGGTGAGTTGGCGCCAGGCGGTGATGGCGCCTGCTGGGTAGTTGTGTGGTGGGGTTTCAGGCATGTTGTCTGGCTGGTGATTGCCGGTTTGGGTGTGTTCTGGTTGGTGGTTCATGGTGTCTTCTCCTTTCTGGTTAGTTGTTCAGCACCTCCCCTATCTCCTCCAACGAGATAGCGCTGTGCATGCCTGCCGGTAGTGCGGTGTCGCTGGTCAGGATGCGGTGGAGTT
>CAUSBS010000002.1:0-330646 GCA_963530135.1 uncultured Candidatus Saccharibacteria bacterium | reverse complement strand
TCCTCAACACCATCTTCTTCACCGAAATCCTCATCAACCCAGACGACAACACCCCCACCGGCACCCCACAACGCCCCATCCACCCCACACCTAGACCACCCTTCGACCAACTCACCAACCCAACCCTGCGACACGACGCCGGCATACCAGACTCAGGAGAGAACAGCGTTAGCAGCGAAGGCGCCCGCCGGAATGGCAGCAGGGACCAAAGCAATGACGACAGCCGGAACCACGACAGCAACGAGGGCAGAAGCCGGAACGGGCACGGCGACCGAGACGACAACAGCACCCACGTCAGCAGCGATGGCGCTCACTCCGACCAAGCGGCCGCCAGTACCGCCGCTATCAGTCCTGTCGCCGCAACCACTACCCACAGCAGCGCCGACATCACCAGCCATCCCGACCGAGCAAGCACCGCAGCAACCTCTCGCAGCAGCACCACTGACACGGCCGCCCGCACCGCCACCACCCAGCTCCCCGGCAACCAAAAAACCCTCCAGGAGGAACTCCCGGAGGGCAACACCCACATTCACGTGGGTGATGTTTCGTGTAAGTCGCTTGTGGTGGGCAATAGAGGATTCGAACCTCTCACCTCTTCAACGTCAATGAAGCGCTCTAGCCAAATGAGCTAATCGCCCGTGTCCTTATGATAGCAGGAATAGGTGGTAAATGCAATTATCTCTCATGTAGAGAACATGACGACCAGAGTATCGTATTGTTTCTGCAAGCTACTTTTAACATCCTCAAAACATATCTTATTATGAAAGTCACGATTGAGTTTACCAAGAGCCCATCGTTTTATTGCGTCAAGACCTACATTATTTGTACCACCCGACCATATTGCGTGGATATAGAAATCAGTTGTCAGATGGGCCATCGCATCAGCCGTAGCAAGGATTTTACCTTCACGTGACATTGGTTGGTCACCATCATGGCAACTATGTTTTGCAATAGCATCATCAACAATAATGGATATTTCTTTATTAGAGAATCCGCTCTCCTGTAGGAGGGCCCGTGCCATGGCGAGACTTTCTGTAGTATGGTTTTCATGAAAACGAGACATAACCGCGTCTGCTATATCATGTAGTATACTCGCTGCTATCACTAGTTCTCTATCTGCGCTATATTGCCTTGCTAGTTGATCTGCATAATGAGCTACAACGAACACGTGATGCTGATAAAGCCAGTCTGCCCAATCAGTTCTTGTGGGGTGCTTTGCTTCATATAGTTGCCGCACCTTGTTTTCAAGCAGCATGATTCGGCTCACTGCATTCATTTCTTGATTCTTCGCCATAGTATTCATAATACGCCATCTAGCATTACTGCGTAAGGGTTGCTTGGAACTTTTAACTATGGTACGGTGGAGAGTAGCAAAGACAGAGACTAACCACCTCTCGAGCGACGTGAAAGCGGTTGCGGCGCACGAACCAGCCGGAGCAAGAGTAATCGCCAAGGTGGAACCTCCTGGTTCATTTCCAGGACCGAGGCGCGCACGCTATATGCGTTGGGCGTGCTTTTATAATTACTTAAAAGGAGGTTTTATGAGCGAAGATAAACTCTATGCAATGCGACACAGCCTGGCGCATATTATGGCGGCGGCTGTACAGCGGTTATGGCCAGATGCTAAATTCGGAATTGGTCCGGTTATTGAGCATGGGTTTTATTACGATATTGATCTTGGCGAAACGAAGATTAGCGAGCAACAGTTTAATAAAATTGAAAAGACAATGCGACGAATCATTGCCGAAAAACAAGATTTTGTTTGTACAAAATGCCCAATTGACGAAGCGATTCAATGGGCTAAAGACAGCCATCAGCCGTATAAAGAGGAACTACTTAATGACCTGAAACGTGCTGGGACGACAGTAGCGAAAGACTTAGATGCTGCAGAAATGGGTACAATTACCGAAGGTGAGGGCGCACTTGATGAGGTCTCGTTCTATACTAATGGGACGTTCAAGGATCTATGTCGGGGACCGCATGTTGTAAATACCAGTGAGATTGGCGCATTTAAGCTGATGCGAATCGCAGGTGCCTACTGGCGTGGTAATGAGAAAAATCCCCAGATGCAGCGACTATACGGCGTAGCTTTTGCTACACAGGAAGAGCTCGACGAACATTTGGAGAAATTAGAACTAGCCAAGCAACGCGATCACCGAAAGCTAGGCAGGGAACTTGATCTGTATACAACCTCGCCTCTAGTGGGCGTTGGCTTGCCGTTATTTACACCTCGTGGAACTATCTTACGTGATCTTGTATCTCAGTATTCGAACCAACTACGTCAGAAGTTTGGTTTTGCAAAAGTCTGGACGCCACATATTACTAAAAAGGACTTGTATGAAACGTCGGGCCACTGGGCTAAATTTAGTGAAGAACTGTTCTTGGTTAAAAGTCAGGAAACTAGTGATGAAATGGCATTAAAGCCGATGAATTGTCCACACCATACGCAGATCTTTGCTTCCCAGCCACGCAGCTACCGTGATATGCCAGTGCGCTACCTAGAGACAACTACTGACTATCGTGACGAAAAGACCGGTGAGCTCGGTGGCCTGAATCGTGTGCGTTCGTTGACTCAGGATGATAGTCATGTCTTTTGTCGTCCAGATCAAATTGAACAAGAGATTAACAATTTATTGTCTGCTGCTCAGGAATTATACAGTACTATTGATATGAAACTGCGAGTTCGACTCAGTTATCGTGATGATTCTGATGCATATTTGGGTGAGCGTAAACTGTGGGCTTCCGCACAAAATCAGTTGAAATCAGCCGTTGAAAAAGTTGGCTTGGACTATTTTGAGCAGGAAGGTGAGGCTGCTTTTTATGGACCAAAAATTGACTTCATGGCGACTGACGCCATTGGCCGTGAGCACCAGGTTGCAACGGTACAATTAGACTTTGTGCAGCCGCAGAGATTCGGTCTGGAGTATACAGAGAGTGATGGTAATTTTACAACACCGGTGATGATTCATTGTGCATTGCTCGGCTCAATTGAGCGATTCTTGAGCGTCTTCATTGAGCATACGGGCGGCTGGTTCCCATTCTGGGTAGCGCCAGAGCAGGTGCGTATCTTGACGATCAATGACACTGTTTTAGACTACGTTGATGAAATAACAACGATTTTATCAGGGGTGACTTTAATGAAACCGATAAAATACAACGATGTAAGATTTACTATAGATACACGAAATGAATCAATTGGTAAAAAGATTCGTGAAGCAACTGTTGTAAAAATACCAATGCAGATTATCGTTGGTCCAAAGGATAAAGAGCAGCGGATTGTAAGCATACGCACACAATCTGGTGAAGAAAAGGTTGAGCTAGTAAAGCTAGCTGAGTATATACGGGGGTTGTAATCTTGTGCGTAGACTGAGAATCGCGATCGATATTGACGATGTTCTAGCTGAAAATGCAATCGGGTTTGTAGCGTTTAGCAATGAACGGTGGGATACACGGTTGAGTGTTGATGACTATAGTGAACATTGGTCAGAGATGTGGCGTGTTGATAGCGAGGAAGCAGAGCGGCGCGCCCGTATCTTTCATGATTCTGGCATAATAAAGGGATATGCTCATGTAGGGGGGGCGGAGGAGGTGCTTAGGAATATGTCGCAGGTGCATCATCTCATGATCGCTACTTCGCGTCGCTTGCAGCTTCAAAGCGACACGTTACTGTGGATTGAGGAGCATTTTCCAGGGATTTTTGCCAGTTCTGCAGTCTATTTCTCTGGCCTATGGGACACGGTGCACAAGAACTCTCATAAACTAACCAAGACAGAGTTAATCACGCAAATTAATGCTGATGTTTTAATTGATGATCAGTTGAAACATTGTCTAGCTGTTTCTGAAACTGGTCGTAATGCCATCTTATTTGGTGACTATACCTGGAATCGGGCAGATAGCTTGCCGGATAGAGTGGTGCGATGCCATTCGTGGTCAGAAGTGGAGGTAGAAATTGAGCGAATTGCCAGTAGCTAGCCTGCGAGACCGGGTCTATGCTCTTATGGCGCAGCTGCCTGATAATAAGGTGACTACGTACGGTGACCTGGCTGCGCTGTCTGGACACCCATATGCAGCACGAATTGTGGGTGGGATAGCGCATGGTGGCCCGGAAAATTTGCCCTGGCACCGTCTCGTGAATGCGAAGGGTGGCTTGGCTGTCGGCTTTCCGGGCGGGCAGGATGCACAGAAGCAGTTACTTGAGCAAGATGGTATTTATTGTGATGAGAGGTGGCGGATAGTTGATTTTGAGGAGCGACGATGGCGACCGAAACTATAGAAACAAAATTACCACTAGTTGTTATCACGGGGCCAACTGCTAGCGGTAAAACCTCGTTAGCAATCCATTTGGCGAAACAATATAATGGTGAAATAGTCTGTGCCGATAGTAGGACAATATATCGAGATATGAATATTGGCACGGCAAAGCCAACCAGGGATGAGCGAGAAGCAGTGCCTCATTGGGGCCTTGATTTGATTAGTCCGGGTGAGGCATTTAGCGTTACACAGTTTAAGGAATATACTCTGCAGAAAATAAGTGAAATTCGTTCCCGGGGACATTTACCGTTCCTTGTTGGCGGCACAGGTCTTTATATTGATGCAGTACTCTTTGATTTTCAATTTGGTGGACCTCCTAGTGCTGTTTTCCGGAGTGAGTTAGAAAAAAGGACAGTAACTGAGCTACAATATTATTGTCTTATGCACAACATAAAGTTACCAGAAAATAATAAAAATAAACGTTACCTTATACGCTCTATTGAACAAAAAAATAGATATAACAGGGGTGAATCTGTAATGCAAGGCAATAATATCGTTGTAGGTATAGCAACGAATAAGAAAACACTACGAACAAGAATTGTGCTCAGGTCTGAACAATTATTTTCAAATAATGTTGTGGATGAAGCAATGATGTTGGCCCAAAAATATGGCTGGGATAGTGAGGCCATGACAGGTAACGTCTATCCGTTGGTCCGTGAGTTTTTGAACAAAAATATTACTGAGAGTGAATTAAAGCAGCGATTTATTACAGCTGACTGGCAACTAGCGAAGCGACAGATGACGTGGCTGCGTCGTAACCCATTCATTGTGTGGGCAACACTTGATTCTGCTGAACACTATTTGTCACAACTTTTGGCTCAGGCGTAAAATTTATGGTACAATTTTTAATACATGATTGACGCGTTATTTGGCTCAAAAACAAGGGTGAAGTTGTTACACTTGTTTTTGGCAAGCCCTGAAAAATCATTTTACGTAAGAGAGATTACGCGATTGATCGGTGAGCAGATTAACTCGGTACGGCGTGAACTATCAAATATGCTCAGGGTCGGAGTCATCGTGTCAAATAATTATGATAATAAATTGTATTATGCTGCGAATCAGCAGTATGCATACTTTACACCACTAAAGATGATTTTTGCTGATGAACGACCGAGTGAGCAGGCTGATAACAATAAGAAAAACAGTATACCGTGGGTGAGTGATATTGCTCGGTTATCTGGACTAAAAATCGCTATAGTTGCCGGTGCGTTAGTGCGTGGATCGACGAGTCGGGTCGATATATTGTTAGTTGGTCGTCTGTCAGAGTCAAGAGTTAGTGTTGCTGTTAAGAAAATTGAAAAATCCGAGGGGAGAGAGCTGAATTATGCGCTAATGAGCTATGATGATTTCTACTATCGTCTGAGCGTTAGAGATAAGTTTGTAATGGAAATAATGAATAGTAAGCACTCGGTTATTGTAGATGTAGAGGGTATACTAGAGTAAGGGAGAATATATGTTCGATATAGAATATAAAGGTGCAAATAATGTTGTTTTTACAACAAAAATGGTAAAAATTATGTTTGATCCAGCGCTCTCGCTGGTTGGCCTCAAAGACAGCCTCGGCGTACAGGATGTCGAGGTATTAACAGAGGACAGGTTTGCTGTAAATAATACTACGCCAAGGCTACTATTTAGTGGGCCGGGTGAGTATGAGGTCGGTGATGTGTCTTTGAAAGGTATTGCAGCGTGGCGGCATATTGATACAGAAAGTGATGCGAAAAAATCAACAATTTATCGATTAACAATTGGTGATGTTCGTGCTGTAATTATAGGTAATATTGCTCCAAAATTGTCGGATTCTCAGTTGGAAGAGATTGGCGTTGTTGACATTGTAGTGATACCGGTAGGAGGTGGTGGCTATACACTTGATGCAACATCTGCAGCCAATATGGTGCGCCAATTGGAGCCAAAAGCAGTCATCCCAATACATTATGCTGATAGTGCGCTACACTACGAAGTGCCACAAGACGACCTGTCGGTGTTTGTTGGCGAAATGGGCATGGAGACTATTGATACTGGATCCAAGTGGAAAGTGAAAGGAATTACATCTTTGCCGGAGCAATCATCGATCGTTACTATTGCACGGAGCTAATTCTAACGAGTGGCCAGACCATAATTAAAACCCCTCCTTGGCTGGAGGGGTTTTAACCTAGGCGGCCTTTGTCTGTACTGGACGCAGCAGCCCTTTTTTCTTGAGAGTACGAATTGCTTGAGTACTCACAACTAAAGTGACTTTTTGGCCGTCTACTACAATAGTTTTTCTCTGTAGATTCGGCTTAAAAGTGCGCTTAGTGCGGCGAAGGGAAAAGCTAACGTTGTGACCGTATTGCTTGCCTTTGCCGGTTAGTTCGCATCGTGATGCCATTTCCAACCTCGCTTTAATTATTAACTAAACAATCTATCGTATTGTAGCGGTATTTCTATAATTAGTCAAGGTGTTATAATGGTAATTATGGATTTAGCATATTTGGGTATGGTCTTGGCGGTCATTCTTATCTCAATGACGCTGCATGAGGCGATGCATGCGTTTATGGGCTATTTCTTAGGAGATAATACGGCCAAGGCAGAGGGGCGACTGACATTAAACCCGCTGAAGCATATTGATCCGTTCATGACGCTATTGCTGCCAATGCTGTTGGCTCTACTGGGGCTGCCAATTTTTGGCGGTGCGCGGCCGGTGCCGTTCGATCCTCGGCGTGTGCGTCACGGTGAGTGGGGTGCAGCATTTGTAGCGCTCGCTGGGCCACTGACTAATTTGTTTTTAGCATTTTTGGCATTTGGTATAGGTATCGTTAGCGGAGTTATTACTAGTGGTGGGTTAGTTCAAAATACCCTAGCGGGTCAAATTGTTAGCCTCGCCGTATCAGTTAATTTAGGATTTTTTGTATTCAATATGTTGCCATTGCCGCCACTTGATGGGTCGCGACTATTGTATGCGCTTGCTCCAGAAAACATTCGTCGTGGCATGGAATGGATTGAGCAGTATGGGGTAATGGTAGTGTTTATTATTATCATGATTGGCCAGACGGCGATTGGGCGAATAATGACGGTTGCCACTAATGGTATTATCCAATTCTTTTGTGTGATTTTTGGTGTATAATAGAGATAGCCTCAGGTAAGCAGGCGCATATGATTTTCCTAACATCATATGATAGGGAATCCTAATGGTCAGTCATCGTGGTGGCTGGTTGCGGATACCCACCTTGCATTTATGCGGGGGAATATCACGCGCTTGCACTGCTTGGGGCTTTTATGATGTATAATAATAGGGCAGTCCACTAAGCGATCGCTTGGTAGTGAAGCCAAGAGGAAAGTCCGGGCAGTAAAGGACACCGACAGTCGCTAACGGCGACCGGGGGTAACTCTAGGGAAAGTGCCACAGAAACAAAACTACCTTCGTGGCAATAGACATGAGGGAAAAGGTGAAACGAGTAAGGTAAGAGCTTACAGTCCTCGGTGGTGACACAGAGGAGAGGTAAACCCTGTCGACTGCAAGGAGACCTACACATGAGCTGTCCGCTCGTAGGTCGATAACCGCTTGATTTATCTGGCAACAGGTAAACTAGATAGATGATCGCTCAAGACAGAACCCGGCTTATCGGTGGGCTGCATAGTAAAACCTTCTCATAGTGGAGAAGGTTTTACTATTTTAAGTATATTAGAACGTAGAGTTATGCTACGGTGTGGCTTTCACGATTGCAGCAAAGGCGGCAGGTTCGTTAACAGCTAACTCCGCTAGTACCTTGCGGTCGAGCTCAATATTATTTGCCTTGAGAGCAGCCATGAGCCTGCCGTATGTCGTGCCTTCTTGACGGGCGGCTGCATTGATACGAGTAATCCACAGGCCGCGGAGATCACGTTTCTTATTGCGCCGGTCACGATAGGCGTATTGTAAAGCCCTGATAACCCCTTGCTTAGCAAGGCGAAAGCTACGAGTTCGATTATGCTGCATGCCTTTGGCAGCTTTTATGATTTTCTTATGTTTTGCGTGTCCGGAGACGCCTCGTTTTACCCTCATAGATTTAAACCCCCATTGCTCGTCGGGCATTTTTTGCCATCGAGCCTGTTACCTTTGCTGTTGTATTAATTGCACGTTTTCGACTTTTCGACTTTTTAGCCAATAAGTGACCGCCAAATGCGCGCTGACGAGTTAATTTGCCAGAGCTCGTTAACTTAATGCGCTTCGCGGTACCTTTGTGGGTCTTTAATTTTGGCATTACTTACTCCTTATTACCACACTCAGATTGCGGCCAGCCATCTGAGGCTTTTGTTCTAGAATTGCTTCCTCCTCAAGCTGATCGGTGATTTTTTGAATCAATTCGTAGCCGATTTCCTTGTGTGCCATTTCACGTCCCTTATAGACAACTTGGATACGGACCTTATGTCCATTGGCGAGAAAATCTCGTATCTTGCGCAGTTTTACCTCGAGATCGCCAGCGCCAATCTTCAGACCAAAGCGCATTTGCTTTAGATCGCCAACTTTTGCTGCACGTTTGTTGCGCTGCTGATCTTTGATCTTCTGATACTGGAACTTGCCCCAATCAATAATCTTGGCAACTGGTGGATTGGCATTCGGTGATATCTCAACGAGGTCGAGTCCCGCATCCTCTGCTGCCTGGAGGGCGTCGCGCAGGGCCATTATCCCTAGTTGTTCACCGTCAGAACCAACGACACGCAGTTCTCGGGCACGGATTGCTCCGTTGATACGAATTGATTTATTAATCTCCTAGCTCTCCTTTTGAAGCAATTTTTAGATTAATTTCACCAGCCATTGTATCAGGTATAGGGGTAGATTTCAAGCGCTAGGTCGGAATAATCTGTCGGTATTGTAGACTTTCAGCTATATGAGAAATTGTTATTTCACGTGATGACTCAAGGTCAGCAATAGTACGAGCGACCTTGATAACTTTGAAATAGCCACGAGCGCTGAGATCAAGCTTTTTGGCGGCTGTAAGGAGAAAATGCTTGGCCTCAGCCGTTAGTGCAGTGATTTTATCAACACTATTGCTATCTATATCAGCGTTGTATTTATTACTATTTTTATATCTGTTAGCCTGTAGTTTACGGGCTTCTTTGATTATATTTTCAAATTGTTTTTGTTGTGAATATGACGATGAATTATGAGACAACAAATCTTCATGTGCGATGCGGGAAACGTTGATGGTTAGGTCGATGCGGTCAAGGAGCGGACCAGATAGTCGTTTCTGATAGTTTAAGATTTGGGTTGATGAGCAACGGCAACTTTTTTCTGAATCACCTAGATAGCCGCAAGGACAGGGGTTCATCGTGGCAACTAGCATAAAATTTGCGGGGTAGTAGTATTTACCTTGGGCGCGGGAAATTATGATTTGCTTGTCCTCAAGTGGCTGACGAAGTGACTCCAGCGTCGTTCGAGGATATTCCAATAATTCGTCCAAGAAGAGAGTGCCATGATGTGCTAGACTAATTTCGCCAGGTGCGGCTTTTGCACCGCCGCCAATCATTGATATGCGGCTTGCAGTATGGTGTGGTGTGCGGAATGGTCGGTCAATGATAATATCGTGGCTAACTTGATTTCCATCAAGATTGTGGAGCTTTGTAACCTCAATAATCTCAGTGTCAGATAGTGGTGGTAGTAGCGAATTAAGTGCGCGGGCAAGCATTGTTTTGCCAGATCCCGGTGGGCCGGATAGCAGGATATTGTGTCTACCTGCGACAGCAATGGCGATGGCCCGCTTGGCTTGCTCTTGACCGCGGATATTATCAATAATGATGCCACGCTTCTTTTGGCGATATTGTCGCTTTGTTTTTACTGCAGGCTGAATGAGCTTTTCTTGTTTGAGATGGAGGAATAATTCTGTCAGGTTGCTTATAGGGATCACAGTAATGTTAGGGATAAGCAAGGCTTGTTCGCTGTTTGAGGCTGGTAGGTATACGGTTGAGATACCGTGCTGCTTGGCCGTTTCGGCAATAGTAATAGCTGAGCGGATAGGGCGAAGGCTACCATCAAGTGCCAATTCACCAGCAAATAGCGCGCCCTCTAGGGAGGCTTGAGGAAGTTGTTTACCGAGGCAGAGAATCGCGAGGGCTATCGGTAGGTCAAATTGTGTACCATCTTTTGGCAGCTCTGCTGGAGCGAGGTTGATGGTAATTTTACCTTTTGGGAAATCAAGCAGCGAGTTTTTGATGGCACTGCGTACGCGATCACGTGATTCGTCGATTGCTTTATTGCCAAGTCCAACAATTTGCAATCCAGGCAGTCCCCGCGATATGTCGCCTTCAATTTCAATAAGCTGGCCGTGAAAGCCATATGGTGTCGCTGAAACTACCTTGCTAACCATATACACAGTAAAGCATAGATAGATAGACTTGAAAAGGGAAGGCTGCTATAATTAGCGTGGATTGATGGGGCTGATATAGCTTTCGACAATTGGACTTTATCAAGGTATTCTGCGAGCCGACGATACGCGTAACGTATAGTTTTAGTTGCAAAGTCTAAACTTGCAGGTGTATTTGCTAGCTTGAAGAGTGCTTTCGCTCCAATGGCTGCTGCACCAGTCGCTGCTTAATTTGAGCGACCGTCCTTGCTTTGTGGCAACAGGCAGAGTTTAGGGCGTCATAGTTATGTTGCTGGCTGCATGTTCGGAAGCGGCGAACATGCGGGACTTTCTCCGCGTAACGGAACTTGGTTTTTTCGGTTCATTTTTGAGCCAGGTAACGTTATCATTTTTTAAATGAGCCTATGTTCGTAGACGAATATCATGATACCAGTTGGACCCGGGGGCAGTACCCGGCAGCTCCACCAGACATGTTACATATCGACCTGAGGTGGTCGATTTTTTTATCATTAAAGCTAGTGAGGTCACAATTGAGTATATTGGCGGGAAACGAAAACAACCACCTGCGAGTAGTGGTCGTTTTCAAAAAGTGGAGTTTTACGTGTGCTGTTTATTTTTGGCCCCTGACAAGTTGTGTATAACTTTTTTATTCAGAAGCTACCCCTATAGTAAATGATAAAAATGGTTATGTCAACGATTTTTCAGAAAAAATCTAGGTAAAAAATACCACATAATTGAGAGGGTTGGCAGGGCGGTCTGATGGAGATCATAGGTTGTTAGTGGATAGAGTAGCTAAGTCCTGCCGCCTATCAAGTGAAGGTCCTATGTGGTTGAGGCCTTGCGCTGCGAGATGACGAGACAGGGCGCATCGAGACTATAGATATCTAGGTATTTTATTTATGCAAATATTCAGCGAGCTACACCTCGTTGGATTATGCGCCAGGTATTAATACCGTCATAGAGCGGCTGTGTAGGAAGCGTAGGCTAGTAGGAAATATTGTATATATATTTATATTACAACGTTGTGTATTCTACTTTTTGTAGAAGATAACAGATAAGAATATGTAAATACTGTTAGAAAAATGTTATAAATACAACATATTTTTTATGTAAAGTATTGATCGGTAAGCGTATACGTGATAGTATCAATGTAAGCTTTGATAAAAACAAAAAGCAAAAATTATCAAAATAATAACATTAACAATTTATATAATTCTGTCCGTGGCAGCGTGTATCGTTGGGCGTATGGTCGGCAACAGTATGAAGCCAGAATAACACAAGATTATTCTGCCATAGTGTTGCCGATGCTCCGCCAAACTTGTGACTAATAGACTATTAATAGTTGCAATGTAACGCGTTGAGCGCGCGTATAATTAGTACCACTGCGCATCCAGTTAATCCTTGGTAGGTAATAGCAATGAGACTACTGGATGTGCAGGAAGTGGAACGTTGCGCAAGGACATGCTCCGAAATTCGGAGCGGTCAGTTGCCCTGAGCGGCGGATTTTGAACAGGTGACCGCGCCCTAATAGTTATTGAATGCGGCGGATGGTTCACTTGGTCATATAATGGTTCGTCGCCTGGGCTCCCTTGGTCTATGGTATAGTGTGAGTATGAAGTGTCGGTATGTTGCTATAGTCGCTGTACTGGCTGCGGCAGTAGACGTTGTGTTGATGCATGCGGTAGCGCCAATGAGTATTGGTCCGTTGGGTATCTTGGCGTTTTTCGTGTGTCTATATATAGCGGCTGCGTCGGGATGCTATTTGGCAATGGTTGTGGTACGGCGCGCTGTGATGCGTGTTGTTCGACATGATATGTATCGTGGTTTGGCTTCGGTAACACCATTGAAATTATATTATTATGCGAGTGTTGTCGGCCTCATGCCGGTAACCTTACTTGGCATGCAGTCAATTGGTGGCATCACAGCATGGGATGTCCTGCTTCTGGTGCTTTTTTTGAGTCTTGGTTGTTTTTATATACATAAACGATTTTAGAACGTAGGAACTCTATCGGTAACGTGGTACAATATAGATATGAATCCAGAGTTGCCTCAAGTGCGTCCACCAGTTGAGAGTTTACCACCTGCTTCTGGCGGTGAGGTTCGGTTTGATGGTGACATAAATCGGGTAGAGGTTGAGAGAAGCGCTGCCGAACGCCCAATAACCAATATGGCGGACGCCCAGATGCCAACGACAGTACTACCGACCGTTCCGCTGCCGGCAACTCCAGCAGTACAGGCTCCTGTATCAACAACGACATCAACTGACGACACACCGCTAATAGCTAGTGATGATGATTTGATCGAGAAGGAGTGGGTTGATAAATTGAAGCGGATTATTACTTTGACAAAAGATGATCCGTATGAGCGAGCGCGGGTAATTGCGCAGCTACAGGCTGATTATCTCAAAAAGCGATACAACAGGGAGATGGGCCAGTCAAACGGATAGGAATATGGATAGCGGGCCATTAATTACTGGTTTTATTGTTGTCGTAGTATTGGCGATCGGCGTGACTATTGTTACGCTGCAGTATCGCAAGATGCTGCGTGAAGCAAAAAATTATGAGCGCGGGCTAAAAATGGTGCCGCTGCTAATTCATTTGCCGCCATCAAGCGAGGATATTGATGGGGCGAGCCGTGACCAGCGTGATTTGACGGAAGAAATTCTCAGCCAAGCGCAAGTGATGTATAATATTATATCAAGTACCGCCACGAAAGGGTTTAAGAGTCGACTCTACGGACAGCGTCACTTATCATTTGAGATTATCGCACGTGGTGGTTTAGTGCATTATTATGCCGTGGTGCCGACGGTGCTGGTTGATGTAATTCGCCAAGCGATCGCGGCAGCTTATCCGGCTGCGCGCTTGGAAGAAGTGGCTGATACGAATGTATTTAGTAAAATTGGCAAGATGAGCGGGACAATTGGTGGTGAGTTCTCGCTTCGTAAATCGTTTGTCTATCCTATCGCAACATATCAGGAGTCGAAGCGAGACGCATCGCGCGCGCTACTGAATGCTATGTCAGCGGCGACAAAAGACGATGGTATCGGTTTGCAGTTCTTGGTTCGGCCGGCGCGGGAGGGTTGGTCGCGTGCTTCGGAAGAGCATGTTGAGAAGATGAAGAAGAACAAGGGCAAGAAATCAACGAAGGTGGCGGGCGTTGATATCTCAATGGTCGGGGACATTTTTGAGGCGTTATGGAAACCACCACAGTCGGCAAAAGAAAAAGAAGGTGAGATTAAGCCTGAGGACAAACAGCTGTCATCACTCGAGCAGGCAGAGGTTGATGCCGTTAGCGAGAAGACGCGTTATCCGGCGTATGAGGTATTGGTGCGGGTGGTAATTTCATCAAATACTGCCGCTCGTTCACAGGTGCTGCTTAAAAATATTATCGCTGCGTTTGCGATGTTTGACTCGCCACGCAATAACGGTTTTCGTTTTTCGTTGACAAATAATATTGAGGAAATGACTACGGCGTATATTATGCGGTTTTTCCCGCAGCATATTCGCAGTAATATCCTTAATAGTGTCGAGATGGCGACTCTGTTTCACTTGCCGAGCGCAACTGCCATCCCAACTTCACAGGTTAAGCGGCAGATGTCCAAGCAGGTTGATGGGCCGACTGATGTCTTGGACGAGGGACTATTGATTGGTTACAACGAATTTCGTGGTACGAAAAAGCCAATTCGTATCGGTACGAAGGATCGTCGTCGTCACGTTTACATCATCGGTCAGACTGGTGTTGGTAAGTCAGTATTGCAGGAAAATATGGCGTATCAAGACATGATGGATGGCCGGGGATTTGCACTGATCGACCCGCACGGTGATTTGGTTGAGTCGCTCATGGGGAAGGTGCCGAAAGAGCGAGTAGAAGATATTATCTATTTCAACCCCGCTGATATGGAAAACCCAATTGGCCTTAATATGTTTGAATTCGACAGTCCGGATCAAAAGGACTTTCTGGTGCAGGAGGCGATTAACATGCTGTATGGTCTGTACGATCCGGGGCATACCGGTATTGTGGGGCCACGGCTTGAGCATATTTTCCGTAACTGTGCGCTGCTATTAATGGCGGATCCGGCGGGTGGAACATTTATTGATGTGCCAAAGTGTCTCATTGACCCAGAATTTGTGAAGAGCAAGCTGAAGTACGTCACTGATCCGCAGGTGATTGATTTCTGGACGAAGGAGTTCCCGGCATCGCAGCGATCAAATGAGGCCGGTGAGGTGATATCGTGGGTGGTCTCGAAGTTTGGTCCATTTATCTCTAATGACTCGATGCGTAATATTATCGGCCAGACAAAATCAGGATTTAACATCCGTGAGATTATGGATAATAAGAAGATTTTGCTAGTTAACCTATCGAAAGGTAAGCTTGGTGAGCTGAACGCTAAGCTACTAGGAATTATCTTTATCATGAAGTTTCAGGCGGCGGCTATGTCGCGGGCTGATATCCCAGAAGAGCAGCGTGAAGACTTTTCACTATATGTTGACGAGGTTCAGAACTTTGCGACTGATAGTTTTGAATCAATTTTGTCTGAGGCGCGAAAATATAAGCTGAGTTTGATCATGGGTAACCAGTTTATGACGCAGCTGACGGAGAAGATTCGCGAGGCTATCATTGGTAACATTGGTACGGTTATCTCGGGGCGTATTGGTATCACCGACGCGGAATTGATGGTCAAGAAGTTTCAGCCGGTGTTTGACGTCGATGATCTATCAAAGCTGCCAAATTTCCAGTCGATCGCTTCGGTGATGATCAACAATGTGCCGTCGGCGCCGTTTAGCATGAACTGGGTGCCGCCAATGGGGCAGGTGAACAATCAGCTTCGCGATGCGTTGGTGCGACTGTCGGCAGCAAAGTACGGTAAACCGCGCGTGGTGGTTGAGAAGGAGATATTTGAGCGGCTTGGTCGTAATAAAAAGCCAGCAGCTCCATCGACTGGACCATCGTTCAATCGGCCGGCTGCAAAGGGAGGCTCATCTTTCCTTGATGAGTGGTTATCAAAACGTCAACAACTAGGCGGTGGTAAGCCAGGAGCTGTGGGTACCGGTCCGAGTGCTGGTCAGTCTCGATTAGGTGCGCCATCGCCACTAGCTCCCCAGCCAGGGCAGCCAGCTACATCGCGATTAGCATCGCCGACCTCAGGCTTGGCGGGTGCGAAGCCGCAATTAGCTTCTACGCGGCCGCCACAGATTGGACAAGGCGCTGCGCCACAAGGTATTGCTATGCCCGCCCAGCCAGCTGACCAGATGCCGCAGGGAGTTGGCACTTCGCTGAACGGGCCGTCGGGGCGGCCAATAGACATGCCTCATCATGACAGTTCACGATCGCTAGATCGACATCCGGCATCCGCGCCAATAGTGGCTGGTTCGGATGGGGCTGCGCAGACCGCGCCGCTATCAATCGCTGATAGAATGGCAGCGGAGCTGCAGCAGGCAGAACCGCAAAATCGCCTCGACCTGCGTGGCGATAATAACGATAATGGTGAAGTATCAATCAAGCTACGCTAGGCATGAGCTAAGCTATCTTTTGTTAAGAAAGCCAACGCGAGCGTACTCAATAATGGCGCCGATAACCCAACCACAACCAAAGAGAATGATGGTTTCTGATCCAGAGAGAACGTAGCCGTAATGCCGGGCAACGAAGTAGACGATAACTGAGGCGATCGCACCGAGTGCGCCGGCAATAATAAGGTTCGGACGTGCAACGGTGTTGCCGATAGCCTCGCTGGCTTTTTCGACAGCTGGGTTATGAATAACTTTGCTAAAGGTGCGTGAAGCTGGTGATAATTCGCTCTGCATTTTTTTCATCGTCTTTTGGTAACTAGCAGCGCGGTCGTCTTTAGTGATCTGGCGAGGTGTTTCTGGGGTTAGTGGCTTTTCCGCCCTAGTAGTCTCGCGTGTCTCGGCTTGCTCTAGTGCTTCGTGACGGGCATTGTCAAGCTTTTCGTGTTGTCGTTCGGCAGCTTGTTCAGCCTGTTTCTTTAGCCTTTCAGCTGCCGACTCCTCTATTTCGCCAGCTGATCGCTCAAGTTCGCCAGCGTTTTTTGCTAGCTCTGGATTAGCCCCGTGCAGTTTTTCTGACATGATATTACCCTCCCTATGTTATAACGTTCCCGCTGTGATGTTGTGGCGAATGATGCGAACCTCTTTGTTTAGTTGTCGTGAACGGCAATAGAAGAAGGTGACAATAGCTGCAATGATACCGGCAAATAGCATATTTTCTCCAGGGCCGGTTCGTGGCAGGGTAGCAACGGTCTGCTCGACGACTTTTGGTGTTGGGCAGTTTACGAGGATTTCAACCCCAGTACCAAAGACATTGGTCATGCGGCAATCGTATGATGATGGGTCGCTGGTACCGCGTGGTTTAGCGGAAAGTTGACCCTTAAGCTGGACAACGTAGGTCATGACCTTTTGTTCACCTGGTTTGAGGGTAACTTGCGGCCACGAAAGAGTTTGCTTTTCCTTATCAAAGGCGCCACCACCATTGTCATAGATATCGGCATATTCTAGCACGTCGGATAGTTCGTCCTTCAGATCAACCGTCGCCGGAGCTTTCCCCTCGTTTTTAGCGGTCAGCTTATACTCAATGCGGTCGCTGGCGTTGGCTTTTTTCTTGGTGGCATCGCCGCCAGAAGTGAGGTTGTGTGCTGCCTTGGTGCGAGTAACCTGCGCCTTGCAGTTGGTGTCTTTGACCCAAATTGTAGCATCACCTGGGCATGGCTGGCAGTCAGGGTGGTCTATCGGCAGGCTTGGGTTTAGCGGGCAGCGTGGCTGTGGACTGATCGTAAAGGTTGAAGCACAGGCACTATTCGTCTGGTCACCGAGACTCGTGTGGACGATAACGGATACGGTGTACGTGCCGTCTTTATCAAGTGTGTGCTGTAATGACGTGCTTGCGGCTGTGGTATTGATGCGTTTGCGGAGCACTTCTGTGCCAGCTGAGTTTTTAATAATGAAGGTATAGCCAGCGATAGTCGCACCGTTTTGGACATCGCCATACGCTGTCATCGAGACTTTGGTACGATCGGTGACGACGGGCCGCTCCAGCAATTTGCAGGCGGCAGTTGGTTTGGGTTTTTGTTTTGGCAACTCTTTGAGCATGATGTTAGCGCAGGCCTTCATGATGGCAAACGGTTTACCTTCACTGGTCGTACCGACAAATGATTTATACCATGAACCTGAGCCGCTACGATTGCGTCCAGTGTCAAACTCAGCCATTGGTCGTGAGTACAGCGTCAAACTACCGACTTGGAACTGGACCTCTCCGCGCTGAAGGCCGAAGCGTGAGACTCGGCTCCATGACTGCCAGCCATTATCGCGGCCGCTGCTGCGAGTACTAATTTCGGAATCGCGAGCATTCACCAAGTTTTCACGTGTGATACCAGCATGCTGTAGCATATCACGGTAATTTTGCGAGTTATTATCCCACGCAGCGAGCAGCTGTGATTTCGTGTGAATACCGCCATAAACGAGGTCTGAAGCATTGGCAGCATTGGCGGATTCAGGAGGTTGGAAAACGGCAAATGACTGCACAATGAGCGCCAGGGCGGTCAGGATGAGACCGGTTTTGCGAGTAATTTCCTCTTTGTGGAGGCGTTTCGCGTAAAAGCCGAGCTCTTGGATGAGGCTTGGGCTAAACGCGAGGTGGGAGACGATTTTCTTAAACATGCCGTTCCTTATAATTGTTAGTTTTATGTGTTCGTAAAAATTCCGTCTCCACTATAGCACAGTGATTGCTTTTACGCAAATAGCTTGAGTGAACACTTTTTTTGCGGTATAATGGGGGAGTTGTAAATAGCTGACAAATCAGAAATAGTGAGGGAAGCATGGCTAAACAAACAGATAAGCAAGCCTACGATGGCTCGCAAATCCAGGTTTTGGAGGGTCTCGAACCGGTGCGTAAGCGACCGGGAATGTACATTGGTAGTACGGGGTATGATGGTGTTCACCATTTGATCAAGGAGATTGCCGATAATTCGATCGACGAGGCAATTGCGGGCCATGCGACGAAGGTAGAGGTGGTGTTACTAGCAGACGGCGGCGTACAGGTGACTGATGATGGGCGCGGTATCCCAGTTGATAAACATCCGAAAACTGGTTTGTCTACCTTAGAAACCGTGCTGACAGTACTGCATGCTGGTGGTAAATTTGGCGGCGGTGGCTACAAAGTGTCATCTGGACTTCATGGCGTGGGTTCGAGCGTGGTCAACGCGCTTTCAACTAAAATGATCGCTGAAGTGGTGCGGGACGGGCAGCTATACCGCGTGGTGTTTGCGACTGGTGGTATCGCCGAGCCGCTAAAGAAGGTTGGCAAAACCGATCGGCCAACCGGGACACGCATAACCTTCTACCCAGATCCAACGATCTTCAAAGAGACAGTGGACTTTGACTACAAGTGGGTGGTTAGTTATTTGCGCCATCAGGCCTATCTCACCAAAGGCGTGCACACTTCAGTTGTCGATGACCGAACAGGTGAGCGGCAAGCATTCTACTTTGAGGGTGGCATTCAGAGCTATGTAAAGCATCTTAATATTGGTAAGGATGTTTTATCAAGCGATGTCTTTTACGTTGAAAAACAAGTTGAAGACTGTATGGTGGAAATTGCCGTACAATATAACGATACTTATATCGAGACAGTGAAACCATTTGCTAATAACGTATTGACGCCAGATGGCGGTACGCACTTAGTTGGTTTTCGCTCAGCATTAACTAGGGTTATTAATGATTATGCACGTAAGAATGGTCTATTGAAAGAAAAAGAAGATAACCTGACTGGCGACGACATTCGTGAGGGTCTGACGGCGATTATCTTGGTTAAATTGCCCGATCCGCAGTTTGAGGGTCAGACCAAGAATAAGCTCGGTAATCCAGAAATGCGTCGCTATGTCGAACAAGTGATGAATGAGTATTTTGCGTATTATCTCGAGGAAAACCCGAGTATTGCGAAGAAAATTGTCGGTAAGGCGACCTTAGCAGCCCGAGCACGCAAGGCAGCACGAGCAGCTCGTGACAATGTGATCCGCAAGGGTGCGCTTGATGGTATGGGGCTGCCGGGTAAACTGTGGGATTGTTCAAGTAAGAGCCCGAGTGATAGTGAAATCTATATCGTTGAGGGTAACTCGGCGGCCGGGTCAGCCAAAGAGGGCCGTGACAGTAAAACCCAGGCGATTTTGCCACTTCGTGGTAAGGTGCTGAATACTGAGCGGGCGCGACTTGATAAGATGTTTGCTAACAAAGAGATCGTAGCGATGATCCAAGCATTTGGTGTTGGCATTGGCGATCAGTTTGATATTAATGGTCTGCGTTACCACAAAATTATCATCATGACCGATGCCGATGTTGACGGTAGTCACATCGCGACGTTACTCCTGACCTTCTTGTTCCGCTATATGAAAGAGGTGGTCGAGGGCGGCTATGTGTATCTTGCTAAACCGCCGCTGTACTCAATCAACCGCGGACAGAAGAAGATCTATGCGTATGATGAGGATGAGAAAGACAAAGTACTGGCAAGCCTCATCGCTGAAAAGAAGGAACGCGGTACGGTCATTGATGATGAACAGGATGTCACCAAACAGGCTGGCGTGACAATTTCACGGTTTAAGGGTCTTGGTGAGATGGATGCCGACCAGCTGTGGGAAACGACGATGAATCCAGAAAATCGTGTACTGATTCAGGTTAGTGTCGAAGACGCCGAAGAGGCGGATGCGATCTTTACGCGGTTGATGGGGGATGACGTGAGTTTGCGCAAAAACTTTATTCAAAGCTGGGCAAAAAATGCTAACTTGGAGGATTTGGATATTTAATCATGAGTGATCAGGACAAACAGATACAATCAACCAATGACCACGAGTCAATTGAGGCGACGCCGGACATGGTAACCGAGACGTCAACAGGTTTGGAGCGACGTCGACTCGAACATGTGATGCAGGATAATTTCTTCCGCTATTCGATGAGTGTCATTGTTGACCGGGCATTACCGGATGTGCGCGATGGTCTAAAGCCGGTGCATCGCCGTATTTTGTATTCAATGAACCAAAACGGCAATCGTAGTACTGCAAAGTTTGTTAAATCAGCGCGTATCATTGGTGATGTGATGGGTAAATATCACCCGCATGGTGACTCGGCTATCTATGATTCAATGGTACGTTTGGCGCAAGATTGGGCGATGCGCTATACCTTAGTGCAGGGTCAGGGAAACTTTGGTTCAATGGACGGAGATCCACCGGCCGCCCACCGTTATACTGAGGCGCGACTCGACAAGCCAGCTGAAGAACTACTAACTGACATCGAGAAAGAAACGGTTGATTTCAAGGATAACTTTGACGGTTCAGAGCGGGAGCCAATTGTGCTACCGGCAAAATTACCGAACTTGCTACTGAACGGTCAGATTGGTATCGCTGTTGGTATGGCGACGAGTATCCCAACACATAACCTTGGTGAGTTGGTGGATGCGACGATTGAGCTGATTGATAATCCTGAAGCGACGGTTGATGATCTACTGAAGCACGTCAAGGGTCCAGACTTTCCAACAGGAGCAATTGTCTACGGTGGTGCGCCGATGCGTCAGGCATATGCGACCGGTCGTGGTAGCGTGATGATGCGGGCAGTGGCAGAGATTCAGGAGACCAAGAAGGGGCGGCATCAGATCGTTGTCACGGAGATCCCATATGGTGTAAATAAAGCAACACTAATCGAAAAAATTGGTGAACTTCACAAAGAAAAGCGGGTGCAGCTGGCTGACCTGCGTGACGAAAGTTCTCGAGGTAAGGTCCGCATTGTCATTGAGTTGAAAAAAGATGCGTATCCAAAGAAAGTATTGAACCAGCTGTATAAACTGACGGCTTTACAAACGAGTTTTAATTACAACATGCTGGCACTGGTCAATACTATGCAGCCACGGATTTTAGGTTTGCACGATATTCTGAGCGAATTTGTGAAACACCGTCAATCTGTGGTGCGCCGCCGTACTGAGTTTGAGCTGAAAAAAGCCAAGGCAAGAGCACATATTCTGGAGGGCTATAAGATTGCGCTGGATCACATTGACGAGGTGATCAAGACAATTCGTGCCTCAAAAACTCAGGACGAAGCGGAAAAGAATCTGCGCGCTAAGTTCGGACTGAGCGAGATCCAGGCCAAGGCTATCTTGGCGATGCAGTTGCGACGCCTGACCGGGCTTGAGCGTGAGGCGGTTGAGAATGAACTTCGTGAACTTCTGAAGCTAATCGCAAGGTTAGAGGCTATCTTGGCCGACGAGCAAGAGATTTTGAATATCATCAAGACTGAGCTTCTAGAGATGAAGGAAAAGTATGGAGACGAGCGGCGTAGCAAAATTATCAACCATGAACTGGGCAAGTTCTCTGACGAGGAATTAATTCCGGACGAGGAAGCGGTCATTTTGCTGACCGGTGAGAATTACATCAAGCGGACACTCCTCAGTGATTATCGCAAGCAAAACCGTGGTGGCAAGGGCAAGCGCGGCATGACTACCAAGGAGGAGGATATCATTGACCAGGTGGTGCCAGCAAATACCCATGACTACTTGCTATTCTTTACGAATCGAGGCCGGATTTTCCGTCTGAAAGCGTATGAAGTGCCAGCTGCTAGCCTCAGCGCCAAGGGTGTAGCGGCGGTGAACCTGCTGCAGCTGCAGCCAGAAGAGAAGATCACGGCGATCATCAAACACGAGAAGAATGCTAGTGACCAGGGTTATCTGTTTATGGCGACTAAGAACGGTACGGTCAAAAAGACGCCGCTTGGTGACTACGCCAATATTCGGACAAATGGACTCATTGCTATTAAGCTAGACGATGGCGACGAGCTGCGCTGGATCAAAAAAACAGATGGTAAAAGTGATGTGATTATTTCAACATCAGCCGGTCAGGCGATTCGTTTCAACGAGCAGGATGCTCGGCCGATGGGTCGAGCGGCCCGTGGTGTACGTGGGGTGCGTCTACGTCCGAATGATTGTGTCGTCGGTATGGATATCGTTACCAGCGATGAGCAGACACTACTGGTCATTAGTGAAAAGGGCTTTGGTAAGCGCACGAAAGTGACCAACTTCCCAAGTCATAAGCGCGGTGGTGTCGGGATAAAGGCGGCTATTGTAACGGCAAAGACTGGCCCAATTATCTCAGTGCAGACAATTGATCCGACGATGAATGAAGCACTGTTGGTATCGCAAAATGGTCAAACAATCCGGCTAGGCTTGAACGACATCAAGTTGCTTGGCCGAACGACACAGGGCGTGACAATTATGCGGTTGAGTGATGGTGATGCAGTGTCTTCTATTGGTCTAATGGAGAAGCGTCCAGACGAGGAGGAGTAAGCCAAGTGCCGATGCAATACATCCTGATACCGGGCATCGCGTGGTTTGTGGCGCAGTCTTCAAAACATTTGGTTCGGTTGCTTGGTCGTAATCGTCGAGTCGCTCAGTCTAACCCTCGTTCGCCAATCTTGTTTTCCGGTGGCATGCCGAGTGCTCACAGTGCAACGGTGGTGTCGCTTGCGCTGACCATCGGCTATTACCAGGGGTGGGGAAGCCCGTTGTTCGGTCTCGCTGCGTGGTTTGCGGCAATTGTGTTGTATGATGCGGTGATGGTGCGATTTTCTTCTGGACAACAGGGTGACTTACTAAATAGAGTAGTACAGAAAGACTATCCAAAGCTGTCGATAATTAGGGTGGCACATGGTCATACACTGCCAGAAATGCTTGTCGGAGCAGTTCTGGGAGCGGTTGTAACATTTGTTGTAATTTTCGCTACAAGATAATTGCTAATAACCCTTGACCTGACCACTAAGATCAGGTAAGATGAATATCAGTCTGGTTGCTGGAGTGCGAGCCAAGCGACAATCACACTAATGTGTTAGGTGAAGCGAGAGCGGTACACAAACCCGACTATGGTCTTTAACAATTTGATTGTGCAATATCATCGTCAGTTTATATTTTGTAGAGCCTTAATACTTTGATACAAAGTAGATTTTTAACGGAGAGTTTGATCCTGGCTCAGGATGAATGCTGGCGGCGTGCCTAACACATGCAAGTCGAGCGGCAGCGCGAGTAGTTTACTACCTGGCGGCGAGCGGCGGACGGCTGAGTAACGCGTGGGAATCTGCCCCAAAGTGAGGGATAACTGCCCGAAAGGGTAGCTAATACCGCATATGGTCTTCGGATTAAAGGATTTATCTGCTTTGGGAGAAGCCTGCGTTGGATTAGGTAGTTGGTAGGGTAATGGCCTACCAAGCCGACGATCCATAGCTGGTCTGAGAGGATGATCAGCCAGACTGGAACTGAGACACGGTCCAGACTCCTACGGGAGGCAGCAGTGAGGAATCTTCCACAATGGGCGAAAGCCTGATGGAGCAACGCCGCGTGAAGGATGAAGGCCTTCGGGTTGTAAACTTCTTTTATGAGTGAAGAATATGACGGTAACTCATGAATAAGCACCGGCTAACTACGTGCCAGCAGCCGCGGTCATACGTAGGGTGCGAGCATTGTCCGGAGTGACTGGGCGTAAAGAGTTGCGTAGGCGGTTTAATAAGTGAATAGTGAAACCTGGTGGCTCAACCATACAGACTATTATTCAAACTGTTAAACTCGAGAGTGGTAGAGGTCACTGGAATTTCTTGTGTAGGAGTGAAATCCGTAGATATAAGAAGGAACACCGATGGCGTAGGCAGGTGACTGGACTATTTCTGACGCTAAGGCACGAAAGCGTGGGGAGCGAACCGGATTAGATACCCGGGTAGTCCACGCCGTAAACGATGGATACTAGCTGTTGGAGGTATCGACCCCTTCAGTAGCGAAGCTAACGCGTTAAGTATCCCGCCTGTGGAGTACGGCCGCAAGGCTAAAACATAAAGGAATTGACGGGGACCCGCACAAGCGGTGGATTATGTTCTTTAATTCGATGATAACCGAAGAACCTTACCAGGGCTTGACATCCAGGGAAGGTCTGCGAAAGTAGACTGTGCCTTTTGGAACCCTGTGACAGGTGATGCATGGCCGTCGTCAGCTCGTGTCGTGAGATGTTAGGTTAAGTCCTTCAACGAGCGCAACCCTTGCAAGTAGTTGTATTTTTCTACTTGGACTGCCCCGGTAACGGGGAGGAAGGAGGGGATGATGTCAGGTCAGTATTTCCCTTACGTCCTGGGCTAGAAACGTAATACAATGGCTAGTACAATGCGCAGCGAAGCCGTGAGGTGAAGCAAATCGCATCAAAGCTAGTCCCAGTTCGGATTGTAGGCTGAAACTCGCCTGCATGAAGTCGGAATCGCTAGTAATCGCAAATCAGCAAGTTGCGGTGAATACGTTCCCGGGTCTTGTACACACCGCCCGTCAAACCATGAAAGTGACCAACACCCGAAGTCCGATTCGTCGGCCTAAGGTGGGGGGCATGATTGGGGTTAAGTCGTAACAAGGTATCCGTACCGGAAGGTGCGGATGGATTACCTCCTTTCTAGGGAGAATAGATGCCAGCTTGTCGAGTAATCACAAGTTGAGCTAGGTCGGTCTCGTAAATATGCTGAGCTTACATATTTACAATAGTCCTTCTTGGACGAGACAAAGTTCAAAACCTTCTCTACGATAAGCCGATTGATGAATTGCACAATCAAGTTGTTAATATGAAATACCCTCCTACATGGAGGGTATTCTGTTGTCTATAGCTAATGACGGGGCTCTCTGCGTAGTATCCCACTTGAATATAGGCAGGAATCAGTACAATGCGGCCTGCGGAATTATCGGCGACCAAATAGTGACTCTGCCAACCATCCCAACGGAATAGTGTGGAGGCATAGCATAATTCCAAAGCCGACTCCACAGACAACGAGTCCCCAGAACTTAAAGCGCTCGTAGCTACTGATACCGCTCGCGAGGTTATCTGCTAGCTTTTGGTGATATACGGTCATGACGGCTCCGATAATCAGAACGATGAGGCCGACAAAAAAAGATCCAAAGGTAAATTTATAATACATATCTCCATTATACACTTGCCAGAATAAAAAAGATACGGTACAATGGATAAAGTCTTGGCGAGATGGGGGCATAGCTCAGTTGGCTAGAGCACCTGCTTTGCAAGCAGGGGGTCCAGGGTTCGAGTCCCTGTGCCTCCACCATATGGGGTGAAGTAGGCTTACGTCTACGACACTCCACCAAGACGGTATGAGGGCGATTAGCTCAGCTGGTTAGAGCGCGTCACTGATAATGACGAGGTCGGAGGTTCAAGTCCCTCATCGCCCACCACGCTTTTTGATACGGGCGACTAGCTCAGTTGGCTAGAGCATCTCGTTTACACCGAGAGGGTCAGGGGTTCGAGTCCCTTGTCGCCCACCAGATAGATAAGTCATCCCGTTTGGGATGTTTTTGTTTATAAGTATCGAGGTTGACACATACCGTAAACTATGCTACTATATTGAGCGTACATGGCAAACAATAAACATAATTTAGAAAATAACCCATATGGTGAACGCTTGGATTCTGTGAGGCAGCTTTCTGGCCACGATAAGCTTGACGACACTGACAAGAGTATTATTGCGCACCTTGCGTTTGATAAGGATCTTGAAGATACAGATTTTTATAAGACAGCACTTGAGATTATCCATGAAAAACGGGCGATGGGGGGGCGCTGCGCTCAATGCGTCTTCTGCGGAGCGATACGCTGGACTCCCTCGATCGTTTGATGAGGCAAGAAAGATGCCAGGTAATTCCATAGAAGAGGTACTGGGGCGGCTTGATACCGACACGTCAGTGAACAACCCCGATGATGTCGAGTTTTACAAGACAGGAGTGCGCCGGCATATCGAAGAGCTCTTTGCTTTTTCTGACAAATATCGACAGCGGTACGGTGGGGGTAATCAAATAAAGGAGAGAATGTTGGCAGATGCATGCAACCTGCTTTGGATACAGCATAACTCTTTGAAGTTCCTGCAGGAAGATGGTAAAAACCCCAACAAATACCCAACGGTAAGAATATATCTTAACCCTCAGTTACGAGATAGCCTTGCTATCTATAAAAAGATTTTTGCGAAAGCTACAAGAGAAGGGCTTCGCTTTCAGGCAAAGATTATGGCGCCAAGTGGTTACACCAAGCACCTTGTAGGCAAAGTGGTTGACTATTGCGCCGAACTAGCCACTGGGCGGCTGGAAACAAGACGAGATCCGATAGTATTTTATGGCTTTGAGGAGTCTAAAGACAAATTACTGAGGATAGTTGAAGAAGTCTATTCTCAGTATGAGAGTGCTTTTGAAGGTAGGGAGACGGGAGCTATCCCATTAGCCATCGCTCCTGGTTTTGCGGTTGGGGAGAATCCAGTAGGGTTGGATGGTGAAGAGTCATTAACAGATCATAGGCAGCGAGTCATCAAGGAGGCTAATTACGATGCCAAGAAGTTTCGGATGAATGCTGCCTCATGGAATATAAACCCGGATAATATCGCTTTTAATAAATAATTACTCTATACTGTAAGTAGATGTATAAGCATGTTATAAAACCCCTATTATTTTTGCTAACGCCGGACTTTACGCATAAGCTGATTGTTTTTTGCGGTCGCGTGGCGCAGGCATTACCACCCGTTCGGTGGGCTATTCGTAGGTCGTGGAGTTTTCAAGATAATTCGCTTCAGCAGCAAGTGGGCGGTATTACTTTTTGTAACCCGATTGGCTTATCGGCAGGATTTGATAAAAATGTCCAACTATTGCCACTGATGGAAGACGTTGGTTTTGGGTTTGCTTCTGGCGGGTCGGTGACACTAGAGCAGAGACAGGGAAATCGACGGCCATGGTTTCATCGTTTGCCAAAGACGAAGTCAGTCGTGGTCTTCGCAGGTATGCCAAATAAAGGCTTGCGAAAGATCCGTCACTACATTGAACGAAACACTCACCGGGCAAACAGTGCGGTCGGTGTTGTTTCCGTGGCGGTCATTGCAAATAAGACAACGATTGAGCAGGCCGGTGGTCGTCCGTCTGAGCAGGCGATTATTAATGACGTAAAAAAAGCAATAGAATATATTATTGGTCACAATCTGGCGAGTGTTGTGGAAATTAATATATCCTGTCCAAATGCTGGCAAAGAGCCGTTTATCGAGGCGGAGTCCCTTGATGCATTATTAACAACACTTGATGCTATGCCGCGTGACGTACCGTTTTGGGTGAAGATGCCTCACCTATATGATATGAGGCAGTTCGATGCGCTACTAAGGGTTATTGTTCGACATAATATCCAAGGTGTGACGGTGGCGAATCTGGCCAAAGACCGTGGTAAAATTGACATCAAAGATCCGCTGACTGATGAAATTCGCGGCGGGTTGAGCGGCGAGCCGACGCGCGAGCATAGCCTAGAGCTGATTCGCCATGCATATAAGAAATATGGCGACAAGTTGATGATTGTTGGCGTCGGTGGAGTGTTTTCAACTGAAGACGCCTATGCCAAAATTAAGGCGGGTGCTAGCCTAGTCGGGCTGATTACTGGGCTATTTTTTGAAGGGCCACAGCTAATTGGGCAGATCAATCGCGGGCTGGTGGAGTTACTGAAAAAGGATGGCTTTTCTCATATTTCTGAGGCAGTTGGCGCGGATTTTCGTAGTCAGCCAAAAAAGGCAAAAAAACTTTGAAAAAACTCTTGCAAAACGACTTTGGCTGCTGTATAGTTGATTACTAGTTACGCGAATGTTCAAACGAACCTCTGGCAATACACTGCAAAACGTGCGAGGGCAGTGAAAATAATACTATTGAGTGTAGATCAGATGCGTGATTATTGACGGGTCGAGATGTGCACTCAAGTGTGAGGCACTGATCATTAACAATTTGAAGAGAAGAAATTGAGTTTTTAATTGACGGTAACAGTAATTGTAAAGTGGCAACTACTAGTTAAGTCAATGCATAAAAAGGTACTCAAGGGCACTAAATGGATGCCTAGACGTATATTACCGATGAAGGACGTGGAAGACTGCGATAAGCCTCGGGAAGCTGTCAACAAGCTTTGATCCGGGGATTTCCGAATGGGGAAACCCAGCATGAGTCATGTCATGTTGCTACTTGCTGAACACATAGGCAAGCGAGCGGGAACCATCTGAACTGAAACATCTTAGTAGGATGAGGAAGAGAAAGTAAATAACGATTGCGAAAGTAGTGGCGAGCGAAATCGCAACAGCCCAAACCTTTTAAGTTTTTGCCTATTTATTTAGGCAAATAAGTTGATAGACGAATACTTAATAAGGGGTTGTGATATTACATATGACCAAGTCAGAGCATTTGATTCGTTCAAATAATCTGATTTGTGATACCAGGCTATCAACTGGTAGTAAGGTAAGAAAATGGCGTGGTTAGCAGAATAGTTTGAATGACTAGCCAAAGAGCGTGAAAGCCGTGTACGCGAAAACGACGCTGACCTTATGTATGTTTTATCGAGTAGGACGGGGCACGAGAAACCCTGTTTGAATCTGGCTGGACCACCAGCCAAGGCTAAATATAATATACGATCGATAGTGAACTAGTACAGCGATGGAAAGGTGAAAAGAACCCCGGGAGGGGAGTGAAATAGATCCTGAAATTTAGTGCCTACAAGGAGTCGGAGCCGGCTTGTCCGGTGACGGCGTGCTTTTTGTAGAACGATCCAGCGAGTTAATTTTTACAGCGAGGTTAAGTCAATTGACGGAGCCACAGTGAAAGCGAGCCTGAATAGGGCGTTTAGTTGTAAGGATTAGACCCGAAACCGGGTGACCTAACCATGAGCAGGTTGAAGCCACTGTAACAGGTGGTGGAGGACCGAACCAGGATACGCAGCAAAGTGTTTGGATGACTTGTGGTTAGCGGTGAAATGCCAATCGAACTCGGAGATAGCTGGTTCTCCTCGAAATAGCTTTAGGGCTAGCGTCGTGTTAGTAGCACATGGGGGTAGAGCTCTGTAAAGGACTGGGGCGGGCAACTGTACCCACCCTTAACAAACTACGAATACCATGTGTGTAATCACGGCAGTTAGAACATCGGTGCTAAGATCGGTGCTCGAAAGGGAAACAGCCCAGACCATCATCTAAGGTCCCTAAATTAACGTTCAGTGGGAAACAAGGTGAGATTTCTTAAACAGCTAGGATGTTGGCTTAGAAGCAGCCATTCATTTAAAGAGTGCGTAACAGCTCACTAGTCAAGAGATCTTGCGTGGAAAATGTAACGGGGCTAAAACGTTATACCGAAGATATGGATGTCAGATTTATCTGGCGTGGTAGAGGAGCGTTCCTATCAGCGGTGAAGTCGAATCGGAAGGTTCGGTGGAGCGGTAGGAAGTGAGAATGCTGGAATGAGTAACCATAAGAGAGGTGAGAATCCTCTCGGCCGTAAGAGCAAGGTTTCCTGAGCCATGGTAATCATCTCAGGGTTAGTCGGGCCTAAGCCGAGGCGCAGAGCGTAGGCGATGGACATCAGGTTAATATTCCTGAACCGGTTAAGTTTTGTACACTGTTCACGGGGAAGTAATCGAAGCGGATTCATGGTATGTATCCGTCCAACCGAGCCGGAAGGCAGAGGGAGTGAAAGTGATTCTTCGGAGTCGCGATTTTGGTGAAAGCCCTGGCTAGAAAAGCAGGTGTACGCGTGGACTTGGCCGCCCGTACCGCAAACCAACACAGGTGCTCGAGTCGAGTAGACTCAGGCTTACGAGCGAACCTTCGCTAAGGAACTCGGCAATACAGCGACCGTAACTTCGGGATAAGGTCTGCCCCCACTTCGGTGGATATCAGCCGCGTTCACTCAGTGAATATTAGGTTAAAGAGTACATTTTAATCACAAAACGAATTTTCTGAGACACGAGCAAACGAATTGCTCTTTGAACGCGAATCTCTGGCATCTAACGATGTGGGGGCCGCAGCAAAAGAGCCCACGGAACTGTTTATCAAAAACACAGGTCTCTGCTAACACGAAAGTGGATGTATAGGGGCTGACTCCTGCCCAATGCTGGAAGGTTAAGGGGAGCGCTTCACGGTGCGAACTGAAGCCCTAGTCAATGGCGGCGGTAACTATAACCGTCCTAAGGTAGCGAAATTCCTTGTCAGGTAAGTTCTGACCCGCACGAATGGAGTAATCATGTGGGCACTGTCTCAGCGAAGGACTCGGTGAAAGTGCATTGGCGGTAAAGATGCCGTCTGTCCGTACCAGGACGAAAAGACCCCATGGAGCTTTACTACAGCTTTACATTGAATACGGTTTCAACATGTGTAGCATAGGTGGGAGACATTGAAGCAGATACGCCAGTATTTGTGGAGTCACCAAGTGAAATACCACCCTTGTTGTGGCTGTATTCTCACGCTGACCGTTATCCGGTTAGCGGACCGTGTATGGTGGGTAGTTTAACTGGGGCGGTTGCCTCCTAAAGAGTAGCGGAGGCGTTCAAAGGTTGGCTAACTTCGGATGGAAATCGAAGTGATAGTGTATGCGCATAAGCCAGCTTGACTGTGAGGAGTACATTCCAATCAGAGACGAAAGTCGGAGCAAGTGATCCGCTGTACGTACATTTGTACATGAATGTGGGATCGACAGCGCAAACGGATAAAAGTTACCCTGGGGATAACAGGCTTATAGCGCCCAATAGTTCACATAGACGGCGCTGTTTGGCACCTCGATGTCGGCTCATCACATCCTGGAGGGGGAGCACCTTCCAAGGGTTCGGCTGTTCGCCGATTAAAGTGGTACGCGAGCTGGGTTCAGAACGTCGTGAGACAGTTCGGTTTATATCCGGTATGGACGATAGGAAACTTGAGAGGATCTACCCCTAGTACGAGAGGACCGGGGCGGACGCACCTCTGGTGTATCGATTGTGGCCACCTGCTGCATTGTCGAGTAGCTATGTGCGGACTAGATAAGCGCTGAAAGCATATTAAGCGCGAAACTAACCTCAAGATAAGGTTTCCCTATGAGGACACAGAAAGACTATCTGTTTGATAGGCGCAAGGTGGAAGTGCAGCAATGCATGGAGCTAAAGCGTACTAATAGTCCCATTGCCTTTTTATGTCCTTGTCTGCTAGCGTTTATGCTTGCATAACGCTCGCGGATAAGGTAGACTTGACTAGTAATTGGTGCTTTTCAATAAGTCACCAGTCAATTAACAATTCAATTACCCGTGCCTGCGTATAGCGGACATCGAAGTAAGGCTTTTCCCAAGTTGCCCTATTCGGGAACTTTCGAGGAGCAAAGCCTTACTTCGGTGCCCATGGCGAGGAGGAAACACCTGTTCTCATTCCGAACACAGAAGTTAAGCTCCCCAGCGGCGATTATACTGCGAAAGTGGGAAACTAGCACGGTGCCGAATTATAAGAGAGACTTCCGAATAGGGAGTCTTTCTTCGTTTTGTCTAAAATGTTTACTAGTAGCACAAGTATGATACAATGATGAGAAATGGATAAGAAACAAACAGAGCAACCAAAACATCTAAAGCCAGAACGCAAGGAGCTTATAGCGGTCTGTATATCTTGGCTGCGACGACCAAAATCATGGATTATTATTGCCGGTGGTATTGCTGCATTGGCGGTGGTGACAATTGGGGTGTTGTTTATTGTCACGACGCGCGGCAATATTAGCGTTGAGCGTGTGTCTAATGAAGTACTACAAGAAGTTGATAGTCCAATTCGACTAAGGTTTAATCAACAGTTGGGTGAAGTAAGGCCAGAGATTACGCCAGCAGTGCGTGGCGCGTGGCACGAAAAGCGACAGCTATTCGGTATTATTGAAATGGAGTTTGTACCCGATCAAGCATTAGCAGCAGATACGAATTATATTGTGAAGTTCCCTAGAGTCAGACGTTCAGTGTTTGGTGATGCAATGATTCATGAGGTACCATTTAAAACACAAAAAGCGCCGCGGGTAACTACAACTTCGCTGGACGGTAAGGATATAATCGCGATGGATCAAGTGCTGACGGTACGTCTGGGTTCGCGGGCGAATAAGTTGCGTGATTTAGAGTTGACTGCTGAGCCAGCACTTAAGCTCAAGCGTGAGTCGTCAGATGATCAAGTGTTCTCGTGGAAGTACGCTGGTCTGTTGGCACCCGGTGCACAGTATACCTTTAGGCTATATGACAAAGCCCAGAAGGAAGAGCTAAAACGCTTTACGGTAAAGAGCGCCCCGCTACCAACCGTTAGCTCACCAATTAAGGAACATCTAGTGACGCCATCAGATGAATTAAAATTGACATTTCAAGAGGCAATTGATGCGAAGGACCGGCCAAATATAACAGTTGACACGGCTGGTAACGGCTCATGGCGGAGTAATACAGAGTACGTGTTTAAGGCAGATAAGTTGGAACCGGGCAAGACGTATACGTACACTATCCCAAAAGGTCTGCGGACGGCTCGTGGGGGCGTTCTTGTTGACGAAGTAAAAAAGACCTTTACTACTAATGGGCATGTGCGTGGTGCGGGGGCATCTCCGTGGCGAACCACCGTTGATCAGGCTGCGCAGGATGTACGGATAACCTTTGATCAGGTGGTTGATCACAAGAGTGCTCAGGATCGCCTCAGGACATCATCCGGTACGATCCAGGGTATTTCTTGGCATGGCAATACAATGATTGCTCGGGTGGTTAATATGGGCTTTCAGCGGCAAGTTCAGGTTTGGGTAGAGCCCGGTGTGCAACCAGTATTTGGGCTACCGAGCGCGGAGCGGATCGCAACCTCGTTTACGACCAATTCACGGACTGTTAGGCTGAATGTACCATTTTATCGTCAGGTATATGCTCAAAGCTGTGAGGCCGCCTCATTGCGCATGGCGCTGGCGTATCGTGGAATACATGATAGTGATTGGAATATTTTGCAGCGCTTTGGGTATCATCCACGACCGCGAGATAAGGCGACAAATGAATGGGATGATCCGAATGCACAGTTTGTGGGTGATGTAAACGGTAATCAGGGTACAGGCACGGGATGGGGTGTGTATGCTGGTCCAGTGGCGCGAGCTGCTGGTCAATATGGTCGGGGAACATCGCTAGCGTATGGGGCTAATGCGAATTTCGTGGCGCAGCAGATCCACAATGGTAATCCGGTTATCGCGTGGGGTGTGTGGCGGACTGGCGCAAAAATTGACAGCTGGAGAACATCGTCAGGCCGAACGGTGAGTGGGCCAATACCAATGCATGTGCGCCTCATCGTTGGGGTGCGCGGCGAGCCACACGATCCGCTTGGATTTTATATTAATGACCCAATATCGGGACAGCTCTACTGGACGAGGGCACAGTTTGTGGCAATGACAGCTGGTGCTGGGCCGGCGGCGCAGCTGTTGGCGGTGCATTAAAATTGGCATCCGGATAAGGATGGTGCGTTGGGGTCACACGTCTTTGCTATTGAGCTAGTTTTATAGACACAGCTTTGTGGTTGGAAAGTTGAAGAGAGGTATATGTTATTTTGCCCGCCGTCAGATTATTTTTTAATTCAGGTATTTAGCTATTAACAGGATTCCTTGTACAGCCAAAAACCACCCATCTCGCAGAAAGGGTGGTTTTTGAGTGGTGGAACTCATCATTTCTAAGCTCCAACAGGTGCCGTCACGATGTGACAGATCTCATTATAACGAAGTAGATCGCCGATTGCAATATTTTATTCACAATAAAAATGGCTTATGTAAATGTTGACAAAGTATGAGCAGTATGATAATATGCATACATAACACATATCATGTGTGATATATAAAGGCGAGGGTTTCCACGGTAGATGATGTGGAAATCTTTTTAATTAGGGAGGAAAACTCACATGGCAGGTACAAAAATTGGCGGTATGAAAGCGGCAGCAAAAAACTTAGCACGTGACCCAGATTTCTATGCAAAGATTGGCGCGAAGGGTGGACGGAACGGACGCACCGGTGGTTTTGCGGCTAATCCAGCTCTAGCACGGATCGCTGGCGCTAAGGGTGGCCGTATTTCTCGTCGGCGCAAGGCGACAACGACAGCTACGACAGCAGTTAATCCGACAACAACAGCATCAACAGTACAGGCAACGGCTCGAGACGACATGACGCTGGCTGCATAGTTATACGGTTGAAAAGGATACATAGCCCTCTTTCTACAGAGGGCTATTTGCGGTAACGGCGCAGTTCGCAGGACCGGGCCTCGTTGACACGCCAGTTGCTGGCGCAAAGGAGACAGTGATAGTGGTGCTTGGCAGTTTCTATACCGACAGCGCCACATGTTGGGCATGTACTGCGGGCGTGCAACCACTTGCGATAGGTATCAAGCGCATTCTGAACGACGTCATCATCCATGGCCAGAGTAATATTATAGTGTGGGGCTAACTGATGGACAGCTAGCTCCCAGGCTTGGCGCTCCATGGCGATGAGGTCGATATCACGAGTATAGTGATGATGGCCCAGGATGGCGTGGGCAGTTTCGTGGAGTAGCTGGGCGGTAGCAGCTGGTGACGCCTCGTTGATATAAGTGATAGTCCGTGAACGGTGCGACCACGAAAAAACATCGCCAGCTCGGAACTGATACTCTGGGTAATCGCTGGCCAGCTGCTTAACGATGGGCGATAGCGTTATCGTAGCAACCATAGAGTACAGATTCCTCGGGGTGTGCTGCACCAACGATGTGCGGGCAGGTGATAAATGACGGTAGCTTCTCGGTGACAAATCCGGCTAACGATGCTGAGAATTTTTCGGTGTAGCGGCCGACGCCACCGCCGATAACGATGACATCTGGCTGGATAGCGGCGGTCAGTGCCTGAAGTCCTAGACTGAGTCTCTTAGCAGTCTCAAGCCAGACTTCAGGTGGTGTTGTGTCCGATAGCTCACCAAACTGTTGACTGAGCGCTCGTCCCGAGGCAAGGTTTTCCCATGAATCAATAGTTGACTGATACGCAACTTGCATATGACCGGCTTCGCTGCTGCGTAAACTAGGGTGGAGGGCGCCATTGAGGATGATACTAGTGCCAATACCTGTGCCGATAGTGACGTAAAGGCCACAGGCTGGTTGTGGCTCGAGGCGACGGATACTAGCGAGACCAGCGAGATTGGCGTCATTTTCGAGGATAATTTGAGTGTTAGGGAAGTGCTCGGCCAAGAGGTTGTGGATAGGCACACCGCACCAGCCAAGGTTAATACAGTACGTAGCAACACCGCCAGTGATAGTGCCGGGTAAGCCAATTGAAATGTCTGTGACGGGCGCGCCCTCGGTGATCATGGTGATAGTCTCAACGACCTGTTTGATATATGCCGTAACATCTGTTGGTGTGGCAAACCGAGTCGTTATTTCTAGTGTACCGTTATCGGTAAATCGTCCGACTAATGTTTTTGTGCCCCCAGTGTCAATTGCAATAATCATGAAGCCAGTATAACCCTTTACGAGAGTGGTGACAATATGGTACAGTAAGTACTAGTAACATCAGGGAGATAATGGTATGAAGCAGAACCGCCAGCGAGGATATGTTGTAATCTACGTAGTTGTAGGGGTTATTTTGGCGGCGATCGCTTTGGCAACGCTGTACGGATTGCGACAATTATCGGCACAGAATCAGGTGGTATCATCGGCAGAAAATACTGCGACGACCGAGCAGCAAAAAGATGCAAAGGATACAAAGGCTGATAAGACGTCGACTGAGCAAAAGAAGAACGAGAAGAGCGATGAGAAAAAAGATACTTCTTCGGCTGAAGTCAAAAAGCCTGCGCAGCAACAGCCTCAACAGCACGCACAAAATCAACCGACAGCACCAGCTCGAAATAATGGCCGTGGGTCATCCCGCTTACCAGCAACTGGGCCGGCTGACTCGTTGGCAGTTGGCTTCGTGTTGGGGCTGATTGTAGCCGCGGGCTTTGCTTATCGCCGGTCAATGTTGGTAGTTTAGTCTCCTTCTCTTTACTCGGAGCATTATCTACGATATAATAAAACGAGACCTCTAAGAGGTGGCTATTTTGGCGATCACTTGGATAAGAATATTAACGTAATACAGGAGTCTATTTGGACGTATGGCAAATCCATTGACCATGGACGATCTGCTTGCTCAGGCGAGCGACTCTGTGAAGCAACTGACCGCAGGCGAGGTTGTGCACGGAACTATTTTATCAATAAAGAAACATGAAGTTTTGATTGATCTGGGGCCTCTTGGCGTTGGCTTGGTGCCGCGTCGCGAGGTGAGTATGTCGAACAATTATGCAGAAGGCGACGAGGTAACTGCGAGTGTTGTCGAGGTTGAGCTGGACAACGGTTATTCACTGCTTAGTATGCGTAAAGCGGCGCGCGATCGTGGCTGGGACGAAGTTGCAGCTAAATTGGAGAGTGGCGAAATTGTAACGGTGACACCGTATGATGCTAATCGCGGTGGTCTATTGGCTGAATATGAAGGGGTGCGCGGTTTCTTGCCGGTATCGCAGCTGTCAGCTGAGCATTACCCACGGGTCGGTTCGAGCGACAAGGATGAGATCTTGCAGCGGCTTAATGTCCTGGTGAATAAAGAGATTCGCGTACGGATTTTGGATGCTGATCGCAAGGCGAACAAGCTCATCTTTTCTGAAAAAGAAGCTATCAAAGAAGGTCTGGCGGAGCGGTTTGAGAAGTTGTCAGTCGGTGATACGGTCAAGGGTATCGTGACTGGTGTAGTAGACTTTGGCGTATTTGTGAACGTTGAGGGTATTGAGGGTCTGATTCACATCTCAGAAATTAGCTGGGAGCGAGTCAACAATCCGAGTGATTACGTCAAGGTTGGTCAGACTGTGGAGGCAAAGATTATCGCCATTGATAAGGAGCGCCTCAGCTTGAGCATGAAGCAGCTGACAAAGGATCCGTGGCTTGATGAAGTGGAGCAGTTCAAGTCGGGTGAGGACGTCGAAGGTACAGTCACACGGATTACGCCATTTGGTGCGTTTGTGCAGCTAAGTCCAGCTGTTGAAGCTCTCGTTCATGTTTCAGAGCTAGGTGGTGATGGGACTGATCCAGAGAAAGTCTTTACGCTGAATGAGCGCAAAACCTTTACGGTGCTAGAAATTGATAAAGATAATCGCAAGATTTCGCTGTCGCTGGCTGGCGGCAAGAAAAAATAGCCTATAGAAAAAAGTAATGTAAACAGTTCGCCGGGAGTGTCACGCGGGCGATGAAAGGAGCACGAGCAGATGACAGAAAAGATTGTTGCAATTGCAGATTCAGTAACCGTCGGAGAGCTCGCTACTACCTTGAATCTACCGGTCACAACGCTAATCGGCGAGCTGTTTAAAAATGGTATCGCAGCGACGATTAATCAGCGGCTAGATTTTGAAACAGCATCGATTATCGTTGAAGAGCTGGGCCTTGAGGTGACGCTCAAGAAAAAGGAGGCTCCCGTCGGCCATACACGTGTGGAGCATACGCTATCGGAAAGGGCAGTGCCGCGTCCACCGATTGTGGCAGTGATGGGGCATGTTGATCACGGCAAGACGAGCTTGCTAGATGCGATTTTGGGTAACAAGACTGCCGCAGGCGAGGCCGGTGGCATTACACAGCACATTAGCGCCTACCAAACAAGGCATAACGAGCGGATGATTACACTGCTGGATACACCGGGCCACGAGGCGTTTGCGGCATTGCGGCAACACGGCGCGGTACTGACCGATGTGGTGATTATCGTGGTGGCGGCGGACGACGGTGTCAAGCCACAGACAGTCGAGGCGATTCGATTTGCCCGTTCGGCTAATGCGAAAATCGTGGTGGCGATCAATAAAATTGACAAAGATACCGCCAATCCACAGCTGGTAAAAACGCAGCTGGCGTCTGAACACGGCCTCAATCCTGAGGAGTGGGGCGGCGATACGGTGATGGTGGAAGTCAGCGCTAAAACTGGCCAGAATTTGGATAAGCTGCTGGATATGGTGCTACTCGTAGCAGATATGGAAGATTTGCGGGCTGATGAGGATGTGCCGGCTGAGGGCTTGGTAATTGAGGCGCACATGGAAACCGGGCGCGGTGCAGTGGTTGGGCTACTCATTGAGCACGGTCAGCTAAAGCCAGCGCATTATTTGGTGGCTGGCACGGCGTACGGTCGGGTACGGACAATGTCGGACTTTCGTGGTCAGACGATGAAAATGGCCGGCCCGAGCACACCGGTTAACGTGACTGGATTTAAGGAGCTGCCGCAGTTTGGTGATAGCTTTCGGTTGGCTAAAAACGAGAAAGAAGCACGGCATTTGGCGCAGGCGGCGCGCCTAGAGCAGGAAAAAATGGCTGCCAGCACCAATGTCACCAGCTCGGATATTTTGAAAATGATGAGTCAGCAGCATGACGCTGAGTCGTTCAATGTTCTCGTCAAGGCTGATGTTCAGGGGTCGCTCACATCGGTAGTTGATAGCCTCAAGTTGATTGATACGGGTGGCTTGGTGGATCTGCATGTCATCGGTAGCGGGGTTGGTAATATTTCAGAAAATGACATTCATCTGGCGATTGGCGAGAATACAGTTATTTATGGTTTTAATGTCGATCTGCCACCAGCAGTGAAGCGCCTAGCAGCACGTGAGCACGTTGAGGTGCGGCTATATCGAGTGATTTATGAACTACTCGATAATGCCAAGCAATCCATGGAGGCGTTACTGGCTCCAGAGGTCGTCGAGACTGAGGTCGGCCAGCTGAGCGTTAAGGGCGTGTTTCGAACGGTGCGCGAAGAGGTGATCGCTGGTGGTGAGATGATGACGGGTAAGGTCTATAAAGGTCTGTTGGCGCGCCTGAAGCGCGGCGATGAGCACATTGCCGAAGTTGAAGTATCATCTGTCCAGCGTCAACATCAGGAAGCCAAAGAAGTATTTGAGGGTGAAATGTGTGGGCTTAGTCTCAAAACTACGCGAAAAGTCGCTGTCGAAGAAGGTGACACGCTGGAGTTCTTTACGCGGGAGTTGGTGAAGAAGACGTTGTAGGCTTATGCCACACAGTCCTGTTAAGACTGGTTACGAATAGGTTGACTTTTTCCTATAAATCTGCTACCATTCAAAACATAAGCTAGTCGGTAGCAGAAGTGCCGACCGCGACATTCCCCCCAGAAAGGAACCACCACAATGCTCAAAAACCCAAATCGCCCACTAGTACCCTCATCTGAGTCTCTCGATCCAGGAGCCGCAGCCTCCTCGTCATATTCCCTAGGCTTAGACGATCGCTTCAAAGGAAAGCTTAATGCCAGTGACCTCGACGCCGAAGCACTCTTTAACGAAGATCTACGAAAGCAAGAGGAAGCAAAGCAGCTCGCACAAATGGAAGAAGCGCAGCTCGCTCAACTCGTACAAGATGACTTGGAAGCCTACCTCAACCAACGCCCCGACGAATACGGCAAAGATCCAAATGGCAACCTACTTCCACCCAAAGAAGACCTCTACGACCGAACCCTCAACGAAGCACGCCATGAGCGTGAGGCCACGAGTCTCACTGACCTCGCAACCGCTGCCGGAGAAGCCCTTGCTCGTGGCGACAAGACCATGGCTGATGATCTCCAAGGCGAGATCCTCCAAGGAATTGCCGATCGAGCTGAAACACACAACTGGGACCAGTCAACCATTGACCGACGCCTCAGCGATCTCACTCGAGTCATGAATGATACTGAAGCAGCGCGCCTCAAAGAACAACAAACCACCACCCCTGCAACTCCACCCCGTGCCCCAGAGTCTGCACCGACGACACCAGCAACCAGTGAGAGTAGCGGACAAAGTGAACCGGAGGGCTTAGGTGGGTTGTCCGGGGAAGAGCAGAGAACAGAGATGTTAAAGAACCACCGCGATCGACTAGAGGCTCGGCGACGTGCTCTGCAGAAAGAGTATGACGATCTTAAAGATAAGGAAAGTGAAGAGGGGCGTCAGCTACTGCATCGTATTGGAATAGTAGACGGTATGCTCGATAAGCTTGATAAGCAGATTGATATATTTGGCGGTGGTGCTCCAGGTGGACCGGATGATAGTGATCAATCACGACGGTCTGGCGCCACGGGACCAGAGGGGTCTTCGGGTAATGACGACGGTGAGAGTAGCGGTGGAGAAAATGGTGAGAGTAATAATGAGTTGCACGCGGGTGAGCGTGAGGTGTTGGCCGATTGGGAGGGGACCGTGAATGAACGGGCTCTATTTGAAGCGCATGCTCGTCGAGGGACTATTGATAAGAAAGATGACGAAAACGGTGCTAAAGATGAAGAAACTCCTGTCTATAATAAAAAGAATGCAGAGGCAGTAAGAGAGCGCTGGCGTGACGGTGCAAAGAGGTTTGTCGATTATTATTTGAACATCTTTGAGCAATCGCTTGACGAGAATATGAGTCAACATGATCGTCAAGTAGCTATAGAGCAAAAAAGGAAAGAGCTTGCGCGTGAAGCTTCTATGATGACAATGAACGCGACTGCAGAGCTAGAAGAGACCATAGCTCCGAAAAGGGGCGGTATGCGTAAACCACTGAACTTGGCAGCCAAGGCTGGCCTACTCGGTGTGGTGCTTAATAAGATACCATTTGTTGGACATTTTGTTAGTGGCGTGGCTGGTGGTGCTCTTGGATTCTTCCATGACATGCATAATGTGAAATACCGTCGCTTGCGTGAAGCAGGCCAGGATAAACGCGGTGTTGTGACTCAAGCGCGTGCCGATGCAAAGGAGGATATGGTTCGGCTTGACCAAGCTGAGCAAGATCAGGCACTTGAAGAAGCTGATAACGTTATCGCTGAACGGACGCAGAGAATCCGCCGAGAAAATATAAGACGGCGCATTGGCAATGTGGCCCTCGGTGTAGCTTCGGGCATTGCTGGTGGCTTCCTCTCGAATCTATTCCAGGGTCCAGCTGGTGCTGAGGGGCCGCAAGGTCCGACTGGTGTCGAGGGACCGCAAGGTCCGGCAGGTCCACAGGGACCGGTTGCACCACGAGGTATAGCGGGTCTGCCTCGAGCGGGTGTGTAGGTTTTATAATTGGTAATCAGGTAAATATAAACAAATAAGGAAGAGCAAAATATGGATAATTTATCGTCAGAAAGGATACGGGAGGATTTTGGCATAACCGGTAATAACGAGTATATCGAAAGTGAGGTTGACCGTATCTTGCGATCAGTCATTAACGCAGTGATAGTGCGGGTAGGTAATGAGCTAGATCAGAATCAGTTGGATGAGCTCAATAGAATGACTAATTCTGGTGCTCAAGAAGAACTATATAACTGGTTGAGACGTCAGGGGGTTACAGTTAGCGATGTGTTTATGAGCGTATATAATGAACTGCTTAATAATTTTCGTACTTTGACAGAAGATAGCTAAGAACAGAGTATTGACTTATTCGTATATATATGGTAGCATGGTAACAGTTAGATTGTAATTCCCCAGAAAGGAACCACCACAATGCTCAAAAACCCAAATCGCCCACTAGTACCCTCATCTGAGTCTCTCGATCCAGGAGCCGCAGCCTCCTCGTCATATTCCCTAGGCTTAGACGATCGCTTCAAAGGAAAGCTTAATGCCAGTGACCTCGACGCCGAAGCACTCTTTAACGAAGATCTACGAAAGCAAGAGGAAGCAAAGCAGCTCGCACAAATGGAAGAAGCGCAGCTCGCTCAACTCGTACAAGATGACTTGGAAGCCTACCTCAACCAACGCCCCGACGAATACGGCAAAGATCCAAATGGCAACCTACTTCCACCCAAAGAAGACCTCTACGACCGAACCCTCAACGAAGCACGCCATGAGCGTGAGGCCACGAGTCTCACTGACCTCGCAACCGCTGCCGGAGAAGCCCTTGCTCGTGGCGACAAGACCATGGCTGATGATCTCCAAGGCGAGATCCTCCAAGGAATTGCCGATCGAGCTGAAACACACAACTGGGACCAGTCAACCATTGACCGACGCCTCAGCGATCTCACTCGAGTCATGAATGATACTGAAGCAGCGCGCCTCAAAGAACAACAAACCACCACCCCTGCAACTCCACCCCGTGCCCCAGAGTCTGCACCGACGACACCAGCAACCAGTGAGAGTAGCGGACAAAGTGAACCGGAGGGCTTAGGTGGGTTGTCCGGGGAAGATGGAAACGACGACGAGGTGTTGGATATGACTCGCTTACTGGCGGCTGAAGAGTATAAGAAGCGTATGGACTCTGTTAACTGGTATCGTGATGCTTACCGAGCTTCTTCTAGGGATACTGCTTTTCTAGAGAAGCAGGCACAGCTGCTAATGGTGAGTAACTGGTATGATGAATGTGGGATTATTTATGCTAAATTAAGGGACACACAATTAGCACTTGCTAAACCCTCAATATCCAGTAATGCGAGGCAGGCTCTGATAAGTAAGGAGGGAACACTTATTAGCGCACTTAAAGATCTTGAAAACATCAAGCCGTCCTCGGATCTTGCTGTTTATAACAAGAATGGAGAGCCTAATTCACAGTCAGAGCAGAATAAGAATGGCGGTGGGGAGCAGCCGAAAAGCAAAGACACTAATGCAGGCAAGGAAAACGGGGAAAAATGGCGTAGGTTCAAAAAGTTTGGTGAATGGTTTATTAGAGTATCGGGTATCAATGAGCCGACTTCATCAATTGACACGGCTTCAAAATCGTCTGATGGCACGGGCAATACGGTCGATAAAGAACAACGAGTCAAGGTGAAGGTGCCTCGAAAACAGCCACCGAACCCAATCCCGAAACGTCAGGTGAGGCGAAAAAGTAGTACAAATGCTACAAACTAAGGTACATTAACCTCGTAGAGGGGACAGTGTTACGTAAAAGCCAGTGCTGTTTGTTGGCGCTGGCTTTTACTCGTCATAAGCAGTGAGTTGGTATAAAAATGAAGAATTGATATAATAGACAAAAGAGCAGTGAAGCAAAGGAGACGATATGTTCCAACTAGACGATAATTTTTTGAAAGAATTAGGACTAGACCAGCTGCCGGATGAGCAGAAGAAGCCGTTTTTGCAGCATATTTATAGTGAGTTGGAGCTACGGGTCGGCGAGCGGCTGAGTCAGGGGATGAGCGACGCGCAGCTCGATGAATTTGCGAACATTATCGACAAGGCGCCGGGCGCGGTAGATGAGTTTCTCGCCAAACACGCACCAAATTACCAGCAGGAACCAATGTTCCAGCGGCTGGTGCAGGCGACCAAGGCTGATCCGAATAATCCGGGTCTAAAAGATGAGTTTGCAGCGACGAAGTGGCTGGAGGTAAATCGGCCTGATTATCGCGATGTGGTAGCGGCGACAATGGACGAGCTGAAGAAGGAGATTATGACCAATCGCGATGCTATTTTGGGTGGTGGTGCATCCTCAGCGCCGGGGCAAGCTTAGAGCGATTTTGGAGCGATTTTGGTTTGATACTTAGCCCATGAACTTAGTTTTGATGGCCGCGGAGAAACGCCTCTGCGGCCATTTTTTTGCCGCTTGGAGCGATCAGTTCAAGGATGGTTAGGTATCGTCCATCACAGCACTTAACGCTCAGCGGCGATTCTGGGGCGTCTGAGACGCGAGTTTTGGTGATAATGAGTTCATGGTCATGAATACGCAGACGACTACGTGGAAAGCCGAGATACGCCCGTACATGGGCATCGGCAGCCGCGGCGGTCATGGCGGCAGGATTAATGAGTGACATATCCTTGGAGAGCAGCTGGCAATACGTGGCATCGGCGTCATTTTGCGGGGTCGGCTGGAGCGTGCCGGCAAGGATACTCGGTAGCGTGCGTACGAGTAGATCGCTGCCGGCAGCAAACAACTCATCATATAGCTGCGGTTTGGTTTCAGTGCCGGTGAGCGGGTGACGGTGCTGGGTATAAATTGGGCCAGCGTCCATCCGGGCGTCAAGTTGCATAATGGAGATGCCGGTTTCTAAGTCTTGGTGTACAATGGCGGCTTCAATGGGCGAAGGGCCACGCCATGTTGGTAGTAGCGAGGGATGGAGATTAATAATACCAGGAGTGAAGAGGTCAATGATTGACTGGGGGATGATTTTGCCATAAGCGACGAGGACGCCGGCGACGGGCTGAAGGGCGGTGATATCGGGGATAATGTCGCGGAGCTTGTTGGGCTGCCAGACGAGGATGCCATGTTGGCGGGCAAAGGTCTTGACTGGTGGTTCGGTAAGTTTATGGCCGCGGCCGCTACGCATATCGGGTTTGGTGATGACGGCGCGAATGGGAAATCCCGCCTCGTAGAGTGCTTTAAGGGCGATTAGACCGTACGCTTCGGTACCGAAAAAGATGATTGGCGGCATGTTAGTCCCACAGCTGAGCATTATCTTTGATGTCGGCTTCATAATCAAGCGGCTGTAATTCACCAGAATCATCGAGCGTGTAAAAAGCGTCGTGCTGGTCGCGGATATGGTCGATAAAGACGACGCCGTTGGTGTGATCGATCTCGTGCTGGATGACACGGGCGAGGAAACCTTCGGCCTTGAGGCGAATCTCGTTGCCGTCGAGGTCAAGAGCCTTGACACGGATCTTAGAATGGCGGGGAACTTTGCCGTAGACGTGCTTGACGCTGAGGCAGCCCTCGAAATCGGCGACAATTTCTCCCTCGTATTTGACAATTTCGGGGTTGATCAAGGTGGTGAATTCGCGAGTAGACTTGTCATCAAAGTCGCTGCGGACAATAATGACGCGCTCGAGATGATCAACCTGGATGGCGGCTAGGGCGGCGCTAATTTCGTGAGGGCGAGAATCCTCCCAGTCAAGAGCGGCCGCGATCATATCGGCTGATAACTGGCGCACCTCGTCGGTGATGACGTGAATTTTAGCTGATTTTTGGCGGAGATGCGGATGTGGTAGGGCAATGATATCGTCTTTAGTCATTGTGATTATTATACCACATGTGACTAGAGGAGGCTGGTCGGGTCGAGCTCAGCCTGCCAATGAGCGGGTGGTACGAGATCAAGGAGACTGACGAGGTCGCTGCGGCGGGGGCTTTTGAGAATGAGCTGCCAGCGGTACGTGTCGCGGACTCGCTCATAAAATGCCGGTGTTGGGCCGAGGATGTGTACGTCGGCTGGGGCAGCCGCTCGCAGTGTCTGGGCGAGCTTTTTGGCATTGCGGATAGCGGCGGCTTCGGTTTTGTAGACGCAGGTTAATTTGAGCAGATAGACAAATGGCGGGAAGTCAGTAGCGCGTCGCTGCGCGATAGTGCGGGTGTAAAAATCAGCATAATTTTGGGCGAGTCCATCACGGATGGCAGGATGATCCGGCTGAAAGGTCTGGACGATGACGTCGGTGGCGTGATGGGAGCGACCAACGCGGCCAACGACTTGGGCCAGCAGCTGAAAGGTGCGCTCGCTCGAGGAAAAGTCAGGCAGTGCCAGCCCGGCATCGGCTTGGATGACACCAACAGTGCGTAGGTACGGGAGATCGAGACCCTTGGCGATAACCTGGGTGCCGATGATGATGTCAATTGAACCGTTTTTGAGCTCTTCGTAGCGCTTATCAGCTGCGTCGTTGGTACTTGTATCGGCGTCAAAGCGGGCGATGGTGCTCGTGGGAAAGAGCTTGCGTAATTCTGCCTCGATGCGCTTGGTGCCGAGGCCTTTATGAATGATATCGGCATGATGACATTCGGGACAGCTGGTGGGGACGGGTGTAGTAAATCCACAGATATGACAGAGGAGCTGGTGCTGGTCGGCGTGTAATGTAAGCGGTACAAAACAGCGCGGACAGCCGGCGTTCCAGCCACATTGTTCGCATAGGGTAATGGCGGCAGTGCCGCGGCGATTGTGAAAGATGAGGGCTTGATTACCATCATTCAGCGAGCCGGTGATAGCCGAGAGTAGTTGATCAGAGAGAAAGAAATGCTGAGTAAAGTTCGTACGCTTGGTCATATCGACCAGCGAGATGCGCGGCTTGACGGCGTCTGAACGGGCGGGTGTGGGCATAGCGATGATGGGCCGGCCAGTGGTTTTTGCCAGGAAATAATCGCTGACGGCAGGAGTAGCGCTGCCGAGGACGAGTTTAGCTTCATGCTGGCGAGCGAGAATAGCCGCAGTACGCAGCGCTGAGTAGCGGGGCGATTGCTCTTGTTTGAAGCTGGGTTCATGACATTCATCAATGACGACGAGCCCCAGCTGCTGGACGGGCATGAACAGGGCTGATCGAGGGCCGATGACGATGAGCGGGTCTCGTGAATTGATAACATGTTGCCAAGTCACGTGCCGCTCGGCTTCGGTCTGGCGCGAGTGGGTGAGGACGATATTGTCGAAATACTTCGCAAATTCGTTAACGAGCTGTGAGGTAAGGGCAATTTCTGGTACCAGAATAATTGACGATAAGTCCTCGTCCATTAGCTGCCTGGCGAGCTCGATGTAGACACGCGTCTTGCCAGATCCGGTCACGCCATGCAGCAGGGCGCTGCCAGGGAGCATGTCGTCAATGGCGGTGATGGCGGCTCTTTGGTCGGTTGTGAGAGCTGTCGTCGGTGGTTGTGAGGGTTGTGGACTGGTGGCGCGTGAGGGCGAGTGGCGACGCTTTTTCGTCAAACCGCGTGGCAGGATGGTTTGCCAGACGGTTGCGAGGTGCGTATGATAGTAGCTACTCATCCACAAAGCCGTCTGGATGAGCGGTAGCGGCACGGGAGCGTCATCTAAAATCTGGACAATTTCTTTAACAGTAAACTCAGGCTTAACGACTGCTGACATAATGATACCAACGCAATGAGTCGAGCCAACTTCTATAACGACCAGTGCACCGACTGGTAACCGCTCGGGGTAGGCATAGGTAAACGAATGCGCATCGGCACGAATGATCTTGATCGGTGATACCAAATAGTAGTACATGTCTTGCTTTATTATACCCTGCAGGCCGGCTGAGCATAATCATGAGCGCTTTGCCATGGCGGGCGTGTATGCTTATGAGGTGGGGTGTATATATTGCTAAAAAAGCTTGTCGGGTGTTGTAAAATTGTGATACACTGAGTGGTAACGAAAGGGAATATGGGGAGAGAATGCTCGACATTTTTATTACATCTAGGGTGCGGCGCAAAATCGTAGTTGTGTATGCCAAGTATCCTGATTTTCATACGCATGTCCGTGGTCTGGCAAAGTTGATCAAGGAAGATCCCGGTAATATTCAGCGCGAGCTCAAGCGGCTGGAGAAGGTCGGCTTTCTCAGGAGCGAGAAGCAGGGTAACTCGCGGGCATATTTTACAAATAAACAATTCCCGATTTTCAAGGAATTACAGAGTATGGTAATTAAGTCGCAGCAACATGCGGCACGACCGAAGCGCGGCTCGGTTGATAGAGATTGATGACCTTATTTGAGCAGATTTTGACAGCGCGGGGCTTGACGACGCGGGCAGCGCGCGAGGCTTTTTTGCAGCCAGATTATATGGCGGTGAAACATGATCCGTTTTTGCTGCCGGATATGGAGAAGGCGGTGGCGCGATTAAAACAAGCGCGGCAGCGGGGCGAAAAAATCATCATTTATGGTGATTATGATATTGATGGGCTGAGCGCCACGGCACTGCTGCTGGATGCGTTTGGTAAGTTTGGTTTTGAGGATGTCGACGCTTTCATCCCGAACCGGTTTGTTGAGGGTTATGGCATGACCATGGGCGCGGTTGATAAGGTGTGCGATATGGGCGCGGATTTGATCGTGACGGTGGATACTGGTAGTTTGTGTCATGCGGAGATTGCGTATGCTGCCAGCTTGGGGATTGATACGGTGGTGACGGATCATCATAATGTCGCCGAGACGCCACCGCCGAGCGTGGCGGCGGTGAATCCGAAGTTTTCGGGTCATACATACCCATTTCGTGATTTGTGTGGTGCGGGCGTGGCGTTCAAGCTGGTGCAGGCACTGCAGACTGAGCTGGACGGACTGCCTGATGGCTATGAAAAATGGCTACTCGATTTGGTAGCACTGGGGACAGTGTGCGACATCGTGACGCTGGCGGATGAAAATCGGGCAAATGTGTATTGGGGATTAGAGGTGTTGAAAAAACAACAACGCCCAGGATTAAAAGCCTTGATGACGGTGGCGGGCATTGAACCGGGACAGGTCAATGCCAGGCATTTGGGGTTTGGTCTGGGACCGCGAATGAACGCAGCGGGTCGGCTGGAGACAGCGCAGCACGCCCTGGATATGCTGGTGGCGCGCGATGGGCTGGCGGCGCTGGAGGCGAGCGAGAAACTAGAGGAGCTGAATGGTAAACGGCGCGGCATTCAGGACGCGATTTTTGAGGAAGCATGTCAGCAAGCTGAGGGGCTGGCTGATGATCGGGTGCTGGTGGTTAGTAGTAGCGGCTGGAATCACGGTGTCATCGGCATCGTGGCATCAAAATTGGTGGAGAAATATAAAAAGCCGGTGTTTATCATTGGCGAGCGCGGCGAGGAAGCGACTGGTTCAGCGCGTAGTTTTGGTGATTTTTCAGCAGCCGATGCGGTGCGGGCGGCGGACGATATTATCATCAAAGGTGGCGGGCACGGAGCGGCGGCGGGCGTGACGCTAGAGACTGAAAAAATTGGTGATTTTCGTCGTCGTGTTAATGAGTTTTATGATTCGCTGCAGCTGACAAACCAAGAGCGATATTTGTTGCCGCGAGCTGATGTGGAAATTGACGATTTTTCGGAAATTGACGAGGATTTGGTGGAGAATCTGGCGAAAATGGAACCGTTTGGCAATGGTAATCCCGAGCCTGTCGTAAAAATCACTACAGCTATCGTACTGAGCGCGCGACGTATGGGCGCGGATGGGCAACACGTTAAATTAGCGCTGCGTGATAACAACGGTAGAGTGCTACAGATGCTGGCGTTCAACGCGCCAGAGGAATTCTTCCGCGAGCCAGGCGACGAGGTGGTGGCGTGGTTTCAGCCAACCATCAACGAATGGCAGGGAGTGCGGACGGTTGAGGGGAGGCTGCTGCACGTAGCCTTATTGGATTGATGTGGTAATTACAACTTTTGTCTAGAGGTGACAACTAGTCGCTTGAGTGCGGTGGTTTTTTCGTTGTGAAATTCGCAACGACGTTATATATCGAAACTACGCACTTCTCTCGGGTAATGTCAGTAACTTGACAAATCACAAAAAAGAGAGTAGTATGAACTCATAATATAAAATTTGCTAAACGCAAGAAGGAAATAGACATGACACAAAATTATGAAAAAATTGAAAAAGAACAAGGGCTAGACCCACGTGTCGAGTCGTTAGCGATACCATTGGCACGGGATTATGCTGAAAAAAATTATCCAAAACGTGAAGATGGTACGTTTGAACCAGCGTGGCGTGGGGCAAATGGTGAAAAAGATTTGCGAGGAAAGTCTCCCGAAGAAGTGGCGGCGCAGCTAGAAAGTGAAGGATATACTTCAGAGGCGGCGCTTGCTTTAGCGCAGTCAATGGTGATTGACATTGCTAATGTGCCGTATGATCAGTTTTCTGAATATTGGAAAGGGCAGAACCGTGGTGGTGCAGAATTCCTCATTAGCTTGGTGGATGAGGTGGGCGCCGATAACATCCGTGCTTTGGATCTGTCTGACCCAGAGGTGCAAGAAAAGTATGGTACGTTAATTCATGCTAACTGGCTGGAGCGTAACCAGTGGGTTCTCGATCCACAATACGGTAATTCCGTACTAGCACAGTCATATGCAGATCTTCCTGCCGATGAACAGCAGAAGGATATTGACCAGATGCGGGTGCTGCAGGGTTGGCTTGAGGCTCAGCAGAATCCTGAAGAAGTTGGAGTCTAGGTGCTCGGGCTATGGTCTTTCTGGGGTAATGATATCACGCAAAGACCTCGCCCCGAGACTAATTGGGGCGAGGGTTTTGTTTTGCAAAAATATTTCTCATCTGTTATAATCCAAAAAGTATGGTTCAAGTTACACGTAAAGATCAGAAGGAAGCGAACGAGAATGTGATTCGTCGCTTTAATCGCAAGGTGCTGCAGAGCGGTGTCCTTGCGCGGGCAAAGTCGGTGATGCGATTTGCAAAGCCGATTTCCAAGGCTGAGCGCCGCAAGAAAGCGATTATTCGCCGTGAGCGCCGGGCCGAGAAAACAGCCAGGATGCGCATGGGGGCGACGCGTTAATGTCGGCGCTCAAAGCGCGTATTGCTGATGAAATGAAAGCCGCTCTTCTAGGGCGGCATCGTTTTCGAGGTGATGTCCTGCGTAATCTAAAAGCGGCGATTCTCAATGAGGAGGTGTCGCTCGGTAAGCGCGACGAGGGCCTCAGTGATACAGAAGTCGAGAAAGTTATCGCCCGCGAAGTCAAAAAACGCAAAGAAAGTGCCGAATTATATCGAGCAAATGGCCGGGCGGAATTGGCTGAACCAGAGGAGAAAGAGGCAGCAATTTTACAGGAGTTTTTGCCTAAACAGCTGAGTGAAGATGAGATTCGGGCAATGGTCGAGGCAGCGGTTGCTGATTTGGGTGCGACGATGCAGCAAATGGGTCAGGTGATCGGTGCGGTGAAGGCCAAGGCTGGCAGTGCGGCTGATGGCGCCTTGATTGCGAAAATTGCCAAAGAAATGCTAGCAAAATAACATAACAATACGAGTATAAGGAGCGAGGGATGATCTTATTATTTGGGCCGCCGGGGGCCGGCAAGAGTATGCAGGGGCAGATGTTAGCGGCGCGTCAGGGCTGGAAGTGGCTGTCAACTGGCGAGATGCTACGCCGGAGTAATGATCCGGCAGTGATTGATATTTTGCGTTCGGGTGAATTGGTAAGCGATGAACTGATCTATCAGGTGTTTGAGCAAGCAGTGCAGGATGCTCGCGATAAAAAATACCCAAATATCATTGTGGATGGCTTTCCGCGGACGAAGGAACAAGCGGCGTGGCTGGATGAATACATGGCGCGGATGAGTGAAAAGATTGACACGGTGATTTCACTGGAAGTGCCAGAGGCGGAGATCATGCGGCGACTCGAAAAACGTGGTCGACTGGAGGATACGCCAGAGGCGATCGCTCGGCGGATGACAATTTATCGACAAAAGATGTATCCAGTACTGGGTATTTTTGCTGAGGCTGACGTGAGGATTGTCCATCTGGATGGCGTCGGGACAGCTGGCGAGGTCCATGATCGGATTTATGAAGAGGTGATATACGCATGCCAGCGCTGATTACTGGTGAAAAAACTCCACAGCAGATGCAGGATATGCGCGAATGCGGACGGATGTTGGCAACGATTTATGACGAGCTACGCCGGAACGTAACGGCTGGCATGAGTGAGCTGGACGTCAATGAATTTGTGCTCGGGCGAATCAAGAATTTTGGTGCGGAAGCAACGTATTTGACGGATGAGGTGAAATTCCCAGGAGTGATTTGTGTATCAACCAATGAACAATTGGTACACTCACCACCGACAGAATACGTATTTGAGAAGGGTGATGTAGTAAGTTTTGATCTGGTGATTGGTTACCGCGGTATGAAAACGGACAGTGCGTTTACCATGGTAGTCGACGAAGAGCTGCGTGGTGCTAAGAAGCATTTGCTGCACGCGACGGAACAGAGTCTGTATGCAGGAATTGATGCGATTTCTGGTGAGGGAACGCGCGTTGGCGACATCTCGGTGGGCGTGGAAGCGGTGCTAAAAAAAGCGAAATTGGGCATCATTCGCGAGCTGGTTGGTCACGGCGTAGGACTGGAAATGCACATGAGTCCAGAGATTCCAAACTATGGCCGTCGTGGTACCGGTCCAGTATTGCACGCGGGCGATACGATTGCCATCGAGCCGATGGCTAGTCTCGGTGGTGAAAAAATTGTTACCGAGGATGACGGCTGGACGATTAGTATGAAAGACGGTAGTTTGGGGGCACACTTTGAACACACTGTGTTGATTACGGAAACTGGTGCTGAGATTTTGACGACACTCTAGGCTATCTGGTATACTAAGCATATGCAAGAACAATCTCGATATGTGGTAGGAATTGATGTTGGTACGAAGACCGTGCGCTGCGTGGTTGGACATATCGGGGAGTCGGGGTTGCCGAACATTGTTGGCGTTGGCGTCAGTGAGAACAGCGGCATGCGTAAAGGTGCGGTGTCGAACCTGACAGGGCCAGCGGCGGCGATTGACAAGGCGCTCGAGGCAGCCGAACGCATGAGTGGTCATCATATTAATGCGGCGGCATTGAGCGTTAATGGGTCGCACATTCTGAGCACCAAGGCTGATGGTATGATCGCCGTGGGTATGAGCGGTGGCGAAGTGACAGACGAGGACGTGCTGCGGATTGAGGAAGTAGCGACGACTGGGAAGGTGCCGGCGAATCGAGAGATTTTGGAGATTGTGCCGCATGCTTATCGGTTGGATGGACAGGATAATATTAAGGATCCGGTGGGGATGAGCGGCACGCGCCTGGAGCTGCGAGCAAATGTGGTCTCGGGCCTAACGCCGTATGTGGCGAATTTACGCCGGTCGTCCGAGATGGCGAATGTTACTGCATCGAGCTTGACACCGAGCGTGTTGGCAGCGGCGCGAGCGGTGCTCAGCGAATCGCAGATTGAGAACGGCGTGGCGGTTATCGACATTGGTGGCAGCACGACTGGGGTGGCAGTATTTGAAGAGGGCGATTTACAGCACGTGGCGGTGATCCCGATGGGGGCGCAGAATGTGACAAATGATGTAGCGATTGGACTAAAGACCGACCCGGAGATCGCTGAGGCGGTTAAATTAGCACATGCCCGGCTGGGCGGCGGTAAGGCTGGTCGCGTTGATACCAAGCATGACAAACAGGTGTATACGTTTGAACAAAGCGAGATTGATGAGATTGTCGAGGCGCGCTACGAGGAGATTTTCGAGCTGGTTGCCAAAGAGTTAAAGCGGGCTGGTGGTATCGGGCGACTGCCGAGCGGTGTGGTGCTGGTTGGTGGCGGCGCTAAGGTTAAGGATTTAGTTGAATTTGCCAAAAATAGCCTCGGTGTGGCAGCTAAACTAGGCGTGCCGGCAGGGTATGCGGGCGTAAGCGACGAGGCGAACGGTCCAGAATTCGCGGCGGCGATTGGCCTGATGCTCATTGACGGGGCAGGGGCTGAGCGAACCGAGCATGCACACGGCAAGGCAAGTTCAGTGACCAAGAAAGCCGGCGGAATGATTAGTCGATTGCTAGCGAGGTTCAAGTAGGAGCTAGTAGACAAAGATGGTATACTTGATAAGAGAAAGATAGGGAGAGGAAAATGCCGCAGATTACACCAAGTGAAGTTCAAACGTTTGCCAGTATCAAAGTTGTTGGTGTCGGTGGAGCTGGCGGTTCGGCCATCAATCGGATGAAAGATGCGGGGCTCGCTGGCGTGCAGTTTATCGCCATGAATACTGATGCTCAGGCGCTGCACAATTCCAAGGCAGATGTCAAGATTCACCTCGGGCATACCACGACCAATGGGTTGGGTGCGGGCGCTGATCCGATGGTTGGTGAGGCGGCAGCTAATGAGTCGCGCGAGGAAATTCGCCAGGCGCTCGAGGGTGCGGATATGGTATTCGTGACAATTGGTGCTGGTGGTGGCACTGGATCGGGCGCTGGGCATATCGTGGCGGAGATTGCGCGCGAGATGGACATTTTGGTGGTTGGCGTGGCAACACGACCGTTTAGCTTTGAGGGTGAGAAGCGCCGAGTGAATGCAGACTGGGCGATCACTCACCTGGGCCGCCAAGTCGACACCTTGATTACCATTCCGAATGATCGCTTGTTGCAGACGATTGATCGACGGACGCCGCTGCTCGAGACGTTTAAAATCGCTGATGATGTGCTGCGCCAAGGCGTGCAGGGCATTTCTGAGCTGATTACCGAACATGGTTTGATTAATCTCGACTTTGCTGACGTTAAGGCAGTGATGAGTCGGGCCGGTTCAGCGCTGATGGGGATCGGTCGGGCTGATGGCGAGAATCGTGCGGTGCAGGCCGCTCAGCAAGCGATTGAAAGTCCACTGATCGAGGTATCGATTGACGGTGCGAAGGGTGTGCTGTTTAACGTGACTGGTGGCTATGACATGAGTATGGCAGAAATTCAGGAGGCAGCCGAGGTAATTACCAGTGCGGTCAGTCCTGATGCTAATATTATCTTTGGTGCAACGCTCAAGCCAGAGCTCGAGGATGAGGTAATTATCACGGTTATCGCTACTGGGTTCGATAGCGAGACGTATCATGATCATGAGGTGAGTTTAACGGGCGAGACGCCTCATGAATCAGAGGCTGATGAGGTCGATGACGAGGTAGTTGAAGGAATTGATCTGGAGCTTAGCGAGCAGAGCGGAGCGACGGATTTTACAGCTGAGCAGGAAAATAATATCTGGGATCAGCCAGTCGAGGATGAAGCGGATGAGGATGACACGCCAGCATTCCTTCGCCGTCGCAAAAAGAATAAGGAGGAATAAATGAGCGGATTCAACATTGGTGACAGCCGCGTAATTGAGTCGCGAGAGGTTTCTGATGGTGTGGCAATTCGCCGCCGCCGCGAGACGCCCGATGGGCGGCGTTTTACCACCTATGAGCGAGTCGAAAAACCAAACCTAATCGTGATCAAGAATAATGGTAGTCGCGAATTATTTGACCGCGTCAAGCTCGCGCATGCAGTGCGTCAGTCGGTCGGTAAATTCCTCAAGTCCGACGAAGAGGTCGAGTCAATTATTACGGCTGTTGAGGATAAATTATATGCGCTGGGCGTATCAGAAGTGCCGTCGCGGCAAATCGGCGAGTTTGTGCTGGATGAATTAGCGAAGTGTAACGAAGTGGCGTATGTGCGTTTCGCCAGCGTGTTTCAGAAATTTGAGACGCTCGATGACTTCGTCGAGATACTAGAGCAGCGTCGCCAGAAAGGTCGAGAATAATGCGAGTCGTTGTTGTATATCGGGCGGAGAGTGATTATGCGCGCCAAGTCACTAGCTTTTTGCATGACTTTAGTCGGCAAACGGGGCATACGATTGAGGAGCTTGATCCGGATTCGGCCGAGGGCAGCGATTTTTGTCGGACATATGATATCGTTGAGTATCCAACGATTATTGCTCTAAGCACCGATAGCCAGATGCAAAATATGTGGCGCGGATTGCCACTACCGACGATTAGCGAGGTGAGTTTTTATGTTTGATACACTGCGTAAGTGGTGTGCAAACAAAGGTTTAAGACGCCAGCGGCTTGCAGCACTAGCATTGCTGACTGGTAGTGGTGTGGGTTTACTGGCGTCATTTGTACTATCAATTGAAGCGCTGACGCTTGCTAAAAATTCACATGCTACACTGAGCTGTGATTTAAATGCCGCGATAAGCTGTTCGGTAGTGGCAAATCACTGGTCAGCGGCGCTACTCGGCTTCCCGAATAGCTTTATCGGTATGATGACACTGCCAGTGATGGTGACTATCGGGGTGGCATTGCTGGCAGGTGCGAAGTTTCCGAAATGGTTTATGTGGGGCGCACAGCTGGGCGCGGTGGTCGGCCTGTTGTTTGCTGGCTGGATGTTCTATATGAGTTATGTCGAGATTGGTGCACTGTGTCCGTGGTGTTTGACGCTAGACGCAGGTATGCTGCTGGTTTGTTATGGACTGACGAGATATAATGTGGTGACCGGCGCGATTGGTAGTAAACGTATGAGGAAATTTGTCGATCGAGGATTTGATACATTCTTATTAGCGCTGGTAGCTGCTGTGATAGTTGTTGTTATTCTAGCAACATTTGGGCGCGAGTTATTCGCATAGATTAAAATTGGCCGTATTGAATAATGGTGCTGGTATCCGTATACTGGGCATATGAAGAAAAATTTTCTCATTAGAGCGTTTTTGGGTGTTACCATTGTGTCGCTCGGCGGGATTTTGCTGCTGCGGAATCTCGGAGTTATTACCTTTGATAACTGGCCTCTGTTTTGGGGCACCTTTTGGGCTGGTATATTCCTCATAGCCGGCTTGTCGGTGCTAATCAGCTCTCGTAGACCGACAGGTTGGGTATGGGGACTGCTGCTGGTGGCTGTCGCTGCGGCGATTGGGCTGAATGCCTATAACATTATCAATATTAGTGTGTGGAAGCTATTTTGGCCGGTGATATTGATCCTGGTTGGCCTGGCAGTTGTGCTTGGTATTGGCTCAGGTCGCCGACAATCTAAAAAGCGGGCAAATGATAGTGGTGATAGTGAAAAAGTTGCAATTTTTTATGGTGAAGAATCACGGGTGAAAGGCGACTATACTGGCGGCTCGCTAACGGCAATATTTGGCGGCGTAGAATTGGATCTACGTCAGGCGAAGATTAAGGATGGTGCGGTAATTGATGTCTTTGCCCTTTGCGGTGGCATTAGCGTCAGCCTGCCGGATGACGTAATTATCCAAAATGAGGTTCGCGGTATTTTGGGTGGCAGTGAGGATAAAACTGCACCGAAATCTTCTGCCAAAAAGACGATTTACCTAAAGGGTGAATGCGTCTTGGGTGGTCTGGAAATTAAATAATCTCTTGGGATTTTCGTGAAAACGCGCTACAATGAGAGTAGGGCGTTTTTGCGTGTACCCGGCAGGGTTTATCTCTGGCGAGCTTAGCGCGAAGTGAGCGGCTATCAACCGCGAAGTCTGCGGGAAGAAATCAGTTGTTTATTGGAGCTGAGATTAGACCCCGCCGTGGCTCGCTGCGACAAAGTGAAAATTGAGCGCTAAAAGAGTGCGTGGATACCGGTCAATTCGGCAAAACCCACGGAAGAATCACTTCTTTTGGAATCGAGATGGTACCGTCCGCCTAAAACACCTCCAGCGGATTCTCGAAGTCAAAAGAGGTGATTTTATTTGGAGAAACTTCTCGTGCCAGCATTAACTAATCGCAGGAGCCATTCAATATGAATGAATCTACGCGCACCAATCGAGTGAGCAATTTTGTCATTGATCGGACACATGATTATATCATGTATGATATGACTGATTTGGTTCGTGCGATAGACTTTCCGCGTCAGGTGGCGGGGCTATCGCTGAAAGATGATGAATTCCATTTGTCATTATTTGCGGTGCGTGAGGAGTACGGGCTGGATGAGGCTGGTTATGGACGATTAGAGCGGGTATCGTGCCAAGCTGGTGCGGCAATGACCACACGGCCGGAATTGACCGGCGATTTTCTTAAGCTAAAAGATGATGCGACTGGTCGTGAAACGATTATTGCGCTCGCTCGATGGGATGAACTAGAAACTTGGCGTGATGCCATTCGTGAGCTGATCCCACAGGCGGAGTTTATTATTCCGCACATAACGCTCTATACAAATCAGAAAGGTGCACTTGGGTATAGTGATAGACATAAGGATCGGGTGCGGGCGCTGGATGATGCAGTGGCGATAACACTAAGGAATATATTGTTAAGGAGTAACTTGTGACCGGTCAACATGATGGGCTATCGCATGTACGTACAGCACAATTTCTAACAGAATTAGATAAGGTGACTGATGAGATAGCTAGCGTGGATTATGGATGTATGGGCGAGGACTGCCTGCAGAAGCAGATGATTTGGTTTGGGGATAATAACGATATTGTCATTATTGGCGAAGCGCCAGCGCGAACTGGCTGGGTGAAGAGCGGCGTTGCCTGGCACAATACAGACGGGAAGTTACTACCTAGTGGTGTGATAATACAAAAGCTACTCGCTATCCTTGATAGGGAACTTCTGTCGGTGACCTTTTTGGAGGCAATTAAATGCTTTCCATCAGATCGTCGTTACCTAAAGAAGCTGGCTCAGCTTTACCAACCGACCCTTGAGCGGCAAATTCAGATCCTACGTCCAAAACTAGTGCTAACGATGGGAGCTATCCCAACGCAGATGCTGATCGATCAGCCGTTTCAGAGACTAACTGATGTTGCAGGGAAGAGTTTTTCTGTCCATGGTACGCGAATTATACCGATCTTTCATCCGTCACCAATATCGCCGCGTGGATATAAGGATAATGTGCCGATTTTTGAGATGATACGACGTAGAATATGGGAGGAAGTATAATGAGCAAGAACTGCTTGAAATACTGGACGAAGAGATTGTTGAGGATTCGCCAAAAGATGCTCTGTGAGGCTGGGGTGGGAACCGTGATGGTTGCAATGAGCTGGGCAAAATACGGATGAAATTACGAAACGAGCTGAATAGTGAAAAGCATGGAATGAATACAAATCAAGGAGGAAACTAATGAAATTCAAACACGGAACACGCCGCCGAGCGGCAGAATACGAAAAAGATTGGGTGCGGCGCTGGAAGGACGATCAGACGTTTGAAAAGTCGGTGGCGCAACGGTCAGCGGATAACGCCTACGTCTTTTATGATGGGCCGCCGTTTATCACTGGCGTGCCACATCACGGTACGCTGCTGAGCTCAATCGTTAAGGACGCGGTGCCGCGCTACTGGACAATGAAAGGTAAGCGCGTCGAGCGCCGCTGGGGCTGGGACTGTCATGGGCTGCCGGCAGAGAATTTCGTCGAAAAGCAGATGAATATTGTGGATCGGCGGCAGATTGTGACGAGTAGCGATCAGTCAGCACCGCTGGATAAAGATGGTAATCCGTTGCCGACTATCAGCCTAGAAAAATATATCACCAAGGCGCGCGAAAGTATGGTGGCCAATAGCGAAACGTGGCAGGGTGTGATCGATCGCATCGGCCGCTGGGTAGACTTCAAAGGCGCCTACCGCACCATGGACAAGGATTTTATGGAGAGTGTCTGGTGGGCGTTTAAACAGCTGTATGAGGCTGGCAAGATCTACGAAGGCGAAAAGGTGCTGATGTACGACACTAAGTTCGCTACTCCAGTCAGTAAGGCTGAAGTGACTATGGACAGCGACGCCTACCAGACAGTGACCGACCCGAGCGTGTATGTGAGGTTTAAGCTGGTGGACGAAGATGCTGCTGTTCTTGCTTGGACGACCACGCCATGGACGCTGCCAGCCAACCTGATGTTAGCCGTCAACCCAGATATGGCGTATTGCGAAGTAGAGGTGTCAAAGGGTATAAAAAACGTGTTCTTGCTCTCGGGTAAGCATGCCTACGCATCACGTGAGTACTATCCACAGCTGAAGCAGCAGTTTGAACAACAGGGTTATACAGTAACGATCATTGACCACATCAACCCTGATAGCCCAGACTTAACAGAGAATGTAGAGCAGTTGGCGCAATACGACTTTACGAATGCGCATGTGGTAACGTATTCACTCGGTGCGGCAACATTTTTGAAATATTTGCAGGATGCTAATGTGACGGTTGCATCGCTGACGATGATTGCGCCAGCATGTGGTGTGTCAAACAGTGGTGATGAGCAATGGAAGCAAGAATCGGGCTATGTCGATCTCGCGGTTGATTTCTCCCAAGTACGACAGAAGATCGCTCAGCGACCGACTATTATCTATTCGGACGATGCTGATGTGCTTAACCAAGGTTTTGCACAGCTTGGCAAAGGGCTCGGTGCAGCGATGCAGTATGAGCCAGGCAAAGGGCATTTCTTTGCGGCAGAGAAGAGCTTGGCGCCAGAGGTTACACTGCCGTTAAGCGAAAAATTCATCCTTGCCGAAGAAGCCCTTGAGCGTACTCTGCAAGACGACAAGCACCAGTCATTTGATTACAAAGTATTGCGCACCTTTCCCGGTAGCGAGTTGGTGGGCAAGAAGTATCAACCGCTCGATACGGGCTCGACCTGGCCGAAGAATGACAAGATTCACACTATCTACGCGGCGGATTTTGTCACGAATGAATCGGGTACGGGCATCGTGCACGCTGCACCATCCTACGGTGAAGATGACTTTGAGCTTGGTAAAGCTAATGGCATCGCGCCCTTCCATGTGATTGACGATAACGGTTACTACACCGATAGCAATTACAAAGGCCTGGAGGTATGGGGCAACAACAAGTTCATTGCCAAAGACCTGAAAGAGAAGGGCGCGGTGTGGAAGATTGAGTATATTCGCCACGAATATCCGTTCAATCCGAGAAGCAAGCAGCGCATCATGTACCGGGCCATCCCCAGCTGGTTTTTCGATATCCAAGGGCAGAAGCCGCTGATGCTGGAGCAAAACGAGCACATTAATTGGTTCCCGGCTCACCTGAAACATGGTCGCTTTGCCAAAAACATCGAGCAAGCGCCAGACTGGAATCTGAGCCGTGACCGCTTCTGGGCGACGGCCATGCCAGTGTGGAAGGGCGACCGGGGTACGGTTAAGGTGGTTGGCTCGTACGCGGAGCTGAGGGAACTGAGTGGTGTGGAACTGGATGATTACCACCGCCCGTGGGTGGATGACATCACCTTTGAAATTGATGGCGAAACGTTTACTCGCATCGACAAGGTGCTGGACTGTTGGTTCGAGAGCGGTAGTATGCCGTTCGCGCAGCTGCATTATCCGTTTGAAAACCAAGCTAAGTTTGAGCAGAATTACCCAGCGGACTTCATCGTTGAGTACATCGGCCAGGTGCGGGCGTGGTTCTACTATGTGCATGCCGTTAACGCCGCTTTGGCCGAAATCGGTGCCTTTGGTGAGGCTGGCGCGCAGCATAAAAATGCCTACAGCAATGTTATTACCACTGGCGTAGTGGCAGGTAATGACGGCCGCAAGATGAGTAAGTCACTCGGTAACTTTACCGACCCGAATGAGCTGATGGATAAGTTTAGTGCTGATTCCTTGCGCTTCCTACTGCTGAGCAGCCCGCTGCTCAATGGCGAGGACTTCGCGCTGCACGATAAGGACGTGGGTGATGTGGCGCGGAAGCTGGCGATGATTTGGAATATGTATGATTTCTTCACCATGTATGCGGAAGTCGATGGTTGGGAGTTTGACGGTAAGCTAGTGGATCCGCTGAGTGGCCAGCTGGTGTCTGGCGGTGAAGGCTTTGCCTTCCCGGCAAAGCGAGGCCAAGATGTGCAGCAGCTGGCGGCCGAGCGGCCTGAGGCGACAGATGCAGCGGCCGCACCGGTTACTAATCCGCTCGACATCTGGATCATCAGCCGCTTGCACGAGCTGGTGGCTGAGGTTGAGCGTCATATGGATACCTACAATATCCCTGATGCACTCAGTCCTATTTTGCCGTTCCTGGATGACGCATCCAACTGGTACGTTCGCCGCAGCCGCCGCCGCTTCTGGAGATCATCAAAAGGGGCCGCGGGCGCTGAAGATGACGGCGACAAGAACGATGCCTACCGCACGCTGCACTATGTGCTGGTGCGCCTGAGCTACCTGCTGGCACCGTTTACGCCGTTCTTGGCTGAGGAGTTGTACCATAACCTGACGGGTGATAACGAGTCGATTCACTTGAAGGACTGGCTGTCAGCTGGTGAGGTAAATGAGCAGGTGCTGGCTGATATGGCTCGCACGCGTGAGCTGATCAACAACGGCCTTAGTTTGCGCATGAAGCAGGATGAACACCAAGCATCGATCAAGGTTCGCCAGCCACTACAGTTTGCGGCATATGCTGGTGCAAGGCTGGCTGAGTACTACGAGCAGATCATGGCTGAGGAGCTCAACGTTAAGGAAATTCACTGGATTGAGAATCTAGACGAGCACCTGGCGGACTATGAGGTGACTGAGGGTGTGATTAAGCCAGAGAATTGGATCGAAATTAGCAAGCAATTAACACCCGAACTCAAGCGCGAAGGCTTGATGCGCGAAGTCATCCGCCACGTCCAAAGTGCGCGCAAGAAGGCGGGGTTGCAAGTGGACGATCGGATCATCCTGCGACTAGCGACAAATGACGAGCAGCTTCGTCAAGCCATTGATGAACATGCTGAAGTGATTACTGCTGAGACACTGGCGACCTTTGGTGAGGTAGATGACAATCAGTCGACAGCTGTGGTTGAGGGAGCTGAGCTTGTAATTACCCTTACTGCTGCGAGATAACCACCATAGCCGAGGATTTGGCTGCGAGCCTGGTCAAGGGTAGGTCCATAGCCAGGATAGTTATGACTTGGCAGTACCGCTTGGCGATAGCGGTATAACGCGGTACAATGGGTCTATGTATAATTTAGCTGTTCTCGGTCAATTATTAATTTTTGCACGCGCTGGTGGCGGTGGATCAAGCTCGGGTGGTGGTTTTGTCATCTTTGCGATACCAATGGTGGTCGCTATGTCAGTAGCTGGCCTGATGAAGACTTTTACCAAATCGAAGCTCGCTGCAATAGCAGTCGGATCTCTAGCCGGTCTACTCGTGAGCTTGTTCTATTTGTTCATTGGCCCTGTGACATTTGTTTTTGTAGCTATTTCGGCATTAGTTGGCGCGCTCATCGGTGCATTTACAGATAAGATCAGCCGTTTCCGCAAAGGCAGTGAGGCCGCAAAACAGGTCATTCAGCAAGCATCTGCTCAAGACAGCGCGTGGAATGAACAGGGGATTATCAACTATACCTCATCAGTGTTTAATCGGTTCCAATATGACTGGGAACGGATGGATCTGCCGTCAATTCAGCAGTATGTAACACCACATTATGCACGACACATTGGACTAATGTTGTATGCTCTACAACAGATGGGTCGAGTCAACCGCATGAAGAATGTGTCAATCAGTGATGCTGTTATTACACAGGCGCATGACGACGCGGACGATCGGAATGACCGCGTAAGTGTGAGTTTTGTTGCCTCAGCAAGTGATGAGCTGGTTGATGTTGCGAGCGGTAAAGTACTCCATAGTGATTTTGATGATTTTGGTGAGCAGTGGAACTTTGTACGTTCCGGTGATGGTTGGTTGCTAGAGGGTATTGATCAAGCAACGGAAGATTCTGCCCAGCTTGTCACTTCTATGCAGCAGTTTGCAGCACAATATAATATGTATTTTAGTCCTGACTGGGGGCGACTGTTGTTGCCAACCCGCGGTGAGTTGTTTAAGCGTGGTTTTGAGGGCGCTGATATTAATAACCACGTTATCGGGTTCTGGACGGGCAATTTGCTAGTGCAGCTATACACCTATGTGGCCGAAGCTTCCAGTAACGATTCGGCAGCTACGTACATCATTGGACAGGTTAATTTGCCAAAATCGTACGGCGGGATTTTGGTTGAGCGTCGTGATTCGCGCTTCCTGAAGCGGTTCAGGGCGCCATCGGGTTACAAAAAGGTGGAATTGGAGTGGGGCGATTTCAACAAGCGCTATCAGGTCTATGCCACCGACGAAAACCAAGTGACGAGTTTTGAATTGCTCAACCCAAGCTTCATGGCCTGGCTGTATGATCAGAATATCAAGGTAAATATTGAAGTGGTAGATAATATTGTCTATCTCTACGCTAAAATCTCTACCGGTGAGATGCGCTACGTCGAAATGATGGATATTTTGCAGAAATCACATAAAGAACTCAAGATGTAAGGAGGAGATATGATTACCAAAGCTATTATTCCAGTTGCTGGTTGGGGTACACGGATGCTACCAATTACCAAATCAATTGAAAAATGTATGCTGCCGATTGGCAATCGCCCGCTGATTGATTATGTGGTGCAGGACTGTTTGGCGGCTGGCGTGCGCGAGCTGATTTTTGTGGTTGGTGAGCAGAGTTCACAACTAGAGAGTTATTATCGGAGTAATATTTTGCTCAATGATTATTTACGGAGCAAGGGCAAAGATGACAAATTGGCTCTAGTCGCGCCGATTGATGCGAAGCTTCACTTTGTGACGCAGCCGAGCTACGGCAAGTATGGTTCAGCAGTGCCGGTAGCTTTGGCGGCAGACTATCTCGAGGATGGTGAGTCGGCAGTGGTGCTGATGGGTGATGACTTTATGTATAATGCTGATGGCTCCAGTGAAGTAGCGCGACTCCTAGCGGCGACGCCAGACGGTCAATGTAGCCTGCTGGCCCAGGAAGTGCCGGGTGATGACATTAGTCGGTACGGAGCGATTGTCATGGATGAAGACGGTAATTTTGTTGAGATCGTCGAAAAGCCAAAGCCGGAGGAGGCGCCAAGTCACTTTGCTAACATCGGTAAATACGTCCTCACTAAAAAAGTTATTCAGTCTTGTGCTGATGTTGCAATATCGCCCCGCGGCGAATACGAGTTGACTGATGCGATCAGTAATTATGCTCGGGATGGCGGCGTTGTCAAGGTCGTACCAGCGGTAGGTATGCACTTGGATGGCGGTAACGTCGAGGGCTGGCTGCATGCAAACAATGTCGTGTGTGGTCGGTCGGGATCATGCTCGTGCTAGGATGGTGAAATCTGCTTGCAAAGCGCTTATGCTTGGAGTATAATTGGGTCATTATTATTGTAACAATACTATTAATTATATAGAAACAGGGGGCACAGCACATGAAAATAACACAAAAGGCAAAGCAATTGTTGCTGACAAATGCGGTGATTGCAGTTGTTGTTGGTGTGTTTGCGGTGCATTATCTCGCGCCAAGTCAGCCAGTGAAAGCTGATGCTATTAATGCTACAGACTTCGTGATGACCATCGACACGCGTAAGGGTACTGGCAATACATTTACGATACCGACATTTGGCAGCGGCTACAATTACAATGTCTCATGTGGTAACGGCGTGACTCTTACTGGTCAAACTGGTAACGCTACCTGTAATTATGCGACAGCTGGTGAATATCAGGTTCGCATTAGTGGTGCTTTCCCGCGCATATTCTTTAACTTTAGGGGAGACAAGCTCAAAGTTATCTCAATTGATCAGTGGGGTACGAATGAGTGGCTTAATATGGAGCGCGCATTTGACGGGGCGGAGAATCTTGATGTGAAAGCGACCGATAAGCCACGCATGGGAAAGGTAGTAAGTCTCGCATATATGTTTCGGGATGCCAAAAACCTAAAGGGCGTTGGTGCTGACTGGCAATGGGATACTGCCAATGTCGAGAGTTTAAATAGTACATTCTCTGGAGCCCATCAGTTTAATCAGGATATCTCTAATTGGAATACGGCTAAGGTAACTGACATGGATAATACGTTTACCAATGCCTATGAATTTAATCAGCCAATTCAAAAATGGGACGTTAGCAAAGTAACGACGATGGTAGCGGTGCTAGCATATGCCAAGAAGTTTAATCAGCCGATTGGCGAGTGGAACACTACACGGCTGACAAATGCCCTCCTCGCATTAGCTGGTGCTGAGAAATTTGACCAATCACTCGCTCATTGGGATGTTCGCCAGTTAACAAATGCAGACGGATTGTTAAATGGTATAAAAATATCGACTCCAAATTATGATTCAACGTTGATAGCGTGGCAAGGGCAGACAGTAAATAATAACGTTAAACTTGGTGGTGGTAATAGTAAGTTCTGCTTGGCAGATACGCAGCGCAATACCTTGACAACTTCGAAGTCGTGGATCATTGCCGACGCTGGTAAGGATTGTACGCCATATGCAGTGACTGCGGTGGATTACACTGGTGCAGCGAATGTTGATGAAAATAGCCCTGCCGGAACTGTGCTGGGTCAATTGGCGGGTACTGATGCTGTCGGCTCGCCACAGAGTGATTTTACCTATACACTTGGTTGTGCTGGTGCTCAGAATAATCTTGTAACGATTGACGGCAATACGATCAAGTTGGCGCAGTCTCCAGATTATGAACAGAATACTACGTTGTCAATTTGTGTACGGGCAACTAATAAGGCTGGACAGACATTTGACAAGCACTTAACGATTACCCTGAATAATCTATTAGAACTTTCGTATAATGCAAATGGTGCTGATGCAGGTACGGTGCCAGCTTCAACAGGAGAGACGCTTCACTCTGGTGCTACAGTGGCTGCGGCAGCGAATACTGGCAACTTGGCAAAAACAGGCCACACCTTCACCGGCTGGAACACGATGGCTAACGGTGGTGGTACGGCGTACGCTGCAGGCGCAAATGTGACGGTAACAGCTGATACAACGCTGTATGCACAGTGGCAAGTTAATAACTATACATTGCATTTTGATACCAAGGGTGGCTCTACTATACCAGATCAAACAGTGGTATTTGGTGCGAAGGCAACAGCACCAGTAGTGCCAACTAAAGCGGGTCACACGTTCGCTGGTTGGTATAAGGACGCTGGATTTACACAACCTTGGGATTTTACAACTGACACGATGCCGGCAGCCGATACAACACTTCATGCTAAGTGGACAGTGAATCAATATAAGGTGCACTATGATGCGAATACTGGTAGTGGTGCAACACCAGATACCGTTGGTAATTATGACGCTACGGTACAGTTAGCAAACAGTAATTTTACAAAAACAGGCCACACCTTCACCGGCTGGAACACGATGGCTAACGGTGGTGGTACGGCGTACGCTGCAGGTGATAACTTCCACCTAACCGGTGATGTAACGCTATACGCCCAGTGGCGCAAGAACAATTATACGCTTACTTTTGACTCGAAAGACGGCTCACCTGTACCATCACAAACAGTAGAGTACGGCGCCAAAGCCACTGAGCCGACTCCACCAACTAAAACCGGGCACACCTTTGCTGGTTGGTATAAAGATGCTGGGCTTGCTAATGCATGGAACTTTGGTACCGATACAATGCCAGATACCAATACGACACTGTATGCCAAGTGGACGGTTAACCAGTACAAGATTCATTATGATGCTAATACCGGTGCAGGCACAATGAGTGATACAGTCGGTAATTACAATAGTACTGTCCAGGCAGCGGCAAATAGCTTCACGAAAGCAGGCCATGCATTTACCGGCTGGAATACTGAGGCAAACGGTACTGGTACACCTTATGCTGCTGGCGCTAATATTCAGCTAACGGGTGACGTGACACTGTACGCTCAGTGGCGTGATTCACAGCCGCCGGTAACACCAGCTGCTGCTCCAGATATGACCGCTGCTTCGGATACGGGTGATAGCGACTCGGATAATATTACAAATAAAGATAAGCCAGCCTTTACATTGATGTGTACTGAGGCGGGAAGTACCTTGACACTGTACGTAGATGGGGTTGCGAATGGGACGGTAAATTGTGCTGGTCCTGGCCCTGTTGATGTAGTTCCAACAACACCACTGTCTGATGGCGATCATGCAATAACGTTCACTGAGGCTGATGCAGCTGGTAATGTTTCACAGAGCTCGCCAACGCTAACGGTGACGGTAGATACGACTGCTCCAATTGCTCCGACAGCAATGATTGATCCGGTAACCGCTGATAATACCATTAATGCTGCTGAAGCGACTACACCGCAGACTATTCGCGGCCTGGCTACTGGCACTCGTCCCGGCGATAAGGTAAAGGTGACTGTTAACGGTACAACGTATGAGGGAACTGTTGACGCGACCGGTGCATTTGCAGTAGCTGTTCCGGGTGCTGAGTTAGCATCAGACCCTGATCATACGATCGATATAACGATAATTGCCTCTGACCCAGCCGGCAATACAACCAGTACAACAATAACAAAGACCTATAATGTCGATGCTAATGTTGTTGCGCCACCAGCAAAGGTAACACTGAAGCCGTCGTCAGACACTGGCGCTAGCGATTCAGATAATATCACTAGCGATACGACGCCGACCGTGACGTTGCAGTGCGCATCTGCTACTGACAAGTTACACCTTATCGTTGATGGTGTTGAGGTGCAAACAATCAACTGTACAGCGGCAGGACCGGTCGAGGTGACTCTACCGAATGCATTGAACGACGGTAATCATACCGTGGTGTACACCAGGGAGACAGCAGTTGGTAATATATCAGCACCATCGACTCCGCTGACGCTAACAGTAGACACGACCGCTCCAGCTGGTACGCTTGATACGCAGCAAGCCACGACTGCTTCACCTGCTCTGAGTGGCACGGTCAATGATCCTTCCGCTACGGTGACCGTAACTATTAATGGGGTTGACTATCCAGCAACTGTAGCAGGTGGAACCTGGACACTGCCAGCTAATGTTATCGCTGCACTTGGTAATGGCACGCATACAATTAAGGTGACCTTTACCGATGCGGCTGGCAACAGCTCAGTTACTACGGGGACGCTTACAATTGCACTGCCAGCATCACCGGCTGCACAGCCAGGCAATCCAAATCCGGCTCAGAAAAAATCTAGTGCATCGCTGGCCGACACTGGTGATAACAGCTATTTGCTGATCGGCATATCAAGTCTTGCAGTGGCCGCTGGTTTGATCGGTATTTATCGATTGCGACGCCTGTAGGTCATATCCCGCAGTGTAGCATGCGGTACAGATGTGAAATGTGATTGATTTATCACCATGCCTCTGGTACAATAGAACAGATTGAAAACTAATTTTTAAGGAACGAAATGAAAGCAGTCGTAAAAATCTCTGGCAAGCAGTACATTGTCAGCGAAAAAGAGTCCCTCTTGGTGGATCTCCTCCCTGAAGGCACAAAAGAACTCACTCTCGACGCACTTTTAGTGATTGATGGTGATAAAACAACAGTTGGTACGCCGACCGTCAAGGGTGTGGCGGTGAAGGCAAAGGTTGTTGAAGCAGAGGTTAAGGGTGATAAAATCCGCGTCATCCGCTACAAGAGCAAGAAACGTGTGCACAAAGAAACTGGTCATCGCCAGAAGTACACCAAGATTGAAATAACCTCGATCAAATAATTAGGTGAACAATCATACCGCCCCGTGATGAGGGCGGTATTTTTATGACTGAAATTATGGTACAATGGGGTAAGCAGAAGGGGTATTGATGACGAAGATTATTGCGGTGACAAATCAAAAGGGTGGTGTCGGCAAGACGACGACTTCAATTAATGTGGCATATTTTTTGGCAAAAGCAGGTAAGCGGACGCTAATCGTTGACTTTGACCCGCAGGGAAATGCTACCAGCGGCCTTGGTATTGATAAGCAAGGCTTGGGTGCGACGATGACTGAGGTGGTGACTGGGCAGACAGCCTTGAACAATATAATTATTCAGACTGACATCAAGAATCTATCGATTGCACCGGCAACGCCACATCTAGCAAATACTGAGGTCGAGCTGGCACAGGCCGAGGGGCGGTTCGTGCGGTTGCGCCAAGCGCTGGCAAGTCTCGCTGGCTATGATTATGTTGTTATTGACAGTCCGCCGAGCTTGAGCTTGCTGACCGTGAATGGGCTGATTGCGGCGCAGTATGTCTTGCTGCCAGTGCAGGCAGAGTTTTATGCTCTCGAGGGGCTGGGGCAGCTGATGGAGACGATGAAGCTGGTCCGTAAGGGGCTCAATCCGCATTTGCGCCTGCTCGGCGTAGTAACCACCATGGTTGATTCGCGGACAACTCTGTCGAGTCAGGTATACGATGAAATTAAAAAGCATTTCGCTGATATAATTTTTAAGACGACGATCCCGCGTAACATTCGCCTTGCCGAGGCGCCAAGCCACGGCGTGCCGGTTGGTGTGTATGATCGTTTCTCAAAGGGTTCGCGAGCTTACTATGCACTGACCAAAGAGATTATCGAGAGGATTGAAGGATGAAAAAGGGACTTGGGCGGGGATTTGATTCGCTGATACCGACAAATTTGTTTGATGAAGCCTTTGACCCGACGGCTGGTCAAGATGCGACAATGTCGCAATTGCGCCAACTACCAATCGCAGATATTATCCCAGATCCAGATCAGCCGCGGCGGTTTTTTGACGAGGAGGCGCTGCGTGAACTGGCTGATTCAGTTAGTCGTCACGGTGTGGTGCAGCCGATCGTCGTGACGCCACATGGGGCGCAGTTTATGATCGTGGCTGGCGAGCGGCGCTGGCGGGCGGCGCAGCTAGCTGGATTAGTAGAAATACCGAGCATTATTCGTAGCCTGAGTGATCAGCATCGATTGGAGGTGTCACTGATCGAGAACCTGCAGCGACGCGACCTCAATCCACTCGAGACGGCGACGGCCTACATGAAGCTACGTGATCAGTTCAATATGACACTGGAGCAAATTGGCCAGCACGTCGGCGGTAAATCAGTTAGCGCTATTAGTAATACGCTGCGCCTCCTGAAATTACCGAGCGTGGTGCGGACGGCGTTGTTTGAAAATAAGATTTCTGAAGGGCAGGCACGAACGTTAGTGGGGCTACCAGATGACGTGGCGGAGGATTTGCTGCAGCAGACGATTGATCAGGGTTGGAGCGTACGCAAGCTCGAGCAGATGATCGCCGCTTGGAAGCGAGCACAGCAGCCTCTGGGTAAGGCGTCAGCTCCGCAGCCAGTCGAACCGCCGCACGCCTCGTCGGTAGCGCGCCTATCGAAAAAACTCCATGCCAATATCACGGTTCGCACTAGTAAGCGCGGTGCCGGTCAGATCATCATTCCATTCAAAGACCAGGCCGATTTTGAGCGGATTCGTGATTTGATTGACTGATGATTAAAACCCTCTGATTTGTGTAAAGGGGAAGATGCGGGCGATGACCGGTCCAACGATGTCGTATAGCGGAATGTTACCCATGCAGTTACGCGAGTCACACGAAAAATTACCCTCACGATTATCGCCCATTACAAAAATTGTCCCCTCAGATACATTGGTGTCAACATCGCCGGAGGTGGGTGACTTTGGTTCATTTTTGTTGACGGTTGAGTCGGGATTAAAACCGTTAGGATGTTCACTGTTATAGACGGTAACGACGCCATCCTTAACGGTGACGCGCTCACCAGCAAAAGCAATTACCCGTTTGACGATATATTCGTCGTGACCTAGGGTTGGATTGTAATTAGGATTTTTAAAGACGATAACTTGGCCACGCTTGGGGATATATTGCTGATTTTGAAGCTGCTTGATCGTGACTGATAGTCGATCAACAATCAAGCGGTCATTGGTGTGCATCGTGTTTTCCATACTTGGACCCTGCACGCCAAAACTACGAAAGACAAAGGTATTGATCAAAATTGTTCCGATGATCACTCCGACTACAAAAATAATCAGTCCCAGACTGTCCCTTAGGCGCGGGTGTCGATCGAGAAAATGAGCATCCATCTGCCTTATTATACATGGTTTGGTGGCGAAAACCAAAAGCTTGATCGATAGAGAAGTGTGCTATAATAAGGAGCAGTGAAAATTTCAAATAGGAATTCGGTCGATGGATTTGTACCGCGGAGGGTTCAGCGGTCTCGTTTGGGTGGCGCACCGCCGGAGCGAGCGGCTGCACATCATCGTCCTGTGCATCATGTGACGCCGCAGACACTTGGGCAGCAGCCAACGCAAACACCGCGTCAGCCACTGTCGCAAGCCGAGCGGATTCGCCTCGCAACTTCGTCGACTGCTGATATTGATGCAGACATTAGCAATTCGCTCAAGGATCTTGATATCCAGAAGCCCGAAACGCCCCGCGAAAAACGCAAGAAATCACATAAAAAACGGCGCAAGTTGAAGATTATCATCCTCGTGATCGTGGCACTAATAATCTTGGTGGGTGGATTTTTGTTGTACAAGGCGTGGGTCAATGCCGGTCGCGTATTTGGCGGCGGTAATTTGATTGACCTATTTCAGAATCAGCCGCTGAAAATGGATGCACATGGGCGCAGCAATATGCTAATCCTCGGTACAACCGATGATGATCCAGATCATCCAGGCGCGACATTGACTGACTCGATGATGGTGCTCAGTATTGATCAGAAGAAGCACGATGCTTATATGTTTAGCATTCCGCGCGACCTATATGTGCAATTTGGTCAACTTTGTAACTCTGGTAGCGCCGGCAAGATTAACGAATATTTTGACTGCGTTGCCAAGGGTAATGACGAGCAGGCTGAAAAGAAGCGGATGGATGCGAGCCGCGAGTTTGTTGGCAAGATTTTCGGCATGGATCTCCAGTATGTGGCGCATGTGAATGCTCAAGTGATCAAGGATGCGGTTAATGCAGTTGGCGGCGTGACGGTCAATGTCCAGAGTGATGATCCGCGCGGCGTGTTTGACCCGAGTGTTGACTGGATGTGTCGGGAAAAGGGCTTGTCGGCAGAGCAGCGGAAACAGCGCTGTCCGACGGGACACTACATCCATTTCAAGAATGGGCCAAATGAGATGGACGGTGACAAGGCGCTGTATTTCTCGCGAGCACGTGGTGCGCTGGGTGGTTCGTATGGGCTGGATAAGTCAAACTTTGACCGCGAGAAAAACCAGCAGCTAGTACTGATGGCGCTCAAGAACAAGGCGGCTTCGACAGGTACGCTGACTGACCTTGGCAAGGTGACGGCGTTGATGGATGCCATGGGCAAGAACTTACGCACTAACGTCGATGCCAAGGAAGTTCGTACGGTGATGGACGTTGCTTCCAAGATCAAAGATACAGATATCCATCGCTTGAGCTTTGTCGAGAAGGATAATATCTTACTTGGGACGAGTAGGGTTGGTGGTGCCAGTGTGGTTGTGCCAACGGCTGGTCAGTTTGACTACTCGCAGATCCGATCATTCATCAAGGTGGAGATATATGGTGATGCGCTTGCTAAAGAAAAAGCGCGCGTCCTCGTAATGAATGGTAGCGGCGTCGTTGGAGCTGCTAAATCTGAAGCAGATCGCCTTGCTGCAGCATCACTCAATGTCGTCAGCGTCGGCAATTCGCCACAGAAAATTACCGAAAAGTACAAGGTGTACCAGCTAGCATCAGGTAAGTCCAAACAAGCTTCTGCTAATAAGATCAAAGAACTATATGGCGTGACCTTGACCGAGGGTAAACCAGCATTCAACCTGCCGGCCGAAGCTGATTTCGTAGTGATAATCGGGCCGTAATTTGGTATAATAGGGTGGCAATGGAGTTTCTGAAAAAAACAGCCAGGCGACGGTCGCTTATCAGTAATATCGCTTATTACGCGCTGAATTTAGGGATGGTAGCAGTATTATTCTGGATGTCGCAGGAGATTCGTTACCCGTTGGCGGCGATTATGCTGGTGCTACTGAGCAAGTGGCGAACATTGTCAGTGCGCCCCAAGTTCTGGCTAACAAATATTCAGGGAAGTCTGGTTGATGTAGTGGTGGGACTCGGTGTGGTAGCGTTGATGTATGCACCGCAGGCTACGCTAGTGCTGCGAATTGCGTTGGCGGTATTCTATGCGGTATGGCTTGTTGTACTTAAGCCATTATCAAAGCGCTGGCAAATGACGCTACAGGCGGGTATCGCGGTGTTTATCGGTACGGCAGCACTGTTTGCGGTATCACACGAGTGGCCGGCGGCGGCAGTCGTATTATGTGCGTTGATCATTGGCTATGGTACAGCGCGGCATTTTCTATCGACATTTCGCGAGGAGCAGATTACCGTACTCAGCCTGGCGTGGGGATTGGTATTCGCGGAGATTGGCTGGCTAGCGCATTATTGGACGTTTGGCTATGCACTACTTGGGGTGAATGCCTTGCAGTTGCCACAAGCAACGATCATCTTTACGTTACTGTCATTCGTGGGCGAGCGTATTTATACCTCCTGGCACAAGCATAAAACGATCGTTGTTGCTGAAATCGCTGGCCCGGCTATCTTGGCCTCTGCCCTCATTCTGACTATCTTACTATTCTTTAACTCGGTGACATTATAGTGGAGCAAGAGCCTCGTCCAGATCAGCAGCTCCAATCTCGACCTGGCGTGCCACGTCGCAGGAAGCTAGCGCTAATGAGCGCCGGTATTATCACGGTCATATTGCTGATGGTCGGCTCGGCGATACTGGGATCGTGGCTTACGATGCAGTTCGGCAAGCAACCTGTTCAGTCTGCCCCTGACGGCAACCTCGTCATGTCGCGTGATGAAGCGGATATCAGCGAGGTTGTGCAGCGTGTATCGAAAAGTGTGGTTTCAATTGTAACCACCAAGAATGGTCAGGTATTTTCGCGTGCGACGGTGCAGCAGGGTGCTGGCACAGGGATTATTATCAGCAAGGACGGCTATATTTTGACAAATAAGCATGTCGTCAAGGACGCTGAAACAATCGAGATTATGGGTAGTGACGGTACGCAGTATACGGACGTTAAACTTATTGGTGCTGACCCACTCAATGACGTGGCATTTCTCAAGATCAACGGTGTGAATGACCTGCCGGCGGCTGCGCTGGGGGATTCAAGTACCGTGCGTGTCGGTCAGAAAGTGATCGCGATCGGTAATTCACTGGGTCGCTACCAAAATACGGTGACAACAGGCATTATTTCGGGAAAGGGTCGGCCAGTTCAGGCGTCCAGTAGCGAGCGGAGCGGTGAAGCCGAGAGTCTGACCGATCTACTTCAGACCGATGCTGCGATCAATCCGGGCAATTCTGGCGGGCCGCTCCTCAATATGTCGGGACAGGTCATTGGTATCAATACAGCAATCGTCTCGGATGCGCAGAGTGTGGGCTTTGCGATTCCGATTGCCGCTACCAAGGGGCTGGTACGCAGTGTGCTGAGTTCTGGAAAAATTCAGAAATCATATATCGGCGTGCAATATATCGCGATTACCCCTGAAGTTCGTGCTGAGTATAAATTACCAGTCAAAAGTGGTGCGTATGTCGGTGGCTCACGTAATAAATCAGCGGTCATTGCTGACGGGCCGGCAGACAAGGCAGGTATCAAGAACGGCGATATTATTACTAAAGTAAATGATAAGCTGATTGGTGAGCAGGGTGGCCTCGGTAGCCTTGTCTCTGAGTTTCTGCCGGGCGAGACGGTGGAGCTCACTATCTTGCGTGACGGCAAGGAGCAAAAGATTAGACTAACACTTGGTGCCTACAAGGCGTAGGACGATGATAAAGCCGCGCGTCTCTACCTCGTGAAGGCCGTGGTGCCTTGCTTGATGGAGAATTGCTTGGTGCTGTCGCGGGTCGGCCTCCAGAAAAAGCAAACCATCCGCCGTCAAGTGACGCGGTGCTTGCTCAATAAGTGCCTCGATCAATTGTAGTCCATTATCCGCTGCAAACAGCGCTTCGGCGGGTTCGTGACGCAGCTCTGGCGAAACATCCCAGGACTGGTCGACATACGGTAAATTAGCAAAGATATAATCTACTGGCTCAATCTGCCCGGAAAGGAGCGATTGTTGTTGCACTGTCACCCGCGCCTGCAAATTGCCCGCGTTTTTCTCGGCAATCTTGATGGCTCGTGGACTAATGTCCGACAGAATAACCCGCAGGGACGGCCGCTCTAGCGCCGCTGTAATGCCGAGGCAGCCCGAACCAGTGCCAACATCAAGCAGCGTCTTTGGCGCGATCTCGCTGGCTGTCAGCGCTAAAAACAGGGTAATCATCTCCTCCGACTCTGGTCGCGGCACCAGGACAGCTGGCGAAACAGTAAATTTCCGTCCGTAAAATTCCTTGCAGCCCAAAATATACGCCAGCGGCACTCGGTCAAGGCGCAAGCTCAGCCTGGCCTCAGCGATATCAACCCGCCGCGGGTCAATCTCCTCATCCAAATGCGCATGAAGGTACGTTCGGTTTTTTCGCAAAGTGTTGGCTAATATCAGTTCGGCGTCCAACCGCGCCGACGTGATACCGATAGCCTTTAACTGTTTGGTGGCTTGAATCAGCCAGGTGGAAATATTCATGTTGTCAGTTATACCACACAGCTAGGAATGAGTGAAATGGTTGTGGTTGCAAAATAGCTAGAAAGTTGTAAAAAGTATTGACAAATCAAAGAGATAGAGAGTAATATACGATTCGTACAACAAACTATATTTTTAAATGAAAGGATGTGAACACGTGGTACATTATAATCCTGACTACTATAATGGCTATGACAACAGCCTCTATCCTACTGACGACCCAAATGATTTTGAGCTTCAACAGGATCTTTTCCTTGAAAAAGGAGAGAAGTATCTCGAAGGAGTAGGTACAGGCTTTACTAAGCTCCCTATCTCAGCTCCTCCTGGGTTTGATGGTCCCGAGTTGGACGCGAGGCGTAGGGCCCGCCTAGTGAAAGAGTCAGATAGCAAAGATCATGCTGCTGCTGGTCTGCCTAAACCGCTTTACCACGCTTCTCAGCAGGTGCGGGAAGAGATTATAGCGCAATTGGAAGAGATTTATGAGAGAGAAGATGCCGAGGGAATAATGTACCCTAAGCGGAAACAACAAATACTCGCAAGAATTGCCCTATTACGCAATGCAGATGACAACCAATAATTAATTAATGGGTAAGCGGGTCACGCTAGGTAGTGTTCTGCGCCTTCAATTCCCGCTCAGATCGCTGCAATTGCTCAATCAAATCGTCAATATCCCCGTTCATCGCCGCGGGGATATTGCTGCGGCTGTAGTGAATGCGGTGATCGGTGATGCGGTCTTGCGGGAAGTTATAAGTGCGGATTTTTTCCGACCGGTCGCCAGTGCCGACCAATGAGCGTCGTTCAGCGCTTAATTTAGCATTTTCCTCGTCAATTTTCATCTGCAGCAAGCGCGAACGCAGCACGCTCATGGCTTTTTCACGGTTCTTGATCTGCGATTTCTCGTCTTGGTTAGTAACGACGATACCAGTTGGTAGGTGGGTGATGCGCACCGCCGAGTCGGTAGTGTTGACGCTTTGGCCACCATTACCGCTGGAGCGGTAGATGTCAACGCGTAGGTCGCTTGGATTAATTTCAACGTCGGCTTCCTCGGCCTCTGGTAGCACTGCCACGGTGACGGTCGAGGTATGGACGCGGCCTTGGCTTTCGGTGACTGGGACGCGCTGGACGCGGTGGACACCGCCTTCGAATTTCAATTTGGCGTATGGTGCGTCACCCTTGACCATGAAAATAACTTCTTTATAGCCGCCTGAGTCATTGGCGGACTCGCTGACGAGTTCGGTTTTATAGCTGTTAGTCTCGCACCAGCGTAGATACATGCGGTATAATTCCGCCGCGAATAGCGAGGCTTCATCGCCACCAGCGCCAGCGCGGATCTCTATGATGATATTTTTCTCGTCGTTCGGGTCTTTAGGCGTCAATAGGATAAATAATTCTTCTTCTAGCTCTGCCAGGCGTGCTTCGGTTTCAGTGATTTCAGCTTTTGCCAGTTCTGCCAATTCGCCGCCATCATTCGCTAGCTCTCTGGCATCATGTAGATTTTGCTCCAACGTCGCTCGCTCTTCACCCTTGGTAATAAGCGTCTCCAGCTCTGAAAATCGCTTATTTTTACTCGTGAAGTCCGGCGAGCCATACGCGTCGGGACGCGCCAAAAAATCGCCCAGCGCTGCTCGCTCCGCCTTCAACGCCTCGAGGTCAAGAGAGATTTTTGTCATATAGATTATTATAGCATAGTGGTGGGGGTGGCGGGCCTACTAGTAAAATACTGATAATGGTGTAGGGATACTTGACAAATAAAAGAAAATAGAGTAATATGTAGACCATTAGTGCATCATATGTTGCAGTAGCAAAGATAAGGAAAATAAAAAGTATGGGCAAATTATTACAAGCAACACGACGTATGGTTAACGAAACCTTCGGGAGAAACCTTGGGCGGGTTCGTGATGTCGAGAAGGCCTGGGAGATGGCACAAGAAGAAAATGCTGAACATACACGGCAACAGAAACAGATGTGGCTGGCGAGACTGGCCCTTGAGGGGCCACACATAGCAGAACTGAAAGATGGCTCAGGCCTCCCAGAGACAAAGGTGGGGTCTCCTGAGTTTGTCGCTAAGATGTTTGCAAATGCCAGTGAGTATATGTCGGGAAGGGACAAAGGCGACAAGTCGACAGAGCAATGGCTACCAGCTATGTACGACCTTCCGTCTCTAGGTCAAAATATGGAGGTAGAGCAAGTTTCGTGCCATGGTGATTTTATTGCGACGAGGCAAGAGGATGGCGGGCAAATTATCGGTATGGTTGAGACACGTGATGTTGGGGGTACTGATTCCGACCCTAGACGCGTTCGTATGTCAACTTCTTATGATCCTAGAACGGGTGTAATCAAGGAGGTGCGCCTCACGAATCACTTGCAGAGGGAGAAGAGCGGCCGCGAGTATACTGGTGACCATGTGGTTACGAAAACTGATGGTGAAATATGGTGGTTTTATCCAGACGGTACTGCTGAACATGTTGCTACTGATGAAAATGGAGTGCGGAAACCAGGTACTCTGTATCGAGAGGATGTAGGGGAGTTAGCTCACTTACAGAGACTTAAGCACATGATGGAGCACTTTGACCGTAAACTAGAAAAATCTGGAAAGAGTTAGTGCGGCATAATTCAAATTCGATCTAATATAATAGCTCCGCTTTGGCGGAGCTATTATGCGATATCAAAAGTATTGATGAGTTAGGGTTATTTCTTAACCTTCTTAGTTTTTACTTTAGGTGTGGCCGCTTTCTTCTTTGTGTCGTCTGCTGTGTCATCATCTGCCACCTTGGTGGCTTTTTTGGCGGCAGCCTTCTTGGCTTTGTTAGCTAGGGCTGCTTTGCGAGCCTGGGCGGCTGCTTGGCGTGCCTTGAACCGGTCAACACGACCCTCGGTGTCGATGATCTTTTCTTCGCCGGTGAAGAATGGGTGGGAGGCGCTAGAGATGTGCACCTTGACGAGCGGATAAGTTTTGCCATCTTCCCAAACGATGGTATCCATGGTTTGCGCCGTTGACTGAGTCAAGAACGCGAAGCCCGCTTGATCGTCGCTAAATACGACCGGGCGATAGTTCTGTGGGTGAATACTGCTTTTCATAACCTTGGTATTTTAGCAAAAAAGCACAGGTATTGCAAATACCGCCGTCAGCATAGTCGCATAATGGAGCTGCCCCCGCTGTTTGGCAAGGGCTGCTCAACAATTATGCTTGTAAATTATCAAAAAATTGTAATGTACTTGACAAATCAAGAGAGAGAGTATAGTCGACCTCAATAGCTAAAAAACCAAGGAGCTACACGACATGGATAAGGGAAAGCAGCCGACAATTTGGGCGGGACACAACTTCAACCGGTTAACAGAGGAAGCGTTTCGACGTAGCGAAGAGAAGGCAAGGGCGCAGGCTGTGGTAAGGTACTGGGTAGCCCTGACCATAGAGAGAAGTGCTGTAGGTTTTCTGCATGATAACGCATTATCGTGTCTTAATCGGGCACTTAGAAAGGTTTTTGAGGTGGAGCTATCTTCTGGTGCTTCCAATACTGTTAGTATAAAACTGTTTAATCCCCACGAATATGCTGTTGACTCTTCTGGTGCTATACCGGTGGAAGTAAGTACTTCAGTTGTGGCGCTTGATGCCTACGGACCTGGTTCCGTTGGGAGAGATGGGTTAAAGGTTGGTTCGATCTTATTGTTTAAAGTAGCGGGAAACCTTATTGAGGAGTCAGCGCCAGATATAACCGCAAAGGACTTAGCAACGAGTGGTGATGTCGTTCAGTCAGAGCTGCGCCGTAAGGATCCGACAGAGGAGAATGGTCAATCTGTTGAGATGCAGGTCGTAATGCCGGGAAAGGATCGACTTATTGTTCAAAAGCTCTCTTCTTCAAGCGATGAGGCCCTCCAGCTTGAGCAGGAGTTAGACAAGTTCATGGCGTCTCGCCTTGCCTGGACTGATTGCCTTTGGCGGCGGCTCGTGCTAAAATGTCTAAGTAACTAAACATAACGACGCAGCTCGCCGCAGCTCCAAAAGCGGCGGGCGAGGAAAAGGAGTAACCTAATGTCTGTAGCAGTAGACATGAAAGCTTTGTTTGAAGCTGGTGTCCATTTTGGGCACAAAACTAGCCGCTGGCACCCAAAGATGGCGCCGTATATTCATTCAAAACGCCAGGATAGTCACATCATTGACTTGGCGAAGACAGCTGAGGCACTAGAGAAGGCGCTGCCGGAGCTGACGAAAATTGCCGCTAGCGGTAAGAAGGTGTTGTTTGTCGGTACGAAAAAGCAAGCCAAGGACGTGGTACGCCAGGCGGCTGAGAGTATCAACCAGCCGTACGTGGTTGAGCGCTGGATCGGCGGTATGCTGACCAACGGAGCAACGATTGCTCAGCAAATTAAAAAGTTGAAGAACCTCGAGAAGCGCATGGCGTCGGGCGACCTGGAGAAGCGCTACAACAAGCTAGAGGTGCAGCGTTTCCAAGAGGAAATTGATAATCTGAATTTCAAGTACGGCGGCATCAAGAATCTGATGGGCAAGCCAGGCGCCGTGGTCGTGGTCGACGTGCTGACTGATGCAAATGCGGTGCGCGAGGCGGAGACTTTGGGCGTGCCGGTGTTTGCGGTGGTTGATACCAATGTCAATCCAACGGGCATCGATTACGTTATCCCAGGCAATGACGATGCGATCAAGAGTATCCAGCAGCTACTTGACTACTTTGCGGCGGCTGTAGCTGAAGGTGCGGGTAGTGTAAAAACTGAAGAAAAACCAGTGAAAAAAGAGGAGAAATAGGATGGGCGTTTCTGTTGATGACATTAAAAAACTGCGCGAATTAACTGGCGTGGGCCTGACTGATGCAAAGAAAGCACTGATCGAGGCTGATGGCGATTTTGACAAGGCGCTAGAGGAAATGCGCAAGAAGGGCTTGACCAAGGCCGAGAAAAAGAGCGACCGCGAGGCGCGTGAAGGATTGATCGAGAGCTATGTGCACTCGGGCCGAATTGGCGTAGTGGTTGAAGTAAACTGTGAGACCGACTTCGTGGCGCGGCTGGATGATTTCAAGACGTTGGCGCACGAAATCGCTATGCAAATTGCAGCCATGAGTCCGCAGTACGTTTCTGAGGCAGATATTCCAGCTGAAGAAATGGAGCGGGTGAAGGCTGAGCTGATGGCCAGCGAGGCGCTAGCAAGTAAGCCTGAAGAAATGCGCGAAAAAATCGTTGAAGGTCAATTGAAAAAGCATTTTGTTGAGCAAGTATTGATGAGCCAGGCATACATCTTGGATGACTCTAAGACGGTTGAGCAGCACATCAAGGAAGCGATAGCTAAACTTGGCGAGAACATCGTGGTGCGCCAGTTTAGGCGAATTGAGCTGGGTGTGAGCGAGTAACATCGTTAACTTTGACTTAGCATGATAAATCCCGCCATTTTGGCGGGATTTTAGCGTGTTGAGATTATCAAGCAGTCATCCCTTTGGTGACGGGCGTCAGTGGTGGTGACGATGAATTGATGGTGCTGGATGGTCTCTTGGAGAAGCTTTTCGCGAGTGGCATCTAGTTCAGAAAACACATCATCCAGGAGGATGAGCGGCCGCGATTGGCTGATTTTCGTTTGTAGTTCCAGCTCGAGCAGCTTGAAAGCCAGCATAATAGTGCGCATTTCGCCGCGTGAGGCGACCTTAATGGCTGGTTGATTATGGAGGAAAATCGTAAAATCTTCGCGGTGCGGGCCGGCCGAGGTGTGACCTGTGGTGATTTCGTAGTCGCGGGCACGCTGTAGGCGGTCAAGGAGCGACTGTTCGTATCGATCAAGCGATACACCGGCTTGATAGGCGGCCATAAAAGCCGTCTGGTGTCCCGCCAGCGCTGCGTATAAACTACTCAGCGCCGCCTCGTGCTTGGCCAAGAATTCAGCGCGAGCTTGGGTGATGTGAGCCGCCAACTGGACGAACTTAATGTCCCAGGCAAACAAATGATCGCGCCAGTTTTGGGTCGTCTCGTGGGGGTGTTTGAGCAGTTCGTTGCGCTGGAGCAAGGTTCGGTGAAAGGCGCGGAGAGTGGTGTCGTACTGAGTGTCCAACCGCGACAACATGCCATCCAGAAAATCCCGTCGCCGCGATGGCGAGGAAGAGATGAGTCGTAGCTCGCTCGGCTCAAACAGAACGACCGGTAGGCGATGTTTACGGGGAAGGAGTTTGCTGCGGCTATCGTTAATCGTGAACTCTTTATTTATCGTGCCGTCGGTTGTGCGGAGCAGCTGGAGACGTCGGGGGGTGTCATTAGTTTCGAGGTGGATGATGGTTTGTGTTTGGCCGTGCTGCATACAGTCAGCGAGGCTACCACGAAAGCTACTACCGCGGAGGGCAACGTATATCGCTTCGAGCAAGTTTGTCTTGCCTGTACCATTTGGGCCAACGATGACAGTACCGTGCGGAGATAGCTCGGTTTCGAACAGATTGTACGAGCGAAAATTATATACCTTTACCCTAGAAATCATTGAGGATATTATAGCATGCTGCATGGCGTGGCCAGTCTATCTGTCAATTACGACCAATTGCTTTCAAGAATTCGGTCTGATATGAATCTTTATCGCCATGACACCCAATGATGACAATAACTGGGATGCCTGTATCGTTGCTGGAAATCGTAAAATATAGGCGGTTCTTTCCTCTCATGTCGTCTGGCTCTGCTGGCCGGATGTTGCCACTATTTACCATTGGTGAAGCATCGATAATAATAGCTCCTTTTTGATATTGATCAGACCAGACAGAGAATGATTCTAGCTCAGTTTCATCTTTAGCATTAGATCCGAGCTTAATACCTTCCATGCTAGGCTGAACAGATACCAACTGCACGGTATCTTGCGGCTGGATTATTATGCCATTCTTTGCGAGAAGGGGTAGTAGATGCGATATTTCTTTGGTATTCGGGAGGGTGGAGGACTCGTTATGTTGATTGCGTTGCTGTTCATACGTTGATGCTATAACCCCTTGGGTCAAACAGATGTCAGATAATTCACATCGCTTACATAGAGTAGTGAGGGCCCGAAGCGCCGCCCCCCTAGTTTGAGGCCGAGGTCTGGGTTGGCTAGCTCCTGTGCAGTCTCTTGGATAATTTGCTGAGCAGCCCGAGCGGTAGCTTCGCCTGCATCGGGAAAGGGCTGTAACATAAAATACTCATAAAGTCAATAAGCCACTTGGTGTAGCAATCTGTTATAATGGTAATAGATTAAGTTTGGAGGAAATATGTTTGACACACAACCATATGAGGATAAAATGGCGCAGGCGTTTGGCCATTTTCAGGACGAACTAAAAAAGGTGCGGACGGGTCGGGCACACGCCGGAATGCTGGATGGCGTGATGGTGGAGGCGTACGGGACGCGGATGCCGCTGAACCAGGTGGCGAATGTGACGGCACCAGAGGCGCAGATGTTGCTGGTGACGCCGTTTGATCCAGGTAATATTACGGCGATTTCGGCAGCAATTCGCGATAATCAGAGCTTGGGCTTTAATCCGTCCGATGATGGGCGAGTAGTGCGCGTGCCAGTGCCGGCATTGACCGAAGAGCGCCGCAAGCAATTAGTCAAGCAAGTGAGCGAAAAGGTCGAGGAAGCCCGGATCGCTATGCGGACGATTCGCCAGGATGCCTTGAAGGATGCCAAGCGGATGAAGGATGCTAAGGAGCTTGGTGAGGATGATCTCAAGCGGGTTGAGAAGGAAATTGACGCGCTGATGAGTAAGGTGCAAACACAAATTGACGAAGCGTTTAAGGCAAAAGAAAAGGACGTGTTGACGGTTTGATGAGTCAGACATTTGCCGGGCGTGTGAAAGAATTAGGGCCGCCGCTGGATCAGATCATTATTATTGGTAGTGGTATTTTGGATCAACTAGGAATTCGTCGGTCTACTGATATTGATGTGGCGGCTCGTAGCGAGGTGCTGGAAAAGCTTGCTCATGATGATGACTGGATTGAGAAGATCGATAAACATCAACGCCGGTATTTGGTGAAGTGTGATAGATCGGCCGAGATCTGGGATGGCTGGGAAATTGACGGACGAGTCGTTGAGTATGACGAGCTATTGGGCTATACGGTGGAGCATGACGGTGTGAAGTTCGTTAGTTTAGATTTTCTGCGGCGCTGGAAAAACTGGCGCGGGCGTGAGAAGGATATGCAGGATATGAAGTTGATTGATGAGTGGAGGGCGAAACATGAGTAAAAAAGCAGAGTTACCGCAACACGTTGGGTTTATTGTTGACGGCAATCGTCGCTGGGCGAAGCAGCATGGGCTGCCGGCCTATGAGGGGCATTTGGCGGGGTACAATAGCCTAAAGGATGTGCTGTTAGAGACGTTGCGCTGCGGTGTGAAGTATGCCAGCGCGTATGTATTCAGTACAGAAAATTGGAAGCGTTCCGAGGAGGAGGTCGGGCATTTGATGGGCCTGCTGCTCAAAGTACTGGAGTCGGATGTGCCGATATTTTTGGAGCACAATGTGCGGATGCGGGTGATTGGCTCACGCGAGGGGTTGTCAGAGACCTTGCGAAAAGCGATTGAGCGGGCCGAGGAACGAACGCGGAATTTGACGGGCGGCGAGCTACTTTTGTGCCTTAATTACGGTGGACATTTGGAAATTGCCGATGCAGTTAAAAAAATTGTTCAGTCGGGTGTGGCAGCTGAAGAGGTGACGCCAGAACTGATCGCCCAGAACTTGTATGCACCAGAAGTACCGCCGTGTGATCTCATCGTGCGAACAAGTGGCGAACAGCGCTTGAGTAATTTCATGCTGTGGCGAGCAGCGTACAGCGAGCTAATGTTTATCGAGAAGAACTGGCCAGACATGACGACAAAAGATGTGGAGTTCATTCTGGAGGAGTACAAAAAACGTAATCGGCGCTTTGGAGGGTAATAATGGTGTTCATTGGAATTTTGGTCGGGCTGATTATACTGGTTCTGCTGGTAGTGGTGCATGAATTAGGTCACGCGATCGTGGCGCGGCGCAATGGTGTGGTGGTTGAAGAATTCGGTATCGGCTTTCCACCGGCTGCAAAAAAGTGGCGGCCCAAAAAGAGCTTTCTCGGCAAGAATGTGGTGTTTAGTCTAAACTGGCTACCACTCGGCGGGTTCGTCAAGCTGAAGGGCGAATACGATTCGGCCGAAGGCGCGGGGACGTATGGCGGCGCCACCTTTTGGGTAAAGACCAAGATTTTGCTAGCTGGCGTGATGATGAACTGGCTTACGGCTGTCGTGTTGTTCATGATATTAGCGCTGGTGGGGATGCCAAAAATTTTACCACAGCAAGCGGTGCTGCCGTTTGATTCACGGGTGGAGCGTTCAGCGCTGACGGTGGCGCGAGTGACACCAGGCTCACCGGCAGAGAAGGTTGGCCTCCAGCGCGGTGATGAGGTGCGAAAGATCGGCGATCATAGTGTGGCGACACCGGCGGAACTGTCGGCGGCCACGAAAGCGCAGGCTGGTCGCGAGGTAACGATTGAGCTGGTGCGCGGTGGTCAGATGTTCACCAAGCAGGTCAAATTGCAAACTGCCGACCAAGCAAAAAATGGCGGCTATCTCGGTGTTGGTCCGCAGCAGACGGAGACGATTCACAGTACTTGGTCGGCACCAATCGCAGCAGTGGTGACCACGGGGCAATTGACGTATGAGACGGTGGCGGGTGTTGGCTCGATTCTCGCGAAGACGATCAATGGGACGATTGGGCAATTATTTGGCTCGTCAGAATCTCGCCAGGCAGCCAAGGCTGATCTGGCGGCAGTTGGCGAAAGCGTGGCCGGTCCGGTCGGCATCTTGGGTGTGCTGTTTCCGTCAGTGCTGAGTTCTGGTGTGACGCAGATTTTATTGCTGGCGGCAATCATTTCGCTGACGCTAGCGGTGATGAATGTGTTGCCAATCCCGGCGCTGGACGGTGGGCGGTGGTTCACGATGCTCGGTTTTAAGCTATTTGGTAAAAAGCTGACACGGGAGCGTGAGGAAACGATCCAGGGCATCGGCTTTCTGGTGCTAATGGCGCTGACGGTTTTAGTGACGTGGAGTGACATCACGAAGGTATTAAGGGGATAAAATATGAGAAAGCGGGCGAGAAGTGAAAAAACCCAGTCGACAAAGGGCCGGCTGAATAAACATAATTGGTGGCTGCTCATTGTGCTGCCGGTGTGGACGTATGCGGCGTTCTGGATGGCGCAGTTAATTGTGCTTGGCCTAGTGTGGGCGCTTAGTCGTGTTGGCGTGCCGCTTGGTTCGGTGAATGAGGTGCTGCTGAACGCGACGGGTTCGGTCGTTGTATATGTGCTGGCGGTGATCTTAGTGGTGAGTCTGCCATTTTATGTCCGTCGCCGCCGAACGACACTGAAAGAAATGGGGGTGACCGATTGGCCATCGTGGTGGGATGTGGTGATTACACCGGCAGCCTTTATTGTATACACAATTTGCTCAATGGTGTTTTTAACAGTGGTGACTAAACTGATAGCAATTGATATACATCAGCCGCAGGCACTGCCATTCTCGCAGTCGATGCTTGGTACTCAGTGGCAATATATCGCGGCGTTTATGACGATAGCAGTATTGGCGCCAGTGGCGGAGGAGCTATTATTCCGCGGCTATCTGTACGGTAAATTGCGGCGAACAGCGCCAGTTTGGCTGGCGGTTTTGATCACTAGCCTGACGTTTGGGGCAGCGCATTTGTGGGGAGGCAGCGGGTCATTGCAGTGGGCGGTCGCGGCAGATACCTTTGTACTGAGTATCGTGATGAGCCTGGCACGTGAATATACCGGCGCAATTTGGGTGCCGGTTCTGATGCATATTGCGAAAAACAGCATCGCCTTTTATGCGCTGTACGTTAATCCAAACCTTTTAGAGCAACTAAAGTCGGCGCTGCTGCCGTTCATCGGAGGAATATAAAATGCGAATGAGCCAACTATTTACCAAAACGGCCAAGACCGCGCCGGCGGACGAAGTCTCGAAAAATGCCCAGCTCCTCATCCGCGCGGGATTTGTGTATAAGGTGATGGCGGGCGTGTATGCGTACACGCCACTAGGGCTGCGTGTGCTGGAAAACATCAAACAAATTGTCCGTGAGGAGATGAATGCGATTGGTGGCCAAGAGTTGATCATGACGAATTTGCAGCGCCGCGAGACCTGGGAGGCGACTGGTCGCTGGAGCGATGAGGTGGTCGATGTGTGGTTTAAAACTCGCTTGCAAGACGACACTGAGCTGGGGTTGGCTTGGAGCCACGAAGAAGCGATTATGGAAATGATGCAGCAATATGTCAAAAGTTATAAGGATCTACCGGTCAGCGTGTACCAGTTTCAGACCAAGCTGCGTAATGAACTCCGATCAAAGAGCGGTATTATGCGTGGCCGTGAATTTGTCATGAAGGATATGTACAGTCTGCACGCCACACAGGAGGACATGGATCAGTATTATGAGCGGGTTATCGAGGCGTATAAGCGCTGTTATGCGCGGTTTGGCATTGGTGACAGTACATTTGTGACGTTTGCTGGCGGCGGGGCGTTTACTAAGTTTAGTCACGAGTTTCAGACGATATGTGAAGCGGGTGAGGATACACTGTACGTCAATGCTGACCAGACGGTAGCTGTCAACGAAGAAGTGTTGGATGATGCCACTAAGGAATTGGGTATCAGCAGAGATGATCTACTACCAGTTGTCAGTGCGGAGGTGGGTAATATCTTTAAATTTGGTACCGAAAAAGCTGAGCAGATGGGTATTATGTACACCGGTGAAGATGGCAAGCAGCATCCGATTTACCTTGCCAGTTACGGCATTGGCATCACGCGGGTGATGGGTGTGATTGCCGAGAAAATGTCGGATGATAAGGGGCTGGTTTGGCCAGAGAATGTTGCTCCGTTTAAGGTTCATGTGGTGGCGATTGGCGATAAGGGTCAGGAGCTGGCAAGTACATTACATACCGAGCTGGCAGAAAAAGGCGTGGAAGTGCTACTGGACGATCGGGCTGAGCGGCCGGGTGTCAAGTTTGCCGATGCAGAGTTGATGGGGCTGCCGTGGCGGGTTACGATTGGTGAGCGAGCGATTGATAGCGATGGATTATTTGAACTGACCGAGCGGGCAACTGGCGAGACAAAGAAGTTGGATTATCAGCAGCTGCTTAGGTTTTGTTTGGAGCGCGGGTGATCGCATTGTCTGACATGTGCGACGGAGGCCAGATTGCACCAGGGGCTCCGTCATGTATTGACATGGTTTGGGGTGATTGCTATACTCGTAGAGACTTAAATAACCATATGGATAAGCGCTATATATAGCACTTTTTGTTTTTATAGACGCTATATATGGAGTGAGGAGAGTAATATGAATAAGGTATATCAGATTACCGAGAGTGGCCAGCATGAGCTAGAACGAGAACTAGAGGAACTGAAAAGTCGGCGCGGCGAGATCGCTGATAAAATCGCGGCGGCCCGGGATTTTGGTGATTTGAGTGAGAATGCAGAGTACGATGCGGCGCGTGAGGCTCAAGGGCTGCTAGAAACGCGCATCACTGAGATTGAAACAATTTTGCAGAATGCGAGTATCATCCAGGCTGGTAATGGTTTGACGGTGGTGCTGGGTAGTACAGTGGAACTAGAGGCGAATGGTAAGACAGTGGTTTATACCGTCGTTGGGCCGGTCGAGGCGGATCCGCTAGAAGGGAAAGTCTCGAATGAGTCACCGATTGGCCAGGCGCTGATGGGCAAGGCGGTTGGTGATACGGTAACGATCAACACGCCAAAAGGTGAGTTGACGTATACGGTGGTAGCACTGCGGTAGGATCTTGAGGTGATATTTGCGACAGTTTGTTACTTAAAATACGTTACGAAAGATGCAATATAGTATGCGTGACAGTGTATGTCGCTTTCTAAATATACACTGCCTCGTCGTTTTTTCTAATTTCTTCTATACAGCTTGACGTGCTTGTTTCCGTACTTTTTTCAGCATCAGTCGCTGAGACCTACTTTTAGATGACTGGTTGAGGATGATGTCATCTTCTACTGGCAGGTTCTGCTGGTTAAACTGCTCCATAATCGTCTTTGCCGGTGCAGCGTCGGTTTTTGGATGGTAAAAGTTGTGTATTGCTAGAGCTATCTGGCCGAGACACTTTTGCATATCTTTAGAAAGCTCACCCGGCTCAAGCTCTAATTCCTTGAGTGCATCCTCGAGAGTATATGCTCTCTCTGGGTAGTTATCACGGATTAAATCAGCCACATTAACCACATTCATTAGTGTACGGAGTGGATAGGCTGGGGGCTCCGTCCTGCTCCTTAATTCTGCTATCCACAAATGAGCATTATGGTAGAGCTCCTCTGCTTGGTCTGGATCGTCACAGCTAGCGGGCAATTCCACTTCCCATGAGGGTGTCGTCAGGGCTTTGCTTGTCTCTGGTACTGCAGGTATACTATCACTATCTTTAAACATCGTTCCTCATTATCCAATAAATGCTTCATTATTACAAGGCTATTGGTAATAAACATTCTTAAAAGCACATTAAGCAATAAGTGATATAATTAGAATATGAAACGATTTTTCTTTGGGTTAGTCGTGGTGATTGCGCTGCTGGTTGGGTTCGGGTCAACGGCGCAGGCTACAAATACCAATAACTTTACGATTAGTAATTATAATGTCGATATGGAGCTCGGGCGCGATAGCGAACGGCGTTCGACGCTACGTACAAAATTGACCATTACTGCAGATTTTCCGCCGCGGCAAAATCATGGTATCGCACCGGTATTCGTCAAGAAGTATGATGGACATCCGACTCACTTTACGCTGGAATCTGTGACAGACGAGCAGGGTACACCACTGGAGCATACGTGGCGTGACGATGAGTTGAGAATTGGTAATAAAGATGCCTATGTCGAGGGTAAAAAGACCTACGTCATCACCTATACGCAACGGGATGTGACAAAACTATATCATGATACGGGTAAGCAAGAGTTTTATTGGGATGCGATCGGTATTAACTGGCAGGTGCCAATTCGGTCGGCATCAGTGACGCTCAAGCTGAGTCCCGAGCTGGCGGCCGCCAGGCAAACGGACCTCCAGTGCTATCAGGGTGCGTCTGGCAGTAGCCAGCGCTGTGAGGTGCATGAACAAGATGGTATATTGATAGCAAAAGCGCATGCACTATCAAAGATGGCTGGCGTGACGGTCGCGGTCGGATTTGCGCCAGAGACATTTGCTGCGTATCAAATGTCGTTCATGGAGCAGCTAATTGACTGGTGGGCAAAATTACAGGCAGTGTTAATAGGAGTGGTGCTGATATTAGCAGGGTTAATTATCGTAGCCTACTATCGGTCGGTTGGCCGCCGCAAGGAACTAGAGCCAATTCCACCAGAGTATTTACCGCCCAAAGACGTAAGCGTGACAACATCAGCTAGATTAGTGCAACCATTTTTCATGGTCAAAGGGTCGGTAATGGCGGCGCAGATGATAGACCTGGCGGTGCGGCATTATATTCAGGTGATCGAGGTGAAACCGCGCACTACGTGGCGAGCGGCTGAGTACGAAGTGAAGGTGATACAGGACCCGGGTGCACTTCTCGTGGAAGAGCAAAAACTCTTGCGGGATATATTTGGGCGTTGGCCAGCGGTTGGTGATACGCTTAACCTCAAGACATTGCGGAATAACGCTGCCTATGCCAAACGTATCCGTAACAACAAGGAGCGCCTCGATAAGCGAATTGCTGGGGCGTATGGGCTAAAGGCGCGTGATCCGCAGCATACACGGCGTTTTCGGCGGTATGCTGTAATTATCGGTATTTTTGCGGTACCGTTGCTGTCGCCAGTACTCTTGGCGCTGGCGGTGGCGGTATTTTGCTTGTCGTTTGGTAAGGTGCTCACGGATAAGGGCTTGGCGCTGCGGCGATATCTAGCGGGGTTAAAGAAGTATATTGGCGTGGCTGAGGTTGAGCGTCTCCAGATGCTACAGAGTCCTGAGGGCGCAGAAAAAGTGACAGTTGATTTGGCTGATGGGAAGCAGCTGGTGAAATTGTATGAGCGAGTATTGCCGTACGCGGTGCTATTTGGGCAGGAAAAAGAATGGAGTGCGCAGCTAGGCAAGTATTATGAGCAGGTTAGTGAGCAGCCAGACTGGTACGCGGGTCAAGGTGCGTTCAACGCAGCGGCGTTTGCAACCGGGATGAGCAGTCTGTCAAGTGCAGCCGTAAGCGTGAGTTCGTTTGAATCCTCAACGGGTGGCTCGACTGGCGGCGGTTTCGCTGGTGGTGGAGGCGGCGGTGGCGGAGGCGGCGGCTGGTAAGCTATGCCTGATGTTCTACTGCTAGCGCTGGCGGCAGTGTTACTGCTGCTGTCAGGGTCGTTCTCGGGACTTAATATTGGGTTGATGATGGCCCGGCCGGATGATTTGCGGCGCAAGGCTAGGCACGGCGACGTGATCGCTGCGCGGGTGTATCGCTACCGCAAGGACGGTTATTATCTGATATTTTGTATTTTGCTAGGCAATGTTGGTGTGAATACCGCGATGTCGATTTTGCTGGGTAATATGACAAATGGCGTGGTTGGTGGACTGATTGCCACGTTACTGATTACGATGTTTGGCGAGATTTTACCGCAGGCAATTTTCTCGCAGCGCGGTTATCGCTTTGTGCGGTATTTCTTTTGGCTGCTGGATGTGATCTATGTGCTATTTTGGCCGCTGGCTCGGCCAATGTCGAAGCTATTGAATCGCTGGGTAGGCAAGGAAACGCCGCAGCTATATTCGCATCAGGAGCTAGAGCAGATTATTCACGAACATGCCGAGCGGTCAGACAGCCCGGTTGATTATGACGAAAGCCGGATCGCTGCTGGCGCGCTGCAATTTAGTAAAAAGACCGCGGGTGATCTGGTGACGCCGATCGGTGAGGTGTTTACCGTGGAGTTGGATGATGAACTCGACGCGACGCTGCTTGCGCAGATCAAGCATGCTGGGCATTCACGGATCCCGGTGCGTGATGAGGAGCGGCTGGTGGGGATTTTATATGTGAAGGATGTGGTGGGGCGTGAGCTGCCGCTGCCAATTAGCCAACTATATCGTGACAAGATTCATGATATTGATGTGCGGTCGCGGCTAGACACGGTACTTAGTCGATTCATCCAAACGCGCAGTCATTTGTTCGTGGTGATGGATGATGAGAACGAGCTGGGAATTATCACGTTGGAGGATGTGATTGAAGAGATTTTGGATCAGGAAATTGAGGATGAATACGATCAGGAATTATAAGTAAGTTACTTTTTTATTAAAATAGCTTGACTTCTTACAGTACCTTGTATAGCATAGTAGTATGTATAACGAAATTACAAGGAGTGTACTATGAGAAGAGTCGATATTATCAAGCGAGCGGGGCGGAATCTTCGCCAGTCGAAAGGTCGGACGATTTTGACGTCGCTAGCGATTTCGGTCGGGGCGTTTACCATTGGCCTCGCATTGATGGCCGGCGAGGGCGGCCGGCTATATACGAATAGTATAGTCGATGCGGCGGGTGATAAAAGGGCGATTTCGGTCAATAAAAAGGTTGAATCAGACAAAAAGGATGAATTGCCGCAATATAATAATTCATCAGAAACTAGCCAGCAACGAGAAGCAGCTGCACGCAGCAAATATTCTCTCAATGATGCTGATATTGAAAAACTACGAAAAATGCCGCACGTAAAAACAGTAACTCCAGCGTACTCAACCGCCGGCATAGCGTATGCTCAGAGCTCAGGAAATAACAAAAAATTTGTCCTAGATGTAACGGTGAAGGCTGATAAAACTCGGGCAGAATTAGCGGCGGGAACGCTAGAAGATTTCATGCCAAAGCCGGGGGAAATTATCATTCCAGAGACCTATGCAACACAGCTGGGATTTAAGGATGCGCAGTCGGCGATTGGCCAGACGATCACGCTCGGTATTCGTAGTGCAGAGCAGGGTGGTGAAGTTGCAAAAGAGGTCTCCTTGAGAATTACGGCAGTAGATAAGAAGTCAGATACTATTTTATTCTACGAACCAATGCTTCGGATTTCGGCAGCTGATGCCAAGAATATTTATGAGCTGAGCCATGACAAAAATCAACCAAATCAATACTCGACAGCGATAGCCTTAGTTGATAACGAGAAAAATACTGACGCTGCTAAGGAAGCAATCAACAAGGAGTATCGCGCGTATTCAATTCAGGACATCCGAAAAACACTGCTGACGATGGTTAATACGGCCCAAGTTGCGCTAGCGGCGTTTGGTGGCTTGGCGCTGCTGGCCAGTGTGTTTGGGATTGTTAATACTATGTATATTTCAGTGCTGGAGCGAACGAGTCAGATTGGCTTGATGAAGGCGCTGGGCATGAGCGGTCGCGACATCGGTAAATTATTCCGCTATGAAGCAGCGTGGGTTGGTCTGCTGGGTGGCTTGATCGGCGTTGGGTTGGCGAGCTTGGTGACGCTCCTTAATCCGGTGATTGCGAGTGCTCTGAAACTGGGTGCGGGGACGGACCTACTGATCATTAGTCCGCTGCAAATTGGATTGCTCGTACTTGGACTAGTGGTGATGGCGGTAATTTCTGGCTGGCTACCGAGCCGCAAGGCAACAAAATTAGACCCAATTGAGGCGTTAAGGACGGAATAGGAGAAAGATCATGATTGAACTAAAGAATGTGACGAAAATTTATGGTAAAAAGAAGAATCAGTTTACAGCGCTAAAAGATATCAGCTTGACTATTCCAACAGGGTCAAGTGTGGCGATCTTAGGAAAATCTGGCTCAGGAAAATCGACGCTGATGCACGCAATTTCCGGCCTGGATAGGCCACAACGCGGCCAGGTGATCATTGACGGGCGGGATATCTTGCAGCTGAAGCCAAGGCATATTGATGCGTTTCGGGCAAAGAAAATCGGCTTTATCTTTCAGAGCTTTTTCGTCCAAGGGAACGAGAGTGTGATCGATAACGTTAGCTTGCCACTGGAGATCGCGCAGTTGCCACATAAAAAACGAGCGCATAAAATTAATGCAGCACTCAAGGCAGTGGACCTATACGACAAGCGAAAGAATCGCGCCAAGGACCTATCAGGTGGGCAAAAGCAGCGTCTAGCGATCGCTCGGGCAATTGTCGGTGATCCGCAAATCATCTTTGCGGATGAGCCGACTGGCAACCTAGACAGCGAAACGGGCGCTAAAGTGGAGGAATTACTGTTTGGCTATAACAAGAAGAAGGGTGCGACATTGATCGTGGTGACGCATGACGCAGATTTAGCGAAAAAATGTGATCATCAGATTATAATAAAAGATGGGCAAATTGAGCATTCGACTGTGCCGCAGGAGGCGAAACGTGGACGCTGAGAAATATGCTGAAGGCTTGGCGACCCAGCTGCGTAAAGGGTTTTTGGCGTACTGTGTGTTAGCAGTGTGCAGCAATAAAGCTCGCTATACCGGCGATATCATTGGTCGGCTGCAGGATGCGGAGCTTATGGTAGTGGAGGGAACGGTGTATCCGCTACTGAATCGATTACAAAAAGACGGGTTACTCCAGTATGAATGGCAGGAAAGTGAGCAGGGCCCACCGCGCAAATATTATTCACTGACGGCGGACGGCCGAGCAGTCATGGAAGCACTAAAGAAACACATCAAGACGCTCAATGCAACGCTAAAAAAACTCGAGAAAGGAGTTGAATCATGAAAGAAATAACCCGGGTGCACTTGGCGAAAACACCGTATGATATAGAAGTCGATGCCAAAAAACAGCTGGAGAAATATGTGCAGGCGATCGCTCGGACAATGGATTCAGATGAGGCGATGCGTGAAATTGAAGCGCGGATGGTCGAACTGCTAGCCGGCCGCGGGGTCGCCAGTGGTGGTGTGATCACAGCAGCTGATGTGGCGGCGCTCAAGGAGCAAATGGGTGAGCCGCAGGAGTTTTCTGAGGATGGTCAAGCAGCACCGGAGATGGACGAAGAGTCTGAGCGTTCGGAGCGGCGGCTGATGCGTGATACGGAGCATGCGCTGATCGGCGGCGTATGTGCGGGCATCGCGGCATATTTTGGCATCAATCCGCTCTGGGTTCGGATTATTGCTATCATTTCGCCGCTTGTGTCGTTTGGTACAGCAGTGTTGATTTATATCGTGATGTGGCTGTCGGTTCCAGAGGCGCGAACTGCCTCTGATAAGCTGCAAATGCACGGTAAGCCAGTAACGTTTGATTCACTAAAGCGTCAGGCTAACCAAAGCGAGACGCCCATAGAGCAGCGGAAGGGCATGCAATCGGCAGTAGCAAAAGTGATCCGGTTCATCCTCGGTACGAGCCTACTCATGGCGGCGCTGATGATACTCTTTGTACTTGTCGTTGGGGGAATTAGTAGCGTGATGGCAATGAGTGGGCTTGAGGGGCTCTCTGCATATCCGTGGGCATGGGGTCTATGGGTGTCGCTGGTGATCGGTGGGATTGCAGCATTATGGCTGACCGCAACGCTGAGCTACAGTGCCTTTACGTGGAAGCTAAAACGATTATCAGTAATTAGCATTATCGTGACATTAATCATAGGGGTACTGTCTACCTCGAGTATGGCATTGTTTGGTATGCGGACCTCAAATGAACTTGCACGTGATGAAGAGCGTTTGACGAAAGTTGTCCCAGTTGAGCTACCGAGTGACATGAAGGACGTAAAGTATGTCCATCTCGAGGGTGATCGTGCACGACTGCACTTGAATAATACAACGCAGGGTGAGGTCAAGGCTGAGCTTCGTTATGTACACTTGAAGGATAGGCGTCCGCAGCCAAAGGTCACGGCAGTACGTGACGGTGATCGACTAGTATTAAAGGTTGAAGATCAGCAGTCTCGCTGTCGCACGACATGGTTTGGCTTTTCACCGGAGGTTGACATTTATTGCCTTGGATTTGTATCGATCCATGTATCAGGTCCGTTATCAGCATCGCCCGAGTCCCAGGTCCGCCCAAACGTAGTCTGGCCAAGGACATAAGGTTGGCGAACGGTCATTGAACTGCTACACTGGAGGGATGAAAGGAGCTAGTAAGTAGTGGCGTGGTGGCAAGCGATCATCCTCGGCATCATTGAAGGTGTGACGGAGTTTTTGCCAGTTTCTTCGACGGGACATCTGACGATTGTCGAGAAATTAATGGGGATGAGAATTGATGATCCAAGCCTGACGGCGTTCACGGCGGTGATTCAGATTGGCGCAATCTTGGCAGCGATCATCTATTTTTGGAGCGATATTTGGCGGGTGCTGAGCGCGTGGTGGCGCGGGCTATGGTGGAAGCGGGCGCGGCGACAGTTTGATTATGCGTATGGCTGGGCAATTATCATTGGTTCGGTGCCGATCGCAGTGATTGGACTACTGTTTAAGGATCAGGTTGAGACGGTATTGCGTAGCCTGTGGTTTGTGGCGGTAGCGCTGATCGGCTGGAGCCTGGTGATGTGGTGGGCTGATAAGCGTTCAGAAAAAACCAGTCACCGCAGTGAACAGCAAACGACGTGGCGAGATACGCTGGCGATTGGCGTGGGGCAATGTCTGGCGCTGATACCGGGTATTAGCCGGTCGGGGGCAACGATCTCGGTGGGGCTGCTGCGGGGATTTGACCGAGTGGCGGTGACAAAGCTCAGTTTTTTCCTCGGTATTCCGGCCTTGATGGCGGCGGGGCTACTGGAGATGCTGACCGCCTCAAAGCACATCGCGGGCGGCGTGGGCTGGGCGGCAACGATACTTGCGACCATCGTGTCATTTGTGGTCGGCTACCTCGCGATATCGTGGCTACTCAAGTTTGTGGCGCGGAATGACTTCTCACTATTTATTTGGTATCGAGTCGGGCTGGGCGTGCTGATCATTGGATTACTGGCAAGTGGTGCAATCGGTGCGGTGTAGTGGATGAGATAATTTCTGTTCTAGTAACTGTTGCATCGCTTCATTTACCAGTGCTGCTGATTCCCGGTGCGGATGTGGTATTAACCACTAGCTATGGTGTATTGCGCGGCAGAGTTGCAGCGCTACTTGCGGCAGCGGGCATTACGCTGGGCTCTGTTATTATGGTAGCTGTTTCGCTATTATGCATTAATACTGTTGTGCAGTTGCCACTTGCGGTAATTACTATCGTGAAGTTGATCGGTGCGATATATCTAGTATATCTAATGATGACAACGCTAGCTCCGCTGTTGCGCAAGAAATCACCAAAAACCGATCAAGTTAGGAAAGAGTCTTTAGCCGACCATCCATTGGCAGTAGGATTATTGACTGAGATTACAAATCCGAAGACGATTATATTTTTTATCGCACTTTTCTCGCTAGTTATAGAGCGCCACCCGGTATCGCTGTTATGGATCGCTGGTGGCATAGCAGTGTTGTTTACAGGGCTATATTATACTGGACTAGCATTGCTATCATCGCAGCAGTTGGTGAATAATCTGCTGGTAAAAAATGAGAAATTTGTCCGAATTATAGCGGCTGGTTTATTCTTGTATGCGGCGATCTCGCTTATAGTATGATAATTTGGAGCGTTGAGCGTAGGGCATAGCTGCGGAATGACCGCCGTTGCTTGCGAGTGGCGGTGTTTTACGGTCTGTAGTACAATAAAACCATGTTAGATATTCGCTTTATTCGAGATAACGCCGAGGCAGTGCAGACTGCGGCGAAACATAAGGGGTGCGATGTGTCTATTGCGACATTGTTGCAATTAGACGACGAGCGTCGTGAGGCACAGCGGCAGGTTGATGAGTTGCGCCAGCAGCGTAATGAGATTGCTGCGCAGATGAAGGGCGGCAAGCCTGATCCGAGCTTAATCGAGCAGGGCAAGGCGATCAAAGCCAAGCTGAGTGGGCTCGAGGCACAGCTGAACGAGGTCGAGGAACGCTACACGGCGCTACTCAAGCAAGTCCCTAATATGCCGCACGCCGACGTGCCAGTTGGTCTCAGCGAGGACGAGAATGTGGAAGTCAAGGTCGTCGGTGATATTCCGACCTTTGATTTTGCGCCAAAAAATCACTACGAAATTGCCGAGGCAAAAGGCTGGCTCGACAAAGAGCGCGCCGCCAAGGTTGCTGGCGCTCGCTTTGCTTATATCATGGGTGATTTGGTGTTGTTGCAGCAGGCGATCATCCAGTTTGTGATGAACTCTCTCACGAACGAGGCGACGATGAAAGAAATTATCGTGGGCGCTGGTCTCGAGGTTGATCCGCGGCCATTTACTCCCGTTTTGCCGCCGCTGATGATTCGGACCGAGCCGTATGATCAGATGGATCGCCTCCAGCCGAGTGACGACCGCTACAAAATTGAAGGCGAGGAATTATGGCTCCAGGGAAGCGCTGAGCATGTGCTCGGTAGTATGCATGCTGGTGAGATTTTTGACGCAAAGCAGTTGCCGCTACGATACCTGGGCTTTGCGACCAGTTTTCGAAAAGAGGCGGGGACGTATGGCAAGGATATGGAGGGGCTGATTCGGATGCACCAGTTTGATAAGCTCGAGATGGAGAGCTTCACCGAGGCGAAGGATAGCTATAACGAGCACCTGCTCTTTGTTGCGATTCAAGAGTGGCTGTTGACTCAGCTCAAGCTACCGTACCATGTCCTGATGAAGTGTACAGCTGATATTGGCAAGCCAAATGCGCGTGGTGTTGACATGGAAGTCTGGCTACCGGGTCAGGGTAAGTACCGCGAGACGCATACCGCTGATTACATGACGGATTATCAGGCGCGCCGCTTGATGACGCGGGTACGTACGGATAACGGGGTTGAATTGATCCATACGAATGACGCGACGGCCTTTGCGTTGGGTCGCTGCATGGTGGCGATTATCGAGAATTACCAGACCGCCGAGGGTGATGTCGTGGTGCCGGAAGCCCTTCGTCCATATATGAATGGCCGCGAGATGATATAATGGAGTCTAGGAGGGTATATGGCGCTGACGAACGATGACAAGCAATGGATCAAGGGCGCGATCGCTGATGGCGTGGTTGAGGCGTTGGAAACCGTTGTCTTGCCGCGATTTGACGAGCATGACAAGCGGTTTGACAGGATTGAGGCTAGGCTTGATTCGGTTGAAGAAGACGTCTCCGGACTGAAAGAGGACGTTTCTGGACTGAAAGAGGACGTCTCTGGACTGAAAGATGATGTCTCTAGTCTGAAAAGCGAGATGTGTGAAGTTAAAAGCCGACTCAATGGGGTTGAAAACGAGATGCGCGAGGTTAAAGATCGGCTCGGCCGAGTTGAAGGTGAATTGCAGGCACTGACGAACGACATTAAAGAGATATACGATGTTATTTACGGCAAGCCGAACAAATCATTTATGAGCGCCAGCTTTGCCAAAATGTCATCGAAAGAAAAGCTGCTCGTCATTAACGAAGAATTACTAAAAATGGCGAAGGACGCGGGTGTTGTTTTGCCGCGCTAGGGTATAAGTAAAAGGAGGAATTATGATCAAAGATATTACCATTACCGGTGTCAAATACGAGTTGACGGATACTACAAAGAAGTATGTCGAGCGCAAAATCGGTGCGTTAGGCAAGTACTTGCCACGGCACGCTCGCAAGAGCGCGACCGCTGATGTAAAGATCAAGCAGATTGACAACCCTGGCGGTAATAAGTACGAGGTTGAAGTAATTGTTAATGTACCAGACAAGAAAATCACCGCCAAAGATTCGACGATGAACGTACTGGCAGCAGTCGATATCGTTGAAGCAAAACTAAACGGGCAGCTACGCAAATACAAGGACGACGTGTTGGCACACGTTGGCAGCAGCCGCGGCGTACTGGCACGGTTCAAGCGCGGTTTCCAGCGCGAGCAGTAGGGGATTTAATTTAACCCCTTTAATTTTCCAGCCCTGCACGGTATAATTGTATACAGTTTTTGAAAATACCTGAAAGTGAGGGAGTTTTAAGGTTATGGCAATGACACAACAAAAGGCGCTGAGCAAGATTTTTGGCGATCCGCAAAAGAAGATTTTGAAGCGGCTGCGTAAACAGGTTGACGTAATTAACGGTCTGTCCGAGAAGTATGAAAAAATGTCGGACAAGGAGCTACGAGCACAGACAGAGGTACTGAAAAAGCGTCTGACGAAGAAAAACGTAACGCTCGATACGATTTTGCCGGATGCCTTTGCGGTGGTGCGCGAGGCGGCCAAGCGCGTCATCGGTGAGCGGCCATATGACGTCCAGTTGATCGGTGGTATGGCGCTACATGAGGGCAATGTCGCCGAGATGAAGACCGGTGAAGGTAAGACCTTGGTGGCGACGCTGCCGACTTATTTGAACGCGCTGGAGGAAAAGGGCGTTCACGTGGTGACTGTCAACGATTATCTGGCGCAGCGCGACGCTGGTTGGATGGGCCAGGTGTATGACTTTTTGGGTCTGACGACTGGTGTGATCATCAACGAAGCATCATTTGTCTATGATAAAGAGTACGACAATGAGCACCACGACGATCCACGTATGCGCAAGCTCCGTCCGGTCACTCGCAAGGAAGCCTACGCGGCCGATATTACCTATGGTACGAACAATGAATTTGGCTTTGACTATCTACGCGATAACATGGTGAATGACGTTGCCTTGCTCAGGCAGCGCGAGCTGAACTTTGCCATCGTTGACGAGGTGGACTCAATCCTGATCGATGAGGCACGTACGCCGCTGATCATCTCGGCGCCAGCAGCAGAGAACCCAGACAATTATTATACTTTCGCCAAGGTTGCCAGCAAATTAGTGCCAGAGGACTATGTTTTGGATGAAAAGCGCCGCAGTGTGGCCTTGACCGATGAGGGTGTAGAGAAAGTCCAGAAACTGTTGGGAATAAAAAATTTGTACACGCCAGACCACGTGCGCAGTGTATACCACATGGATCAGGCGCTGCGAGCACAAACATTGTTCAAGCGTGACAAAGATTACGTGGTGACTAATGACGGCGAGGTGATCATCGTCGATGAGCACACCGGTCGTTTGATGCAAGGTCGGCGCTACAACGAAGGTTTGCACCAGGCCATTGAGGCTAAAGAGAATGTGCCCGTGCTAGAGGAAAGCATGACGCTGGCGACCGTGTCGTTCCAAAATTATTTCCGTTTGTATAATAAATTGAGCGGTATGACCGGTACGGCGTTCACCGAGGCTGAGGAGTTTCAACAAATTTATTCACTGGATGTCATTCAGATTCCACCGAATAAACCAGTGATTCGCGACGACAAAGAAGACCTGATTTTCAAGACCGAAAAGGGTAAGCTGAAGGCGGTGGCTGAAGCCATCAAGGATTATCACAAGCAAGGCCGGCCGGTATTGGTTGGTTCTGGCTCGATTGCCAAGAACGAGCAGATTGCCAAATATCTGGAAAAAGAGGGCATCAAGTTTGAGATTTTGAACGCTAAGAATAATGAGCGTGAGGCAGCCATCATTGAGAAGGCCGGTGAAAAGGGCGCCATTACGCTAGCGACAAACATTGCCGGACGTGGTACCGACATTAAATTGGGCAAGGGCGTCAAGGAATTGGGCGGCCTGGTAGTGATCGGCTCAGAACGGCACGAGTCGCGCCGGATTGACAATCAGCTGCGTGGTCGTGGCGGTCGTCAGGGCGACCCAGGCGAGACGCAGTTTTACGTATCGACCGAAGATGATTTGATGCGAATTTTCCAGGGCGAGCGTATCGCGGCGTTGATGGATCGGCTGGGTGTTGACGAAGATACGCCGATTCAAAACCGCGCAGTGTCAAAGACGCTAGAAGCAGCGCAGAAGCGCGTCGAAGGCTACAACTTTGATACGCGCAAAAATGTTGTTCAGTACGACAACGTTATCAATCGTCACCGTCGTGTGGTCTACACGATGCGGCGAAAAATCCTTGAAGGGGACAATATTCAGCCGGAAATTGAGCGGTTGTTGCGTGACAGAGTCAAAGAGTTAGTGATGCTACCAACAAAAAACAACCCGAAGTTTATCGAGGAGTTTACGGCAGCCTTTCCAGTCGATGAAGCGGCGGTGCGCAAGATTGGTCTCGAGAAAAAGGACCGGCTGCGCCTCCAGAAAGCCATGAAACTAGCATGTCAGGCCTACCAGGAAAAAGATGAAGAAATTGGTGCTGAGGAGCTGCGCGGTGTGGAACGTGAGGTGTATATGGCGGTGCTCGACACCTTGTGGATGCAGCACCTGGAGAATATGCAGCATCTACGCGAAGGGATTCACTGGCGCAGCGTTGGGCAGCGCGATCCATTGGTAGAGTACCGGGCGGAGTCACAAAAATTGTTCACCAGCCTCCAGGAAAATCTGCGTAACGAAGTTCTGAACACAATTTTTCATATTCATAAATCCGACGCGGTAATTCGCCAGTCGCAGGATGATGAGTACGATACCGAGCTAACACGCCTAGCCGAAAGTGCAGTTGAGCGTGGCGTTAATGAAGTTGGTACGGGCGAGGAAAATCGTGACGATGACTTTTCAGTGAAAAAGGGTAAATCTAACGCTGAGTCGAACCGCGCCAAAAACCAAGCACGCAAGAAGAAAAAAGCGCAGCGCCAAAACCGCAAAAAGAATCGCAAATAAATCTAAAACCGGTGGGCAGAGAGCGACAGACAGATGAAACATACGGTCAAAGAAATAAAATTGAAAAATGGTGCGAAAGGCCTGTTCATTGATGTGCCGGATGCGACAGTGATGAGCTTCCAGGTACAGTTTCGGGCGGGTAATCGCTACGTTCGCGACAAGGACATTTACGAAACAGCGCACATCATGGAGCACATGGCGTTTGGGGCGAATGAGAAGTTTCGTTCAGAGCACGCGTATGAGCAGGAGTTTACCAAGAATGGCGCCTATCATAATGCGTTCACCTCTGATTATTCAATGGTGTACGAGGCCGCCTGCGCGGATTTTGAGTGGGATCGGATTTTGGAATTACAGCGGCTGGCGATTACCACACCACGCTTTAATGCCGAAGAACTAGAGGCTGAGAAGGGTAATGTTCGGAGCGAGCTGACCGGCTATCTCAATAACCATAACCGTGTGATGTGGCCGCGGGTGCAGCAGGCACTGGGCGAGGATATCTTGACATATAATCAGCGACTGAAAACGATTGACGCGATTACCCTAAAAGACATCAAGGAGCATCATCGGCGGACGCATACGCTCAATAATATGCGGTTTGTCGTGGCGGGCAAGTTGACCGGGCGGATGGCGACAATTCGTGAATCGCTGGAACAGTGGCAGCTAGAGCCGGGCGAGCGGTTTGCTATCCCGCACGATAAACTGTCAAGTGCCGCACCAATTTTTATCCGCCGCAAGGAGGCCTCGAATCTGACATTTGGCTGGTCGATGAATCTGCCGCGCGAGCTGAGCGATGAGGATTCTGACGCTATGGGCTGCTTGGATCATATCTTGACCGGGACGATGAGCTCGCGGATTTTCGGGGCGGCGCGCAAGAAGGGGCTGGCTTACGGCGTGTTTAGTGATACTTCGGTCGGGTTTCATGATTCGGCGTGGGACTTTGGCGGCCAGGTTAACCTCGAGACAGCAGAGGCACTGTTCGATATCATTGTGCGCGAACTGCGCCGGGTGCTGAGCGGGACGATTACATCGGAGGATATCGAGAATGCCAAATCGTATGCACTGGGCCGTTACCAGATGGGGGCGCAGACGGTGGCCCAAATCAGTAATTTTTATACCGGGCGTTATTTTGCCGATGATTTCGTCAAAAATTACGAGGGTGTACCGACAGCGATTTTGGCGGTGACTGCTGATCAAATTGTTCGGGTAGCGCGAGAGTTTTTTGCGGCAAATACCTGGGTGCTTGCTGGCGTGAGTAGCGGCGATAAAGAGCTGCTCGGGCGACTGCAGGAGAAGCTTGAGGGGCTGTTTTAGACGGGATCTTCCTGCTTATGCTTGAGAAAGATAACCCTTGTGTATTACCATTACTATGGGGTTATTCAGTTGGACTGAGCTGAGTGGACTGTCTTTGGAATGGCCGGTTTATTTAGTCGCAATGCGAGAGGAGCAGAACATGAGTGAACATAATCTAGTAGGGACCAACCTTGATCCAGCAATATCGGAGCAGGAGCGAGCAAGATTACTTGATCAAATGGCTATTGATCAGGCGCGTAGTGATGCAGCTGCTGACCAAATACGGGAGGCTCTTAGAAATCATGAGATACTAGAGGGTCAGGATGTCTTGCCGCTCGTAGGTACGATGTATCGTGCAGTACGTGATCTGCGTACGAGTATTATAGATGGACGGCAACCTGTCGATCTTTCTCGTGGTCGGGTTGAGGTATCAATGCCTCTTGAAAATACCGATGCATATAAATATAGGGGTGTGCGGCATATGGAGGACGCAATTTTTCTCCTGAAAGTGTGTGAAGAAGCTCATGTTGATAGGAATTCGTTGGATACAGAGGGTGAGAAGAGCTGGATTGAGGACTATATGAGACAGCAAATGCAACCACATATAGACTCTGGACTTCTTCCTGAAGATATCACTATCACGGCACATCCAATCAGACGGGATACTAATGATGGCTATGACCCACTCCCAATGCTTCCGTATGGCTCGGTAATTTTTAGGGCTAACGTATATCCACGACAAATTGATGAAGGAGTTAAAGAGGAGGCTGTTAATGATGTAGTGTTGCGAGGGATAGGCGAACACGCGATTCGGAGTGATGCTCCGCAGCATAGTACCGCTGGTTCTGAAAAGTTAACTCCAGAGAACGATGAGGTTATTTTACGGCCAGATGACCTCACTATATTGCATTGGTGCTCCAGAATTGCTGAGTTTGCACGAATTGTACGCCAGGACGCCCTGGATGATCGGCAGAACGGGGATGGAATATACCCTAGTGTTGCCAGCCAAGAGCGGGCTATATTTGTTAATCAAAACAGCGATGACAAAAACCCAACAATTCCATCCCGGTTCCCACGCAGGCCTTTGCTACGCTATGATTTTGTGCCGCAGGTCACTGGTGGCTATATCGTCGACTTTATCAGAGACGATCTTTTGCATCGCCTTCAACCCCATATAGATTCCGGATTAATCCCTCCAGTTGCTGTTAACGTGGAGCTATGTCGGCATAAAGCTGAATCGTATGTGGTTGCCCGAGTTAGTTTTGATACTCTTAGTAAAGAGTGGGGCAAGAAGCTGCAGGAGAGAGACGTAGCCAATTCAGCGCTAGATGTTCCAATATCTCGAAGTTCTTGATGGTATAATGAAACTATGAAGATCATTATCGCTGGCTATGGCCTTGAGGGTATATCAAGTTTGAGATATTTTCGGCAGGTTTTTCCTGATGCTGAATTTGTGATTGCTGACCAGAAAGCGGTTGAGAATGCGCCAGATGGCGTGGCGGTACGGACTGGCGAGTCGGTGTTCGCTGAGCAGCTGCAGGATGCCGATATGGTGGTGCGAGCACCGGGTGTGCCGCCGCGGCTACTCAAAACGTCGGGCAAAATATGGTCGGCGACCAATGAGTTTTTCGACAAATGCCCAGCGCCGATTATTGGTGTGACGGGGACGAAAGGCAAGGGTACGACCTGTAGTCTGATCGCGGTGATCTTGCGGACGGCCGGTCAGACGGTGCATTTGGTGGGGAATATTGGTGTGCCGGCACTGGACGCGCTACCAAACATCACAAAGGACGACTTCGTTGTGTATGAACTATCGAGTTTCCAGCTGTGGGATCTCGAGAAATCGCCAACTATTGCCGTGGTATTGATGATTGAGCCGGACCATCTGGAGGTGCATACGGATTTTGCCGAGTACCTCGACGCCAAGAAAAATATTCGTCGTCACCAGGGCATTATTGATACATGTTTATATCATCCAACGAATAAATATTCGAAGGAAGTAGCTGCTACGCCTTTTAATGGACTATTGGATGAGCAGGGTCATGCGACGTGTGAGTATTGCGGAGATGATGCGCTAGATTTCGCGCACCGCTATGCCATCCCTGACGAGGATCAGGTGTATGTTCGGGATGGCTACTTCTGTGTGCAAGATCGGCGGATTTGTCGCACCGATCATTTGCGGCTGCCGGGTGCGCACAACCTCGAGAATGCGTGTGCGGCGATGAGCGCAGTGACGGAATTGCCGATCACAGTGACCGACGAGCAGTATGCGGCTGGACTAGAAAGTTTTACGGGACTACCGCATCGATTAAAATTCGTTGCTGAGAAAAACGGTGTGAGATATTACGATGACAGTATCGCTACCACGCCGGGCAGTGCTATCGCGGCGCTGCGGGCGTTTGAGGCACCGAAAGTGCTGATCGTCGGCGGGTACGACAAGGGGGCGGATTATGATGAAATGGCCACGGAGATTGCCAAACAAACGGTGCGGGCGGTGATCATTATCGGGGTGAATGCGGCGAAGATTGAGCAGTCACTGCATCAAGCATCGGTGACGGCGACAACAGTGGTGCTCGGTCAGACAACGATGGTGGATATCGTTGCCCAAGCCAATCAATTATCTCGCCCGGGTGATGTTGTCATCCTCAGCCCAGCGGCCGCTAGCTTTGGCATGTTCAAAAATTACGTCGACCGCGGCGAGCAGTTTGTGGCGGCGGTGGAGAAGCTTTATCCCTGATATACCTCAGGCTTCAACACTCCGATATACGGTAGGTTTCGGTATTGTTGGCGGAAATCTAGGCCGTAGCCGACGACGAATTCGTTGGGAACTGACAGGCCGACGTAATCGGCGGCGACGTTGGCGATACGCCGTTCGGGTTTGTCGAGTAGTGAGCAGACTTTGACTGAGGCCGCACCGCGACCAGAGAATAATTCTAGTAATTTTTCCAGCGTTCGGCCGGTATCGACGATGTCCTCAACCAGTAGAATATGCCGTCCGGTAACGTCGCTATCAATGTCTTTGAGAACGGTGACCGCGCCGGATGATTCAGTCGCGTCGCCGTAGCTAGAGACGTCAATGAAATCGATTTCCATATAGCAATCCATGGCGCGCACCAGATCGATCATGAACGGCGCTGCACCGCGCAGTACGCCGATGACCAGCGGATTCTTGTCGCGGTATTCACTGGTCAGCTCCTGGCCCAGCCGTGCCACCGCGTCATTAATTTGTTCAGTAGTTACGAGGATGGTAGCGATATCTTGATGCATAGGGGTAGTATAACAGCTAATTGGCGAAATCACTAATGCGTTTAGCGATGTTTGCGGTAGGCTCAATAATGAGGCAGTGAGGAAACTGATGCCTCAATCGTTCCTCAAGCGCCAAATAATGTGTGCAGCCTAGAATAATAACATCGCTGCCTTCCACAACACTGGCCGATACTTCATTGAGTGGAATATCGTCAGCCAAACCTTGATCAATCATCTGCGCCCACGCGCTAGTATCTGGCGTATCAATGTGAACGTCGCTAGCATATTGGTCGATAAGTGTGCGTAGGCGCTGGCTTTGCTTGGTGGCATTTGTTGCTAGTAGAGTGATATGATGTGATTTAGTTAGTGCTGCAGCCGGCTTAACCATTGGCTCAAAGCCAACGAAGTGGACACTTGGATAGTGCTGTCGTAGTGGCTTGATGGAGATGGCTGTGGCAGTATTACATGCAAGAACAATAATATCGCACAACAGCAGCGGCTGAATGGCGGCATCGGTTAGCATGATAATTTCTTCTGGCGAACGATTGCCGTACGGTGCGTGCTCGCGGTCGATCGCCGTGATGTACGAATGTTGCGGCAGTAATTTTTTCAGCCTCTTTGCTACTAATTCGCCGCCAGTTCCCGTATCAAATATGCCGATCTTCATACAAAAAGTATAGCAAAATTGTTACAATGGTATCTATGCAACCACTCAAAAAACGCATCCAAACTCTGCAGTCAGAAGTAGAACAGGCCAAGGCGGTGCTGGATTTTGTGGCGCTGGAGCAGGAGATGGCGGCGCTGGATGAGCGGCTTAATCAGCCGGAGATTTGGCATAATCCGGACGAGGCGCAGGCGCTGGCCAAAAAGGCGGCTAGCTTGCGCCAGACAGTTGAGCCGTGGCAGACGCTGGAGGTGCAACTGGCGGATATCGCTGAGTTGATGGAGCTGGGCGACGATGATTTGCTGCCGGAGTTTGAGGCGCAGGTGGCAGCGCTGGAGCAGGAGTTTACCCAGCGCAAGACTGATCTGCTGTTCAGTGGCCCGTACGACAACCGCGAGGCAGTGGTGCGGATTTCAGCCGGTGTAGGTGGGCTGGATGCTCAGGACTTTGCGGCCATGCTAGAGCGGATGTATCTGCGCTGGGCGGAGAAGTCGGGGATGAAAGCCGACACGCTGGAGCGCTCGACCAATGATGATGCCGGGATAAAGACGGCGGTGCTGGAGATTTCTGGGCCGTTTGCCTATGGAAAATTGCGCTCAGAAAATGGTGTGCATCGGCTGGTGCGCCTCAGTCCGTTTAATGCTGATAATTTGCGCCAGACTAGCTTTGCGCTGGTGGAGGTGCTACCAAAGATTGATACGCCGGATGAAATTGCCATTGACCCGAGTGATCTGAGGATTGATGTGTATCGCTCGGGCGGCAAGGGCGGCCAGGGCGTGAATACCACTGACTCGGCGGTGCGGGTGACGCACGTGCCGACGGGCATTACCGTGGCGATTCAGAACGAGCGTTCGCAGATTCAGAATAAAGAAACGGCGCTGAAGATTTTGCGCTCCAAGTTGCTGGCGATGAAGCTGGAGCAGCACGCCGAAACGCTGTCTGATCTCAGGGCCGGCGAGTCAGCCAACTGGGGTAGTCAGATTAGAAACTACGTCCTGCATCCGTATACGCTGGTCAAGGATACCCGCACCAAGCACGAGAACCGCAACACCCAAGGGGTACTGGATGGCGATATCGATGAGTTTATGACGGCTTATTTGCGTGAGTCGCGCGGCTGACGGAAGACAGCAATGGTGATCATCACGGCAAAGGCGATGAGGCTGATGACCATGACGGACAGGAAATGTACGCCAAATGGCCAAGCAGTTTGCCTGACGAGGACGTCGATCGGATATTTTCGGTTGGTGTCATCGCCGATGATGTAATAGAGCCACGCGCATGTACCCACCAGAAAGCACACCATGGCGAGGCCGTACCATACTAATGTTGACGTGTGGCGTGCGAGCCACTTGTTACTATCGATAATTGCCTTGTTCTGCCAGCGGTTGGTGCCGATAAGCGTATAAAGCGGCAAGGCGAGACAGCCAGTAGCCAGGAGTAGTCCAGTCGCAGTGTACATGATATATACGAAAATACTGCTGTGTTGTGCTATGTCTTGTAGTAGCGTGACGTGGGGTGTGAGGAATAGGCATATGAGCGTGGCGCCAAGCGATATGACCATAAGTAGCGCCAATAGTCGCAAACCAATCTCCAGTATCCTATAGGTGCGCCGTACGGGTTGCGCTGACTCATCAGGCGATTGCCCCACGAGCTGTCGTAGCCCCCGTCCGAGGTAATATATACCCCAGACGATGCTGATAAATAGGAATAGTCCACCGACCAGGAAGAGTGGCCAGCGTAGAGCATTGGCAGTTTGTCCAGGAGCCTCGCAACATGACCATGTATCTTGCGGTCGCGCCGCGTCAAACGTATCCGGCAGGAATGGCACGCTGATGTTACTGATAATTATTAATCCGACCCCGATGATACTGAGGGCGATAAACATGATGCTGAGGCGATTGAGTAATGTGGCTGAAGGTTTCATATATCTAGTGTAGCATGATTCGTCGCGCTAATTCGCACCATCCTAAAAAATCTGCTATACTAGTGGAAATGATTTTGTTAGATAGGGTTACCAAAACATATGGCAAGGACAACAAGCCGGCCCTGAACCGGGTGAGTGTTCACGTCAAGCCTGGCGAGTTTGTGATTTTAGTCGGGACATCGGGCGCGGGGAAGTCGACGCTGCTTAAACTGCTGACCCGCGAGGAAAAGCCGACTGGTGGTAAGATTGTCGTCGGTGGGATTGATTACGACACGCTCAAGGACAAGCACATCCCGTTGCTGCGCCGAAAAATTGGCGTGGTGTTTCAGGATTTCAAGCTACTGCCAAATAGAACGGTGTTTGAGAATGTGGCTTTTGCACTGGAGATTGCCGGCATGACCAACCGCGAGATTAAATCAACGGTGCCAAAGGTGATCGAACTGGTGGGACTGAAAGGCAAGGAAAAGAACTTCCCGCATCAGCTATCTGGTGGTGAGCGTCAACGTGTGGCAATTGCCCGGGCGGTGGTTCGCCAGCCAAAGATTTTGATCGCCGACGAGCCGACCGGTAACCTCGACCCCAAGCATAGCTGGGATATTGTGCGCCTGCTAGAAAAAATTAACAAATACGGCACCACGGTGCTGCTGACCACGCACAATGTTGATATTGTGAACAAGCTCAAACGCCGGGTGATCACCATTGATCACGGTAAAATCACCTCTGATCAAGCCAAGGGGAGTTACAAGCAATGACCGATATTTCACGTAAAGCCGCTGCCAAGGCGCGCGTTGATCCCAAAGTTCTCAAGCGTACGCGACAACGTCGCCGTCGGGTGCTGACGTTCTGGCGGATGTGCCGGTATGGTATCAATAATTTTAGCCGAAATACTTGGCTGACAATCGCAGCAACTGCGGTGATGGCGGTGACGCTGCTGATCATTGCCATCACTATGGCTGCTCGCCAGGTACTGGTTGACTCGGTGGATACGATTTCGCGCAAGGCTGATATGTCGATCTTCCTCAAAGGCTCAACCGAGCAAAAAGTGATTGACGAGCTAATGTCACGCCTCAGTAAGCTCCATAATGTTGAAAAGGTGACCTATATCTCGGCGGAGCAGGCACGCAAAGAACAGATTGAGCAGCACAAGAATGACCCAGCATTTCTCGAGGCGATCAAAGAATCAAGTAATGAGATGCCGGCTTCGCTGCGGGCCTCGCTCAAGGATTTGAACGATCAGCGACCACTGATTGAGTTTACGAAACATGACGAGTTGTATAAAAAGCATAAAGACCCCGCCAAAGAGCCGTCGTTCATTGGCGATCGACGTGATGCGATCAATGCTATTGGTGATTGGGTGCGGTTTGCCAGTATCGCTGGCTCGATCGCTACCGTAGTGTTTGTGGTGATCTCGTCCTTGGTGGTGTTTAACACCATTAGGATGGCAATTTTTAATCGTAAAGACGAGATCCAGATGATGAAGCTGATCGGTGCTGATCGCGGATTTATTCGTGGGCCGTTTATCGTTGAGGCGATCATGTATGGATTTATCGCGGCGTTGGTGGCGTCAGGAGTTGGGTATCTGCTGCTGTTCTCGGCACATGACAAGTTGGCAGTGCGGCTGCCGATGGATAACTTGATGAGTATTAGTACCACGTATGCCGGGTTGGTGGTGCTGGCGATGATTATGATCGGTGCGTTGATCGGCATTATCTCGTCATTAATTGCAACGCGCAAATACTTGAAAATATAATGTATTACCGCCGCTGACCTCTGTAGGTTTGGTGGATCAAAGCGCTTGACGCCCACGTATTGCTTATGCTACAATGAAAAGCAATGAAGATACGGTCCACCACACCAGTTTCGACATCACGAGCCACACGGGCAGCTCTCGTGGCGGTTAGTGCTGTTGTTTTGGGCGCTGGCGTGTTCCAGCTCGGCCCACACGTATTCGCGCGTGACTATGACGCGGAAATCAATGCTCTCAATCAACAAGCCCAACAGGCGCAGAACGAGGCCGATCGCCTCGGGACAATGGCGGCGACGCTGGAGGAAGAGCTCGGGCGCATCAACGCGCAGATCGATTCGATCCGGGCAGAGATTGCCAAGAGCCAACAAAAGCATGACGCATTGGTTGCGGAGATTGCTAAAAATAAGCTTGCGATTGAAAAGAACCGCAAGGTCATGGGTAAAATCTTGTCAGATATTTACCTCGATGATCAGATTTCACCGCTCGAGATGCTGGCTAGCTCCAAATCAATTGGCGATTATGTCGATAAGCAGGAGCAGCGTAGTAGTTTGCGATCATCGCTGAACGATAAGATCAAGGAAATTAAGGCGCTGCAGGCGAAGTTAGAAGAGAATAAAAAGTCAGTTGAGAATGTACTCAGGGATCAGAAGGCCCAGCAATCACAGCTAGCGTCCAAACAGGCAGAGCAGGCTAAGCTGGTTAACGATACCAAGAATGACCAGAATGCCTATGCAGCCTTGGCGACGCAGCGCAATAACCAGGCAGCGAAACTACGCGAAGAGCAGGCGGCGGCTAACCGGCGAGCACTTGGCGGTGTATCAATTCCGGGCGGTGTCCCAGGCGGTGGTGGCTATCCGGGCGCGTGGGCTAGCGCTCCCTTAGATGCCTACGTTGATCCATGGGGTCTGTATACGCGTGAGTGCGTGAGTTATGTGGCGTGGAAGATCCACAGCACCGGGCGGTTTGTGCCAAACTTTGGTGGTGCGGGTAATGCTAATCAGTGGCCATCAACGGCGGCTCGTTATGGCATCTCGAATGGTTCAACACCAAAGGCTGGCGCAGCAGCGGTGATGCATGTTGGCTATTATGGCCACGTGATGTATGTTGAGTCAGTCAATGGTGATGGTACAATTACGGTTAGCGACTATAACTTGGCGTGGGATGGACTATACCGGCGGTATACGCGTTCAGCCTCAGGTTTGACGTACGTGTATTTTTAGTAGCACGATGAGCTCATAAAGCCCTCGCATCAGCGGGGGTTTTTGTGTACAATAGATGTATGACAGAGCAACGGAGGGTAGGAACACGGGCTCGCTTGTTTTTGGGCGGGCTGTTGATTGCGATTGTGAGTTTTGTAGCCGGGACACGGTCAGATCTGATCATGGCGCAGGTTGGATCGCTGTTTGGTCTCAGAACAGCGACGGGGTCGCTGGATGTATCAACGATGCAGAACGTGTATCGTGAGCTCAAGGCTCACTATGATGGCAAGTTGGACGAGCAGGCGCTTGCTCGTGGGGCGGCGCGCGGTATGGTAGCGGCAACGGATGATCCGCATACGGCGTATATGGACCCGGATGAGGCCAAGGAGTTCGAGAAGAGCTTGTCGGGCAATATTGGTGGTGGTATCGGGGCGGAAATTGCCAAGAAACATAATGTGCCGACAATTATCCGACCGCTCAAAAATAGCCCAGCTGAAAAGGCGGGCATCAAAGCCGGCGATGCTATCGTCAAGGTTAATGATACGGTGGTGAGCGATATGCCAGTTGATCAAGTGGTGCAGCGCATTCGCGGCGATATTGGCACGACGGTCAAGCTAGTGTTGTCGCGTGGTGGCGAGCGTAAGGACGTGACAGTGACACGCGAGGAGGTCGTTGCGCCGGCTGCCGAGTGGAAGATCGACGGTGAGATCGGTATTTTGACGGTGAGCCGTTTCAATGACGATACTGGCAAGCAAGCACGCCAAGCCGCCGAGGAGTTTCGCTCGGCAGGTGTCAAGAAAGTCATCCTCGATCTCAGGGGAAATCCTGGCGGTACCGTGGCGGCCGCACAAGCGCTAGCGGGGCTGTGGCTGAATAATCAGGTGGTGATGACCCAACGGCGTGGCGAGCAGGTTATCTCGACGGAGAAATCGACCGGCCAGCCGCTCCTTGGGGATATCAAGACGGTTGTGCTGGTTAACGGTGGTAGTGCCAGTGCTAGTGAGATTGTGGCAGGGGCGCTCAAGGATCATGGCAAGGCAACGCTGGTCGGCGAAAAAACCTATGGCAAGGGTAGTGTGCAGCGGCCAATTGATCTGGCGGATGGCTCGATTCTAAAAGTGACTGAGGCGCGCTGGTATACGCCACACGGCAAGAATATTGATAAGTCGGGCATTGAGCCGGATGTCAAGGTTGAGATGACGGCTGAGGCGGCAGATAGCGGGCGTGATCCACAATTAGAAAAAGCAAAGAGCATATAGGTTCAAAAAGGGAGGGCAAGGGACATGCAACACAGGAAAAAAATACTATTGGTTGAAGATGATACGGCACTGGCGGCAGTCTATCGGTCGCGGCTGGAGCTGGAGGGGTTTGAGATTCGTGAGGTGCACAACGGCGAGGACGCACTGTCGGCAACGGTGGCGTTTCGGCCGGATTTGATCGTGCTGGATGCGATGATGCCGAAAATCAGTGGCTTTGACGTACTTGACATCCTGCGTAATACGCCGGAGACAACCAATGTGCGGGTAATTATGCTAACAGCGCTGAGTCAGCAGAAGGATCGAGAGCGGGCGGAGGCGCTGGGAGTAGATGAATATCTCGTCAAGTCGCAGGTAGTAATCGGCGATGTGGTGGCACGAGTAAAGCATCACTTGGGTGTGTCATAGCTGGCGGGCTCTCCGTCTAGTTTGGTATAATGAAGGGCATGGAATGGTTACCAAACCTCACTGTAGAGACGCTGGCAGTGCTGAGCCGTCCGGTCTCGTCGACAGAGACAAAGGAGTATCGGCGGCACACGGGGTATTCGCGTTGGTCGTTGTGGTTTGATGTGTCACCAACTGATATGGTATTGCTGGCGGTTGCGTGGGCTGTCTTTTGTGTTGGGCTCGCTGTTTTGATGCCACTAGTGGCGCGCTGGCTCGTTTTGGTAGTGATGATTAGCATCCTCGCTGCCACGTCAATAATGGTCTTTTTTCGCGCCTCAGAGCGGGCGATACGTCGGCACGTACGAATGGCTGATTTTGCGTCTCGTTGCGGACTAGCGTATGATCCGATTGGTAACATTGGCGCAATTGGCACGGGACTGGTATTTGATGTCGGCCATTCGCGGCATTATCGCGGTGTGTTATCGTATGAGCACGCCGGGCAGCGGCTGCTAGAGGTCGGTCGCTATGAATATACGGTCGGTAACGGTAAACATCGGCGAACGTATAGCTGGTACTACGCTGGACTGCGTCTATCTCGTCAGGTGCCGCATTTGGTGCTGGACTCAACATCCAATAATGGTACACTGCTAGGCAGGGCGCTGATTAGTAATCTGCCAGTAGTGATTTCGAATAGTCAGCGCATCAGTCTAGAGGGCGATTTTGACAAGTACTTCACGCTATACGCACCAAAGCAGTATGAGGTCGATGTACGCTACATACTGACGCCCGATGTTATGGCGGCGCTGGTCGATCAGTCATCTCTCTTTGATATCGAGCTGGTAGACGATATGGCATTTTTCTACGCACTGCAGAGTGAGAAGTCTGATGATCAAATGTTAGGCGATATCTTTACCGTGCTGACAGTCGCGGGTCGTGAGTTGTATCGTCAGGTTGATAGATATACTGATGATCGCGTTGCAGGTGGGCGCAGCAGCAATGCGGTTGCAGAGCAGGGGAGGCGACTAAAGAAATGGATACGGCCGGCGATACTGCAATAGGGCAGATAGGGTCATTGACAATAATATTAATACATGATAGTATTTAGCTATTGTGGTGCATGATAACTATAGACACGTACCAGAAATCGACGACACCCTGATTGGGGAAAAGCTAAAAAAGGGTGAGGCTATCTCGTTTTCGCCTGAAGAGATGCCGTCTGAGATTGCGCTATTACTTGGCGGCTCTGCGTCACAGGGTATTGATCCGGTCCGACTGCGCATTCTCAATGTGAGTGATTGGCCTGTGTCACGCAGTGGTCAGCTGGTGTATAGTGATCAGGCTACAAAGAATAATTATAGTAATGACGGATATACCATTGATCCAACCTGTCGCTTTCTAGTCGTATCTGAAGATCCTGACCTTAAACATGGTCAGGGCATAAAGGGAATTCGTCCGGATAAACCAGTTATAATAGGAAGAGAAAGTGAGTGTGAACGGTTTCCGGAGTTAAATAATATATCCGTTTCTCGTTGCCATATCAAAATTATGTGCGATGAGGACGGTCGATTGACTATTGCAGATACATCGACAAACGGTACGACGGTCGAGTACTATCGCCAGCCGAGCAGTCAGTGGGACGCTCTGCAGAATTTTGGTAAGCAAGATGTAGTGGATCCAGAACGGCGGCGTCATGAACTGATCTTTGCGAGGCCGACTTCACGGGGTGATAGGGATAGATTTGGTAATGATCCTAATAAACGATTACAGGTGACCAATGAAAGCCGCGAAGATGCAGCATCAGCATATCGACTGAGTGATCAAGAGGTAAAAGCTATCGTCGAAAAATACGCGACCCATGAACGGTGGCGTACTGAGGATATGCACGAGCTAATCCGTGAGGATAATGAATTGAGGGTTGAGCTAGGTGAGTATATCTTACAGAAGCTAGAAAGCAGTAGCATAGCTTTACCGGATCGAGTATTGAGAAATGAGCAAAAAAACATAAACTATACCGGATATGATTACCCTAATGTTTCGAGCCGCGAAGCGGTTGCATTGATTGCACTGTCGATGCTTGACGGGACATTCAAGAGAACGCCATATGACCCAGTAGAAATAGACGAAAGCACTGAAAGCGTTGTTCGTGGACAGCACCGCTGGACAGCGGCTAATATTCTGGGTATCGGCAACAACTATCTAGCAAAGGTTGCAGGTATAAAAAAATTAGTTAAACCGGTAGGTTAGCCGACACAGACTTGAGTTCGTCGCTCGGTTTTGCCGGTGAATTTGGTTTTCTTGACCTGTTTGAAGGTGACGACACCAGACTTAGCGGCGTGGATGGTGTAGTTGCGGCTCATGTATGCGCCTGCACCAGCGACCTTGGTAGCGCCTGTTTGGCGGACGAGTACCTCGCCAGCGTTAACTTTTTGGCCACCGAAACGCTTGACGCCGAGGCGTTGGCCAGGGTTGTTATGGATGTTTTTACTTGAGCCACCAGCTTTGACTTTTGACATTGAAACTCCTTAAATTTTCTAAACCTAATCCGTATCAGTATAAGTGACAGCTGATAAAAAGTCAAGGGGCTTTACTTGATTAGCCAAGTGTTATATAACTAGGGGCTATGAGCGAGCAGAATATGACAGAAAGAAAAGCTGGGTTAGGTGAGTCGGTAAATAGAAGAACGCTACTACTGGTGGGTATCTTGGGCGCTGGTGCAGTGGCATTCGGTGGTGCTGTGCACGACTCTCTAAAAATGCCTCGCTACGGAGAGGCGCTGCAGGCACTGCACACAGTACAGGCGGCAGCAGCGGAAATTGCTAAGCACGGCGTGGATGGCCGGACGACATCAGAAGATACAATCGAAGCGATACTGCAACGCGAGAGTGGTGTGACGGCAAAGGTTGAGGTCGCATTTTCTGAACCGCTGAAACACTACGCTACGGGCGAGGGGTCATATGCGTCAGCTGGAGCGAATATGGTGGATGGACTATTGGGCCAGATTGGGCGAGAGATGTTTGCTGATACCGATCAACAAATGACGACGGAAATAACAAAGCAGGCGCGGCCGACATTGGCGTTTTTGGTCATGGCGTTGAATCAGGGACGAATCGGCCTGGGCGCCGGAGTTTTACTAGCGACATGTCAGCAGTATTATCAGGATGCAATTGCTCCTCCTGTGGCCAAGCAAATGGCAGAGGCGCGTCGAGCGCAGCTTGACCTCTTGGAAAAGGATTTGGTGGGTTATTTGGGGCAGCTTGCGGACTATGATCCGGCACTACAACTCAGTCGTCCGGTGCTTAGGTAGTCTGCAGGATCAGTAGCTCGCGGGCGACGACCTGGTCAGGGCGGCGGTAGATGAGCGGTGTACGACGGTTGAGGTGGTGATAACCGAGCTGTTGGAGGTGCTTTATCAGCGGCAGATGAGTGGCCTGGCCGGACGCGTCGTACCACGCTGGCACGGCGATACACAGCGGCGTGTTCGGCGCTAGTTGTGGACGGATGTTGGTGAGAAAGCTGGTGATAATATGGTTACAGTTACCGACAACTTCCGCTAGTTTTTGGGGTGTGGGCGGCGCGGAAAAGGGCTGGCCGAGGTAGGTTTCGCAGACGATGGCAGTGAGATGCGTGCTGTTTAGCCAGCGGTGTGTGGTGGCGTCGGCTTGATGAATATCGATGATGTTGCCGGGCGCGGTGAAGGTCGATTGTAGCCACGATAGGTTCTCTGTCGTGTAATCAATCATTTTCTGGCTGAGGTCTGTGCCGATGACGTCGTAACCGGCGAGCAGGGCTTCTTGCAGGACGGTGCCGGTGCCGCAGAAGGGGTCGAGGATTGTCACGGCGGCTTGGCTTCCAGCCATCTCCTCTAAGTCGAATGCATCCGGCAACGCCGTCCGCAGAACTATCGACTTATCGGAGAGGCTGGAAGCCGAGCTTGTCACAGAATTGTCGTGTGGTCTTTGACGGGTCAGCGACCCAGCACCCAGCGCCAAATTCAGCATAATCTGCGCTAATTTGGGCGGCAGCATGCCAACGAAGGCATCGCGCCTAGGGCGATGGCGGTCGCGGCGAGTATAGGCGGTGATGTTCTGGACGCCGCGACTCTCAGCGATGATGAGGCGGCGGTCAGTTGTTTTAACAAGTAGCAGCTCGACTTTATGTGGCGACGTGCCGAGCTTGTTATTGTGCGCGGTGGCGGTGGAGAGAGCGGGCTGATCGTTGGGGATGAGGCGAAGGCTGGTGCCAGATTTTTTGAGAGATGATTTGAGGATGAGGCCAGTTTTTTGGACGTCACGGGCGCCGACCGCCAGGCCATAGGCGCTGAGGCCAAGGGTGATCTTGTGTGGTGAGTGTGCCCACTTGGCTTGATAATGCTGGGTGATGAAGCGCGAGGCGGCGAGGAGCGAGGCTTTATCAGTGCGGCTGGCCGGCAGCTCGGTGATCACTTTGGCGCATTTGATAGTGCCGCCCAATGTAGTAATGTCGAATTGAGCTGTCTGCACTTTGGCGAATTGCTGACTGATGCGAGTGACGTTATCCATACCAAAGACCGCCGCAAGTTCGGCGAGCGAGATCTCTGGCTGGCGGCCAAGCAGGGCGATGTACATGGTTTGATTATAGCAAAAACTGCGTGATATAATGGGAGATATGGTATCGAAAAGGATACGGAAGTTTTTGGAGGCATGTAAATCACCGCGGACGATCATGAGCATCGTGACGCTGGCGGTGCTGGTGCTGATCATTTTTCTGTCGCGCGCCGAGCTAGCGCGGGCATGGGAATTACTTGGCCGGGCAAATATCTGGCTGTTGATGCTACTGGTGCCGTTTCAAATTATCGTCTATTTTGCGGGCGGTGAGATGATTTTTGCCTATCTTCGCGACAAGAAATTGATCGGGCATATCTCGCGGTTTGAGCAGACGCGAATTGCGCTGGAGCTCAATCTGGTCAATCACATTTTCCCGTCGGGCGGCGTCAGCGGTATTTCCTACACGACGTGGCGGATGCACAAGCTCGGCGTCAGCTCGGCGCGCTCAACGTTTGCCCAAGTGATCCGCTACGTGACGGGCTTTTTGTCGCTGATGGTGCTGCTGATTTTGGCAGTGCTGATCTTGTCGATTGACGGGCAGGTCAATCGCTACATCGTGACGTCAAGTTTCTTCCTCGTGCTGGTGGTGCTGGCGCTGACATTTGGGCTGATTTTTATGTTCTCGTCACGAAGGCGTATGCATAATACGGCGGTGCGGGTGTCGCGGGTCGTTAACGCAGTGGTGCGCTGGGCGACGCTGGGCAAGATCAAGCGGCTGCTGGTTTCAACGAAAATTGAGGCATTTTTTGCTGAGATGCATGATGATTTCGTGGAGTTGTCAGAGCATCGACGCCTACTCATCAAGCCGCTGGTCTGGGGCGCGATTTATGCCATTTTCGATGTGTTGATGTTCATCGTAGCCTTTTGGGCGCTGGGCGTGTCGGTCAATCCAGCGGTGCTGATCATCGGCTACGGCGTGGCGGGGCTGGCTAGCCTGGTGGCCTTTACGCCGGGCGGTGCGGGTGTGTACGAAGCGATTATGATCGTGTTTCTCAGCATGACCGGTGTGGCGCCGGACGTCGCTATCGCTGGAATTGTGCTGACGCGGGTGATCTTGCTCGCGGGGACGATTATTTTTGGGTATATATTTTATCAGCACGCGCTGATCAAATACGGGCGGCCAGATGACGACGATGGCGCCGCGGTTTAGCGTTAGCGATTTTGTGGCGGTCATTAATCAAGTCCTGGACACCGCCGTCCCGGTCGTCGAGGTTGAAGGCGAGGTCGCCGAGTTCGCGGTGCGTCAGCAAAAGTTTGTCTTTTTTACCCTCAAGGACAGTGAGAGCGCAGTCAATTGTTTCATGATGGCCTGGCAGCTCAGGACGCCGATCGAGGAAGGGATGCACGTGGTGGTGCGGGCCTCGGCAAAGCTAACTGCCAAGGGCAAGTTTAGCTTGACAGTACAGGAGATCAAGCCGCTGGGTGCGGGTCACCTCAAACGTAGCGCCGAGCTCCTCAAGGCGAAATTAGCGGCCGAAGGGCTGTTTGATGCGGAACGGAAGCGCCCCTTGCCGCCATATCCTGCTCGCGTGGCGGTTATTTCTAGCATGCAAGCAGCGGGCTACGCGGATTTTATGAAAATTGCTGGTGAGCGCTGGGGCGGGGTGCGGTTTATCGTCGCTAATATCAAGGTTCAAGGCGACGGCGCAGCTGATCAGGCGGTGCGGGCGATTGCCCACTGCAACCAGCTGGCGGAGCCGCCAGAAGTGATTGTGCTGATCCGCGGCGGTGGTAGCGCGGAGGACCTGGCGAGTTTTAATGACGAATGCTTGGTGCGAGCAGTGGCTGGCAGCCACGTGCCGGTGCTGACTGGTATCGGGCACGAGGTTGACGAGAGTTTGTGCGATCTGGCAGCTGATCGACGGGCGGCCACGCCGAGTAATGCCGCGCAGCTGCTATTTCCGGATAAACATGACCTGAGGCGACAGCTAGCGCTGCGGCTGGGCGGCGTGGCAGAGGTAATTCAGCAGCAGATTGCGGAGCGTCGCCTTCGCGTAACAATGTCGCAACAAGCAGCACTCGAACAGTGGTCGCGCCGCGTTGAGATTGCTAAAAATGTGATATTGTCGCAACAACGGATGATCGCTGAGTACGACCCAGAGATGGTGCTGCGGCGCGGTTACGCGATGATCAGCGGCGATCGTCAGATTGGTAGTGTGGTAACGATTACAACAAAAGATATGATTATGAAAGCGAGGATTGAGAGTAGTGAACAGCGATAAAACAAACGAAAAAACGATTGAGCAGATGATGGCGGAGCTGAACGAGCGCATCGCGTGGTTTCAGGGCGAGGAATTTAATTTGGACGAGGCCAAGCAGCGGTTTGCTGAGGCGCGACAGCTGGCGAAAGACATTACGGCGGCGCTGGACGATATGCAGCACGACATTACAGTGCTCAGCGAGGACTTTAGCGCGTGACATGGCTATGGTGGCTTGGTGGGGCGATTCTGATGATCTTTGCGCTGCCAGCATTGATCGGCGCACCGTATGTACCGTCAAAGTCGCGCGAAGTGCGGCGGTTATTTACCGAGGCGCTGCCACTCGGTAAAGACGACGTCGTGCTTGATATCGGGTCGGGCGATGGTGTGGTGCTCATGATAGCAGCCCAGCAGGGTGCGCGGGCGATTGGCTATGAGATCAATCCGTTTCTGGTGCTGATATCGCGCTGGCGGCTGCGGAAATTACCGGGCGCCCGAGGGCGCTGGGCGAATATCTGGCGACAGCCGGTGCTTGACAAGGTGACGGTAATGTACACCTTTGGTGATGGCCGCGATATCGCAAAGATGTTTCGGCTAGCCGAGCGTCAAGCAGCCACCCAGGCCCAGCCGCTGACTTTCGTGAGCTACGGATTTGCTGTCCCTGGCATGCAGCCGACAAAAGAATATCATGGCTATTTTCTCTATCGGCTGCCGGGAGGCTTTACATCACCCAAAGCATAAGCTATACTGATGCATATGAGTAGAAAAACAGAGATGGAACAGGGCTATGTAAATAGCTGGATGATTGTAGCGATTAGTGCGATCGTGCTGTTCGTGGCGGCTGGTAGCGCGGCAATTTGGGCGTACCTCGCATATTCACAGGAAAAAACTGCGGTCGAGAGCCGGATGGCAGTAGCTTCGGCCAAGGCACGCGAAGAGCAGTCCAAGACTGACCGTGAGAAATTTAACGAAGAAGCCAAAAACCCGCGCATTGAATTCGTTGGCCCTGAGCAGTACGGCCGCGTGTCGTTTATGTACCCAAAGACCTGGAGTGTTTATGTGGCAGCTGATGGCGGTGATCGCGGCGATTACAAGGCATACCTCCATCCAGTCATCGTGCCACCAACGAGTACAAGCAATAATAACCCCAACAAGTTTGCGCTGCGCCTCGAGATCCTCAACAGCGACTTTAACAAGACGCTGGAGCAGTACGCTAGCTTGCTGAAAAAGGGTGATTTGACCTCAAGCAGCGTTGAATATAACGGTAATACCGCGACGCGCATTGACGGTGCGTTCAACAAGGACTTGCGCGGCTCAGTGGTGCTGATGAAGGTGCGCGACAAGACGCTGCGTTTTTCAACCGATGCTGACACGTTCAAGCCAGATTTCGAGGCTATTCTCAAGACGGTGAAGTTTGTACAGTAATTTTCTCGGTCGCGGCTGGCGCGTGAAATGACACGGGGCGGCAGCAGTTCTTTTTGGCGCCTCGGTTTGCTATACTAGAGGTATATGGCGCAGCCACAGTGGAGTGATAAGGAGTTTGCCGCAATGCCGAGCATAGCGGTGGCAGCGCATGAGCTGAAGGCGCCGCTGGCGTTGATTCGGCAGATGAGTTTATTGATCGAAGATGGTCGGCTTAGTCCGGCTGAGGTGCAGCAGATGCAGCGGCGGGTGACGCTAACGGCGGAGCGCTCGTTGGCTTTGGTGCAGGACTTGGCGCGTACCGTGAATGTGCAGCCGACGCTGTTTCCACTGGAGCCGGTTAATCCACTGGCATTGCTAGCCCAATTGGCGCACCAATCACGCGACATGCTGCGGCTGTATGATCGGCGGGTGATGTGGCCGCGGGCGGGCAAGAAGCGGCTGGTGGTGGCCAACCCGTTGTTGCTCGGGCGGATTATGATGAATTTTCTTGACAATGCGGTGCGCTACAGCGAGGCTGGTGCGGCAATTCGCGTGACCGTCCGCCAAGCGGGGGCAATGGTGCGACTGGGTGTGCGGGATTTTGGGCCAATGATGAGCCTGGCTGAATATCGGCAGCTGGTGGATGAGGTGGCCATGCGTAAGTCGGTCAGAACTCGGCCGGATAGCAGCGGCCTCGGAGTGTATATCGCTGCGACGTTCGCGCGGGCGATGGGCGGGCGGATCGGGCTGATACGCCACCGAGACGGACTGACGTTTTATGTTGATGTGCCGCTCAGCGAGCAGATGAGCTTATTATGAAAAAACTCCTGATCATTGAGGATGATCCACAGTGGGCGGCGGTGCTCGAGCGATATGCTCTGGAGGCGGGGTATACGGCCCGAACAGTAGTGGCGGCTGGACAAGCGATAGCGATGATTGATGAGTGGCGGCCGGATGGTTTGGTGCTTGATATGCTGCTGGCGGGTGAGACGGGGATGGCGCTGCTGAATGAGCTGCAAAGTCATGAGGATCTGGCGCGGCTGCCGGTGGTGGTGTGCAGTAATGTAGTACTTGATGTGGATCAGCTGCGGCTATTTGGCGTGCGTGTGGTGCTTGACAAGGCGCGAATGACACCCGACGACGTGCGAGCGGCGCTCAGCGTGCTAGGCGAGGAGGCTGCATGAAAGACGGTGAGCGACTCAAGGCGATTGTGCTACGGCGGACGGATTATGCGGAGGCTGATCGGGTATTGCAGTTACTAACGCCCCAGGGGCGGCGGGCAGTGATCGCCAAGGGGGTGCGCCGCGAGCGGAGCAAGCTGGCTGGCGGCATTGAGCTCCTGGCGCTGTGTGACGTGGTGATCCGTTCGGGCCGCGGTGAGCTGGGGCTGCTGACCAGTGCCAGGCTCAGCACGTTTTATCGGCATATCCTCGAGGATTATGAGCGGATGCAGTTTGCTTACCAGGTGCTCAAGCTGGTGGCGCAGGCGACCGAGACCGTTGATGGGCCGGAGTGGTTCGCGGTGCTTAGCCAGGTGTTGGTGTGGCTTGATCGGCCGGCGGTTGATCGGCTGCTGGTCGAGACGTGGTTTTATATGCAGTACGCCGGGCTGCTGGGCGACGAGCTTAATCTACGCACTGACGTGGCCGGGCGGATGCTAACGAGCGATAAATCATACATGTACGATCCAAGCGAAAAAGCCCTAAGGCCGAGCGAGCAGGGCGACCTAACGGCCGATCATATCAAGCTGCTGCGCCTCATCCAGGCCAAGCCGCTGGAAAATCTCACCCACATCGGTGGCCTCGGTCCAGTCATCGCTAGTTGCTGGCTGGTGGCTAGGCAGCATGCCGCGGTGTAGTGTGTTCGACGGCAACCGTACCCAGGTGGTCTGCTAGTCTGGTAGGCGGTGCGCTGCTGGTTAGCGCTTCTTGCTCGTTGCTGTACAGTGAACAAAAATACTTTACTTTTTCGTACAGGTTTTTCGCTATACCGGGTTTTATGATGCTATACCGCGTATTGTTCTCAAGACTAGTGGCAAGTTCTGATAGCTCTATGATGGCGTCCGCTCGCCGGTTGATACTTTCTTCCTCGCTATAATGACCAAGCTCGGCTAGGTCGTGCGTAATCTGGGCGGCTCGTAGTCTGAGAAAGCCGGTGAAAAGGGTTGTTTTAGCGTCAGCTAACATCTCGGCAATACGCTCGCCGACGACTGACAGCAGCGCCACTTTTTGTTCTTTGTCGATTTGTTGATGAGCATAATCGAAAACTGCCTGAATATCTGAAAGATGCGATGACTTCTGTAGCCATAGTTTGGCAAAGGAGCTAGCTTCCTTTTCATTGACTATCTCTCGTAATGCTGGTGCAATACATATTTCAGGTACGGTAGGGCTGGGCTGTTGGCTTTTTGTTGCATGCCACACGCTCTCAAATAACCGGGAGGAAGGCAAACTAGGAGTATTATCGGGAGCGATGCTATCAAAGGATGTGCGATATTGCTCGAAAGCGACAGTAGCGCGCCCTCGTAGTATCTCTGGCGTGGTGTCTCCAATGATACTCTTATTGGCACTAGTCTCAAGGAGTTTTTCGAGAAAACTAGCGCCAATTAGTAGCTTTTGGATGTCCATTAGCCAGTAAATACGATTATCTAGATCTGGTGGGTAGTCAGTGAGAGTATTAAAACTCTGCCAAAACTCAGTCAGCTTTTGTTCGGGGGTAAGTTCTGGGTTACTGACGAGCGTCTCCAGTTGCTGAACGAGATCACCCGTGGATACTTTAGGAAAGGTCAAGTCGGGGTTATTGGCTGAACTCTCGCCAATAGTATTATGTGGTTGTGCGTATTTTTCACCCATATCGCGTGCTTCCCTCGGCTCTTATTTCTTGAGCGTACCACGATAATTAAAGATATGTCAAATGTGCTATACTGGAGCAATAATGATGACAATCGTCGCGTTGCCAACGCGGAGAAAGGGAAGACTGTGAGTACTACAAAAATGGAAGATATTATCAGCCTGTGCAAGCGCCGCGGCTTTATTTATCAGGGGTCGGATGTGTATGGCGGTCTTTCTGGCACGTGGGATTACGGTCCGCTGGGCGTGCAACTGAAGCGTAATATTATGAATTTGTGGTGGCGCAGGTTTGTTGACGAGCGCGATGATATGTACGGCGTCGATGCGGCGATTTTGATGAATCAGAAGGTCTGGCAGGCGAGCGGGCATGTGGATACATTTTCTGACCCATTGGTGGAGTGTAACCACTGCAAGGCGCGTTTTCGCGAAGATCACTTGCTCAAAGATCAACAGGAAAAGCTGGACGAGTACGAGGCCCTCACCGAGAAGATCCAATGGTATCGCCAACACGCCACGGCACCGAATTTTTATGACGAGATCAAAGAAAAAGAGCCCGAGTTGTTTAAGAAAATACTGGACATGGAGCTTGGCCCAAGTGAGATTGACCTCGAGGAGGCCAGCGATTTTGGGCTGAAAGAGTGGTCGCATGTGCTGAGAGTAATTAAATGTCCTAACTGTGGTACGCGAGGTGACTTTAGTGAGCCGCGACAGTTTAATATGATGTTCAAGACATTTGTCGGTGCTAGCGGGCAAAATGAGCTGGCGATTGATGAGTTGACGGGGGGCGTCGATGGTAAGCGTAGTCCTAGTGGCATGAAGGCGATCACCTACGATCCACAGTCGATTTCCTACCTCCGCCCGGAAACCGCCCAAGGTATCTTCACTAACTTCAAAAACGTCGTCGATAGCTTCTACCCTAATCTGCCGTTTGGCATCGCTCAACAGGGTAAGGCCTTTCGTAATGAAATTGCGCCGCGTGATTTTGTCTTCCGTTCCCGCGAGTTTGAGCAGATGGAGATTGAATATTTCGTCGACCCTGAGCACTGGCAGGAGGCCTTTGACGAGCTACTCGCCAGCACGCATAAGTTTTTGGCAGAACTAGGCCTTAGACAAGAACACATCCACGAGCTGGACGTGCCGGCGGAGGATCGGGCGCACTACAGCAAAAAGACGATCGACATTGAGTACGATTATCCAATTGGTCGCGAGGAGTTGATGGGCATCGCGTATCGGACTGATTTTGACCTAATGAACATCCAGCGCGCCAGCGGCAAGAGCATGGAATACACCGTCAAGGGAACGAACACAAAATTTGTTCCGCATGTCATCGAGCCGTCGTTTGGTGTCGAGCGAGCGCTGATGGCGGTATTGTCGGGTGCATACCGTGAGGATGAACAAAACGGTGAAAAGCGGGTGTATTTGGCGCTGCCAGAGCATTTGGCACCAGTTAAATTTGCTGTTTCGCCACTGCTGAAAAACAAGCCAGAATTGGTGGAAAAAGCCCGTGACGTCTACGCGAGCCTCGCCAAAGCCAACCCAGGCCGAGTGATGTGGGACGACAACGGCAACATCGGCAAGCGCTACCGCCGCCAAGACGAAATCGGCACGCCCTACTGCGTGGTCATCGACTTCCAGACACTGGAGGATGACACCGTCACCGTGCGTGAGCGGGATACGACGGAGCAGCAGCGGGTGAGGGTCGGAGAGCTGTAGATACTAGATATGAAAAAATAAATTAGTTTTGAGGAGCTAAAATATTGATAGAAAGTAGGCCTGAGTTTGATAAAATTACATCGTTTGACGAGTTTAATAAATACTATTGGTATCGTGAAGAACTTTCACGGATATGCAAATCACTAGGATTAGAATATAGAGGCACAAAACAAGAACTCAATCATATTATTGAGCAATACTTTAAGGGCAATTTGATTAAAAAATCACTAATAAAAAACGACAGGAAGCAAGTTGAAACTATTACTTTAGATACGCCATTACTCGAATGTGGTTTTTCTTTTAATGCAAAATTTAGAGAATATTTCTCTGCTTTAACGGGTATCTCACCGTTTAAATTTACTGCTGATATGGCGACCGCTTGGAGAAAAGTAAAAAGAGAAAATGATTTGAGTTTTACAATTCATGATTTGCTAAAAGTTTATTATGGAGAATCAGATTATGCCAAGTATGATAATTCAGTTTGTCAATGGAATCAATTTTTAAAGGATTTCTGTGCAGACGAAAATAGTCGCAACTATTCGAACAAATTAAAAGTAGCTGCTATTCTCTGGAAAGAAGTTAGAAATTCAAAAAAGGAAAAAATCTATTCAAAGAATCTTTTGACTGAATATGAACATAACATAAAAGAGTATCACGAATAGGTAATTTCCAACTTGTTAACACCCAATAAGCAGTTAATAATGGATATTGGAAAGACAAAGCGCGAGCTGCTTGAAGAAGTCGGCTATAAGGGCGATTTGCGCCATCAACTATTTGACGCGTCGTAAATATTGATTTATACGTATATCTCTGCTAATATAATACATACAGCACCTCGACTTGGGTTCGTCCCCGTCGAGGTTTTTGGTATAATGAGGTGCATGAAGAGGGTATATGTCGATGGCCAAAATTTTTTGTATAAGGCTGCCGAGGTTTTGATTGAGCATGGCAAAATATCTTCAAAGGACGAACTAACGAAGATAGATATTAGGTCGCTTGTCGAAAATATCGTTGGTGTCGCTGTGGAAATTGTATTTTACGGTGCTAAGGTGCAAGTTCGTAGGGATCTTGATGATTCAATTCTAGAGAAAACAATGCGTTTTTCGGATGTGGCGCGACGGTTAAGAAACACTTTAAAAAATCAAAATATTACTTTCAACGAAGTCGGTAAATTAAAAGTGCGTGATAGCGATGTGCGTCATAACTGTCAACACAGAGATCTGCGCATGCAAGAAAAGGGTGTAAGTTCAGACACTGATTTGCTGCCAGCTATCCGGGTTGCGAAAGCTTGGGGTGTAAAAGTTACGTATATTGGCTTTAGCGATAAAATGACAAGAGCTATTATAGCAAGAGCTGATGCTAGCGAAGTAATTCGCAACCAAGAAATTATTGATGCGTTTGATGTATATAATAATATGCAATAAATAGCGCGTATATCGTTGGCAGGCTTGTTTTTACGGCGTACAATAGAGGAAATACATTGCAATAAAATTATAATTTTGTTATAATGTTTGCATGGTAATCACTACGATTCAAAAAGTTATCAAGATTGGTTCCAGCCGCGGCGTGACGCTGCCAGCGCGGGATTTGCGGGCGCTGGGGATTCGCGATGGCGACGAGGTGCGATTAACGGTTGAGCAGATAAGGCCAATTAAACAGGCAAATAAGCCGTTGCTTCGCCAGGAATACGATGATTTTAAAAAACAATACGGCGAAACGCTGAAAAATTTGGCAGACCGATGATTCGCTATCTGGAGATTGACGAAATTCTAAAGCTGCACTTTTGGATAATTGAGGATTTTGGCGGCTCGCATGGCGTACGCGATGAACTGGGGCTAAAGTCGCTAGTGGCCGCGCCGCAAACAATTGTTTTTGGCGAGGAGCAATATGTGTCAGTTCACGAAAAGGCGGCGGTCTATTTGCGTAATTGTATAGCAGACCATGTCTTTACCGATGGCAATAAGCGCACAGCGGTGACGATTACTGGCATCTTTTTGGCGAGAAATGGCTGGAGAATGACTGCGGCGGCTGCTGAACTAGAAAATTTCGCCGTCCGCGTCGCGACCGATCATCTCGATATTGATGCGATTGCTGATTGGCTGAAGCGTCATTCGCAGGACGTATCGATGATTTGATGACAAGGAATTTTAGTGGCAAGTAGGGTTTCTGCGAGGTTCCTCGCCGTCTGATAGGGGTGATATGCTAGAGTTTATGACCGTTATTTATATCGCTCGCCACGGCCAAGATGAAGACAATGTGCGTGGGATTTTGAATGGTCATCGTAATTTGCCGCTGACTGATTTGGGGCGTCAGCAGGCGCAGCAATTGGCGCGGCGTATCAGGGATAGGGAGCTGGTTTTTGACGTGGTGTACGCGTCGCCACTTGATCGGGCCCTCGAGACGGCAGCAATTGTGGCGACGGAGCTGGGTCTTGCCGAGCCGATAGTTCACGATGATTTAATCGAGCGTAATTTTGGCATTATGACCGGAAAACCGGTTACTGACATCGAGGAGATGTGCACGCCGGATATTATCAAGGCAGAAAAGGTGACCTATTTTTTGTGTACTGACGGCGCTGAGACGTTTCCTGATTTTTATTTCGGCAATACGGATATTATCGGGCCGGTGCGTGATTAATGGCTTCGGGTATGGTATTATGTGCATACAATTGGTTGCTAATTTCAAAAAGGAGGGGCAAAATAACAAAGCATAGAACAACCCTCGTCGCCGGGGCCACAGGCTATCTCGGACGCTTCGTCGTAGCCGAGCTGCACCGCCGGGGCCACAAGGTGCGCGCGATCACCCGCAGTCGCGAGCGGGCCGTCTCTCCAAGCCCCTGGGATTCTCCCTCACTGGATGGCCTCGTCGACGACTGGGCTGTCGGGGAGGTCACGAATCCCGCTTTCATCGCAGATGTCGCGGTAGGAATCGACGACGTCATATCTACCTTGGGGGTCACCAGACAGAAAGCCAATCCCTGGGACATTGATCACCGGGCCAATCTCGCCATCCTTCGCTCCGCGGAGACACACGGCGTCACACACTTCTGCTTCGTCAACGTCATCGGAGGCGATCAGTGCCCAGCACAGCTGACCCGGGCAAAGACCGCTTTCGCCCACGAACTGGCAGCCTCCCAGATATCGAGTCAGATCATCAATCCCCCCGGGTACTTCTCCGACATGACCCAGATTCTTCAGATGGCCAGAAAGGGCCGCGTCCTCCTCTTCCGCCCGGACACCAGGATCAATCCCATTCACGGCGCCGACCTCGCGACGTTCTGCATCGACCGCTTGACCGACGGCGAGGAGGGCACATGGAACGTGGGAGGCCCTGAGGTCTTCACCTGGAAAGGGCTCGCCGAGTGCGCCTTCCAGGCCCTCCATCGTCCTGTACGCGTCGCAACCATGTCGCCCGCCATCCTGTCGCCCCTCATCGGAACCCTCGGACTCTTCAACCGGCGAAGGGCCGACATGCTGCGTTTCATCTCATGGAACATGCTCCGCGACTGCGTAGGTGAGCCCTTCGGCACTCATGGGCTGCTCGACTTCTACAAGGATCTGGTTCAAAAAGACGGTGATTAGCCACCTTGTGGCGCGGTGCGGTGACGTAGAGGACTTTGCTGTCCGCGTCGCGACCGATCATCTCGATATTGATGCGATTGCTGATTGGCTGAAGTGTCATTCGCAGATGCGCGTGTCCTAAACGTGATATTATTTATATATGAGAGAAATTGAGATAAAAGTTAGGCTGCAAGATAAAGAAGGGCTGCTGGCTGCGCTGGCGGGTAAGGGCGTTGCTCTCGGCGAGCCAGTGCATCAGCGTGATCAAGTATTCGGTCTGCCGGGAGAAACTGGTGGTGACGGCAACACAGCGCCTTGGTTGCGGGTACGTACCGAGACACGTGGGCACGGCGAACATGAAACAAAGCGGGCGTTATTCACTCTCAAACGATCAGTGACTGGGCAGCTAGATAGTATTGAACGTGAAACGGAAGTTGGCGATCCAGATGTTATGATCGCTATCGTTCAGGAGCTAGGCTTTGTGGCGTTTTCGGACATGTCAAAGATTCGCCAGACCGGTAAGCTGAATGATGTAGAGGTGTGTATCGACTCAGTGGAGGGTTTAGGTGACTTCATGGAATTAGAGCGATTAGCCGGTGAAGATGCTGACCACGCCGCTATAACCGATGATTTGTGGCGCATCATGGCGAGGCTGGGCATTCACCGTGACGATGAAGTGACGGATGGCTATGATATCCTGATGAAGAAGTTGAGGGCGCAGTAAAGACACTCAATTATCTTAATTAAGGTGCGCCTACGCTTGGCATTTTACAGTCCATCACTCCTCCTGCTATAATAACCATATGCATATTATTCTTGGTGGGACGAGTGGGCTTGGACTGGAGATGGCGCGGCAGCTCAGAGAAAGCGGTAAGCGCGTGCTGGTGCTAGGGAAGACACATAACGTCCAGGAGCACGGTGAAGGTTTCCAATTGGATGTGTATTATCCAGAGCAGGTTGAGGCGGCGCCAGCGCGGATTGAGCAGATTTTGGGTGGCGACGCCATTGAACAATTCGTCTGGGCAGCGGGCTATGGCTGGCGTGGTAATTTCGAGGATCAGCCTGATGCGCGCTCGATGGCGGAGGTTAATTTCGCTGGTCCGTTGCCACTGGTGCAGTGGGCCTGGCACAGGATGGCGCAGCAGCGAATACACTCCATCTTGACGGTAATCGGCTCAACTAGCAGCATCAAAGCTCGCGGGGACGAGGCGGTATATGTGGCGACCAAGCACGCCCAGGCGGGGCTGGCCCGTAGCTTGGCTCTGCAGGCAGATGAGCAGCATTTACCGATTCGTGTGGCGCTATTCTTGCCCGGGGCGATGAAAACGCCGTTTTGGCAAGAGCGTCGGCCGGATGATTATGCCTTTTTCAACGACCCGGCCAAGGTGGCTGAACATATACTGACCGCCGTTAACACGCAGTACCAGACATTCCTCGAATGGCCACTACCAAAGGGTACGTTGGTCTAGCCTCGCTGAAGTGCTATAATGCGGGCATGACATACGAATTGAGTAGAGAATATTTTGGAGTAAAAATTGTAGTAATTGGCGGCGGAACTGGTAGTTTCACGCTGCTGTCGGGTTTGAAAAAATATACCCACAGTATCACGGCGCTGGTCAACATGGTTGACGACGGTGGCTCGACAGGTATGCTGCGTGATGAGCTGGGTGTGCTGCCGGCGGGTGATGTGCGGCAATGTCTGGTGGCGCTAAGTAGTTCGCCAAAGGTGCGCGACCTGTTTAATTACCGGTTTGACGAGGGTAGCATGAAGGGGCACGCATTTGGTAATTTGTTCATGGCGGCGCTGGAAAAGATGACGGGAAGCTTTTCGCAAGCGGTCGAGACAGCTAGCGAGGTGCTCGGCGTAAACGGACGGGTATTTCCGATTACGCTGGACGATACCAAGCTATCGTTGAAGTTGCGTGACGGTACAGTTGTCGCGGGTGAGCACGCCATTGAGGTGACAAATATTCCGGGTGATGAGCGGCCGTGGCTGGAACTCAGTCCGCCAGCAACGATTAATCCGCACGCTCGGCAAGCGATTCTGGATGCTGACCTCGTGGTGGTAGCGCCAGGGTTATTGTATGGTAGTTTGGCGCCAGCGCTACTGGTGCGTGGTGTGACGCGGGCTTTGGCCGAGACCAAGGCTAAGAAAGTGTATGTCTGTAATCTGGTGACTAAGCCGACGCAGACCGACGGCTTTACGGTGGCAGATTTTGTTGACGAGATTGAGCGGTTTGCTGGGGTGAGTATGGATTATGTGCTGTATAACAATTATCGTCCGCCACAGGAACTACTTGATAAGTACGCGCACAATGGTGAATATTTGGTGGAATGGGATGAGGAAGAGCTCAAGAAGAAGCATTACTACGCCTCGGGTAAGCACTTGATCGCTCATGGCATTCGCCAGCATAATAAAAAGGCCGATCCGCTGGCGGCGCTGCGTAGCCTAATTCGTCACGACAGCGATAAAATCGCGCGAGAACTAATGAGGATTTACTTTTCATGAGTTTGAAGTTAGTTCTTGATCTTGATCGCACCCTGTTTCGGACAAGTGAGTTGGACGAGGCGGAGTGGGGGCTGCTTGGGCGACAGTTTGGCATTGACAGCGAGGCAGAGCTGGCACGGCGGACGGACTTTTATGTGCGTAGCGAGAAAGCCTATTATTATGATTTTGCGGCGCATGTGCGGGCAGCGGGACTCGGAGAGGAGGCGGTATTCGCATTCCTGCTTCAGTCGACGCTAGCTGATGGGCGAATGGAGTACGATGGAGTGGCTGAGCTGGTGACGTGGGCCAAGCACCGCGGAACCGTGCATGTCTTGACCTATGGGCCAGCGAATTACCAGCGGTTCAAGGCGGCGCTGTGTCCGTCGCTTAAGGAGGCAGAGATTATTACCACACTGCAGTCAAAAAGCGAGTATTTCCGCGAGCAGCGTCCGACTGGCGAGGTGTGGATGGTTGATGATAAGCCAATCGGCGATGATCTACCTGATACTGTGCGGTTTATTCAAACGGCAGAATATAACGGCATTGCGGCGCCAGAGCATCCAGCGTGGCCAGTGGCGACAGCATTAGGCCAGATTCCTGGTATAGTAGATAGGTATGAACTTTCCAATTGATCAACTGCCCGAAGCGCTTGATACGCCGAGTTTTGTGTACTCGCGGCGGATGTTACGGGATCGGGCCCGGCAGGCGTTGGCGTGCCAGACGCCGTTTGGCCTGACCGTGCGTTACGCGGCCAAGGCAAATTCGCACCCCGAAATTATACGGCTGTTTGATGAGTTGGGGTTGCAATTTGACGCCAGCTCAAGCTACGAGGCGGCGCTACTGCTCAAGCAAGGGGTGAGCGGCTCAACGATCAGCCTCTCGAGCCAGCAGCCGGCGCACGACCTCGACGAGCTGCTCCAGGCTGGTGTGCGCTACGTGGCGACGTCACTTCATCAATTAGAGTTGTTTGCGGCGAGTTCGTGTCGGCCAAATACGGTCGGTCTGCGGCTCAATCCTGGTATGGGCTCGGGACATAATAATCGGACGATGACCGGTGGGGTTAATTCCAGCTTTGGGCTGTGGCACGCCTATACCGAGCAGGCACTGGAGCTAGCGCGGCGTCACAACATAACGATTGATCGGCTGCATATTCACATTGGCTCGGGTGCTGATCCGCGGTTGTGGGGTGAGGCGATGGACGCGGCATTGGCGCTGGTTGGGCGGCTACCGGAAGTGACCACTCTAGATATTGGCGGCGGCTTTAAAGTGCATCGGTTTAGCGATGAACAAGAGGCGGATCTAGCGGCAATTTGCGAGGTGTTTTCTCAGAAACTAGCTCAGTTTGCCGAGGAAACCGGGCGGCGATTACATCTAGAGATTGAGCCAGGAACGTGGCTGGTGGCACATGCTGGCGTACTGGTTGCGGAGATAGTGGACATCGTTGATACTGGTGCAGATGGTCACACATTTTTGCGCCTTAATACTGGTATGAACGACATCACGCGGCCAGGGATGTACGGCGCGCAGCACGAGATGATGGTACTCGCGGGTCGCGAGGAGCAGCGAGAGTACATCGTGGTGGGGCACTGCTGCGAGACGGGCGATATCTTGACACCAGCGCCCAGCAACCCAGAGAATCTCGCATCGCGATGCCTAACTCGGGCGGAGATCGGCGATAAGCTAGTGATCTTTGACGCGGGGGCGTATTGCCAGAGTATGTCGCTGAAACAGTACAATGCGTATCCTGACGCCGGCACCTATTTTATTGACTAAATATACATCATCTGTTATAATAGCCCAGTTTGATAACGAACTGAATTATGAGTGAATTATGTTCTTCGTGCAGTGAGCAGCTAGAGCTGGGCACGCTACAAAAGAAATTTGAGATCGATCTTGAACGCCCATCTCTTAAGTCTCCTTTTCAGTTGACACTCAAGGAGTATTTTCAAGGTGAAGGTGTGAATGAACGAAAGGATCTGATGGCGCATGCTGAGCGAACGATGAAACTGGTGGAGGAGTTTGCTGGTTTGAAACTACCGCCTGAGGCAATTCATGCCGTGCTGCTGCATGACGTGGTCGACCGCTTTCACAACAGAGATAGCCAGAAGTGTACACCGGAACGTCGACAGGCTGCCGGCTTGGCTCTAGCTGATGTATTTACGAATCCTGGAACTGGGATGACGCGCGAGCAGGGTTCATATGTAGCATCGCTCATAGCGGACTTTATTGCAGTAGAAGAGGCTTCTGGCCGGCACCGACTACAGGTGGCTAATGCTATTCCTGAAAGCATCAGAGAGATTATCACGGATCGTTATGAGGGTTCGGTGCCGGCTGAGGCATGGCGGCAGATCGAGCCATTTGTTGATGTGGAGCAGATGGCTGAGTTTTTGGATAAGACCAATATCGAGGCGGTGATTATCAAGGCCTGTGAGCTACTCGACAATATGTGCCATCCGTCATCGTCGCGTGAGTCTGCTAAATTACAGGATGTCTTGGAGGCGGAGTCGTTCTATGCACCGCTGTGTGAAGTGATGGGATTTGATGGGCTGGCGGCAAGCCTGCGTTCACAGGCACATATCATTCGGCTGAAGGGGCAGGGTAAACGTAAGCTCGTCGAGGAGATCCGCGAGCAGTATGAGACAATTCGCCAGGTTGGTGTCCGCAATTTAGTTAATACAATTTTTGGTACTGAGGAAGTTAAGACCGAAGCAGTGGTCGGTCCGCGTAGCGAAGAATCATGCCCGAATCGGTCGATTCACATTGGAGATTTCTTAGCAAAAAATGGTAAGAAAGTAGAGGGAAAATATCGCCTGAAAACCGTGGGGTCGTGGGCAGCCAAGGTGCATGAAGCTCGCCAGAATGACAAACTGGAGTATACGCCGATGGACGTACTCGGCCTGACCGTTATATCAGGTACGGTAAAGGATCAGGCACGTGATTTCGTGGAGTTTTTACAGTGGCGAATTGATATGAACCCAGCGTTTCAGTTAAAAAAGGCCAATAGCAAATCCAGTGCAATATATGTGCAGGGTACGGTTGATTATGTTAATGCCGTGCGCTGGGAAATGTGGCAACACGGGTTTGATATAGGGCGCTGCGAGTTTGCCATTCAAGATGATGAAAGTGTAAAGCAGTGTGGCCAGAAATATCAGGTTTCTAAAGTGACCTTCCTGATGGATCATCCAGAGCTAGACAAGGGCGTACCGGTCGAAGTGCAGTTTGTCACCAAGGCCGAGCGGCAGCGCTCACGAACGGGGGAAGTGGCGCACATTATTTATAAATATATTCGTCAGTTAGAGCGGAAACGCTCAGTCTCTGATGAGGAGAAACTTTTCATTGCTCAAACGATGTCTCGGCTGCTCAAGCAGATCCATCAGCGGCGCGACTACGCTAGCCATGATCTGATGGTAAACGAGCGCTCAACTCCGGCGCGTGATGCATTTTTAGAGGATTTGTGGTATTTCCTGCAGCATGAACTCGCCTAGTCCCAGGAAACTATGTATAATCGAGATATGACAATTTACTACACTGACGGTTCTGCTTCGCCAAATCCCGGTCCAGGTGGGTTCGCAGTCATTCGCAATCTTCAGCCGTGGATTTTGGGCTCGGAGGATGGCGAGACGACGAATATTCGCATGGAGGGCAAGGCGCTGATCGCGGCGCTTCAGGATGCGGACGGTGCGCCGTGTGTGATTTATACTGACAGCGAATTTTGGATCAATGTGGTGACCAAGTGGGCGCCGGGTTGGCAGCAGCGCGGCTGGACAAAGAAGGGTGGTGAGATCAAGAATCTGGATATCGTGCGTGAACTGTATGAGCTATACTCAAATTCGCAGGCGGAGCTCCGCTGGGTGCGTGGTCATGAGGGCGACGAAGGGAATGAGCTAGCAGATGAATGGGCAAATCGGGCGCGGCTGGGCGAACGGATCTAATCAGCCGTCTGGCGGTTCAGTACAAAAATTGCTATAATTACCCTCATGGAAGAAGTGAGGGAAACGACTGATATTTTTTTGTGGGCCAATCAGACTGACGCAAAAAAGAATGATCTACAGATTGAGCTGTTTTTGTTTAATAAAAATTACACGCCGTATTTCATGCCCTTGAAGGGTGATGTCGAGCAGCAGCTCCGACCGCTATTTTTGTTTGATTATATTAATCACGTTAATTTGGGGGCGGGCACTGGCCTTGGCGTGCGGGATTATGAACTGAGCGAATCCGAAGACAACGTACTACTGCGAACAGACCTCGCCAAGGTTGGCCGGGCGGAAACCCTGATTCATTTGATTGAGCACGAGCGTGGCGACATCGTGGAATTTTCGGAAACCGAGCATGAGTTCAAGCGGATGAAGGGAGTGATAGCGCGGTTTACTGATCCAAATGATCCAGAAAAAATATTTTACACCGCCAAGCTAATCCAGCAGGGACAGACGCTCAAAAGCGCGCTGGCGTGGGAGTTCTCTGATGGCAAGTTTGGTGCGTTTAAGGCGGAAGTTGGGTTTAAGGTGCCAGATGACAACCAGGTGCTGATCATCGATCAGGATATTTTCGTCTTTAATCCGTCGAAATTTGAGCGAATGTTTGGCTATGAGTACAAGAAGCAAGTGATTGCCGATAAGAAAGTGGCGGAGATTGAAAAGGAATATAAGTTGAGCTTCCCAGAGGGCTTGGATCTGAATGCACTAGTCAAGGAGCGCAAAAAGACCATCAATAAACTACAGAAATTAGATATTGGCGAGGTCAAACAAGAGCAGGTGCTGGACTATGCCGATGAGATGCAACTGGAGCTAATGAGTGATGATAACGGTGCGATCATCATTATGGACGGCAATGATCTAGATATGTTTGTGAACCTGATCAACGAGGATTACATTGAGAGTAAAATTACCGGTAAACGCTACGAAATTAAATCGAAAAAACTGCTGGGCGAGCCAGAAGGCGAACCGCCACGAGGTTAAGCATGGATCAAGAATTGGCGCTGGCGATTTTGATGAGCGGTCGGTCGGCGCTGCTGACGGGTGCGGCTGGTACGGGCAAAACGCACCTGTTGAACACGTTTATTGCACAGGCGCGTGACCAGGGTAAAAAGGTGTCGGTAACAGCGACGACGGGCTTGGCGGCGACGCATTTGGGCGGCAATACCATTCACAGTTGGAGCGGCATTGGCGTTAGCGATCATCTCGCGAACAACTTTTTTGATCGGCTGTCAAAAACGCGGCGTGAGGTGATTTCTAAGACTGATGTGCTGGTGATTGACGAGATTTCCATGCTGCATGATTTTCGGCTGGACATGATCGATCAGGTGCTGCGTGGTATCAGGGAAAACGACCAGCCGTTTGGTGGTGTGCAGTTGGTGATGAGCGGTGATTTTTTCCAATTGCCGCCGATCAATCGTCCGGGCGAGCAGGGCGGTGGCTTCGTGGTGTATTCGGAAGCGTGGCAGGAACTGCAGCCGGCAGTGCTATATTTGGAGCGGCAATACCGACAAAATGACGAGCAGCTCCTCGAGATTTTGACGGCGCTGAGAAATGACGATATTAGGCGGCATCATGCCGAGACGTTGCTGGCGCGGACTGAAGCTCAGTCGCCTGACGGTGACATCACCGAACTGCATACCGTCAATGTTGATGTCGACTCTATCAACAGCCAGAAACTGGCGGAGCTGGCGGGCGAGGAGCGAACGTACCAGCAGACGACGACGGGTTCAAAAGTGTATGTCGAAAGTCTGCAGCGTTCGGTGTTGGCGCCGGGTGAACTTGTGTTAAAGTTGGGCGCGTTGGTGATGGCCGTGAAGAATTCGCCGCAGAAATTGTACGCCAATGGTAGCATCGGCACGGTGGTGGATTTTGAGCCGCTGACGGACTATCCGATTGTGGAGTTTCGTGACGGTCGGCAGGTGACCATGGTACCGGATGTGTGGGAGCTGCGCGACGGTGAGCGCAAGCGGGCGAGCATCTCGCAGGTGCCGCTGCGGCTGGCGTGGGCGATTACTGTGCATAAGAGCCAGGGCATGACGCTGGACGCGGCAAAAATTGACCTGAGAAAAGCGTTTGTTGAAGGTATGGGTTATGTGGCCCTCAGTCGGGTGCGAGATCTTGAAAATCTATATCTTTACGGCATTAACCGCAAGGCGTTGGCGGTGTCGTCTGATGCGCTGGCAATTGACGAGGTGCTGCAGCGGGCAAGTAGTGAAGCGGCCAAGCACTATCGTCCGATGTTGGAGGAAATGAAGCGGGTCCAGTCGACGCCGAAAAAATCCGGTAAGAAATCTCAGTCCGGCAGCTGGCAGCAAAAAATTGCCAAAATGCGCGAAACCTATCCCAAAGCCTATATGCCGTGGGAAAAAGCTGACGACGATATCCTCAAACAGGAGTTCTTACAAGGCGCAACCATCCAGCAGCTCAGTCAAAAACTCGGTCGCCACGAAGGATCAATTAAGATGCGACTGCAGAAGCATTTTGGGGAAGATGTGGTGCAGTAGCCCCGGGCTGGCAGATGAGCTGATAACTTGGTATAATATATTTTGATGACAACGAAGCAATCTGAACGCATCGTGTTTCCAAAGAAGTTTTTATGGGGTGCAGCGACATCGGCACATCAGGTCGAGGGCGGTCTGGTGAATCAGTGGACGACGTGGGAGCTTGAACATGCCAAGCGGCTGTCCGTGCAGGCGCCACATCAATTTGGTGATATTGATAGCTGGCCGCGCATCAAAAAAGAGGCGACTAGGCCTGACAACTACATATCGGGGCGGGGTGTCGATCATTATCATCGCTACGAGGAAGATTTCGCGATTCTCAGGAGTCTCAACATGAATGCCTTTCGGTTCTGCATTGAATGGGCACGAATTGAGCCGCAAGAGGGCGCGTGGGATGCGGCGGCGATCGCCCACTATCGAACGTATTTGCGGACATTGAAGAAGATGGGTATTACACCGGTGGTGACGCTGTTTCACTTTACGCTGCCGGAGTGGTTTATGGCCAAGGGCGGTTTTGAAAAGCGGCGCAACATCAAATATTTTGTGTATTATGTCGAGAAAGTCTTGAGTGAGCTGGGGCGTGACATCGAGTGGATCGTGACGATTAACGAGCCGACCGTGTACGCCGGTGAGAGTTACCTCGAGGGGCATTGGCCGCCGAATAAAACTCGCAGGCGTGATATGCTGCGCGTACTTTGCAATCTCGTTGCGGCACACAAAAAAGTTTACAAATTGACACGTGCTCGCAAAAAGTGGAAGGTATCGATGGCGCATCATCTGATCTATTGCTATCCTGGCGATGATGCGATTCTCAGTCGTGCTAGTGCGCGGGTGGCGAATTATTTCCTGAATACGTGGGTGCTGCGTCGAGTGCGGCGGCACAGTGATTTCTTGGCGATCAATTATTACTTTGCCCGGCGGATTTATGGCTATCGGGCACATGACCCGTATCTAAAGGTCAGTGATCTTGGCTGGGATATGCAGCCGGATAAATTGCAGTATCTACTGGAGGACGTGGCCGAGCGCTACCGGTTGCCGATTATGATTACCGAAAATGGACTGGCGGATGGCGCTGATACCCAGCGACAGTGGTGGCTGACCGAGACGATCAAGGCCATGCACGAGGCGCTCAAACATGACGTCAAGCTAATCGGTTATTTGCACTGGAGCCTGCTCGACAATTTTGAATGGGACAAGGGATACTGGCCAAAGTTTGGCCTCGTGGCAGTCGATCGGCGGACCATGACCCGGACGGTGCGGCCAAGCGCGCGCTGGTTTGCGGCGGTGATCAAGAAGCTGCGGAAATAATCCAAGTCCATAGAATAGTGCGCCGATATAAGCTACAGGCAAGGCAGCGTATGATTGACATTATTGGTATATTATGCTACCATGTGATCTAGTAATGACCGAAACAAACACTGCTAGTACTAACGCTACCAGTAATGAGAAATCTCTCCCGCCAGAAACAGAAGGCACAAAACTGGGCGTTTTGAGTAGAATAAAAATAACCATGAGTAATTTGGCGTTGCGGCTCATGGCGCGTGATGAAGGTGACCCCGCTAGTAGAGACAACGGTAATACTGATAGTGAAAGTTCTGATGGTGCGGAAGAAACGGCAGAAACACTTAACGATGAAACACTGCAGAGAATTGAGGAGATTGAGGAGGAGTGTGACTTCTATACTGACCTTCTCATGGGGTATAGGAATAGTGATATTATAAATGCGTTCATGTATTGTGAGTATGAGAAAATTGAAAAGTTCATACCCAATATAAAAGAAGTAGTTGCGAGCGATAGTCGGCTTAATCCAGAGTCGGAAGAGACTGATGACAGGTATTACGATCTTTGCTATGCCGAGACGACTTTGTCGCGTTTGATACAAGACAATATAGCAGCATTTTTTAGCGAACATTACGAGCGTATGCCAAAATTTACTGATAGGCTACGTCATACGATGCGGGATATGGTTGATTCGATACATTCTTATTTTGACGATAACTATGATACCCATGAACTGGCTATTAAACTAATGAATGCTGAGCGAGTGTTACCCGAGGAGATAACCGAAGACCTTAAAGATACAATAATTAACGAGGTGGCCAGATGCATGAAAGTACAATGGCGTGATTTTAATGAGTGTGTAGACTGGCTAGAGTCACATGGTTTTCCGCCAGAGTGCTGGCCGCGAGATGCGAGAGAGCGAAAGGATTTTCCAGAGTCGCTACGTAATCGAGTACTTGCTGGAGATGAGACAGAAAGAGAGTCCTTTGATCTCGATATAATTGATTATTTCGTAAGAAGTACGGCAAGCATGCACGGCGGTGATAAGAGTGTACTCGTAGGGCCTGACATCGGTAGGCGGTCCTATTTGATAGAGGAGTATCTTGCGGGGCGCTGGCCAGATATTACTCCCAAGGTATTTATTAATGGCCATGAGGACGAGGATAACTGTTTTAAACTTATCAATACTATCTACAAAATTGGAGAAGCTAACGCCAAGAAATTGCATGAAGAACTTGGCATAACCCACTTTGGTGATTGGAGTTTAGAGACTTTGGTAGGCACGCTGGAGCTACTAAAAGATGGACACACCGAATCTGGCGAACCGGCGACGATTATCATTAGGGGAGTTACAGGAGATCATAACGGTGCTGCGAGTGGGTATAGAAATATAAAATCTGCTGATACATTTGCTGTTGAAATAAACCATACAAGTGATCTGTCTGATGTAGTAGCAAAGCTGGAACGGGCCGGTGTTGATAGCAATACGTTTGATACAGTTGTCCTGTTTGGCCATGGCTCCGAGAAGCATTTTTTCATGTCGTCGGATGAGAAGATACCGCCTAATCATAGGAAATGGTACAATAAAAAAGGTATGCGTAGCCTGATAGAGATGCTGGAGATAGACACGATCATCCTAGACTCATGCCATCCGCTCGTGCGGGAAAAAAGATTTGATACTCTTACGGTTGGTGACAAGCCGCAGCAACGTAGGGGTACGGCACCAGCACTGTCTCGGGCATTTCCTCGGGTACAAGTTATTAGCGGATTAGATGGAACAGTATATTCTGGTATAGAGAGAACAGGTAATATGCAAATCACCACAAGGGATAATACAGGAGGTGAATCATTGATGACAGCAGTCACTAAAAATGGATCAACACGTGCGCATAGGGAGGAGGTTAAAATCCATGAATGAGGCAATAGGAACAAACGGCGATCCGTCGCTGCGAGAACAGTTACTCAAAGTCTCACGGGAGATGAGTCGAACCCTCATTGACCGTGAGCAGACAGCGCAGGATTATTTGGATCGTATAGCGGGTGCGATGCATCGTCTGGGTATTAGTTCCCAGGACATTGATCTTGGTCGGTTTGATAAAAACGGTGATGTGTCGAAGGCCGAGTTCGACACGTATCGTATCTGCTGCGATAATACCGATGAAGGCGAAAGAGGTGATTGTCACGTCTATAAAGTTGCTGCTGATGAAAATTTGCGCGAGATTACTGCGCAAGGCGCAGATCTTGATACGTGCAATATATTAGAGCGACTTCAGCGTGAGTTATATCGCACGACCCGTGATGCGGTGCACCGTAACCAATAGTGTTTTAGTCGAGCACAGCACCACTAGACTTTTCCACAAAACCGTGGAAAAGTTTTTGTTTGGTAGGGAAATGGGTAGAAAGTGGGTAAAAAGGCTTGCATGTGGGTAGTTGTGGGTAGTATAGTGGAATCAGTGGAACGAACGTTGGCGGGTAACACCAACCAAAACAAACATCCACTACGAAAAAACCAACTAATCTACCACGGAGGAAGGACGACGTGCAGACAGATTACTTTGAGCGAAAGTTGGACGACAAGCGGCGCTTGACGATCCCGGCCGAGCTCAGGGCGGAGTTTGCGTCCGGCGTCGTGTTGACCCGCGGGTTTGGCAACTATCTGCACCTGTATCCACAGCAAGTCTGGGATCGGGAAGTGGAGGGCGCGCTGACCGGAAGTATTCTGGATGAGCGGGTGGCTGACCTAAATGTCAAGTTCCGCCGCGGTAAAACCGCTTCGGCGCTCGACCAGAAACAGGGCCGAGTGACGATTGAGCAGCATCTACTCGACTATGCTGGCATTGACCGGGAAGTCGTGGCAGTGCGGGCGGGTGCGTATTTTCGGCTGATGGCGGCTGAGAGTGCGGATTGATTAGCTGGGGTCAGTACCTTAACAATTTGAAAACCTCTCGAGATCAACTATCTGGGTATTTGAAGATGGCAGGTGGCAATTTGCTCCACGGTAAAAACGGCAACGTTCTTTCCTCAAAACACCTCCCAAAAAACTCCACCTCACACATAAGTCTCTTTTGGAAATTATGGTTGTCACTGACAATCATCCATTTTCCACTCTTAAGACAACAAAAACAAACAAAACACAAATACAAAACGGCCAGAATTAAATATCCAGTTAGGTGATCTCGAGCAGCAAAAGAGGAGGGGCTTACCCCTCCGGCAGCCAGCCGAACTAAATTCGTCTGCGCTGTCTCCTCCCCCTAAAGCTCGCTTACGCTCGTGCGGATCGGCTTGCGGGATGGTATACTTTTGCTATGAGTATTAAAGAACATCCACCACAGTCGGAAGCGCTTCAAGTGAGCGAACCGATTCATGTTCCCGTGCTCCTTGAGGTGACCTTGGACAGGTTGCGGCCAGCCAGAGGCGAGAGTTATCTCGACCTGACGGCTGGCTATGGCGGCCATGCCAGGGAATTCTTAAGAAGGACGGATAATTACTTGGGCGCAGTGTTGGTTGACCGCGATGATAACGCGATTAACACGCTGGGCGATTTGGCTGAAAAAGGCGCGACGCTGATTCACAAAGATTTTGTGAGCGCAGCGCAGGATTTGGTCAAGCAGGGACGTACATTTGACGTGATTTTGGCTGATTTGGGGGTGTCGTCACCGCAGCTTGACAGAGCAGAGAGAGGTTTTTCGTTTCGGTTTGACGGGCCGCTGGATATGCGGATGGATAATCGGACGGAAACGACGGCAGCGGATATCGTCAATTCGTATTCGGTTGATGAGCTGACGCGGCTGATAACTCGTTACGGCGAGGAGAACCCGGGGCGGGCCAGGCGGATTGTGCAGGCAATCGTCAAAGCACGGCCGATCCGGGGAACGACCGAGCTGGCTGATCTGATCAAGCACACTGTCGGTCGCGGCGGGATGAAACATCATCCGGCGACTCGCACCTTTCAGGCACTGCGCATTGAAGTCAATCACGAACTTCGGCTGATTGAAGAATTATTGCCACTGTTGCCGCGCCTCCTTACCAGGGGCGGGCGCGTTGGGATAATTAGTTTTCATAGCTTGGAGGATCGATTGGTCAAGCGATATTTCTGGGAGCAAGCGGCTGCTGGCTATGAGGCCGAGCTGATCATCCCAGAGAAAAAACCGGTGTCTGGAACAGAAGATGTTCACAACCCGCGTAGTCGGAGCGCTCAGTTTCGCTACGCCGTAAAAACATAAACAAAAAAGGAGGGCGACACCATGCCAATCCACATCAAAGTACAATTCCAGGACGCAGAAGCAGCTGAGACCGTTGCGGTACGCCGCGGCTAAGTAAGCTCGCTTGATAGTTTTCCCGGAAAAAGTATGCAAGCTCGGCGGCTCGCTCTTTCACGATAAGGGCGGGCCGACCGGCTGTATTTCCCGTGTCGTTATGACGCGCCACTAAAGTACCAAACATAACACATTTAAATACACACAGAAATTATTTATGCACACACGCTCATCCACCACATTTACGCCGCGTCGTCCTGGGCCGCAACTTCGTCGTAACCAGAATGCTACCCGTTTTCGATCACAGACCAAGCTCGGGCCAGTGGCACATACGGTGTTGGTGGCGCTGATGATTATGGTGTTGGGGCTGGTGTACTTGACGCAGGCGACCAAGACGACGGCTTATGGTTACGAGGCGGAGGGGCTGGATTCGCAGTTGAATGAGCTGGCGACGAAAAAGTCAGAGCTAGAGGTGCAGAATGCACGGCTGACGGCGCTCGAAAAGGTCAAGCACAGCAATGTTGCATCGGCGATGAAAACACCAACGCAGACTAACTATGCTCGCTAGTTCGGGCAAAAGTGGTACAATAGGACAAGCGGTATGAAACGTCACTTAACGCAATCTCGAACCGGCGTACTCGCTATCATTCTTTTGGGGATGATGGCGATTTTTGTGATGCGACTATTTTATCTACAGATCATTAAACACAGCGAATACGTGTCACTGGCTCAGGCCAGCCAGCAGCGGCATTTCGTTATTCCGGCCGAGCGTGGCAAGCTATACATGATGGATGGCGGCGTGGCGGTCCCTGTGGTGCTCAACCAGACGGTCTATACGGTTATCGCTGATCCACAGACGGTCAAGCAGGAGCAGCGTCAGCAGATTATCGCGGCGCTACAGGAAATTGCCGGTGGCGAGGTGGTGAGCGACGCAGCCAAGCGACTGGAGCGCACTACCTCTCGCTACGAAGTGCTGGCGCGTAACATCACGCGCACCCAGGCCGAGAAGTTAAAGGCCAAGGATTTTGTCGGTATCTTGTATCAAAAGGGGTCGATTCGCAACTATCCGGAGGGGCAACTGGCGGCGCAGGTGCTGGGCTTCGTCAATGCCGAGGGCAAGGGTCAGTACGGGGTTGAAGGGGCGCTGAATGATAGGCTGAAGGGTCGTGATGGCCTACTCAAAACAGTGGCGGACGTGCGTAATGTGCCGCTGACGCTGAGTAAAGACAATGTGCGTGTCGAGGCGAAGTCGGGCGAGAATGTGGCGTTGTCGATTGATCGCAATGTGCAGAGTCACGCCGAAGAAGCGCTCAAACGAGGGATCGACAAGGCCGGCGCGACCGAGGGCAGCGTGATGGTAATGAATCCGAATAATGGGCAGGTGCTAGCGATGGCTAATTATCCGACGTATAATCCGGCCGAGTACGCCAAGCAAAAAGACGCAGCAGTGTTTAGTAACGCGACGACAATGCTGCCGTTTGAGCCGGGCTCCATTGTCAAGACGTTCAGTATGGCGACGGGGATTGATAAGGGTGTGGTGACGCCGCAGTCAACGTACTCAAACACTGATTGTACTGAGGTGGGGGATCGGAAAATGTGTAACGCATTGAGGGGGCTTAGCGGTACGACGAGTATGCAGAGTGCATTTAACAATTCGCTCAACGTCGGTATGATCACGATTGCGCGGCGGCTAGGCGATGGGTCGACGATCACCCCGAGTGCGCGGCAGACACTGTACGAGTATTATCACGAGAAATTTGGGTTTGGCGAGGCGACGGGGATTGAGCTAGCAGAGGCGCCAGGGCTGCTTTACGTGCCAAATCGGCCGGGAGCGGAAGTGAATTACGCGAATATTACGTTCGGGCAGGGTATGAATGCGACGATGGTGCAGGCAGCCAGCGCGTTTTGTTCGGTGGTTAATGGTGGGCAATATTTTCGGCCGACGGTGGTGGCTGGAACGGTGGACGCGAATGGTGGACTGAAGCCAGCGGCGGCTTCGCTACTACGCAGGACGATTTCTGAACAATCATCAGTCACGATGCGCGGCATGCTGTCAACAGCGCGGACGGTCCTCAATCAGCGTATGCCCGATAAAGATAAGCCCGGCTATGATGTCGGCGGCAAGACCGGTACCTCAGAGACACTGATCAATGGTAGCTATACTATGGACGAAACAGTAGCGACGTATATTGGCTATGGTGGCGCAAATCGCCCCGAGTATGTCATAATGGTACGTGTCGCGGCGCCTGGCAAGCGCAAGAACTTACAGGGTAACATTCACGCTGCACCAATTTTTACTGACGTCTCCAATTGGATGATTGATTATATGAAATTAGCACCGAAGGGATAGCCATGGCAACTGCTTTACAAACAATGACCAACGAATTGACACACGTATTTTTGCTCAGTGTCGGGGCCTTTTTACTAGCGATGTTTTTGACACCAGTTTATACGTTTTTTGCCTATCGATATCGGTTCTGGAAGCGGCAGCGCTCGGAGAGTACCGACGGCAAAGAGTTGAAGGTTTTTGCTAAATTCCAAGCGGCAAAATTGCGGCGAAATATTCCAACGATGGCTGGAGTTATCGGTGTTATTTCGATTTTTGTGGTGACGTTCTCTTGTAATTTAGATCGAGCGCAGACATGGCTGCCGCTCGCGGCGTTGATCGGTGGTGCTGCGGTTGGGCTCATTGATGATATTATTAATCTACGCGGGCTGGGCGGTGGCGCGGCCGGCTTACGCAGTCCGGTGAAATTTGCGCTGATTATGCTCATCGGTTTTGTCCTTGGCTGGTTTTTCTACGCTAAGCTCGGTGTGGCAAGTTTTCACGTGCCGTTCATGGGCGACGTGTCGATTGGTTGGCTGATCATCCCGCTGTTTGCCTTTGCGGTGGTGGCGACTGGCAATGCGGTTAATATTTCTGATGGTATGGATGGTTTGGCCGGCGGGCTGTTGGGGATTAGCTTTGGGGCCTTCGGGGTGATTGCCTTGCTGCAGCAACAGGTACTGCTAGCGGGATTTTGCTTCACGGTAGTTGGTGTGCTGCTGAGTTATCTCTGGTTTAATATCTATCCAGCGCGGTTTTTCATGGGCGATGTCGGTAGCTTTGCTTATGGAGTGAGCTTGGGAGTGGTGGCGATGCTGACTAACTCGTTGCTGTTATTGCCGGTGATTGGGCTGTTGTTTGTGGTTGAGGCAGGCTCGAGCTTGATCCAGATTGTGAGCAAGAAACTCTTTAAGCGTAAAATTTTCTTATCAGCGCCAATCCATCATCACCTAGAGGCCAGCGGCTGGCCGGAGACCAAGGTGACGATGCGGTTTTGGGTGATTGGCTGCGTGATGGCGTTTATCGGCGTGATGCTGGCCCTGGCGGGGGGTCATATTGCGTAACCGCACCGCCACCTCAACTGCCAAGGCGGTGCGTCGACACCGGCCGATGTATCAGATCGTGCTGTACATGGGCCTGCTGTTGATGTTGGGGCTGGTGGTGATGTATGCGCTGGGGCCGCAGCGGGCGAATGTGTTGAATCATACGCATGGTGCAAATTATAGCGACACCTTCTTTTTCAACAAGCAGCTGGCCAGCGTCATCACTGCTGTGGTGGCGTTTGGGGTGGCAGCGATGGTGCCGTATCGGTGGTTGACCGAGGTGTGGGCCAAGCGGCTATTTCTGGCAGGCTTGGCGGCGTGCTTCTTGTTGGTGGTTTGTGGGGCACTGCTTCATCTGTCATTTGCATCTGACACCAACGGTGCGTACCGCTGGTTTTATCTGGGCGGGCTGGGTAGTTTTCAGCCGGCAGAGTTATTGAAATTTGGCTTGCTATTGTTTATAGCTGGGTTTTTGGCTAAACGGGTGCGTCAAGGCAAGATCAATGACATCAATGAGACGCTGGTTCCGCTTGGTATCATTATGGCGGTGTCGATGTTTGTGGTGGTGGTACTGCAGAAGGATCTGGGGACGGGCGTGTCGCTTGTGGCGTTGGTGCTGTCGGTGTTGGTGGTGTCGGGATTGGATGCTCGGCTACTGCGGCGCATCGTGCTGGTGATTGCGGCTGCAGCGCTAGTGCTGACGTTCTCGTCGCCGCACCGTATCGAGCGCGTGATGACCTTTATTCAGGGTGATACGCATCAATCAGCTAGTCGCGATGAAAATAGCTATCACATCCAGCAGGCGCGCATCGCCATCGGCTCGGGTGGCCTACTTGGCCTTGGTATCGGTAAAAGCGTGCAGGCGACGGGCTATCTGCCGGAGGCGATTAACGACTCGATTTTTGCAGTGATGGGCGAGACGTTTGGTTTTGTTGGTTTGTTGGTGATCTTGGCGTTGTTTTCGGCGTTGCTGCTGAGCCTGCTCAAGGTTACGTCGCGGCTGGCTGATATGCACCTGAGGCTGGTGGTGGCGGGCGTGTTTGGCTGGGTAGCGTCGCATGTGTTGATGAATATTGGCTCGATGACCGGGATTATTCCGATGACTGGTATCTCGTTGCCACTGCTCAGCTATGGCGGTACCAGTATGTTATTTATCGCAGCTGCGCTGGGTCTGGCATTTCAACTGTCAGCCTACACGGCGCACAAACCATTAATGGAAGGAGAGGGAAGTGGCAAAGATCTTGGCGGTCGGCGGCGGCTCGGGCGGACACGTTACGCCAGTCGTAGCAGTATGTAAGGGGTTGCGAGCATCGGGTGAGCACGAGTTGCGGTTCTGGTGTGATCGGAAATTTGGCGCTAGTGCCCGCGGTATTTTTGGTAAATTTGACGAGACGATCCCAGTCGAGCTGATCATCGCTGGCAAGATCCGTCGCTACCACGGTAAAAGTATGGCGTTTCATCTCCATCCGTCAATTTTGCTGCCGAATATACGCGATGTTTTTCTGGTGGGTATCGGGTTCATTCAGAGTTTTTGTAAATTACTCAGGTGGCGACCGGACGTGATTCTTATCAAGGGTGGCTATGTGTGTCTGCCGGTTGGCTATGCAGCGCGGCTGCTAAAAATTCCGCTGGTGCTGCATGATTCAGATGCGCACCCAGGACTGACCAATCGGCTGCTAGCGCCATTTGCTGCCAAGATCGGCACCGGGGCGCCGCTGGAGCACTATAATTATCCTGACGTCAAGGCGGAGTATGTTGGTATCCCGGTAGCCGAGGAATTTCGACCATACAGCGCGGCTGAGCGGCGACAGCTAAAGGTGAAGTTTGGCTTTGATCCGGCGCGGCCACTGGTGGTGGTGACTGGCGGTGGGCTAGGGGCAGCACGCCTCAATGAGGCAGTGGTAGCCACGCGCGAGCAGCTACTGGCTGAAACGTCGGTGTTCTTGATCTCTGGTAAGCATCAGTTTGACGAGCTGAAGGAGCGGACTGACGAGCGAGTAGGCTGGCACTTAGAGGCGTTCGTCCATCACGGTATGGCCGAAGTGCTAGCGGCAGCGGATGTGGTGGTGGCGCGAGCCGGTGCGACGACGCTGCTGGAGCTGGCGGCACTACATAAACCAGCGGTGATCGTGCCGAATGGTATGTTGACGGCCGGCCATCAGCTCAAGAATGCCAAGGTGTATCAGGACGCGCTGGCGGCAGTGATCGTTGAAGAGTCGACGCTGGAGCAGACGCCAGAGGTGCTGAGCAAGAAGGTTATTGGCCTCGTTAAGTCGCCGCGGATCTTGGCCGGCCTCGGACGAAACATCGGTACATTTGCGAAGCCCAACGCCGCTAAAGACATGGCAGCGATGCTCCTCACCGTCATTCGTCGGCAGGGGAGACGTCGGTGAAATTACCCTTTTCTCGGGCAAAATCTACGCCAACCACACGCCGCGAAATTGCGGCTCGTCGTCAAGCAGCGCTGATTAACGAGGATAGCTCATTTGAAACAGCTTATCGCCGCAATCGCAATCTCAATACTCGCCACACCGCCTCGCCAGTCGAGACCTCAGAGCGCACGGTTCAGCATGCGAAATCTCGGCGTCGTCGGACGCGGTGGATTATACTAATCAGCAGTGCGCTGGTGCTTATTATCATTGGTCTACTTACGTGGCAATGTACCATCACAGTTTCGGTGCAAACGCCAGATGCAGCCAGCGCCAAAGAGGCCGATCGTTACCGCAGTCTCGTCGACGAATATCTCAGTGCGCGTCCGGTCGAGCGATTCTTGTTTGTACTAAATCATCAGTCGCTAGCTAGCTTTTTCCTCGAGAAAGCCCCAGAGGTCAAGACGGTTCGCCTCGAGGCCGACCAGCTCACCAGGCCACGCCTCAAGCTTACCTTTCGCCAGCCAGTCGTCCAATGGACTTCTGGTGGTAAGAGCTATTTTGTTGACGACACAGGCGTGACATTCTCGACTACCTACGCGAGCTCACCATCCGTCATCGTCAAAGACCAGAGCGGCGTACCGACCGCTGCCGGCCAGGAGGTTATCAATCGCCACTTCCTTAGCTTCCTCGGTCAGGCTGTCGCCGGCTTTCGTGAGCACCAGCTAGAAGTTACGGAAATCATCCTACCGCAAAACACCGTCCGCCAGGCGCTTCTGTCAATCAAGGGCCGTCCATACAGTGTTAAAATGACCACCGACAGGGAAGCAGCGGCACAGGTAGCACAAGCGGTCAAGGCTATGGCGTTCTTTCAGAGTAGTGGGGGAGCTCCTACGTATATTGATGTGCGCGTCAACCAGCGAGTATTTTATAAGTAGCGGGTTGTCAGCAGCGGGTAGGGGCGAACTCTGTCCTGCCGGGGCGCATGGGCTACACTGCCAACAGGGTAGAGACAAGGCTACTCGACGATATTAAGTTCGCTTTTTGTTCGTTTATTAGTGGCTTAGAAAAAAACATAGTTATAATATCAAAATATGAAAAAATCAAATAGGGTACTTGTGGAAAAATAGAGCAGGGGAATAAAACAAGAAAAAGTCAAATATCCATCGCGAGCTTAACTAACGAGCCGTCATGCGTCTCGTAGACAAGCGCAGTATGTTCGGTACCAGACGTCTTTTGATGTGGAAAAGTCTACGAGCTATCAGCTTGATGCTAAGGTATGGGTGCGGCTGTGCTTAGTAAAATAAATAATGCAATGCGGCGTGAGCTCATACCAACCGAGGGCACCCCGCCAAAGTCCCCCGATCCCGAGCACGGGGTCTACACACCCAGTGTTTGTTTACGACTATTTGAACGGGTTCATCCGGTAGATGTCGTATAGCGCAGCGATAAAAGCCAGAAGGCCTCCCCGCTAAAGAGATAGTTATCGAAAAAGCATAAGATAGCACGCTAAGCCCATGATATTTTGTATATTAGAGCTTGTACATAATATAAATACGTAAAAGCTACCTTGTGCGACATTAAATTATCTACGAAAAGACGTATTCTCTATCGTCTCTTCGTGATGATATTTTTTGTTTTGTAATGTAAGCTAGCCTCTAGTTTTGACTGCCCTTTACTGGACACCCCTGTGCTGTGATTTATGGATAAATCTATTATGAGATTTTGCGTAATTCATGAAATTTAGATCTGTCTTATTTACCTTGGTGCGTTTTGTGTTTTATGGTGATTAAGTATGCCTGCCACATTGCACCTATTTGCTGTCTTGCTATATTGTATGGACCTTGTGTAATGCAGGCCTGCATGTGCGTCATCTCGGTGGTCTGAGGCTGCCTGAGTCGCTAGTCTCTAATAAGTTCTCCTTTTGTTCTATTATTTTTCAAATACTGATGTGTGCAGAGCATGGGCAACTTGCTGCTTGATAGTGCCAGTATTCCAGCCACTGGCAGCGAAGCGTAGCAGGGGTATGTGCGCAGTAGCGATGATTGTATCGACAAAAGCGTCTCGCTGTTGACGGTCGGGGCGATTATGGGTAATGTCGTCAAGTTCTATAGCGAGAAGCGGTCGCATGTCATTTGTGCAGATGAGGAAGTCTATTGACTTGCCATTGATTCTCGAGAATGCCCTGCTCCAGTTTTGTCCTTGTATCCTATGGTTCAGGAACATGCTCAGGTGGGCTTGAGGAATAATGATACAGCCACTGACTGCTTCATGTAGGGCCTGATAGAAGGCTAGTTCGTGCTGCGTTATGATGCGCTCCTTTTTGATATAGGTATACTCCCCTGTTTTTGACTTAGAAAAGGTAGTCGGCTTGCTTGTTTTTGTCCCGATCATTCCTAGGATAGCAATGATGACGAGAGCTATTATGATTATCTCCATAAGGAGAATTATAGTACGTTATGATGAGTTAAGTAAGTGGGTTTTAGCGTCCGTCCTGTTGTTAGGCGGCACTCTTCTTCCGTCGTCGTCGGCGTTTCTTTGGTGTGACGGTGTCGGTAGCTGCTGATTCAAAGGCGCTGTTGCCGCGAATTTGCAAGATGACTTCGCCGCTGTTTGTGGTGGGTGTGGCGGGTTCTGGCTGTGACGCGGCACGTTGGGCGTTAGCAGCGGTGCTAGTCTTTTTTTGAGCCGGTTGGTTAGTGGCCATTTGAACGGGCTGGGCTAATGCAGCTGCGGCGACGGCTTGTGGGCGTGGCTGGCTGGGCTGCTTTTGTGGGCGTGGCGGCATGATGACGGCGGCAATTTCTCGCTCGACGTCTTCTCGGCTCCGTGAGTACATGCGCCGCGAATGTTCGATGATGTGCGGCGTGTTATCGGCTTGGCTTGGCGGGAGTTCAAGGGTGCGCGCGGAAAAGGCTGGCGTCTTCTCTCCCCCGATGACCATGTTGATGACGAAGTTGCGATTGTGCATCTGCAAGAGGTCGACGGCTTCAAAATTCGGCTCAAATTGCTTGGCGAGGATTGGTGCGTCGTCGGCAGATACGCGGAATGAAATCATGGTGCCGACGTTGCCAAAGACTGCGTCGCGCACGGTTTCGTTCATCTGCGAAATATACTGGTTGGCGACGGTCAGATTGAGGCCGTACTTGCGGGCTTCGGACAGGATGGTGGCAAATGAATCGGTGGCGAAGTTCTGGAACTCGTCGACGTAAAGATAGAACGGACGGCGGTCGCGGATGTCTGGAATGTCGGAGCGACTCATGGCGGCCAGCTGAATCTTGGTGACCAGGAATGAGCCAAGGATGGCGGCGTTGTCTTCGCCGATGAGGCCCTTGGATAGATTAACGATGAGGATTCTGCCCTCGTCCATGATTTGGCGGATATTGAAGGTGGATTTGGGCTGGCCGATAATGTTACGGATGATAGGGTTGGCGGTAAAGGCACCGACCTTATTGAGGACTGGTGCGACGGCCTCGGCGACGAACTTGTCGTTCCAGCTGGCGAATTCGACGTTCCAGAATTGCAAGACCACGGTGTCACGGCAATAGCCCAGCGTTTCTTTACGGAAGTTTTTATCAGTCAGCATGCGGGTGATGTCGAGCATGGTCGTCTCTGGGCGGTCGAGTAGTGCCAGGATGGTGTAGCGCAAAATATACTCCAGTCGCGGCCCCCATGAATCGCCAAACATGCGCTTCAGGACGCCGATGACCTCTGATGAAATGTTGGTTTTTTGGTTCGGGTTGGTGACTTCCAGCGGGTTGAAACCAAGCGGATAGGCGGTGTCGGCTGGGTTGAAATAGACGACGTCGTTTAGCCGTGAGCCGGGGATGAATTTCATGTTGTTGATGGCGAAGTCGCCGTGCGGGTCGATGATGGCGTAGCCTTGGTTGTGAAAGACATCGCTGAGCGCGAATAATTCGAGCAATCCTGACTTCCCCGCCCCCGTCTGGCCGATGATATAAACATGGCGCGAGCGGTCGTAGCGCAGCATACCGAATTGGTGGTTGATGCCGCGGAAATTGGTGACGCCAAAGGCGGAAATTTGGTCGTCATTGGCGTCGCTGCCGGTCAGGACAGGCAACTTGGACGGCGGCTCGGCCGTTTTGGCGCTGGCCCAGACGATGTTTGGTGTTTCAACATTGGTGTGTGGTAAGTGAAAGACAGAGGCCAGCTCCTCGATGTTCAGGATGTAGCCGTCGCCGTAAAATGCGCGCTTGCGGTATTTATCGAGAAACTCCTTGCCGAACGCACCCTTGACCGCGCGAAAGCCGTTGAGGTTGGTTGAATTGAATTGTTTAAAAGCACCGACCAGCGCCTGCATATGTAGCTTGGCGCTGGTTTGATCTTCACCAAGGTACGCCAGGCGGATCTTGACGTCGTAGCCCAATTTGGTGGCCTTCTTCTCTGCCTCAGAGACGCGCGTCTTGTCACGCTCAGATAGCTCGGGCGCTTTTTTGCCATCACTTCCCTGGCCTGGCGGTTTCCAGAGGGCTTCCAGCAGCGCACCAATCCATTGCAGACCGCCGCCGCCGAGCCCGGGAATGAGTTTATGCCCACTCTTGACGCTAGTGATCCAGCGATCAGCGGACTGTTGCCAGCTGTCGGCGATTGGCCTGATGAGCACCTGCACCCAGAGTTCCTCGCCGGTCAATTCTAGCTTGGCCAGCGTACCGGTAATTCCCGCCAGTGGATCGACTTCAAAGGTTTGAAAGGTGCGAATTGGCAAGAATTCTGGCGCCGTCAAGGTTAGCTCAGTGGTATACACGGTGGAGTGCTCGCGCTCGTGCTCAGTGTAATCTTCGCTGGCGACGTGGATTTGAACGGTTGGGTACTGGGCGTAAATTTGTCCCTCGACGAAACTTTGCAGCGTCCGGGGTACCCAGACGTAAAAACGAATTTGACCGTTGACCGAGGCGATTTCAAAGCTGATATGCTCCTGCCTGCCGCCCGATAATTTGAGTTCGCGTTTGTCGCGCAAGATGCCGTGCAGGCTGGCGAACAGCTGCTCGGCAGCTAGCTCTTTCTTGTCGTTGGCTTTGGGGATTTCGAGCACTAATAACACGCTCTCGGTCGGTTCGAATTCGTCGGCCCGCTGATAGTTGCGCCATGTCAAAAATGACAGCACGGCCGTAATAGGCATCCAGACGTACCATTGTGTCAAAAAGCCAATCATCGAAGAGATAATTTCCATGCTATTTCATTATCTCACCCCTTATAGATAAATGCAAACCTAGGCTTCGTCGGCCAGAATGTAGGTGGCTTTGGCGGAGCGTTTGAATTGCGGTTTGGATTGTAGATTGAGCAGGATGGTGGTTTCTTTGACTTGGCGCTTGTCGAGAACGCGCTTTACAATTTCATCGCGGTGTAGCGGCTCTCCGGCTTCACGCAGGACGCTAGCGATGATATCAGCAACGGTGCCGCGAGCGTAACCCCATGATTCGAGAGCGTAGATCCCGCGGCCGATCAGGACGAAGCGTTTGTCTTTGATGAGTTCATTGTGGATGGCTTGGATGGTGACATCCTTGCGCTTGAAATCGCTGTCCTTGATAGCCTTGGCGATGTCAGAAAAGTGCATTGGCTGGCCGTTGCTGTCGAGAATAACGAAAATCTTGTCACGGATAGTCTTTGGGTTAACGAGCGGCCACTTGATGAGACCCCATAAACCCCGAAGGTGGGCTAGTTTTTTACTAATCGAGGCGAGCGCGGCAATGTTGGATGGGTGTTCGTAGTTGAGCGTTTTGTGTAGCTCCTCAGCGGTGACTGGCTGGCCATGTTGCTTGATGGCTTTGACAATTTCTTCAACTTGCTTCTTGATATTTTTCTCGTCGTTTGGTGTACCGATGATGGCGGAATGGTAATAGTCATCGTTCTCGGTGATAATGTTGATCGATGGATTGAGCTCAGCGATAAAGGCGACGTGCGACCGTTCACCGTCGGTGACATCTCGGTCAAGGATGTGCTTGGCGAGGTCATGTAGCGGTGCGGCTCGGCCCATTTCTGACAGGTGTGAGGTGACCATCTTTTCAGCGGCCGAGGCACTTGGTATGCCACCATCAGCCACCAGTAGACGGAGGCGAACGAGGATGGCCTTCTCCAGCTGGCGGACACGTTCACGAGTGATCCCGAGCATGTCGCCGATCTGCTCCAGCGTCTCCTTATTGCCGTATAAGCCAAAGCGACGGCTAATAATCTCCTTCTCGCGCTCCTGTGGAATCTGCGCCAGAACGTCCTCGGCCGCTTGCCGAAGCTGCTTGTCTGGTGCGCTCTGTTCTTGTCTGTCGCTCATGGCTTTATGTTAAAATCCTCTCTGCCTCACCTCAGAATATTATGTTGATATAGGACGATATTGCTATTATACAATAAAATATTTTCGTGTCAAGCAAGTCGTATAATACGCCATAATTATAGCATGTATTTAACAATTTTTGCAATGAAATGGTGTGATAGTTTCTAATTTTGTGAATTATGGGAATGTGGTCTATACAGCACTACTGAAACATGGCGTGATCAGGCCGATCTGCTGGTTGACTACTTCTTTGTGCGAGTGCTTTTCCTCGGTGTTTTGGATGACTTGGTTGACGCACGGCCGCGGCGAGCGGGTTTTGCGGGTGCGGCCTTTAGGAGCTCTAGCGCCTGCTCATGAGTGATGGTTTTAGGGTCGGTGTCCTTGGGGATTTTGGCGTTTTTGCTGCCGTCGGTGATGTACGGGCCAAAGCGGCCGTTGAGGACCTTGACGCCGTCGCCAAAGTCAGCAATATTTTTCTCGGCTTCGGCCTGGAGTTTAGCGGCGTAGAGTTCGCGGGCTGTTTCTAGGGTGATGGTGTGCGGATCTTCGGGCTTGATGGAGACGAAAAGCTTGCCAACTTGGATGTACGGGCCAAAGCGGCCGATGTTGGCCTTGATGTCTTGTCCGTCTTCGGTTTGGCCGACGATGCGCGGCAACTTGAACATTTCTAGCGCTTGCTCCAGAGTAACGGTCTCGATTTTCGCGCCTTTTGGCAGCGGTGCAAAGCGTGGTTTGTCCTCGTCGTCAGTGGTACCCAGCTGCAACATTGGGCCAAAACGGCCAAAGCGTGCCAGGATGGGTTTGCCAGATTTTGGATCGATGCCGACTTCGCGGTTAGCGCCGACTTTACTGCGGTCGATGCCGCCCGATTGTTCAATCAATTTGTGAAATGGCGTGTAAAATCCGTGGAGCATGGCACTTTTAGCCAGATCAGCGGCAGCGATTTTATCAAATTCAGTTTCGACGTTGGCGGTGAAATCATAGTCAACAATTTGCGTGAAATGGTCGGTCAAAAAGTCGGCGATCAGTTCCCCGCTTGGTGTCGGGATGAGCTTGCCGCGGGTGGAGCCGGTTTTTTCCTGGACGACGTCGCGGCTGACTTCTTCGCCGTTGTAGCTGAGGACGATGACGTCGCGCGGCTGGCCTTCACTATCGCCTTTTTCGACGTAGCCGCGGGTCTGCACGGTGTCGATGATGGTGGCGTAAGTGCTTGGCCGGCCGATGCCGAGGTCTTCGAGCTTCTTGACCAGGGAGCCTTCGGTGTAGCGGGCCGGTGGTCGGGCGAAGGTTTGGCGGGCGGTAATGTCGTGGGTTTTGAGTGTGTCGCCGGTGTGGAGCTTTGGCAAGAGTTCGTCTTTGCCACCACCGTACACACGCAAGAAGCCGTCAAAAGTGATAACTTCGCCTTTGGCTTCGAAGTGTAAGTCTGCGGTAGCCGCCTCTCGGACATCGTCAGAAAATAATCCGGGACCCGCTAAAGCCAGCCCAGATTTTTTCTGAGATGTCGCTCGAGGCTCCAGCTGATCGGTCGAGTTGGTGCTGCTCGTTTTATCTCCTCCGACAGAGGCTGTGAAACGTTCGCGAGGAGCGGACGTTTCAGCCGAACGCTCACGAGCCATCTCCGGTGGAGATGCGAGTGAAGAGTGTACTCTGGAGGAGGATGGTGAAACGAGCGTTTTCTCAATAGAAATTACCACCGTCGTCTTCTCTAACTTCGCTGCCGACATTTGTGACGCCAGGGTGCGGCGGCGAATGAGGTCGTAGAGCTTCTGGTCGTACTCGTTGGATGTGACGGTTTCGCGGGTAATGTCGGTCGGACGGATGGCTTCGTGAGCCTCCTGGGCTGAGGCGGATTTGGTTTTGAATTTGCGGACGGTGGAGTAATCCGGGCCGTACAGCCGCTTGATAAAGTCAGTTGCGCTGGCGATGGCCTGCCCGCTCAAATTGACCGAGTCAGTACGCATGTAGGTGATTTTACCGTCTTGGTAGAGTCGCTGCGCCGAGGCCATGGTAGCTTTGGAGCTGAAGCCAAGCTTGGCGTTGGCTTCCTGCTGCAGAGTTGATGTCGTAAACGGTGCGGCTGGGTTGCGGGTGCCGGGCGTCTTTAAGATGTCGCTGACGGTGAATGTGGCTGGCTTGAGGCTATTTAAGAATTCGTGAGCGGCTGATTCGGAATCAAATCTTTGGTTGAGCTCGGCTTTGAATTCTTGATTGTCGTGGATGAATACAGCCGTCACCTTGAACTGTGAGCTGCCTGCAAATTTCATAATTTCTCGTTCGCGTTCGACCAGTAGCCGCACTGCCGGGCTCTGGACGCGACCGGCTGACTTGCCGCCGGGCACTTTTTGCCAGACCACGGGGCTGAGCTCAAAGCCGACCAGCCGGTCGAGGATTTGCCGGGCTTGCTGCGCCTGCACCAGATTCATATCAACAGTACGTGGGTTTTTGATGGCGGCGGTGATGGCATCCTTGGTGATCTCGTGAAAGACGATGCGCTTGGTCGTCTCGATCGGCAAATCCAACACTTTACAGAGGTGCCAAGCGATGGCCTCCCCTTCGCGGTCTTCATCGGTGGCCAGCCAGACATTATCTTTGCCGACGGCTTTGACGTTTTTCTTTAGCTCGGTGATGACTTTCTTTTTCTCGGGATCGACTTCATAAATGGCAAAAAAATCATTCGCCACATCAATTGGCGGCGTGCCGTCCTTGGTTTTTTTGACGATGGAGCGGATATGTCCCACGCTTGACAAAACGTGAAAATCCTTGCCCAAATATTTCTCAATGGTTTTGGCTTTGGCTGGTGACTCGACGATGACGAGATTTTTCATAACTTTATATTATATCAAATCACCTCGCAACCACAACCACCGAGGGTGTTTCTCGGTGGCTCTGGTTGCGAGGACAGAGAGATGGGTCTGTCCTCTGAGGGACGCTAGACAAGTCTAACAATACTCTCTTCCTCGAGCAACTCCTCGAGGAGATCATAGTATTTCAGAATCTGATCCCCCATCCCCTGTAATAACGGCCTCGTGGAAATGCTTCTCGTACTGTGCTTTGCGCATAGTATAGCACCACTTCCTGACGTCATCGGCGAGATCACCAGTGATTCGCCAGGTGCCAGTGCCGAAACAGTCGAGCAGAACCTTGGCCACAATCAAGGGTTCGCTATAGCTGACTCTCAAGCCAAAAGTAGACTCATCGATGGCCCATGTGGCTTCTACTCCGTCGTTTTGGATTATTTGCCACAGGTGCTCATTACGGATTTTTTTACTGGTACGAACAGTGATATCACCGCCCGTAACGTTGATGACGAAGAAATCATCGTAGCCCGCCATGTCAGACCTTCTCTCTCTGTCCGAATTGTCAACACCCAGACCTTCTGGGTGGACGAATCTCCGTTTTTGAACGAAAATCTGATATATATATCAATTATTGGATAAAAAGTCAAGACTCTGGCGTATCATCATCACTATTACCGCCAAAAATAGCTCGTTTGATATAGGTCCATGAGGCATGAGCAGCAGGCGGCAATGAGGCAATAAATGTAGCGCGGCCAACTCTGCGGAGGGTTTTGGCTAGCCTTGGTTTACCGTTCTGTTCGGCGGTGTGGGCGCTGGCGTAGGCAGACAATGCCAGCGTCTCGCTGGCCATCGCTAGTTTGCCGGACGTGGTTGGGCGCGTTTCACCCTTGTGTTTACTGCGGTAATTGGCGATGCCCGTTGCGGCGGCGTTTATCGTGTTCAACACGGCGATGGTGCCGATAACCGACTTTGGTGCTGCGCCTTTTTTCAGCATTTCATAGAGCAGTTTGAGCGTGACCACTTTATCGGTGATCGCGTCAACGGCCGCGCCAACATTACTCGTTTGTCCTGTTGCGCGGGCGACCGCTCCGTCGGCAACATCAATTGATCGTCCGATAATTACCCGTACCAATCCAGAAATGCTTTCAAGATTTTCCGCACCGTCCCATGTTAACTTTCCACCCACTAGACTCATCGCATTAGGAATGGTGACGATATCTTTAACAGAAATAGCGACAGTGTTACTATCCGCCTCGCTGCTATGTACTAGATCCCGGCCCTCTTTCATAGTTTGTAGCCTACCATTAATTTGTCAAATTAGCAATATTATCGCGATTATCGTAGCGCCCAATTATTCGCCCCGAGCGGCTTGATCACGCCGTTGATCTCTAGCATGGTTAGCGCCGTGGCGAAGTCGGCTGGGTTGAGGCCGGACTGTTGCTGCAGTTGGTCGCCGTCTCTGAGGCCGGTCCGGAGTAAGTCGATGATAGTGTTTTCGGCCGGGGTTTCACCGAGGGGAATGGCGGCTTGGTCGGTAGCCGATCGAGCGTTTGATGGGGCGATGACGTTGAGAATGTCCGTGGCAGTGGTGGCGACGAGGGCACCTTGTTTGAGTAGCGCGTTGCAGCCGGCAGACAGTGGGCTGGTGATATTGCCCGGTACGGCAAAGACGTCGCGGCCTTGGGATAAGGCGTGGGCGGCGGTGTTCAGCGTGCCGCTGCGCTCGGCGGCCTCGGTGATGATGACGGCGTCAGCCAGGCCGGAGACCAAGCGGTTACGCTCCAAAAAGCTCCAGCGATTGACGATTTTGCCGTCGCCTTTTTTCCATTCAGACAGAATAGCGCCGCCATTTTCGATGATGTTCATGGCTAATTTGTAATTGGTTTGCGGCGAGATGTCAGGTAGTTCATTGGGAATGACGCCGATAACCGTGCCGCCAGCCTCGAGAGCGGCCTTCTGAGCAATGCCGTCGATGCCGAGCGCTAGGCCGCTGACGATGATGCAGCCGGCTTTTGCTAGGTCGCTCGCCAGCTGCTCGGTCACTTCCCGGCCGTACGCCGAGGGCTTGCGTGAGCCAACGATTGCCACGACTGGTGCGCCGCTCGTCGGCAATGTTCCCATGAAACACAAGCTTTTCGGCGGATTAGCAATACTTGCCAACCTCTGGGTAAAATTATGCTCATCTGGACAGATTCTATTGATTTCCATGACTTTTGTGATAAAAAGTATTGACATGTTGTCAAATGCTTGCTATAATCAGGAGCGATTGGTTAGTTAAAGCGCTAATCAAAAGCACCTTATACCCCCTATTCTAACTAATAAGTTAGGTTGCGCGCAATGGCATTAAGTATTCTTACCCTCCACTTTTTGCGATTCAACGTTACGCGCATACTAACCCCTTTAACTGCCCTTTTTTAAAGGCGACCTCGTATGAGGCGAGTACTCATGGTATTGACAGTTGTCAGGCGCCGGCCTTTTGGAGTTTTGGCCGTAGTCGCTTCGCTTGAACACGGGAGCTCGGGTGGGTTGAAGGGTAACAAAGCGCCAGGTGATGCCCACCCTTACCTGGCGCTTTTTTAGTTGGGTTTTTGGTGTCATCTTTGTGGTGTCTGAGTGAAGATTGGGTATGTATTGGTGTGGGATGGTTTAGTAGAAAGTGAAATTTTGGGTGGATATGCGTGAGCATAATATTGACTTTTTGTCTCTAAAATAGTATAGTGATGGTATATGACGCAGACAATTGAGCACGACACCTTAGTCAAATTAAGCCAAGAGTGTCCGTTAGTGTTTCGAGCGCAGGCAGCCGCCGTCTTGGCACGCGTGCCGCGACGATTTCGACGAGACGCGTGGGTGCTAAGTCGCAGTAAGCGCACAATGCACGACATGTTGACAGCGTGGCGGGACGAATGTCTGCCGAGACTAGAGACGATCGCCTCGGCATATAATGCGACAATGTTGCAACAAGCCTTGCGGGAGGATTTGCTGGCTGAGACGTCGTCGCAGCAACGGCTGATCGCCATGATGATACCGGTGCGGCTTGAGGAGGAGCGACTGGCCTTTGCTGAGTCGCAGTTTACGTCGAAGCGAGAGAAAAAGCCGTATCGACGGACACTGGCGTTTGCCCAGCAGCCAATTGAGGTCTGTCGGCAGCAGGTTGAAGACTTTATGAGGTATGAGCTGTACCGGGCAGTGCTCGGCGAGGTTGGTATGACCGTGGTGGACAAGCAGGCGCGGCCTCTGGTGCGATGTTGGCAGCGGTTGCGGGCCGGTCGTCAGGTCAAGAAACTGCGGCGCGAGGTAATGCGGCGGCTAGCGGCGATTGAGCGAGAAATGGCGGCAATTGAGCAGGAGCACGGCGGCTTGGCGGCACGGCTGTTCGGACTGAATATTGATTATGTGACGGTGCTGGCAGCGCGACAGGAGTATGAAAAGGCGCTGGGTCGGCTGAGCAAAAAAGCGGCCGAGAGCCCAGCGAAGCGGCTGGCGCTATACGAGAAAAAGACCGAAGCGATTCGCGAGGAGTACCTCGACACGGTGCCGGGTGTGGCGAATTTGTCAGAGGCACAGCGGGCAGTCAAGGAAATTGACTCGGTGCTGCTGGCGATTTTTGACCTAGACGCGACCGCGCGCAACGAGCTGATGAGTGCGTTCAAGCGCTACCGGATGCTGACGCGCGAGCGGGATACGCTACGGGCGAAGCTCGAGGTGTAGTTTTGTAGGATTTGTAGGAGAAATATCGGGCCGTGTGGCCCGTTGGTTTTGGGTGGCTGCTGCCGGCGGCTGATTAGGCTTGGCTGGTCGTTGTGGTTGTGGTTGAGCCAGGCTGCGTATCACCAGCTGCCATGCAGGTCTGGCACACTCCTTCGAGTTCAAAGTGGTGGCGCTCGACACGGAAGTTATGACGCCGGCCGATCATGGCGATGAGTCGCTCTAACTCTGGTGTCTCCAGCGGTTCGGCGTTATGACAGCGCGTGCAGTAGAGGTGGTGATGATGCGTGATAAATGGCTCGGCGAGCTCATAGCGGATTTTCCAGCCGATGTGGATGGTGTTAATGACGTGGAGCTCGTGAAAGGTTTCGAGGATGCGATAGATGCTGGTGCGGTTAGTATTCGGACAGCGCTTGGCGATTTCGGCGATGGTCAGTGGCACGTCGATGGATTCGAGTGCTGTAAAGACTTCGCAGCGTGATTTGGTCAGGCGAAGGTCGGCTTGGCGAAAGATGTCGCGTAAGGTATCCATGTCGCAATTGTAGCACTTATTGCGACAAAATTGCAATAAGCCGCACAATACGCCATACTGATGAGTTATGGATAAATGTATTAAACGAGTGCTGAGCTTGCCGCAGCTCACGCCTTCTGAGGAAGTTAATGCGGCATTTACCGAATTAGTTGATGCGGTGGTGGCGCATGGTAAAAAACCACTACTATGCGACGAGGATATTCGCCATCAGGTGCAGCAGCGCTGCGCGGTAGCCGAAGGAGAACTGGAGCAGTACTGGTCGAGGCGTATCACGAAGGCGGGTAACCCATGGTCAGAACTAAAAGAATTTCCGTATCATGAGAATTATAAAGAGTTGACGCGGTGTGAGATTGGACTACTGGAGCGAGCTGGGCTGTGGCTGTGTGACTCCTCGGAGGTTGCGATGATCGGTAGCGGGCCGTTGCCGCTAACGGGATGGTGGCTACATCAGCTAACAGGAGCACAGATTACGCATGTTGACGCGTCGGACGAGGCAATTAAGTTATCGCGCGGCCTTGCGGTGGCGCTTGATTGGCCGTGTGAATTCGTGACCGGTCTGGGCCAGTCGGTGACGTTGGATGAGGGGCGGTATGATGCGATATATGTAGCGGGGCTGGCTGGTGAAACGCTGGCGGAAAAGCAAGCAATTGTTGATCACGTGCTGCCAGCACTTAAACCAGACGGTCCACTGCTTGCACGCGGGGCGTATGGGGCGCGTACCCTGCTCTACCCAGGGTTTGATGCTCACGCTTTTGAGGGTGTGCAGCTGATGGAGGAATACCATCCGACAGATGGGGTGATTAATTCGGTCTTTGTGTACAAGCCCGTGCAGTAACGAAGTGTAGCACTAATTGATACATTGTCGCAATAATAACGAGTGGCTAAACACCGAGGAATTCGTATGGGTTGGCTGGTTCGGTGGTTGGGGTGATGGTGGGGTTGGTGAGGACGTAGACTGCTTTGCCGCCGGATAGCTCACGCTTAACCTGGCCGCTTAGGCGTAGCCATTGGTTGTCGCGGTAGCGCCCGGCGTCTGAGGCCTTGACGAGAATGCTGATCGGGGTGCTGTCGACGGCGCAGCAACTGATAACAAAGCGCGAGAGTTCGAAATAGCGGTTGTCATAAAAGCCGCTCGGGTCGCGCGCCACGAAGCCAGTGACGTCGATGGTCACGCCGTCAAAAAAGCTGTCGTTTGGGCAGTCGTCAAACGCGCTGCGCCAGCGGTTCATGGAAACGGGCTTGCCATCAAGCGGCTCTGGTTTGTCACAGCGGCCGGTCGTGCTGGTCGGCCCAGACGTGGCGCGATTGGCAGCGCTGGACGAGGACAGTGGGCGCGGCGGCAGGATGATGGCTAGGGCGAGGATGCCGGCGGTAACGATTGCGAGTATAGGGATCTTGCGCCGCGGCTTTTCTGGACGCTTCGTGGTTGCCGCTCCGGTAGAGGCTCGTCGCTTCCCTTTTGGCGTGTGGCGCAGCTCTAGAACGATATCGAGGATTAGTAACACACCGCCAGTCATGGCCGCCACGACGGCGAGCAGATGGTAGCGCGGATGAATGTAAAAGCCGAGCTGGCCGCGGACGGCGATGAGGATGATGTAGCCACAGGCGAGCAGTCCGCCGCCAGCGCGTAACAATGGGCCGAACTTAGCGCGCATATAGATTGACTCCGATCCCTATCGCGAGTGACAGGTTGAAAATAATGAGCATAACCAGCAGGATAAAGCGCGGGCGGAAGGTGCTTCTCATGAGGAGAATGAGCTTGATGTCGATCATCGGGCCAGTTAGCAGAAAAGCGAGGACGGAGCCATTGGTGAAGATACGGGCATAAGCCAGCGCAAAAAACGCATCGACACTGGAACAGATAGAGACGACGAAGCCGAGGCCGATCATGGCGATGACCGACAGGATGATGTCGCCGCCGACGGCGTTGATGATGGAGCGTGGAACAAATACTTGGGTAGCGGCAGCGATCATGGCGCCGAGGACGAGCATGGTGGTGAGCTGCCAAAATTCGTTGCGAGAATCAGCGAGAATATAGCGAAAAGTCGTTGGATGACGGTCGGTGCAAGAAGCAGCAAATGACGGCTGGAGGACGTGCTTGGGGTGAATGAAGCTGACGATCAGAGCGGTCAGCTGGACGATCAGAAAGCCAAAGCCGATACGCCACCAGACCATGCGCGGCTCGAAACTAAAGGCGGTCATAGTGGCGATGATGGTGATTGGATTGAGGATCGGCGCGGCCAAGAGAAAGCTGATGACGTCGGCGGGCTTGAGGCCGTGCGCTAGGAGGCTGCGGGCGACTGGCACATTGCCGCACTCGCAGACTGGCAGCGCGATGCCAACGAGCGAAAGGAGGATGCGACGGATGAGTGTGTGTTTGGGTAGGATTTTAAGCAATCGGTCTGGCGGCAGGAAACGGCGAATGAGAGCAGAAACGATGATACCGATAATGAGAAATGGTGTGGCCTCAACGATGACGCTACATGTTAGTGTCAGAAAATCTTGTGCTAGCGGTGCTAGCGTCTCGGCCCACGTGTGCGGCGGATGGGCGATCAGCCAGAGGTCGATTTGTAAACCGTACTGCATCACAACGATCCCAAATAAGCCGACGACAGTCCATCGGATCGCGTCGCTATGGTCTTTGAGCCAGGCAGCCGTGCGCTGATATATTGTCTGTATTGAAGACATAGTTTCTATTATACTACTCCCCGCCTAGCATGCTATACTAAAAATTAGTATGAAACATTGGCTACACTCGCATCACCCATTTCGGATCTTTTGGTTTTCGGCACTATTGACGCTGGTGTTGGGAGGGTTGATTTTCACCCAACTAGGCCTTAATGGGTTGTGGCTGTTCGTAATTTTGGTGGTGCTCGAGGTCACCTTTAGTTTTGATAATGCGGTGATCAACAGCAAGGTGCTGGCCGGCATGAGTCAGGTTTGGCAGAAAATTTTCCTGACGGTTGGAATTTTTGTGGCGGTGTTCGTGGTGCGGTTCGTGCTGCCGATTATCATTGTGATGGTGGCCAGCGGTCATGGGTTTATGGAAGTGGTTGATTTGGCGCTGAATAAGCCGGCGGAATACGGCCATATTTTACACGAGGCCTCACCGATGATTGATGCCTTTGGCGGCGCGTTTCTGATTATGATTGGCCTCAGTTATTTCATTGACTATAACAAGCGCGTGCACTGGATGCGGCATGTCGAGCCGTGGCTGGCCAAGGCTGGGCGGTTTGAGAATTTCAAGGTGTGTCTGATGCTGGGCGTAGCGGCGGTGCTGTATTTCACGGTTGAGCCGCCGCACCGGGCGCTGGTGCTGATCTCGGCGGTGTTGGGGATTATACTGCACATTGGGCTGGAACTATTTGGCTCGTTCTTTCATGAGGACGACGCCAAGTCAGTTAAGGTCAAGGTTGGCTGGGCAGCGTTCGCTAGTCTGCTCTATCTGGAGGTGTTGGATGCTAGTTTCAGCTTCGACGGCGTCATCGGTGCATTTGCTATCACCAGCAGCGTGCTGCTGATCGTGGCGGGCCTGGGCGCCGGGGCGATTTGGGTACGGTCGCTGACGGTGTATTTGCTGCGGACGGGCGTGCTCGGTAAGTATAAGTATCTGGAAAATGGCGCGCACTGGGCGATCATGGCGCTGGGCATGATGATGATCGCCAAGCTGTTTCACCTGGAGCTACCGGAATGGGCGACCGGTGGTTTGGGGCTGCTGTTTGTGAGCTTGGCGGTTGGGAGTAGCATGCTGGAGGCGCGAGCGATTAGGCTGCAAGAAGTAGCGATGACTAAAATTCATCAAGCTGAGCAGAAAATAAAACATAGCGCATCAAAAATTGTGCCTAAAAAACGACAGTAAACACTAGGATTTGGCCACTAAAGTTTTATACTAAATGGCTCAATTGTTTCGTTAAGAAACTTCTCGATTAGGTTAATTGACTCTGGAATAACCCAGTTCTGAAGAATTGTTCGTTCATCAGCATTAAACTTGCTGAGGACGAAATCAACATCGCCAATTTGTCGGCGTAGTAGGTTGTCAGTGCCGATGCGAATATGCCAGAAATCGCTACCAATATGTCGATGTAGTGACTTGAGGCCATTGTTGCCAGCACTTTCACCACCCTTGCGGACGCGAATTTTGCCAAAATCAAGCGCCGTGTCGTCATGAATAATCAGTATGTCGTCAAGCGTCAACTTATAAAAATCCATGAGCGCCCGCGCCGCAATGCCAACCTCGTTGTAGTATGTAGTCGGTTTGACGAGTAGAATTTTCTCTCCGGACATGTTCAGTTCGGCAATATCGGCAAAGAATTTGGGCTTATTGCTAAACTGTGTACCCTTCTCCGCTGCCAATTGGTCAATCACTAAGAAGCCAGCGTTATGCCGCGTGTAGGTGTACTTGTCACCAGGATTACCGAGGGCTAGAATGATTTTCATATCTTCAAGTATATCACCTTGGCTGTGATGGCGTATAATAGACGTATGGCGAAACGCGATGATGATTTGGAATTTAGTATCAATGCAGCGTTTGACGAGGCGCGGACGATTGTTGATAAAGTGCCGCTGTATTTGGTGAATGGGTCGCTGGGTGCGGGCAAGACGAGAGTGCTGGAATTCTTATTGCGACAAAGTGACTATAAGGGTGCGCGAGTGATTGAAAATGAATATGCCAATGAAAATGTCGATGGCTACCGGCTGGAGGGGCTGGCAGACATGGTGACGACCTTGGCTGGCGACTGTGTTTGCTGTGGCTCGGAGGATGCGCTGACCAAGATGTTGATGGATTTTAGCCGTTACTCCCCTGCGCCGGTGTTCATTGAGGCGACGGGTGTGGCACGGACGATGAATTTGGTGGAGCGATTGATCAGCGCCAAGATGTTTGCCAAGTACGAATTGATGCAGAGTTTTTATGTGATCGATGCACACGAGATTCTTAACGGTGTCGAGCCAGCACATGAAATTGAATTGCAAGCCGCAGATGTGATTTTGGTGACCAAGGAAGACTTACTGAAGGACAGTGAGCGAGCTGAATACGAAATAAAACGCCGTGCCCTGCCCTACGCCAAGGTGCTCAGCGCCCCGCACGGTCAGTTTGACCTCAGCAAAATCACCACGCCGTCGGGACTGCTGGCGTTTTTTGACCAATATGATGGCGAGCTCGCGGTGCCGGATAATCCGACGTATGCGGTGCTGGATGTGTCGGGCATGAATATCGCGGCATCGGCGCTAGAAAACATGTGGCCAGAGTTGTTCAGGGCGTATGGCCTACGGCGGATGAAGGGCTGCTTTATCAGTGACAACAGCGCGCGCCAGCATGTGGAGGCGACCGAGCGGCAAATTCAGATCGCTCATGCCAAGCCCGAGGAAGCGGCAAAGATCGTGCTGATTGGCGAGCGAGCGGATGAGATCACGCGCGAGGCCGTAGCGGCGCAGCTAGTGATGTTTGGGTAAAAGTTCGCTTTCGTCGTTTCCGACTCATCAGCATAGACATGCATCTATGGAGCGAACATGACAAGCAGAGCTGACAGAGGTTCGCCGGAGGCTAGTCTTTCGGGGGCCGAAATTCAATAACAAGTCTCCACTTTGTATTACCTGTCCTGTGACAGTACGCATAGGACACAGGCAGGATAGTCTCCAAACAATGTCTTAGGCCTCCCTCCAGGAGACCTTTTGCTAGAGCGTTGGAGCTCCGGCATCCGTCTGCAAGACGGCTCCACTTCCGTCGCCACCACCATGGCATGTCGGACAGGGAGATTGCTACGGTCACAACCTCCCCTCCTCTGGAGCTCTCCGTAGAGAGGATATGCAGCACCTTACTACGAAGTTCTTTAATAGCCCGCATCCAGTTGGGGGTCGGCTCCAGTTGGCGCCCAAGCTCGGCGGCTTCATCTCTGACACGTTGCAGGAAAGCTTCCTCCTGTCTGCGCCGTTCGGCGATGCGCCAAGCCCTAAGTTCTTCTTGGTCATCGCGATAACGATCGACATCCTTGCGTGTAATTTGCGCCACGATATCTTTCCTTTCAAGACAATCTCTCACTTCGCGGTTAGCCTCCGTTTGGCTAACTCTGTCACGAAACGAGATACTGCTGCTCCAAGAGCTAGCGCTAATCACCTTGCGCTGTCGTTGTAGCCGCTGTAACTCGTTTCGTTTAGCATCTGCTTGTCAAACTACACTTTCGGACAAGGATTTACTCAACTCATCAACAAAAGCTGATATATATATCACTAATAGAATAAAATGTCAATGGATTTTGTCAAAAATGTGGTATTATATGTCTTTTTCAGCGTTTTTGGCCTGTTTGTATGCTTTGGTGACCGGTGCCAGGCCGCGGGCAACGCGTTCGCGATTGGCTTTCAGCTGCTTTTCGTCGCGGAAAGATAGTTTGATGGGCGTGCCGGCAAAGTTGAAGGCTTCGCGCAGGGTGCGTTCAAGGTAGCGTTTGTAGCTCCAGTGGACGAATTTGAGGTTGCTGCCGTAGATGACGAACCATGGCGGGGCCGTGTCGGTCTGGACGATGTAGCGGAGTTTTGGATGCGAGTTCTTCAGGCCGGCTGGCGGATGAGCGGCGACGGCTTTTTGCAAGAGGTCGTTGAGGACGCGGGTTTTGCATTCTTGGTGGCGGCGCTTATAAATGTCGAGGGCTAGGTCGAACAATTTGGCGACGTTTTGGCCGGTGACTGATGAGGTGAAGATGAGCGGTGCGTAGGGTGTGAATTTGAAATGATAGCTGATTTGCGGTGCCAGCTCGTCGTGAGTGTAGGCGTCTTTGCCTTCGACGGAGTCCCATTTGCTGACCACCAGCACGAGCCCCTTGCCTGCTTCGTCGATGATGCCGGCCAGGCGCTGATCCAACCCAACGTTTAATTCGTTGACGTCCATCAACAGAAAACAGACGTCGGCTTCGTTGATGGCCTGCATGGTGCGCAGGACCGAGAATTTTTCAATGCCGGTTTCTTGTTTGCCTTGGCGGCGGATGCCGGCGGTGTCCAGTAGCTCGATGGTCTGGCCGTGGTAGCGGACTTGGACGCGGTTGACGTCGCGGGTGGTGCCGGCAACGTTGGCGACGATGGCTTGCTGCTTGCCCGCTAGGGTGTTAAACAGGTTGCTTTTGCCGACGTTTGGTCGGCCGATCAAGGCGACGCGGATGATGTCGTCAGCTTCGGTTTGAATGGCTGGCGGAATGAGATCGGCAATATTGTCGAGCAGCTCTGAGATGCCAATGTTGTGCTCAGCGGAAGTTTTGATGATGGTTTTGATGCCGAGGCGTTTGAATTCGTCGGTTGGGAGTGAGCCTTTGAGATCGGCTTTGTTGGCAATGAGCAGGACGGGCTTGCCGCTTTTGAGAGCTTTTTTGGCGAGTTGGCGGTCGGCGTCTGATGGATAGACGGTGGAATCGACCATGACGAGAATGACGTCGGCCGCGGCGGAGGCGTCGGCGATTTGGTCCTGGATGGTGGCTTCGAATTCGTCTTCGGCGGGCTTGAGGCCGGCGGTGTCGATGAGCCAGAATTCAGCGTGTGTGTCACTATTTTGCCGGCGATATGAAACTTTGCCAACGACGTTGTCGCGGGTGGTGCCGGCTTCGCGGGCAACGATGGCGGTGCGGGCGCGCGTCAGGCGGTTGAACAGCGAACTTTTGCCAACGTTAGCTTGGCCGATGATGGCGACGGTAGGTAATTTATGAGACATAATTACGCCTATTATACCAGAGGCGTGAGGATTTGGCGAAAGGCAATGAAAATAGCCCACCGAATGAGCTCAAGCTGCATGCGAGTATTCAACCCGAGAGACAACATCACATTGTCTCAATCAGATTGAGCGCATACGGCGAGCTATTTTCTTTTCGGTGGGCGTTTAGCCCTCTTTTTTGTCCTTACTCTTGTTCTTCTCTGCGCAGTCACAGTGGCTCATGATAGCCACCGCGAACCCAATGACCACTGCCACACACGGTGACAGTGGTGGGAACAGCTTCGTGTGGTGGGCTAGGAATCCCACCACCGTGTGGTTTATTAAGGAAAGAATAAGACCCCAGGCAATAGTTGCAATAGCATCTCGCATTCCCTTCATTTTCACCCTTCCTAGAGAAAAAGCTCAAAGCTAAAGGGCGACTTCCGCCCTTAGACAAAGCTCTGAGCAAAAGCTGATATATATATCACTAATAGAATAAAATGTCAATGGATTTTGTCAAAATGTGGTATAGTATGCACTTTTTGGTGCCTGAGGAGGCCTAGTTAGTCAGTGGCTCTTCAGTAAATTCCCCGCGCTTGATGCCATCGAGGGTGTAATTACCGAAGTCTGTCCGGTGGAGCTTGGTGACAGTGTAGCCAAGGGCGGCGAAGGTGCGGCGGATTTGGCGGTTGCGGCCCTCGCTCATCTGGACAATCCAGCGGCGGTCGTCGCCGTCGTGCTGGCGCTCGAGCGTCAAGCGGCTGGGCCCGTCAGGCAGCTGCACGCCAAAGTCATTGATCATTTGCCGATGGAGCGGCTGAAGTGGCTGGTCGAGCGTCACCAGATAGCGCTTCATTTTATAAAACGACGGGTGTGTCATCTGGTGAGCAAAGTCGCCATCGTTGGTGAGGAGAATTAACCCAGAGCTGTCTTTGTCTAGGCGGCCGACGGGTTTCAGGTGGTGGAGGCTAGTCGGTAATAATTCGTAAATGGTCGGTACGCCACCCTGAGAGGCGCGCGAACAGAGGTAGCCGACGGGTTTGTGGAGGAGGATGAGCTGGTGGGTTTGGGCGGTGAGTGGTTTGTTGCCGTGGCGAATAATGTCGGTTGCGGTGATGCGTTGACCCAGCTTGGCGGGCTGGTTGTTCACCGTGATCTTGCCCTGCTCTATCAGCTCGTCAGCCTGGCGGCGTGACACACCAAGCGCCAGCGCCACGAATTTATTGAGGCGCTGGCCAGGTGAGTGAGTTGGATTGGATGGCTGTGTTGGCGTAGACATATCAGGCTACTGGTGGTTGCGGCGGAAAGGCATTGGTCGGTGGCTGGGGCGCTGTCGGCTGTGCTGTGGGCGATGGCTCTCCCTCGGGGGCTACGGTCTGCTCTGGCTCGGACGCTGGAGCTGGGTTGGCTGGCATTGGCGCCGGGGTGGGTAGGACGAATGGCGTATCGTCATCTTGTGGTTGCGATGATGCTACGCTGGCGAGCTCGGCCTCGATGGCAGCACCGGCATCAAGCGGTTGGCTCGCAGCCGGTGTCGGCAGCGGCTCAAGCGCATTGAGTGTCAGGTCGTCGTGTGGTGTGGCTATAGCATCAGGCGTCGGCAGCGTAAAACTGTCTGAATCTGGCGCAGGCTGCGGCGAGGTCTGCATAGACTCGAGCTGGTCGCTGAGCTCCTGCTCCATCATCTTGGCCATATCTGGCTGCGGTTCTTGGCTCAGTGGTTGGATCACCCGCTCGCCACCGAGGCTGGTCGGCCGCGGCGCTGGTGGCGCAAATGATGTCGCCGGCTCGGGTAGCGTATCGGCTGGGGTAGCTGGCTCTGGCTCGGTTGACGGGGTTGATTCTATCACGGGCGCTGGCTCTCCCTCAGGGGCTACGGTCTGCTCTGGCTCGGACGCTGGAGTAGATATCGCTGGCTCAGTGACTATGGCTGGTTCGTCAACTAGTTCAGGAGCAGCGGTGTCAGCGCTAGTTTCAGTGTCTAGTGGTGCGTCATTGCCGGTCGGTGCGGTAATCTGCTCAGTCGGCGTGGATGAATCAGTTGGCATCGGTGCAGCAGTTGGCAGGACAAATGGCGCTGGATTATCAGTCATCGACGGAGTCAAATTGTCCGGGGTATCTTGGGCGGGTGTGATGACTGAAGCATCCTGGGTTGGCGGAGTTATCGGTGCGGTCGGTGCTGGAGTGACAACGTGTGTGGCGATTGGCCCGGCGAATTTATCGCTTTCGATAACCGTGCGCTGCTCGACGGGGACGGCAGAAATTTCATCTAAAAACTGTCGAGCCTGCGCGTCGGCGGCTGCTATCTCTGTCGGTGACGGCAAGGTGGCTGCCGGAGCGCCTTGCTGAGTGGCTGGTGCCGCTAATGGTGCGTTGGCTGCCACGGGTTCTGCGGCCGGAGCTGATTCGACTGGTGCGGCCGCTGGTGCATCACCCAGTACTTCGTGGACGGTGCGCACCACGTCTTCGATGCCGACTTGCGACTTGACGAGGTAGCGATCAGCACCGAGAGCTTCGCCACGTTGCCGTTGGTCTTCGGATGACAGCGCGGTCATCATGATGACTTTCACGTCGCGTGTCTCAGTGGTCGAGCGCAAGATATCCAGCATGTCAAAGCCAGAAATCTTGGGCATCATCACGTCGCTGACGATCAAGGCCGGGCGTTCTTTGATAGCCATAGCCAAAGCCTCTTCACCGTCGCCCGCCGAAACGATGTCGTAGCCCTCAGCTAGTAACCTGACGCCGTAAATCTCGCGCAGGCTTTTGTCGTCTTCTACTAGTAAAATCTTCGTCATAACTACCCCTACTATACCGAAGTTTGCGCCAAAATACTATAGTGGTTATGGTTTTTGTTCGGCGGTTGGTGGCTCTGGAGTGGTAAGCGGTGCTGGCGGTGCAGGTGTAGCGGTTTGTTCGGGCGGTGCGGAAGGTATGGCGGATTTGGCAGCAGTTTGTTCAGATGGTGCTATAGGCATCAGTGGCAGCGGAGTAAAGTTTGGCGGCGGTACGGGAGGCGTGGCTGATTTAGTGAGGACAGTGGCAGTGGCGTCCGGCTGCGTGGCGTTGATCGGGATGGTCGGCTGGACAGCGACGGCGGTTGGTGGCTCGGTGGTCAGTGGTGGAGCAGCCGGCGCGGGAGTGGTCGGTAATTGGCGCATAGCTTCGTCGGTGCGGGTGCGAGGAATCTCGAGAAAGAAAGTGCTGCCCTTGCGGTATTCGCTGATGACGAATAGGCGGCCAGACATCGCCTCGGTCAAGCGGCGGCTGAGATACAGGCCGAGGCCAGTGCCGCCGATCTCGCGAGTGTCGGAATTATCGACGCGGTAGAACTTTTGAAAGAGGTGCGGCAGGTCTTCGGCGGGGATGCCGATGCCGCTGTCCTGGACGCTGATGGTGATCGTTTTGTCGTCGCCGGTGATGTCTACGACCACTTCCCCGTCAGGTGTGTATTTGATGGCGTTTTCGATCAAGTTGGCGACAACTTCGCGGAGGTGGTCGGCGTCGACGTTAGCGTAGTAGGCTGGCTGGATGGTGGCGGCGGTGTCCGGGCGGAAGGTGCAGACGAGGCCCTTTTCGGCGGCACGTGGTGCCAGGCCTTCAAAAATCTCGCCAACAAAGGTGGTGATATTGATAATCCGTGGCTCGTTCTTGAGGCGTCCGTCTTCGGCGCGGCTGATATCAAGCAGGTCTTGGAATAACCGGCCGAGGTGCTGGGCCGAGGCGTGGGCCTTGGTGATGAAATCGCGCGCCTTGTCGTCGATGTGGGCGGTGGCTGGATTGAGCGCCAGGCCGAGGTAGCCTTCGATGGAGGCGACCGGGGTGCGCATTTCGTGGCTGGCGGTAGAGATGAATTCGGCTTGCTGGCGCTCCTCGGCTTTTTCTTTGGTAATGTCGCGAAAGACGACGATGATGCCTTCGTTGTCTTTGCCGACTGGTGAGGCGACGATGGAGACGAGGATTTGCTTGTCCGAGGCAGTGCGGAGGAGCAATTTGTCGGAGTGTGCCGGCCGATTATTGATCAGTGATTGCATGACTGGGTTTTCGGTGACGGTGACGTCTTTGCCATCAGCGGTGACCAGTTGGATGACGCTTTGCCACTTGAGGCCGAGGGCGTCACCTTGGTTCCAGCCGATGATCCGCTGGGCCGAAGGATTGATTAGCTCGATATTGCCCTCGCGCGAGATGGCTAGCACGCCGTCGTCGATGGTATTGATGACAATGTCAGAGGTGCCTTCAGCAGTGGATAGCTTAGTGCGGAGTTCAGAGATGTCACCGAGCTTGCTGACGCGCGGCTGATGGCGCCAGATGATAAAGCCAAGCACTAGTGGCGCTAGGCCAAAAAATAGGGCGCCAACTGTGGCGACCAGGCTAGCGTGCTGAGTGATGGCGGCGGTGGTAATAGCGATGATGACAAGGAGGCCAGTACCGATGACGACGGGTCCACCGAAGAAACCAGCGAACACCGCAGCGCTGAGCCAAGCGGCAGCGAATGGTGAGGCGAGAAACCCGCTGGTGGCAACCAGCGAGCCGACGGCGAGGATAATCAACCCATAGACAGCGATGGATACGGCGGTGATAGCTCGACGTGGCAGCCACAGACAGAGGATGAGGTCAGTGAGGCTGACGAGAGCGCTGATGGCGGCGGCGAGGTCAGTGATGGCTTCGCCGATGGGTAGCCGGTAGCCGGTCGGGATAAAGCGTGCCCAAGCATAGAGGAGGACGATGACCAGCCCGACGAACAGGGCCGCCTCGCACAGTCGCCGCAGCCAAAATCGCGACAATTCGCCGACTTGTGAAATATCCCCCGCCCACTTCATACTTGTATTATAGACCGAGACGGGCGAAAATGGTAGCCGTGTTGGGCCGTTGCGCTGGCGAGTATATGTTATAAAGTTACAAGCGTTTTGTCTGTGTGGTTATGCACTAAGTCTGTGTACGTAATCAATCCAAGCACTAGCCACTTTATCCTGCTCGTCACTACTATTTATTAGCAACTTACACTCCCTCAGTTTAGTATTTCTTTTATTGTAGATTGACACGATACTACTTACCAGCTCACCCTGCACGAGGTATATATACTTATCAACAGCGGCGGAGTAAAGAAAATTTATCGCATTCCCATCGTTCATTAAATGAAAATAATGACCTCGCTTTGAGTAGCACGTAATATCTTTAGTCATCCGCTCTTTAGTGTATTCACTATCAATAAAGCGCATATCAAATTCATCATCCGATGATGTAACGGATGCTAAAAATGCCCCTTTCTTCAGGTCTCGTAACTTGAGGATATCTATTGCTCGAGATCCTGTCGCACAGAAAACGATATCACTACCTTGCAAAAGCTGTTTCATGGTCACTAGCTTTGCTCCATCACAGGAGGCCTGAATGGCGCGCATAGAATCAATTTCACAAACATATGGCTGAATCCCGCGCTGCTGCAGGTATTGGAATATTCCCCTGCCTATCTTTCCGTAACCTATAATACCGCAGCTTTTGTAAGTTATGAGGATGTTCAGTTCACGGAGTATTGTCTCAGCGGCATGGGCTACTCCATTACCAACTAATTGATCCTCAAAGTTCTTAAGCGGACTACGGGCGACAGATATAATACGAACATTATCTTGTATGTTTTTTTCATACCTTTGATGCCCGTTCTCTGTATCTTCTACGACACCAAGTAATTTTTTTCCAAGACTCTTTTTGATAAATTTAATACTATCGCTAAAGTAGCCACCAATATCCACCATGCAGATATTGTCATATGTATCAAGGTAGTCTGACAGATCTTTCGGTCGACTGGTTATGTTTTCTCGAGTAAATTGACCTAAAATTGGTACGCCGTTTTCCTCCAGGAGTCTCTTCGTTCTATTATTTATTGAATTGGGCTTTGGAATTATTCCGATAAGGTTAAAGTTTTCTTTAAGGCTAAGGATATAATTTTCTGAGCTCGGAATGAGGTGTGACACTGCTATAACTGATATTTTCTCACCTTGGCCATCTGCAATAGACCTAAAAAAATCACGAGGGTTTGGAGCTAATAAGTCTTCTATGCGATCAACAACAATTGTAAAATGCGGATCTTCGGCAAAAATATCCCAATCAATCCATCTAAAGCCCTTTGACTCCTTATCATTTATACTGATATCAGACTTGTCGGTAATATACAAATAGCGAAAATCATGATGATAATGTCCCGGTTCATTCTTTCGGGGATTTTCAGGGATATAATGGCTATCTATATGGAATGGTACTTCTGTACACTGTCTCAGTATCGGTCGCAGCTCTAAGTCTTCACTGCGCAAGCCAGTTTCTTCCTCGACCTCCCGTAGAGCAGCATCCAGGGGGGAACTGTCCATGTTGTCAACATGCCCTCCTGGCTGAAGTAATTTTCCTAACGATTTATGATGCAGGAGTAATACCTGGCGAGTGTTCTTATTCACTATAAAAGCACTAGCAGTAACATGCCCAACAAAATTCTTACGAGAAATAATATCCTGATCATCATTCTCTAATTGTTCAGCTAGGAGCTTGAGTGCGGCGCTATCGTCTTTATAAATGGCTATATATTTGCTATACAATTCCTTGACTTGTGCTATCTTTTTCATGTTACTTATTATAAACTAAGTTCCCACCATGTGCTATGATAGTATGGAACTGAACTTAGCTATTTTAAATAGTGGAAACCTAGTGAAATTACCAGAAATTATCGGAATTAGCGGAACGAATGGGGCCGGCAAGGATACGTTTGCAATTGTTCGTCGTGAGCAAGAAGGTGCTGAGTATGTTAGTTTAAGTGATATACTACGCAGAGAGTTGGCTCTGCTTCAAATACCGCCCGAACGCGAGAACCTTATGGCGTTGAGTAGGCGGTGGCGTGAAGAAAGTGGTGACCATGGTATATTGGCAGTGCGGACGATAGAAAAGTATCTTGGAGATAAGGCTGCTAGACTAATAGTGAGTGGATTATCGATTTGTAGTGTTCGACATCCAGAGGAGGCGAGACGGATTCATGAGGCTGGTGGTAAGATAGTCTGGATTGATGCTGACCCAGAATTACGATATAAACGAATACGAATCGGCAATAGAAACCGAATAGATGATCAGAAAAGTTTTAAAGAGTTTATGAATGAAGAGCAGCGTGAGGTAAATCCCGTTAATCCTAGTCCGGCCAGCGTTAACTTGGGGGCCGTGGCATGTTTGGCGGATGTTAGGATTGAAAATAATTTTGATAGCGAATCTACCTATATTAATTTCTTGCTTGGTCAGTATTTTAGTGGGTCATAGCTCTAATCCGTATCTAGTCCTAGTATGGTATCTATTTTATTTTCTAGGGTGAATTGATAGTGGCGTGTTGCTGTTATTGTCGAATTGTAGTGTGAAAGTCAGCCCGAGCAGATTGATATAAAATATTTCTAAATTTTGAACCCACAAAAATAGCCCGCCACCAGAGGTAAACGAGCTATTTCAAATCCGAACGGAATATAAATCCCTTTATGGTGACCCTACCGGGAATCGAACCCGGGTTGCTGGGATGAGAACCCAGTGTCCTAACCGCTAGACGATAGGGCCGCATTAAGCTACCGGGCCATTATAGCATGGTTAGCTGGGGGCGTCTAGTCCATCTTGTTGACGACGTCGATCAGCTTGCGGGGTGTGATGTCGGCCTTGATGAGGTAGCCATCGACACGGTTCATGATGGCGGATTTGGTGGCGTCGTCCTGCTCGAAGTTCGTCATAATGAGGATTTTGCTCTCTGGAATCAAGTCAGTATCATCAGAGCGCAGAGCGTCCAAAATTTGGTCGCCGCGCTGTTCGGGTAGCATCAGATCAAGGATGATCAAGTCAAACGGCTGACTCCGGGCCATGACCAGCCCGTCATTGCCATCGACTACCCAGGTCACGTCATAGCCAGCTTTTTGCAGGCTGCGCACATACATCTCGCCGATAAAGCGGTCGTCCTCAACGCACAAGATTGTTTTGATCGCCATACTTCCCTCCTCTTATCCTCGATACATAGCGTGATTTTTTATCCAGCCACCGCCCTGGCGGATTAGATTGCGATTGAGCTGTCCGTCCTCGAGCAGCTTGTCCTTGACGGCGGCGTACACCGGCACGGTAAACGAAAAGACCGAGCCTTCGTTCTCTTTGGAGCGCGCGGTGATGTGACCGCCATGACTTTCGATGAAGGCCTTGCAGATGTAGAGGCCGATGCCGGTGCCAGAGACGGTTTCGCGGCTGCGGTGCGAGCGGTAGAATTTGTGAAATAGATTTTTGACGACGCTCGGCGGCATACCGACGCCGTTGTCGGCGACGGAGACTTCGATAACATCGCCTTTTTGTTCGGCGCTGACAGAGACGGTGCCACCCTCAAAGCTGTATTTAATGGCGTTATCGATGAGGTTGGAGATGACCTCGCTGATGCTGGAGCGGTCGGCAGCGACGGTCGGTAGGTCGCTTGGGATGGCGATATTGAGCAAGCGGTGCTGCGTCGATGCGCGCAGCTGCATGTCGTCGGCAATCGAGCCATAGATGTCGGCGAGCGAGTCCTCGGCGAGGTGAATGCTGAGGTGGTGGCGATCGAACTTGGCAACATTGAGAATATTATTGATATAGCCAGACAAGCGATTGGCGGAGACCGTCAGCCGTGCTAACAGCTGCGGCTCGTCACCCTTGAGCCGGCCGGCCAATTCCTCGGCGAGGACGTCGAGATAACCGCGGATGATGGTGATCGGGCCGCGGAGTTCGTGGGCGGCGAAGGAGATGAAGTTGAGGTCTTCTTCCTCGGGCAGGTATTGGGCTGAGCGGTCGATGAGGACGATGACAGTCTCGCCGGGTGCGTCTTTTTGGTAGGAGGCGATGATGTCAAAGAAGCGAGTTTTTTTGAATGCACCGTTGGTGGTGGCGACGCGGCGCCAGGTACGCTCGGCGGAGACTTGGCGGGCGTCGGCGTCATCGAGCCAAGCTGTGAGCGACTGCTCGTTGAGAAAATCCAGCGCCAGATATGGCTGGCCGTTGGCGTCAGTGGCAATTGGTGCGGCCTTGTTGGCAGAGATGATACGCTTGGCGGGATCGAGGACGACGATGCCGCAGCTGGTGTGATTGAGCGCCTGGGTCAGCAGCGCGTCGGGGCTTGGCGGCGGTGCGGGCCGGGCTGGCTCGTCGTAGATGAGTTCAAGGACGGTCTTGAAGCCGGTCTTGGCGTGCTGCTCGGCGTTTGGATTTGGCAGTGGCGTGGTGGTGCGCTCGCCGCGTTTATGGATCAAGGCGGTCAAGATATTATCCAGCGGCCGACCAGCGATGATAATCAAGGCAGTTGAAAAGAGACTGCCGATGATGAAAATCGTGCTCGTGATTAGCCAGAACGCCAGATGATTCCACGAAGTGAGGCCAGTGATATTAAGGATGACACCGCTAATGAGCGCCATGGCTGCCTGCCCGGTGAGTGCACAAGCGAACAGCATGCGCCGGTGGTATCGTCGAAAGTTACAAATTGACGTATCGCCAGCTGCTACTGCCACGTGACGGATCCCCGCCCGGGCGTAAAGACGCCGATCCATGTTTGGCCGCGATTCAGAGTAATGTCTTTGCCGTTTTCGTCGAGCAGTTTGAGCGGTGCGGTGAGGCTGTCCTTTTTCCAGCTGGCAGCAGTGGCCGTGCCGTTTTGGAAGACGGTCGCCTTGCCCGAGCCGATGGTGACGGTGTCCTCGTATCCATCCGGTCCGACGCGTCGCTCGAGCGGTGCTTCGAGGGCAACGACGACGCGTGGGGCGATCTGGCCGCCTTCCCGGTCGGCATGCGGCGCGCCAGCTAGCGAGCGTTTGTAGGTGTTGGTCGCCTTGTCATAAGCATAGGCGGTGTTGTAAGTGCTGCTGCTAAAATTGAGCTGGATGGTGGTGGCATTTGGTGTCTCGGCTGGTTTGCCATCGCCGCGCTTGAAGCCGGTAAATGATGATTCTTTGAATCCCTTGCTGGCGTTGAGGGCATCGAGTTTCTCGCCGGATGTATAGACATTGTGTGGGGCGCGGCGGTCGCTAACCCGCCAATAACTGCCGCCGTTAAAGAACTGGTCAATGTCGCGATAACTGCCGCTGCGAACGGTGTCGAGGGCGTTCGGGCTGCCGCCGACGTGGGCGATAGAGGCTTGGTACTGTGCGCCCCAGCTGAGGTAATAGAGACGGAGGCTACGGACTGGGCCGATGAGGGCTGGCTTGGCGCCTTGATAAACGGCGAGGAAGCGTGTGATGCCACCCTCGGCGACGGCCTCGTAGACGATGCCAGCTCCCGAGAGGCCAGACTGTGGGCGAGCGTCGGGGCTGTTCTCGATCATGACGGCAGTGACGGGTTGCTTGGTAGCTGCTTCGTCAGCGACCTCAAGGCCGGTGAGTGGTGAGTAGAATTTGGTTGGCTTTTTCTTGGCGGCGAAAAACGGTAGACCGCCGTCGTGCTGGACGGAATTGATAGCGACGATGAAAATACCAGCGATAACCAGCGAGGCGGTGATGAGGACGATCGCCCACAAGTGCTTCTTGCACCACTGCCCAAACGAGCGTTTTTTAGCCGGGGCGTTTGGTGATGCTTGCTCGGATTTAGCTGATTTCACCGTCGGCTTTTTGGCCGCGGTGGCTGGGCGAGGATTCTTGATGTGCATGGGTTTAGTATAACATAAGCAGTATATCCGGTAAACGGAGTCATCTGCTCGTCAATCAGGGTTTTTGATGTAACAATCGGTGCTACATTACGCCCGCCGAGAACGCGGCAATTCCCCGCTCAAGTCGCGCCAACGTGCGCTCGCGGCCGATCAGTGCCAGCGTATCATTCAGCTGCGGGCTGAACGGCGCCCAGGTGATGGCGATGCGGATGAGGCTAAAGAGGATGCCGGGCTTTTGGCCGGTGATTTCTAGCAGTTCGTTCAGCCGAGTTTGAATTGCGTCTGGTGCCCAATCGGTGAGCGTGGCGAGCTCGCGCTGAGCAGTTTCTAATAATTCGCGCCGCTCATGCTCAGATAATTTCTTGAGCTGTTTGTTGCTGTCGATGAGCTCCATGTTAATCTCAGGCTCCGCGAAAAAGTAGCCAAATCCGCTGAGGTCACGCAGGGTTTTCAGGCGATCCTGTGCCAGCGCCAGGACGCGTCGGCGATATTCCTCGTCTGCCCCAGCTGCGCTGTCCGGCCAAAAATCATTGACTCGCCCAGCTAAGTCATCCAGCGTCAGCGAGCGGATAAATTGCCCATTCGTCCACAGCAGCCGCTTTTCGTCAAAGCGAGCGCCCGAACGCTGCACGCGGTCGAGGCTGAATTTAGTGATCAGCTCATCCATGGTGAAAGTCTCTTGCTCAGTGCCGTCGTTCCAGCCCATGGTGGCGATAAAGCTATCGAGCGCCTCTGGTAGATAGCCGTCACGGATATAATCCAGCACGTCTTTGGCGCCGTCGCGCTTGCCTAATTTCTTGTTGCCCTGCTCGTTCATGATGTGTGGCAGATGTGCGAAAACCGGCCGCGGCAAGCCCAGCGCTTCATAGAGCGCCAGATAATTTGGCATGCTGGAGATGAACTCTTGGCCGCGAATGACGTGGGTGATATTCATCTCGGCGTCGTCGATGATGTGGGCAAAATTGTAGGTCGGGTAGCCGTCAGACTTGATGAGGATGAAGTCGTCAACTACCTCGGGGCTGGTGGTAATGTCGCCCATAACCTCGTCGTGGTAGGTGTAGCTTTTGGGCTCAGCCTTGAAGCGTAGCGGCATGGTGCCGTCCCAAGCAGGCGGATTGTCGGGGCGATGGTCGCGGTAGCGAAAGGCACGCTTCTCGGCTTGGGCGGTATCGCGAAATGCTTGAATTTGCTCGGGTGTGTACGGATCAGCGTAGGCGCGGCCGGCGTCAATTAATGTTTGTGCCCACTGACGGTAATGATCAAGTCGCTGGCTTTGGATGTACGGCCCGTGTGGCCCACCGATGTCCGGGCCTTCGTCGTAGTCGAGGTGCAGCGCCTTGAGACTGGCGATGAGATGCTCGCGGCTACCGGCAACTTCGCGGACTTTGTCAGTGTCTTCGAGGCGCAGGATAAACTGCCCGCCGGCCTGCCGGGCGACGAGAAAAGCAAATAATGCCGTGCGAGTGCCGCCAACATGCAAAAACCCTGTTGGCGAGGGTGCGAAACGAGTGCGTGTAGTCATGGGGTGATTATAGCATGAGGCCGCAGTGCTGGTAAACGTGAGGGGTGCCTGCGGTGCTTGCGGGGGTGATTATAAACTAGTGGCGATTTTCGTGACCTGCTCGTTTGATAGTGCCCCACCGAGGGTGATCTGATAGAGGACGCCGCCATTAATCCAGCTGGCGGTTCGGTCGGTGCTGTAAATAGTCAGGCCATCCGCAGTGGTGGTCTGGACGTCACCGCCATCAGCCGTCAGGGTTTCCTTGAGGGCGGCGGAATTGAGCGAGCTTTTTTGCTGAGTGATGGTGTAGGATTGGCCGCCGTCAGCGTAGGCGAATTTCATGCGGACTTCCCCGCTCTTGAAGGTGATCGGGCCGCTGAGGGCATAGCCACTTGGGCGGTAGCCTGGATATTTGGCGTTGATACCAGATTGCATGGCGGCAATGCGGGTGGAGATATTAGGCATGCCAAGGTAGGTAAAATAGCCACCGATCAGCATGATAGCCAAGCCGACAGAGGCCACTTGCAGCCAGCGACCCATGCGGCTCTTTGGTTTTTTGGCGCGGCGCGGCGCTTTTTGCGGAGTAGCTGCACGCTGTAGGGCTTCGGTGATGGCCTCGTTTTTGAGAACGGCGGCCGGCTTGGGCGCGAGGGTTGCCGGATGCTGCTTGGCTGGAGTTTGGTTTAGCTGGACGATACGAGTCGAGTGATGAGGCGCCGTAGCTGGCCTGCGGCGGCTCGCAGTCCGGCTGGCCTGTGGTTGCTCGGCAGCACGAGCTTGGGCGCGCACGACGGTCGGGTGTGGTTCGGCTGGACGGTCGCGCTTGGTTGGTTGCGGCGGGACGGTCGGCGTGCTTGGCGCGAATTTATTGACATGAATACTGATAGGGACGGAAGTGTCGCGCGTGACGTCGGGGCGACTGGCTAGGCGACGCTTGGCGTGTGATGGCGCAGCAACGTGGCGGCGACTGAGCGTCGTTGACTTTTGACCGGCAGTTTTATGGACGGTTTTATGGATGATTTGTTTGTTCATGAACCCCTCGTATTCCTAATGCTTACATTGTATTGTACAAAGAGGACATGCTTTTTGCAAGGGGCAAAATGTGGTATAATCTCTCATTATGTATCGAAAGCAAAAGCGCGGCCTAGAGCTTGCTCGCAGGACGCTGGTCTACACAATTATGGTGCTGGCAGTGTGTACGCTGGCGTTTATTTTGATTTTTCATACCCTTGGCTATCAGCTGGATCTCAAGACGCAGACGGTCGAGCAGCGGGCGCTGGTGCAGTATGATTCGCGGCCGCAAGGCGCACAGGTGTTTATTGACGGTACGGAGCTTGGCAAGACGCATATCAAGGGCATGCTTCCTGAGGGGCAGCATCAATTTTCTATGCGACTGGATGGCTATGACGAGTGGCGCAAGGTTGTCGAGGTCAAGGCCGGGACACTGACCTGGCTATCGTACGCGCGGCTGGTGCCGAGTGAACGAGTGGTGAGTTCGGTCAAGGAATTTTCGTCGCTGGCCTCGGTACGATTTTCGCCAAATTGGCGGTTCATGTTGGGCGTGATGCAAGCGACCGATGCGCCAAAGATCGTTTGGGGCGATTTGCGTGATTCGGATAAGCCAAAGTTTAACGAGGTAACATTAGACACCTCGGTGGTGGCGGGTTATAGCGGCCAGTCAACAGCGCACGGGTTTAAGATTGTTGAGTGGGATTCGGGCAATCGCTACGCCATTCTCAAGCACACCTACGTGGTCGAAGGCCAAGGCGAAAAAGTCCAGTGGCTGAAGATTGACCGCGAGAACAAAACAGTGGTTGATATCGCGAAAGTGATCGGGCTGGAGCTACGAGAAGTGCGCTTTCTCGGTGAGAGCGGCAACGAACTGTATGTACTGCAGTCGAGTGGCGAACTACGGCGAGCGGACCTCAACGCCGCGACGATTTCTGCGCCGCTGATCAGTCATGTACAGTCGTTCTCGGTGTACGGCACGGATTATATCACCTACATTGGAACGAATGGCACGAGCAAGCTACAGCTGGCGGGCATTTGGCGCAAGGATTGGACTGAGCCAGTGGTCGTGCGGCGACAGACTGAGGCGGAGGCTTCGACGCCGTTGATGATCAAGTTTTCGCGCTATGATAATAAAGACGTGCTGGTGGTCGGCGTTGGCTCGACGGTGACGCTACACATGGGTGCGGCGCTAGACAGGTCGAGCTCGTCGGCATCAAAGCTACTGAGCCGCGTCAAGTCGATCACCGTCGGCGAGCAACTGACTGAACTTGATCTGAGTGGTACCGGGCGGTTCGTCTTGATGCGAACGGGGGCTGGCTTTATGAGCTATGACATTGAGCGGCAATCGGTGTCGCACGATACGGCGCTGCCGACGGGAACGGTGCTTGACTGGCTGGATGATTATCACGTGTGGAGTGTTGAGGGTGGCAAGGTAGTGATGCGCGAATTCGATGGTGCTAATCAGTCGACGATGCTCAAGGCTAGCGAAGGGTTTGATGTGTCACTGTCGCACGACGGTGACTGGTTGTATGCGTTCCGCCGAGCCGACAACGGCACGGTAACGATGTCGCGACTGCGCATGACGATCAAGCGCTAAGTACACCAGGCTAACTCTCTTATTGCTATTCTCGCTCTAGTCTTTGGCGCCGAATAATCGTTCGAGCAATGTTGGCGACGGCTTGCCAGGGATGGCGGCTGACTGGGTGCTGACTGGCTCGGTTGATTTAGTGGCGCCCGATGGATCAGGGCTAATCTGTTCGGCAAAGACTAGCAAGCGCTTTTCGGCGGTGCCGAGTGGTACGCAGCTGATCAGGGTGAGCATCGGCTTGTCGGTCTGGATTTGAACACGGCTGACCTCATTTGGCATAACGACTTCTTTTTTGGTGACGGCGTAAGTGTAGCGCTTGCCCTGGTAATGCATATACATGATGTCGTCTTTGACGAGCTTTTCATTCTGGGCAAAGACGAACTTATAATCACCAGGCGCAAAGGCGTCGTTAGAAGAGTGTGCCGAGAACACGGCATTACCAATCTGGCCAGGTACGGCGTTGGCACCAGCGATCGAGAAATGTGCAGCGCCCTTCTCCATCGCCTTCATCTGAGCGTTGTGGTCGGCCGCATTAACGCCGTAAATAATTGGTACGTCAACGTTGAGCTTGGGAATGATTAACCGTGATTCAGGGCCGACAGCGGCGTCGCTTGAGGGATTAACGATGATATTTTGTGGATCGACATTGCCTGGGGTGGTATATGCGGCAGCCATACCAAACACGACACGGTTGTATTGTAAAAAGACAGACACTAATAATACAATGATGCCAGCGGCTATCGGGATAAAGTGGCGTGATTTAGTAACCTTCCGGACTCCAGTCTTGACGGTATTTTGAATCCGAGCGCGAAGCTTTTTAACTGCGATTTGTGCTGGAGTGTAATTAGTTGTGTCGGTCGGGGCTTGAGTATTAGCATCACGAGCAGACTGGACCAGTCGGTCAAATTCCTGCTGCTTTTGGTCGAGGTGCGAGGCATAATAGCGCTCGTAGTACATCTGATAATATTTTTGCCACGAGCTGTGGTACTGCTTCCACTGATCAGCGGTAATTTGCGGCTGATGAGCAGGAGGCTTTGCCTGAGTGACTGGCTGCGGCTGTGTATTTGGTAGCGTGGCAGCGGGTTTGTCTGTTGACCCACCCGCTGGTTGAGGTTGAAGTGGCTGTTCAGCGGTTGGCCGAGCGGGAGTTGGCGCTGCGGCTGGTTGGGCCGGCTGTGTGGTCGGTGGCGTGGTGTTCAGGGCATGCGGGCTCGGCGTGCGCGGTGGTGGTGTGACGGTGGTGCGCTCGGTTGGTTCTGGATGTGGCTGCTCTATAGGGCGCGGCTGAACCACTGGCGTGGTATGTGGTGTGGACTCGGTGCTGCGACCACCGTAAATAGCATTAATTTGATCACGAATAACATTAGCGGCAGCAGCTTGCGAGCCGGAATAATCACGAGGTGGTGGCGTAATCGGACGAGGTTGACTCGAGATTGGCGCTCCCACTCGCCTGCCAAGCTGATCGTCATGTGGATTCATCACCTCTTATTATACGGGAAAATGCTAGAAAGATAAAGCATCCGGGCTATTGCTGATGTGGCGGCAGCTGTGGTATAATTGCCCCCGGATAACTTGGGGCGTTCTCTTGTGCCGCGGTGGCGGAATTGGTAGACGCGCTAGACTCAAAATCTGGTGAGCATTAGCTCGTGCCGGTTCAAGTCCGGCCCGCGGTACCAGAGGTCGCCTCACAATTCATTTAACCTTGTTCCCGTTTTCGTAGCGGGAATTTTATTGATGGCAATACTTCAGAATGAGGTAGTGCTAACGATGAGAATGGCGGCGGCTATGCCTTCTCTTTCGCTGGTCTTGTCGTGGCGGCGGAGATATCTGGTCGGTAGTCCGTGGAGTAGAGCAGCCTTTATCACTAAAAATAAACTTGATAATGGGTTCTTCGTCAAACGTTTTGCCTGAGAGGCTGTTCTGGGTGATGCCGCCAATGATGACAGTTGGGTCTGTCGGTAGCATACTTTCTGTCCGGCGGACTACCTGTCGTTGACTAACCCCACTGGAAATATTAGCAATAGTAATGTGTGGTTTAAGTTTTCCATGGCGAGAAAGAACGGCCCCTGCTCTTATAAACGCTCCATCAATGCGCCATCTTTCTTCTTGCAGTAAACCCGGGTCGTTGAGTACGAGGACAAGTGCACGTCCTCCTAATATACGAGCGCCAGCTACGCTGAGTTTGAGACCCTCTTTTGATCGTTTTGGCAGACAGATGCACAGCCTCGATGAGAGCGGGGTATCTGGGTATTCTCTCGCGCCTAGAATAGTAAGGTGATATTCTTCGGAGCGTGTTGGTATTACATTGCTATTTGGTCCGGTAAAATCTTGGGCAAAATTTGGATCCGACAGAGGAGCCTCCAGAACGGGATGATACACTAAGCAATTTCGGGCCATAATTATTTTTATTATACATTTTATTTATAATTTGTCAAGATGTCGCAACACTAGTGCTGATGGCGGCCAATGGCGCCTCCGGTGACCACAAGAGGTAGCTGGCGGCGTGCGCGGCAGTTTGTCCGCGCCAAAGCTGCATCGGCTCGGCCCAGGCTTGGGTGATGACTTCTCCGCCCCGTGCGATGACTAATTGATCAGCATGAAAAACTGCCAATGTGACTGGATAGGTGATGGTGAATTTGTGCAGCGCCTCGACGAACTGCGCCAGCTGCATGCTAAATGTCAGGATTTTTGGATAGTAGACGCTGCGAAAGAGTTTTTGCACTTGGGCGAACGAGGCGACAAAGACGACGTGGGGATTATCAAGGATGGCGGGAAAGCTGTTTTGCACCAGGTCGATGGCGTCGCGGCTTAGTACGACTGGCCGGTGGTACTGGCGCACAAATTGCTCGTACAGCGCGGCCGTTTCGCTATTTTTGCCAGCGTCGCCGATTAGCAGCATGACGTTAGCCCACTCGCCGAGTGCGGCCAATTCGCCTGCCGCCGCGCCGCTGAGGCCACCGGACGGATTGGTTGGCGCAAACAGGACGTCGGTCATCGCCGCTGGCACGGTACGGCGCAGTGTGTCGGGTAGCAAGACTCGTACGTCGCCTGCCCCGGCGTCACGTGCTGACTGGTAGCTGGTCGCCACCGCCGCAAAGCCGAGCTTGTTGCCGCCAACGATCCCTAGCCGCCCGGCCTGGTCGCGGCGCTCTGGCCGGTTCCATTCAACGTCGGGAAACAGCGGTTTAGATTTTTCCTGCTTGCGCCAAAAGGTATCCACCTTCGCCTTTCTCGAGTTCAAACACTACGCTTTTACGCTCCAGGACAATTGGCCAGCCGTTGGTTTTGGCAATTTCAAGCAGCTTTTCTGTCGGATTAAACACGACGGGATGTTCGACCATCGCCAGAATATGCCGGTCGCCCTCGCTGTCGCCAAAGGCATAACTGCCAGCAAGCGTCAGCCCGTACTTGTCGATGATTTCCTGGAGGAATTTATCTTTATTGGTGTATGTTTTGGCGGTAATTGTGCCAGTAAACGTGTCGCCGCGCCGTTCATACACCTGAGCCGCCCAGGCGTCGAAGTCGTATTTTTTAGCAAATGGTTCGACTAACTCTTGCTGGGAGCCAGAGATAGCGATCAGGAAGTAGCCCGCTTGCTTTAGCTCGCGCAGGCGATGTCGCGTGTACGTGTAAACATGGTCGAGCTCCTCTGTGACGATGTTACTCGCCACCTCGTCAAATACCGCGGTTGGGATGTCAGCAAGCGAACGAAAGATGGCATTGACCAAACTCAGCTCGTACTCATCATAGGCGTCTTTTGATTCTCGCCGTTTCCAGCTGAGTAATTTCTGCTGGATGATCGACGCGTGGACCTCGGGGATGGCGCCAGCATCAATCAGCCCGAGCACCAACTGTCGGTACAGCCCGCCACGAATGAGCGTACCATCGATATCAAAAACTGCGAATTTCTGCTGCTTCATCGCTTGATTATCTCGTATTTTTAGCTTTCTCGCAATAGTTACTACATCATGAGGTAGGTGACTTAGCAACTGATGATTTATTGCGTAATTTGACCATGTTTTGGTATACCTCGTCAAAGGTTAGCCCTGATTCGTGGATGAGCGCAGCCAGATCTTTGCCGACGTAGCGAAAGTGCCAGGCCTCGTTAGCGATACCGGTAATTTTTTCCTTACCCTTCGGATAGCGTAAAATAAAGCCGTATTCATGGGCGTGAGTGGCCAGCCAGCTGGCGGTTTTTGGATCAAGCGCGCAGTCGCTAAAGCGGGCCTTGCATTTCTCGGAAAAGCTGGTCAAGTCAACCGCCAGGCCGAGCTGATGCTCGCTGTGGCCGGGTTTGGCGACGTATTCTTCGGTGTGCGCAGCGCCATTTTTGGCAGTGGTTTCAGTGCGGATTTTGGCTTGGGCAGTGCCGGAGCGGTAGGCGCTAGAGACGAGGATCGGTAGCTTGGCATTGGCCGCGGCTTGGCGTAGTTGTTCTAGCGGTTCTTTGACCATCGGCTGCACGCGCTTATCGTCTATCCACGCTGGTGCGCCATCAGTGATATCAGTCAGCGGCGGCTCAAAGGCTGGGTCGATACCCTGCTTGCCCGAGACATAGGACCATATTTTACCAGTTTGTAAATATTTCCACGACGGAAAGGTCAGATCGCGATTGGTGCGGTCAAGGCGGATGGTGACTGGCTGAAAATTATACAGTGGCGAATTAGCGACTGATGCCGATGTCTGATTGACGAGCTGTGTGCCACCATTGATCATCAGCAGCGTCAGCGTCGTCCATGCCGCCAAAACCATGGCCACGACCGCGCGCCCCACCCCGTGCTTCATCTATTGTGTCCCTCGCTGCTTGAGTTCAGTCATTGCCTTTTCAATATACGACCAAGCCTCCTCCATCGTCAAGCCCGACTGATGCAGGGCGCCCGCAAGTTCCCGCCCGACATAGCGAAAATGCCACGGCTCGTACTGATAGCCGGTGATCGGCTCCTTGCCCTTCGGATAGCGCAGAGTAAAGCCGTATTCATGGGCGTGGGCAGCCAGCCATTTGCCGGCGGCGGTTTGTTCGAAACAATCATCAACCCAACAGGTTTGGTCGGCGCCAGCAAAGTCAACCGCCAGGCCTGATTGATGCTCGCTGTGTCCGGGGCGCGAGCTAAAGCGGCTGGCTTCGGCCTCGCCGTGTCGGCGGGCGTAGCTGGCGAAGAGTGAGGCTTGGGTAGCGTAGCTGCGGTAGCCTGAGCCGACGCGGAGCGTAACACTAGCGGCGCGGGCAGCGGCGACTAACCTTTCGAGATCAGGCATGAGAACGGCGCGGAGCGAGCGCTCGTCCTGGCCGCGGCCGGGCAATGTCGGTACGCTGACGATGCGGAGGTCGCTTGGCTGGTAGCGAGGATTAGCGAAGGCCCGGGATTTGTTGGCAATTTTCCAGAGATCAGCATCATTGGCGTTGTTGACAATGCGGACGGGGATCGGCGTAGCGCTCGGTAGATTAATCGTAATCGGTGCAGCTGGCGCCGGAGGCTTCGGGCTGTCGGGAGCTTTTTTCTTGGGTGTTGGTACGGGATCGGGCTGCTTTGTATTAATCGGCTGCTGAGCGGTGGTACGCGGCGGGTTGAAATGACGGAGAGCGAAATACGTTGCCACAGCGCTCCCGGCGATGACCAGTACGGCGCTGAGACTGATGAATAATGTGCGTTTCTGTGAGTGTTTGGTAATTTTCATATCGTAACCTCAATGCTTACCGGGCAGTGATCGCTGCCCATTTGTTCGGCGTGGATCTCAGGATTTTTGACACGCCCGGCGATTTCGCGTGATGCCAGCCAATAGTCGATCCGCCAGCCGACGTTGCGCGCCCGGGCATTGGCCCAGTGTGTCCACCAGGTGTAAGCCTCGGTCTTGTCAGGAAAAGCCGTCCGGAATGTGTCGATAAATCCAGCGTCCAGATAATTCTGAAAGCCCTCGCGCTCCTCGTCGGTAAATCCATGCTTGCCAACATTAGATTTTGGATTTGCCAGGTCAATTTCTTGATGCGCCACGTTCATATCGCCGCAGTACAGAACCGGTTTCACTTGCTCCAGCCCCTCCAGATACGCCAGCACTGCTGGATCCCACTGCTTGTGGCGTAAATTTAGCCGGCTCAAGTCCCCTTTCGAATTTGGCGTGTAGCACGTCACCACCCAAAAATTATCAAACTCGGCAGTGATGATGCGCCCCTCGTCCGCTGGGTTGCCGTATTGATCGCCGGTCACATTGAACCACTTGATGATGCTTGTTGGTAGCCCATCACGCCAATGTAGCGGCCGGACTTTCGAGAAAATTGCCGTGCCAGAATAGCCCTTTTTGGCGGCTGAATAGAAATGCTCGTGATACTCCGGCAGATCAATTTCTACCTGGTCGCGGGCGGCCTTGGTTTCCTGCAAGCATATAATGTCTGGATCGTAGGTTTGCAGGAAACGGGCAAATTCACCCTTGTTGATGACGGCGCGGATACCATTAACATTCCAAGAAAATAATCGCATAAACCCATTATACCGTATGCTTTATCAAGTCGCGGTAAATTGTTAGATATTTGTGAGCCATGTGTTCCGGGCTAAGCTCGGGGGCTAGGCGAGACGAGGCGCGGGCCATCTGGCGGCGTCGTGTATCGTCGGCCATTTGACGCATCGCGGCCGCCAGCTGCTCGACTGACGGGTCACGGGCTAGGATACTGTTATCCTTCGTCGTGCCGACGGTTAGCCGCGGGTCGCAGTAAATGATCGGCAGTCCTGCAGTCACTGCCTCGCCAATGGTCATGGCTTGGGTGTCAAAGCCGTGCGACGCCAGGACAAAGACGTCGGCGTTGACGAACGCCTCGGCCATCTGCTTGACGCACGAGACGTGCCCGTGAAAGATAATGCCCTGGTGTTTTTCGGCGAGCAGTCGGAGCTTGAGCTGCTTGCCGTCACCGATGATGTGGAGCTCGGCGTTTGGCAGGTCGGCCTGGATAAAGGCACGGATAATGGCATCGACGCGCTTTTCGGGCGCTAGGCGGCAGACGCTCAAAAAGCGGATGGTGCGGTCAGTGCGGTGGCGCTCTGTATGGGCGATGGCGTGGCTGAGCTTGGGATTAACACCGGTCGGTACGATGTGTGAGCGCTCATCCAGCCATGATGCGCAGTCGCTGATCCGCTGGGTCATAAAGTCAGCCGGTGCGGTGAACGCATCAACGCGTGAAGCGACGGTCGCCATGGTATGCCAGTCAAACCGGGCCAAGATTCCCGTTGCGTCGGGGCTTTTTGGCGCAAAGAATACTGGCTGATCAAGTCGTTTGTCGGCGATCATCGAAATCATTGGATTGATCAAAAACAGATAGGCCATTGACCCCCAAAAGGCACCGAACGGCTGCGATGTGTGAGTGCCGGCGAGATTGGCGTGAAAGGTGTGAATGTGTGGAATACTCTGCTCTTTGGCGATGCGCGCTGCCAACATCAGGCCGCCCCGCTCTGTCTGGCTGTGGATGATATCAAAGCGGTGCTGGCGGCAGATACGCCGTGCGCTGCGCCGGCCGCACTTGAGAACACACATGTGCGAGGGCGTGCCGGGGATATAGAATGAAGGCACAACGACGGTTTTGCAGCCAGTTGGCCGCTCCAAAAAATGCCGCGGTGCGAGCAGGGTCACCTCGTGCCCTAGGCTGATCAATTCACTAATTTGCGTCTGGATTGATCGTCCGATACCGCCGGATGCTGGATAAAAATCGTCAGTCACCAATGCGATCCGCAGTCGCTGCTGTCTCCTCATAACTTACCCCATTATACCATTTCGTGGTATAATAACAGAATTGTATGCGTGTAGGTTTATTCACCGATACCTATCGGCCGTCAATTAACGGCATCGTTTTTGTGGTCGAATCACTCAAGCGCGAACTAGAGGCGCTGGGCCACGAAGTCTACGTATTCTGCCCCGCCAAGTCGATAAATCCCGCCAAGCAAGCCGAGCTGCTTAACGAAGATCCGGATTCGCGCATCATCCGCTTTCCGTCGATCAAGGGTGCGTTTTTTGATGATTACGACACGTCGGTGTTCTTCCCGCCAGTGGTGCAGCGCCGCATCAAAGAGCTGGAGCTGGACATTGTGCACATCTTTACGCCGTCGCAAATCGGGCTGGTTGGCGTCAGTGCGGCGCACAAGCAACAGATTCCCCTCGTCATCCAGCACTGTACTGACATGTACGAATTTGCCGAGCATTATCCGGCGGTGCTGCCGGGGATTTTGACGCTGGCTGGCGTGGTGCTGCCACTGTCGATTAAACTGAGGGGCCGTGATTTATTTGAGCTAGTCAAGCTATACCGGCCGCGCAGTATCACCAAATGGAATCAGACAATCATCGAGCGCACCATCAGCATTCTCTACAGCAAAGCCGACGCCGTCATCGCCCTCAGTCGCAAAAGCGTTGCCCAACTCAGTGGCTGGCAGGACGATGACCATCTGTATGATTTGACATTGCTGCCAAATGGTGTCAATGCTCTGCCGCGGCCGTCGGCGGCTCAGCTCAAGGCCTTTCGGGCGCAATGGGGCCTCAGAGCGTCTGATGAAGTGTTTGGTTTCATCGGGCGGTTGGGCGAAGAGAAAAACTTACCGATTCTGATCCAGGCCTTTGACAAGTATGTTGCCAAGGCTCGCCCTAAGTCCAAATTGCTGTTCGTTGGTGATTTCGAGTACCGCAAAAAACTCGAGGCGATGGCGGCCGAGAGCAAGTACGCTGATCGAATCATCTTTACCGGTGCCTTGCCGCGCGAGGAATTAGGCGTAGCGTATCAGGCGCTGGATGTGTTTTGCTTCCCGTCGCTCAAGGATACGCAAGGATGGGTACTACACGAAGCGGCGCATGCCCGCAAACCAATTATCATCATTGACACACAAGTATCCGAAGTAGTACGTGACGGCGTGAACGGTATCTTCGTAAAAAATCGGCCCAAGAGTATGGCGGACGCCATCATCACACTGCTCCGTTCGCCGGCTCGCCGAGCGAGGTTTGGCGCTGAGAGCAAAAAATTAGCGGCCACGTTCACCGAGCGCCGCCAGGTTCGCAAATTAGAGAAATTATACCGTCGGGTTATCGCCCAGAAAGCTGCCGCCGCGTCTCGCGATCTTGATCGCGCCGCTTGATGGTCTCGCGCTTGTCGTAGGTTTTTTTACCCTTGGCGAGGGCGATGACCACCTTAATAAATTTGCCGCTAGTCAATAATTTGGTCGGCACGATGGTCATGCCCTGCTTTTTTGCCTCAGTAAAGCGCGCTAACTGGCGCTTGCTGACTAATAATTTCCGCGCCGAGGTATCGATGCTACGAGTATTTGCCTGGCCGCGAACGTTCAGTCGCAGCGAAAAGCTCGCATTATTCAGCCACAGCTCACCGCCGCGCAGACTAACGAATGCGCCTTTGAGCTGCACGTGCCCTTCCCTGGCAGCGCGCACTTCTATGCCCGTCAGCACTAGCCCGGCCACAACCTCCTCGCCCAACTCATAGTCAAATCGTGCTCGGCGATTTACGACGGCTTGAGTGGATGGCTTTTTGGTCTTGGTGGACTTGGTCACGTGATTATTGTAGCATGTAGGCCGGAGCCTTAGCTAGAAGAGGGTTGGTCTGTCTGGGTCGCGTTCTGTTGCATCTAATCTAGAGGCGAGAAAAGTCTTTCATTGGGATCTTCTGGCGCTGCAATTTCCTCTTTTGCTAGAATCATCATACTATTCTGTAACTTATTCATGGAGTCTGCGAGTTCTCCCAGGGCTGCTAGCTTTTGTGGCATATCTAATTCATTATCATCACATATGCTGTAAATACGAGCCAGAGCCTCGTTATATAATTGACGAAGTAACCCTGACTTGTCTAATGTAAGAATAAGTGGAAGGGGAGATGGAAGTCCTGCTTCGTCTAACAATGCTTGATGTGCAAGGCGATGTTTTGATGCCGCATCGCCTCGTAGTCCAGCTAGCTCGCTTTCGAGGGTGCTTTGGATGGCTTCAATGACAATCTCTGCGTAAGCGGGGTGTAGCATTTCCTGCTCAGGGTCTGGAGGGCTTAGAATTTGCTGCCTAATCCGGTTGAGCTTGTCCGGAGCGTTAATCTTCTCAATTTCGTCCGGAGCAACTATATCAAGTTCGTGCTCAGACGGTGCACCAACGCTAGTGCCGCTGGCTGGGAGGTGTATTTTATCAGTTTCTTCTGGCGATGCTTGTGGTGTCGTCTCTGCACTCATAATTTTATACCAATAAATTTCGATTTGATATTAGCGCTAGCTAGCTAACTTAGTTGATTCATCCTCAACGCCGTTTACTTTTGATAACAGCTTAGTTCTTTCTGCGAGTGACCTCGTTAGCTTACTACGGCGTTTTTCCATTTCTGCTTCTACTGCAGAAAATTCTTTAAATTGCTCTTTGACGCTGTCGTTGTACTCGAGTATCTTGGAGTAGTCGTCCAGTGTTGTTAGTAGATACTCAAGGTTGCTGTCCAGTTTCTCTTTGGGGAGCCGTCCTCTAACTGCAGCAATATAGGTAAATACAGATGTGGCGATATCCTGGATATCATTGTACAACTCCTTGCTATATTTGCCGGTAGCCACATTGAACTCTACAAGAGCGTTTTGTGCCGCCTCACGGTCGCCAGTTGCTGCCACTTTGGCAACGTAGCCAATAACATTGAGACTATCGGCAAAACTCAAGACGTAATTAGGGTCGTCTCTCTTGTCGACCTCTTTACACTTATCTCGTATGGCGTTAATTGTTGGGTGTGTTTGCCCCATGTCGTCAGTGAGACGAGGGATCTCCTGCATGCGTGCTGGGCGGTTTTTACTCATGGTTTCCATAGTTTTTAACTATAACATAAAATAATTTAAAAAGCAATAACAACGTATGTATCGAGGCATGCCGTATGCTGCACTTTGTAGCTGAAAGCATCGGGTATTATGTAATTGGCGTACACGTGTCTACCGAATATTTAGTGATCATCAACCGTCAAAGGTGGTTCATCCGTCAGAGCGCTGACTCGCACGGCGGCTACCATTCCTAGTTGCTTGATGCCATTTGACCACTGATCTTTCCAATGTCGATTCTTTCTCTTGGTCCTGTCTTTGGCCTCATGTATATCAACAATCAGTTGCAGCATCGTGTTGTTGAGCGTACCCTCAATTAATTTGCCGTCAGTGTCACGATCACAAAAGAAGCCCTCGATTGCCTCGTTCATATTCTTGGTAATTTCATCCGTTGGGATACGGTGTCTGGCGTACAGGATGAGAGCTGTCATGCGCTTTAGATTGTTTATTGTAATTTTTCGGGATTCACACATTTCTGGATTATCTAGTACGTCCTGGGCTTTAGTAAAGATATCATCGAGGCGCGACTCATATCCTTTTATGCTAGTTTCTATCGTTTCCGGCGTTTTTGCTGCGTTTGTTGGCAGTTTGTCGTGTATACCCATAACAGTATCATACCATATTTGCGTTTGTGCCAGATGCGACTCTATCAATTCAAGAACGGTTCATCACCTCGGTCGTAGGGGTAATATGCTACAATATCCCAAGCATGATAGCCGATATTCACATCACCGAGAAGAGTTTTGGCGACAAGACGTTGATGCGCGACGTCAAGTTTAGCGTGGATGACGGCGAGAAGGTCGGCGTGGTCGGCCGTAATGGCGTCGGCAAATCGACACTGTTTGGTATATTGGCGGGCACGGATACTGATTATACCGGCGAGGTGATTTTTCGCCGCGGCATCACCGTGGCCAGTACGGCGCAGGAGCATCACGGCTTGGGCGATCAGACGGTGCTGAGCTATATCTTGGCGGGGCTGCCAGAATATGCGGCCCTTAAGAAAATCATTGATGAATATCCTGAAACCATGGGCGATAATATGCGTAAGATTGAGGAGTACACGCAGGCGCTGGAGCGATTTGATCAGAAAGGGTTTTACCAAATTGAGGAGAAGATTAGACGGGAGCTCAATAATTTTCAGCTGAGCGGGTGCGGCGGCCGTCCGCTTGGTTCCCTGTCGGGCGGTCAGAAGCGGCTGGTGGAGATTGTGAAGATTATGCATGCGGGGGCGCATTTGGCGCTGATTGACGAGCCGACTAACCACATGGATTATGTGGCCAAGCAGCAGTTTATTGACTGGATGAGTTCGCAACCGCGCCAGGCCATGCTGATCATCACGCACGATCGCGATGTGCTGGGCCGGGTGGATCGAATCGTTGAACTTAAAGACGGCCGAGCGGTTAGCTACCGCGGTAATTATGACGCTTACCTCAAGCAGAATGCTCAGGCGACGGCGGCGGGTATGAATAATTTTGAGCAAGTTGAGAAGCGGATGACCAACCTCAAACAAAAGGTGCTGGATTATCAGCGGCTAAAGGAAAAGTCGCGAAACCCCGGCACTATCCAAAAGTTCAAGCGGCTGGAAAATGAAGCGCGGGCGGAGCTGGCGGAATTATCAGAGATGGACAAGCCGACGTTTTGGATTGATAAGGAGTCGGCTGGGCAGCTTGATTATAAGTCGGCTGAGCGCTACGGCAAGTTCAAGGCGCGCAATATTCGGCTATCGATGAAGGACGCAGCCAGTCGCAGCCAGCACGTGTTGGTGCGAGTTGAGGATGCGGCAGTTGGGGTTGGCGAGCGGATATTGTTTGAGGGTGTGAACATTGATTTGCGCGAGGGCGAGGCGATGGAACTGCGCGGCCGTAATGGCGCCGGCAAGACGACGCTGATTCGGATGTTGTTAGGGCGGCGGCGAGGTTCGGATTCTAGTCTCTCCGATAAGTCGATAGTTCTGCGGACGGCGTTGCCGGATGCATTCGACTTGGAGGAGATGACTGGAAGCCGAACCCCAGCAACCGCCCCTATCCTCTACTCCGGCAACCTCTTCCTCGATCCGCAGGTGCGGGTGGGTGCGTATAAGCAAGAAATTGATGAGCGGTATTTGGCGGATCCGCTGGAGTCGGCGATTGAGAAATTGTATCTTAGCCGCGACCTGCCGATTTCTGATACGAAAATTCGTCAATTGCTAGCCGATTATCTGTTCACCGAAGCAGATCGAATGACGCCACTGGCGCGTCTGTCGGGTGGCCAGAAAGCCCGCTTTCAGATCATTGCCATGTTGGCGAATAACCCGCAGCTATTAATTTTGGATGAGCCGACCAATCACCTTGACTTACCGAGTATTGAGGAGTTAGAAACGGCGCTGGCAAAATATTCTGGTGCTATCCTCTATGTCAGTCACGACAATTATTTCCGCCAAGCAATTGGCGGTGAGGTGGTGCAAATCGGCGCAAATACATAGGACGGAGGCAATAGATCTATTGACTTATATAAAGATATAGTCTATAACAATAACTTATCATAAATTATATGAGTTGATGAAAGGATTGTTATACGATGATGGAAGCTATCTCGTGTAATGGTAGGGATAACGATCCGGGCGAGAGCCATGAGAGGCCACCCTCTCCAGAGACGCTGGCTTTATTTAATAGTAAACTTAATAATTTCCTAGCAATATTGCCGTCAAGCAGTGATATTGCTGATGGCGGGTGGCACACTAGGAGATATGATTCAGTTATTCCCGATAGAAGCCATTTCGTCACAGTGTTTGGTAGGGTTGTTTTTCATGAAGATTTTGGTGTGGTTAGACGAACTGCACTACACATATCGCGTGGGACCGAGAGTAATGGGCCAGGTCTTGATGATGATTTTTTACTGAGGATTGATAGCCCTGAGGCGTGCTCTGGTGATCCCCTGACCATTAAGGTCGATGAGGATAGCGGTAGGGTTATTCCTGATCCGCATGAGCGCATTCAATTTTATGATAATTTTGCGATTGCTGCGCGTCGACAAATGCTACTCGATGCACCTGATTTTAATGAACGGATATCTGATGGTATTACCCTGCCGAACTTACAGATCACCCCAGAAGGTGATATCTATACAGATGGTTTAGAAACGGTTGATCACAGACAGCATGGGCCACTTCGTATAACTACTTCAGTGCGATACCCTAATGAGAAAGAGCAGATAAATTTCGAGCGATTCACTGCTGCACATGAGCAGGCGTGCCGTGATGTTGGCATGGAGCTAACGGAGGAGTCTGCTCAAATGATTATTAGTCTACTGACAAGACTGCGGATGCAATAACAATCTATCCTCACGACGTACCGCGAGGATAGGAATTCTTGTAGGTGATGCTCTTTTATTCGCTCATCAAACCATTCTTCTTCAGCGCATCCTGTAGTTTCGGCCGGTCGAATCCTAGGATGACCTCGCCGCAGATATCAGTTACCGGCACGCCTTGGAAATTGCCACCGTTCTTGCTGAGCAATTCTTCCTTGGCGCTTGGATCAGCCTCGATGTCCTTAGCGACAAAATCAATGCCGAGTTTTTTCAACCACTCCATCTCGGTGTGGCAGAATGCGCACCAGCTGGTGCTGTAGACAGTGACTTTAGCGTCTTGGTGGTTGGCGGTATTATCTTCGCTCATAACTTCCCTCCTTATGGCTTTTCTCTATTGTAGCATAAGTACCGACATTCCGGCAATGCTTACCCTAGTCTCGGGACGCGCGACTTGTTAAGTGCCAGCCGTCACACCCCCGGCAATAATACACGGCTAACTCCAGACCTGGCGATACTAGTTCCTGTGTATCGGCGGCCCGTCTGGCGATCTGCTTGGTGGCAAAGCGGCGCTTGCGCCGGCAAGTGTCGTGATCGGTAGTTGTCAGCGTCGGCTTGACGAATACCCGGGCTGATTTTGGTTGATTTTTAGGATAATTTCGGCGTGGCATCTTGTCAAGAGTATAGCATGTTGCTATAGTTACAGAGTAATGGCTGAGAGACCAAGTGTTGAGAATGGTGTAACGACAGCGACGGAAGTGGCAGCAGCTCGGGTTATTCTCGGGACGATTGGCGACACAACGTGGCGGATGTTTGTACCGAGCATCGGCTGTACACTGCTGGGTGTATGGCTGGATAGCGTATTTGGCTTGAAGCCGTGGCTGATGTTTGCTGGTGTGGTGCTTGGCTTTTTGGGCGCGTACCTGCTGGTAAATAAGCAGTTGGGACGCGTGAAACGAAAAAAGGAGCGTAAAAATATATGATGCAATTATTTGCCAGTGCCGGTCCGCACATTTCGGTCAAGGCTGATGAAGTAGCGAATATTATGGGCGTGTCGATTACTAATTCGCACATGCTTGGCGCGCTGGGGCTGATCGTTTTGGTGTGGCTGATGTTTCGGACACGGGCGGCAGTGCTGGGCAAGAAAAAGCATAATTTTGCGACGCGGCTGGTACACTGGACATTTGATGGGCTGTACAATACGGTTTGCCAAGTCATCCCTGACCAGACATGGGCGCGTCGAGTGGCGCCGCTGTGCATCACTATATTCTTTTTCGTGGTGGCGCAGTATTGGCTGGGGCTGCTACCGATCGTAGGGCCGATTACCGTGGGTAGTCATGGCACGCCGCTATTTCGTGGCGGTGTGGCTGATCTGAATATGACGTTTGGCCTCGCTATTGTGACAATTGTCGCTGCCCAAATTTATGCCTTCAAATACCTTGGTTTTAAGGGTAATATGGGCCGCTACTTTGTCAATCCATTGCGCGATCCGATCATGGCGTTTGTCGGTATTTTGGAGTTGGTGGCGGAGTTTTCGCGCCTGCTGGGGCTGAGCTTCCGGTTGTTTGGTAATGTATTGGCTGGTGAAGTGCTGCTGATCATGATCGCCTTTTTGACGCAGTTTATTTCCCCGGCGGCGCTCCAGCCATTCTATTTGTTTGAACTATTTATCGGCGGTATTCAGGCATATATTTTCTTTATGCTTTCGACCGTCTTTATTTCCCTGGGTCTCGTACCACACGGCGACCATGCTGAGTCGCATGATGAATCTGTTCACTCCCCTGTCCATAGTCCTAAACTGGTGCAAGAGAGTGAGCAACACTAGGTAAGTAATAATTATAAATAAAGGAGAAATTATATGAAAGAATTAGCATTTGCACTCACCTACGCTATCCCAGCTGCACTGGCAGCGATCGGCGCTGGTATCGTCGGTGCAGCAGCGATGAACGCGGCTGGCCGCAACCCAGAGAAAATTAACGACCTGCGCACCATGATGATCCTTGGTATTTCGTTCATCGACGCCCTAGCGATCATCGGTTTCGTGGCGGCTATCGTCGGCAAAGTTATGTAATTTGAGGGGTAAATTGTGGAGACCATATTGACACAATTTGCGAGTGCCGAAGCGCACGCGGCCGAAAAGGCTGATCTGTTCAGTTCGCTGGGCATTGACTGGAAGCTGCTGATGTTACAAACGGTGGCGTTTCTGATCTTGCTGGTCATTCTACGCAAGTGGGTGTATCCGCCACTGGCAGCGATGCTCGACAAGCGCGAAAAAGACATGCGCACAGCCGAAAAGGCAGCGCAGTCGGCGCGCGATAATGCTGATAAAGCCGAAAAAATGACCAACGAGTTGATGCGAAAAGCTCGGGCGGAGGCCAGTGATATCGTGGCGGCAGCGCGTGAGGAGGCGGCTTCAGTCGTCGAGCAAGCCGCGGCCAAGGCGACTGCCAAGTCCGAGACTATCGTCAGTGCGGCGCAGGCGGAAATCGCCAAGGAAGTTGAACAGGCCAAGAAAGCATTGCACAATGAAACGCTGGAATTGGTGGCTGAGGCAACGGGCAAGGTTTTGAACGAAAAGGTTGATGCTAAAGCCGATGCCAAGCTGATCGCAACCGCGGTCAAGGAGGTTGCCTAGTCATGGCGCGGACGCTTCGGCGAAAGTTGGCACAGCACGCGGCTGAGCGGCTACTGGCGGGCGACGCAGCAGTGATTGATGAACTAGCGGCGCTGATCGTCCACGAGCGGCGCGAGCGAGAGGTTGATCTGTTGGTGCAGGATATTGAGGCGGAATTGGCCGAACGTGGCACGGTTGTGGCGACAGTTGAAAGTGCAAGAGCGTTGGACGCGGCGACGAAGGATGCAATTAAACGGCTGCTATCATCTAACTCGGGTATGGAGTCGCTGGCATCTGTGGAGGGTCGCTCTGCAGCCCGAGCATCCAGAAAGGACGCCCGGAGCGAAGCCCGCGCACCCGAAACAGATGGTAGTGGCCAGAGCGTTAACGTGTTACTGCGTGAATCAATTGACCAGGCGCTCATCGGCGGTTTCAGGCTACGGACGCCAACCGCAACGCTGGACGCGACAATTGCCAAGAAACTAAACGACTTGCGGGCGAAGAAAATCTAGGAGGAAAAATGAGCAAGATTGATGTGACAGAACTAGCCAAAAGCCTGCGGGAAAAAATCGCGCAGCTGGAGGCGACGGAAGGACTAGAGGACGCTGGCGTGGTCATTCGCGTTGGTGACGGCGTGGCATGGGTGCACGGCCTCAGTAAAGCTGGCTACAGCGAAGTGTTAGAAATTGAAACTGATGGCGGCGTGGTGGAAGCGTTTACTCTGAACTTGATGGAAGATGAAATTGGTGCGGTGATCCTTGGCGGCGAAGAAAAAGTCAAGGCTGGCGCTAGCGTTCGCCGCAAGGGTGCGGTGCTGGACGTGCCAGTTGGCGAGGAGCTGCTCGGCCGGGTGGTTGACCCGCTAGGCCGGCCGCTCGATGGCGGACCAGCCATCAAGACGAAGCAGCGCGGGTTGATTGAACGCCCAGCCATCGGCGTGATGGGCCGTAAGTCGGTGCATGAGCCGCTGATGACTGGTATCATGTCAATTGACGCCATGTTCCCAATCGGTCGCGGGCAGCGTGAGCTGATCATCGGTGACCGTCAGACCGGAAAGACCGCCATTGCCATCGACACCATGATCAACCAGGCGCGGCAAAAGACTGGCGTGGTCAACGTCTATGTGGCGATTGGACAGAAATTATCAAAGATTGCCAGGTTGGTTGACCGCCTGAAAGAAGAAGGCGTGATGGAGCAAACCATCGTGGTGGCGACTAGCCCGTCGGATGCGGCTTCCCTGTTGTACCTGGCGCCATATGCTGGTACGGCCATGGGTGAATATTTCCGCGACAACGGCGGCCACGCGCTGATGATTTATGACGATTTGACCAAGCACGCGGTGGCCTACCGCCAGATGTCGCTCTTGCTACGCCGTCCACCAGGACGCGAGGCCTACCCAGGTGATGTGTTCTACCTGCACTCTCGCCTGCTGGAACGTTCAGCTAAGTTGTCAGACGAATTGGGCGCTGGTTCACTGACTGCCCTGCCGATTATCGAGACGCAGGCTGGTGATATCTCGGCTTACATTCCGACCAACGTGATTTCCATCACCGACGGTCAGATTTTCCTCGAGACTGACTTGTTCTATCAGGGTATTCGCCCGGCCATTTCCGCTGGTCTATCAGTCTCTCGTGTTGGTGGTGCCGCTCAGACTAAGGCAGTTAAGTCGGTCGGCGGTAACTTGAAGCTCGGTCTTTCGCAGTTCCGTGAATTGGCTAGTTTCGCGCAATTTGGCTCGGATCTGGATGATGCAACCAAGGCGCAAATTGACCGCGGTCAGCGCTTGACTGAACTGCTCAAACAGCCGCAATACCAGCCGATGAGCGTTTGGGAGCAATTTGTCAGTATTCATGCGGTGACTAGTGGCGCGTTTGACAATGTGCCAGTTGCTAAAATTAAGGAAGCGCAGGCCGGCCTGCTAACATACCTCTGGAACAATGCCAAGGACGCCATGCGCGAGCTAAACAAGGGTGCCAAGCCAACTGACGAGCAACTCCAGGTCATTAACGAGGCAACCCAAGTGGCGGCGAAAGGCTTTGAGGAGTAATCCATGCCGAGTACTCGTGCGCTGAAAAATCGCATTCGCTCGGTGGACTCGACCAAGCAGATCACCAAGGCGATGCAGTTGGTGGCTGCCAGCAAGATGCGCCGCGCCCAAGAGGCGGACAAAGCCTCGGCTCCTTATACACTGGCGGCCGAGGAACTGCTGAGCTACTTGGCCAGCCAGGGTGCGACTGATAATCACCCACTGTTTAAGCGCCGCAAAATTACCAAACGCTTGATCATCGTCATCGCCAGTGACAAGGGTCTGGCCGGTGCGTATAACACTAACGTTCTGAAAAAATATCTGGAGCTGCTGAAGCGCGACGACGAACGCGGTATAGAGAATTTGACCTTGACCATCGGCCGCCGAGCTTCGCAGTTTGCCTCGCGCCTGAAGGACACAAAGATTATCGGTACGTACGAAGATTTGCCAGATCAGCCATCGGGGCTCACCTTTCACACGATTTTGAATACTGCCATTAGCATGTTTGAGAATGGTGAGGTTGACGCGGTGACGTTGGTATACACGCGGTTTGTCAATAGCATGGTACAGACAGCGGAGCTGTCGCGCTTGCTGCCGGCGGGTACCAAAGCATTGATCGACCCGAGCGAGGTGTCGAACACAATTTCTGACGCCAAGTACGAGCCGAGCATTCCAGAGGTGCTGGACGCGGTGGTTTATCGTCTGACGGGTGCACGGCTGTTTCAGGCGCTACTGGATGCCCGCGCCAGTGAGCACTCCATGCGAATGATGGCCATGAAGAATGCGACTGACAATGCTTCTGATCTGGTGGACGACCTGACGCTGGCGATGAACAAAGCCCGTCAGGGTGCGATTACCCAGGAGCTGGCAGAGATTTCTGGCGGCGTGGAGGCGATGAAACAATGATAACCATAAAGCCTAAATACGTTGTACGAGTCGGTGCGGCTATCGTAGCAGCTATCGTGCTGTACGGCATTGTTATCACGGTAGCAGCTGTAGTAGCCGGCAATAATACCCCGCTCAAGTTCAATAATAGTTCAGATATCATGATGTCGATACTATGTATCTTGCCAATCTTCCTGTATGGTGTTTGGGAGATACTACGCCGCAAAAACGAGAAGCTAGCGATTTTCATGGCAATACTGTTTTGGGCAAGCTTTATCGTTTTTTGCGGCATCATGTACCTTATTGGGTCATTCTTGGGGTGGGGTGGTCTGTCTATGGATGGTCTACCCACAAGGCCAACAATGGTCCAGCGTGTGGCCGGTATGGCATCGATGAGTTTACTCCCTGTCTCAATAGTATTGTCAGGGTTGTATGTAGTAAGCGAAGTTATTGACAAGAGGAGGAAAAATTGATGAGTAAAATACTAGGAAAAATTATTCAAATCGTTGGCGTGGTGGTCGATGTGGAGTTTCCACGCGATGTTAAATTGCCGGCAATTTATGATGCGTTGCATGTTAAGAATGGCAAAGAGACGCTGGTTTTGGAAGTAGCGCAGCACCTGGACGAGCACACCGTGCGAACGATTGCGCTGTCATCGACTGACGGCTTGGCTCGCGGCGCGGATGTAGTGGCGACTGGTGCGCCGATTTCTGTGCCAGTGGGCGCCGAGACCCAGGGGCGCATGTTCAATGTGGTCGGTGAAGCGATTGACGAGAAACCACAGCCAAAGGGTAAAACCGCGCCAATTCACCGCCCTGCTCCAGATCTTTCCGAGCAGTCAAACAAGACGGAGATTTTGGAAACGGGTATCAAGGTCGTCGACCTGATTGCGCCGCTAGCCAAAGGTGGTAAAGCCGGTCTGTTCGCCGGCGCTGGTGTTGGTAAAACCGTCCTAATCACCGAGCTGATCAACAACATTGCCAAGTTCCACTCCGGTAACTCGGTGTTTGCCGGCGTTGGTGAACGTACCCGCGAAGGAAATGACCTGTATTATGAGATGGAAGAAGCGGGCGTGCTGGACAAGACCTCACTGGTGTTTGGTCAGATGAATGAGCCGCCTGGAGCACGTTTGCGCGTGGCACTGTCAGGTTTGGCGATGGCTGAAGCCTTCCGCGACGAAGGTAAGGACGTGCTGCTGTTTATTGACAATATTTACCGCTACACTCAGGCTGGTGCTGAGGTATCGGCGCTGCTGGGTCGTTTGCCAAGCGCTGTGGGTTATCAGCCAAACTTGCAGCAAGAAATGGGTGCCTTGCAGGAGCGCATCACTTCGACCAAAAAGGGTTCGATCACCTCTGTTCAGGCGGTGTATGTGCCAGCCGACGACTTGACCGACCCAGCGCCGGCCACGACCTTCGCCCACCTGGATGCGACCATCGTGATGAACCGTGCTTTGACGGAAATTGGTATTTACCCAGCTGTTGATGTGTTGGATTCTAGCTCTAATTCACTTGATCCAGAAATCGTTGGTGAGGAACACTACCGCGTGGCGCGCGAAGTTCAGCGAGTGCTGCAGCAGTACAAGGAACTACAGGACATCATCGCCATCCTCGGTATGGAAGAATTGTCGGACGACCAGAAGCAAATTGTTGCTCGGGCACGCCGCATCCAGCGCTTCTTGGCGCAGCCATTCCACGTGGCTGAGAAGTTTACTGGCAACCCAGGCGTATACGTCAAGTTAGAGGACACCATCCGCGACGCTGCCGACATCTTGGCTGGTAAATACGACGACAAGCCAGAAAGCTGGTTCTACATGGTACAAGGCACGTTGGCCGATCAAGTAGCTCGCGACGCTGAAAGTGCAAAGCAACCAGAGGCAAAGAAGGATTAGCCTGATGAATTTGAAGCTAGTAACGCTCGGTGGTGTCAAGCTGGATGAGGCGGTCTACTCGGTAACTATCCCGACGATTGACGGCGAAATTTCGGTGCTGCCGAGTCACGAGCCACTGGTGACGGTGGCGAGGGACGGCGTGATCACCGTGCGCCGGCGCCAAGAGGACCCCGATAATCAGTTGGAGTATTTCGCGATCTCCGGCGGCGTGGTAAAAATCGATTATTCATCGGTGCAGATCCTGGTGGACGAAGCGGATCATGGCGACGACATCATCGAGGCGGAAACTCAGGCGGCACTGGAGCGCGCCATCAAAGCCCGCGACGAAGCCGGCGACCAAGTCGAGCGCGAGAAAGCCAAACAGCTCATCGACCGGCACATGGTGCGGCTCAAGGTTGCAGATTTGCATCGGCGTAAGCGACGACATTAGTAGATTGTCTACAGCGTCATTTTAGGCGTACGTTTGATTACGATGTGCCTTGCGGTCGGTTACGAGCACTCAGTTGTATCGATTATTCAGTAATTTGCGGACGTCATCGGTGCTGGTGGTGTGCATCAACTGCTCGCGCAGCTCTTTGGCGCCGTCGAAGTCGCGGATGTAGATTTTGAAGAAGCGTTTGAGGGTTTCGTAGGGGCGGCCGAGGGTTGGTTGGTAGTGGTCGAAGAGGTCGAGGTGGTAGTGTAATAGGGCGATTAGTTCGGATTTACGATGGGCAGCTAACCTATCCTCCGCCTCGGAGTACTCTTTACTGGCGGCTCCACTCGCCTCTCGGACACCATCAACAAAGTCAGCATCGCCAGCGCCACGCTCCTGCGCTGGCGCATCTGGCGCGAGCGGCATCTCAGAAAAAATCTGGGCTGGCTTTAGCGGGTCCCGGATTATTTTATGAGATGTCCGAGCGCCGGTACAGGCAAAGCAAAACGGATCGCTGAAAATTCCCCGTCCGATCATGATGCCGTTGACACCGGGATGTTGACGGACTAGCTCTAGACCATGGGCGCGGTCGCGGATGTCGCCGTTGATGGTCAAGAGCGTCTGCGGGGCAATGTCATCACGTAGGGCGATGATGTCGTCGATGAGCTCGTAGTGCGCCGGGACTTTGCTCATCTCCTTTTTGGTGCGCAGGTGGATGGTTAGATTGACGATATCCTGCTGCAAAATAGTCGCCAGCCATTCGCGCCATTCATCGACATGAGTGTAGCCCAGCCTGGTTTTGACACTGACTGGCAGCCCAGCAGTTTTGGCGGCGGCAATGGCGGCGATGGCTACGTCGGGTCGGCGGATGAGTGCCGCTCCCCCGCTTTTGATGGCGGATTTGGCGGGGCAGCCCATGTTGATGTCGATGCCGTCAAAGCCGAGCCTCGCACAGTGAGTGGCAAATTGCTCCATGTCGCCCGGCTCGCCGCCCCAGATTTGGGCGACCAGCGGATGCTCGTCGTCGGTCTTGACCAGCCGTCCAGCGATAGCCTTGTCACCAGCGTGTACCCAGCCAGTTGCGTTGGCGAACTCGGTGAAAAACACATCGGGGGCGCCCGCCCGTTTCACGACATGGCGAAACACCACGTCAGTGACGGCTTCCATGGGCGCCAAGATGAAAAATGGCTGCGGTAGATTGTCCCAAAATGTATGCAATATTTCCCTCTCGTTAGCGATTTAGGACGCCGATAGTTATAAAGATAATCAGGATGATCAGGATAATGCTACCAATAATACTTGCAATGATGTATACCATTGACCAATTTCGTCCTCGCTTCATGGTTGAGGCATTGCCTGGCTTCATAACACCGAAGTTTGTGAGCGTCTGTATCCACCAGCCGGCGTCAGTTGCTGATTCACGGTTGGCTACTTTTGGTAGGATGGTTGCACTAGCGACGGCACCGATGAGTCCAAATTGTCGGGCACCCATTTCAGCAAGGTTTGATACGGTGGCACCCTTGTCGATTATGATATAGTAATTTTTTTGTGGTAATCCTAGAGTTTGTCGTGGCGATAACGATAATGCGCCATTGGTGTATGCTGCAAATCCAATGTCCGATGGTGCGATATCAAATACCAGCATCCACTGACCTGCCTGTGAGGTATAGAGGCGAATACGATTATCAGCAGTCCACTCCAGTAGTCCGGGTGTTCCACTAAAGATGTTGATACCTGTAGCAAGCTCAACCTGAGTTTGTTTGATCGGTGCTCCTGGCTGAGTAGTTTGCGGCTGTGGCTGTGTTTGTGCTTGCGGCATCGATGTCGGCGGGGTTGGCTGAGTCTGTGGCTGGGGAGTTACTGGTATTGTAGGGTTTGGTTGAGTCGGATTCATACAGTAATTATAGCACAACAAGTGAAATCCCCGCGTCATCGTTGACGCGGGGTCGTGGACTCAAGCGGTTCTGCTCGGAGTTGATCTCATCGCTGAGAAAAACTACTACGAGTGAACTCGCGAATCCAATGTTTTAGGGCCCCGCCGACCAGATGCATCCGGATACACCTGGTGGCGGGGTGGAGGCTATCTATAGATAGCCTCCTTGGGGCTCTTCCCGGTGCCCTTCCGGGAAGAGCGAGGGGCGAAAACACCATTGTTTTCGTGATAGACCAGAGTGGAGGTTACTAGCCTATCATGCGTACTGTTACGGCTCAACGCTGAGTCGCAGCACGCACCCCCAGTGGATGTGGCGGGAGTCGAACCCGCGAGATATACTCTCTCTGCCGAGGCACACCCTATGATCTGTTTTTCCGAGACTTGACGGATCTCGGCGGGGGGATCACCCCCGGGGCCTTTTAGTGACCCCGCCAGTAGGTTATTTTTTAATTACCTTACCGGTACCCTTGCATGTGGTGCAGTTTTTTGTGTTACTGCACCGCTTGCAGGTATGTCGCGGTTTGCACGTCTGGCATGCTCCAGTCCCTCGGCACGTTGGACAAGGCATGGTATTTACCCATGGCATGCTCCCTCACCTCCTTTGAGGTGTTGTGGGTTGCAGCGAGCGAAACGCTTTCCACCAGACGCTACTCTGCGGAGGCAGAGTGACAGGCGCCCGAGCGCACTCGCTGCAACAACTCTTCAATGAAGAGTCAAATACGTTTATATCATACAAGACTAAAAAAGTCAATAATCTCGGTGACCTAGCTTGGCACAACAGAGGTTCTGGCGGGAGTAAATCTGGGCGGAGGTATCATATCCCTACTCCCGCTATGCCCCGCGGAGGGATTATTGTTCCCCTGTCAACAAATCTTCCTCAAACTGCACCATCCCCTTATAATCCGCTGAATACCCAGAAATATCCGGCAGCTCCAGGGCGGTAATTTTCCGCCAGACGACGCCGATGAGCCGGGCGAATTCAGCTAATTCCTCCTCGGAGAACGTATCTTCCAAGCTGAGGATGTCGCCAGTTTTCATATCTGGCTCGACGAACTGCAGGCGGGCGCCGGTGAAGGTGAAATTGCCATAATCGCGTGATGACGTGACTAGGAGTTGATAAAACATCAGCTGCTGGCGGTATTTGTGGAGCTTGATTTTTTCGTAGTCAGACGCGCCCTTCCAGGAGTGCGACGGCTTGCCGGTCTTGTAATCGGTCACGAATATGGTTTTATTATTCTTATCAATATCAGCGACGTCCAGCTTGCCGATTAGGTGCGCGTCGTCAACGACGACGCCCTGATGAGCGAAGTCGAGTTCCGCCAGCTCCGTGTCACGAAAATCAGACGATTTGGCGTCCAGAAACGCCGTCAGCGCCGCCGTGCCCTTGTCCAGATACAGCGCAAAATCGTCGGGCGGCAGGTGCTGGGCCTCGAGCGACGTGTGGAAATGGTGGAGAATGCGCTCGGCAGGCGGCAGGCGGTGGTCGGCGCGCAGCAGATTGTGCAGCTGCTGGAGACTAGCGTGAATGGCGGTGCCGTAGCTGGCGGCGGGGCTTTTGGCGGACGGAAAACGCAGCAGATTATTCAACAAAAAGTTCTGCGGTCCGCCACGCGAGACGTCGAGGAAATTATTGAGATGTGTAATGGAAAGTTTGTAAGTCTCTAAGGTCGGCGCCAGCACATCCTTGAGCTCCGCGGTAATCGGCGCGCTCAGCCGCGTGCTCCAGTCGGTTTGCGCCACGGTCAGTTGTGTCGCGGGCGTGTTGGCAGCGGGGATAATGGTTGGTGTGTGGTCGGTTAGGAAGCTGGCGATCATGGTGTCGCTGCCGGCGTCGTTGGTCTGGGAATAGGTCATGGTCAGGGTGGTTTTGGCGCGGGTCATCGCCACGAAGAATAGCCGCAGCCGCTCGTCGTAGCTGGTGCCGGCGGGCTGGAGCTGGAGGTTGGCGGGATAGCGAATTAGCCGTGAGCGCGAGCGGACTTTCTCGCCCCACGCGCTGTCGATTGCCCCCATGACGAAGACGTGTGGGAACTCTAGGCCCTTGGATTTGTGGGCGGTCATCAGGTTGATGGCGCCGCCGAGGGCGCTGGCCTGAGGGCGGATATGCGTCAGGCGGGTTTTGGTCGAGCGGTGCAGGTCGATGAATTCCAGGAAGTCTGCCAGCGTCGGAGTTGCGTCGGTAGTGCGGTCGCGTAATTTTTGGCGCAGCGTGCGCAGGCTCTCGAGCGTGGTCAGGTAGGCGTCGGGGTTTTGGGCGAGGTTATCGGGCGAGAAGTAGTGGGCGGCGAGAGAATTAAGCGAAGGTTCTTCATTGGAGTAAGCGCCGGAGCCATCCCTATCGACTCCTCTTTTCGCGCCGGGCGTCTGAGGACGCTCGGGCTGCAATCGCTGTACGGAGTCGATAGGGGTAGCTCCGGCTTCCAACCCCAACAACTTGTCCAACTGCTCCTCCAGCGGTAGATTCGGCACATCCTTCGCCCGCTCCAGCAGCCACTCGCCAAACGGCTGAAAGGTGCTGTTCGCCAGCATGCTCTCCAGCCACAGCTCTCGATTTTTATAAGCGTGGAGGCTGAGCCGCCAGATGTCCAGCGCCGAAAAGCCGAATGCTGGATGAGCGATGACCTCTGGCAGCAGGCTGTTGGCGACATCGAGGCTATTCTGATGAATCGCCATGACGACCCGCGCCAGCTTGTCCAGCGCCTGAATGATGTCTTGCTCTAAAATATTGTCATGGCGCTCGTAATTGACCGTCAGGTTCTGGCGGTATAGATATGGCAGCAGCTCGATCAGTTCTTTGTGATGGCGGGCGATGACGGTGATGTGCGCTGGGTTTTCGCCACGTTTGATCAGCTCGGCAATGTGCTGGGCTACCCCTGCCCGCTCCTCGCTCGCCGAGGTAAATTCCTGCACCTCAACCCGCGTGCCACTACCGGACGCGTGTGCGGTCAATTGCTTTGACAAGCCGTCAATGGTGTTTTCTAAGCGATCCGTCCCCTGGGTAATCACTCCGCGCGCCGCCGTCAGGATGTCAGCCGCCGAGCGGTAATTGTCAGTCAGCACGATGATTTTCGGGTCGTGATAGTGCTGGCGGAAGCGCTGGATATTGCCAACATCCGCGCCCTGAAAACTGAAAATCGCCTGATCGTCGTCGCCGACCGCCATGATGTTGGGATTGTCCTCATCGCCAGTTAGGTCGAATAGCAGCCGCAGCTGCGCCAGGTTGGTGTCCTGAAATTCGTCGACCATGATGAATTGAAATTGCTCCTGGAGGTTGGCGCGCAGTTCTGGGTGGGCTTCGCAGGCTTGAATGACGGACAAAATCATGTCTTCGTAGTCAAACAGCGAGCGCTCGGCCAGCACGTTGCCGTATGCTTCGTAGACGTCAATGGCGGCGGATAATTTCTCGCTGGCGGCGAAATCTTTGAGGACAAATTCGCCGGCGGCGTTCTTTTCGCACCATTTATTTTTCCAGGCGGTCAGCGGTTTGGTGGAATTGGCGTCGATCGCCTCTTGGGCCGCGTGAGCGATGCTGAGCGCCAGAACTTGGGCGTAGGGGGTGATGGAGGACGGCAAATTGGCGGTTGTAACAGAGTTTCCTCCGCCGATTCTCTCGGCAATCTTCTCCGCCAGCGGCGCAAATAATTCGATAGTTTTTTTAGAAATTTTGGCAGCAAATACCTGCTGAATGTTAGGGGCAATGTCAGCGATGACGCGCTGATTATCGGCCATCACTAATCGCAGCTCTGCCGGGGTGAGGCCGCTCTGCTTGAACTCGGAAATGACTCGGATTAGCTCGCTGGTATAGACGAATTCGCCGTTGTTTTTAGCGCTCAGCGGATTACGCCAATCAAGCCCCTCGAGAATCCCCGTCACGATTTGGTGCTGCGTCAGTTCATCTGCTGGCTGGGCATCAGCGCCGCGGAAAAAATACTGGCGGTGCTGATTGATAATCTCCGTGCCAAAGCTGTGAAAGGTGTGAATGGCAATTTTGTAGGCGTCCTCGCCGATGATCTGGCGCAGGCGCTGGCGCATGTTGGTAGCGCCGCTCTCGGTAAACGTCAGGCACAAAATACTATCTGGCAGCGTGTCAGTCTGGCGCAAAATCTGGGCGGTGCGCATGCTCAGCAGCTCGGTCTTGCCTGTGCCCGGCCCGGCGACCACCAGGAGCGAACCGTGAATATAATCGACCGCCTGGCGCTGATTGGCGTTCAGCGTGGCGTAGCGAGTGTGAAAATCCATGAGTCAATTGTAGCACGCTGGCACAAGCGCTGGTAACAATGGTAAAATAGTAGGTATGCACGATGAACGGGCGCTCGCGGCGCTGATTGATGATCAGTTTGGACTGACGGTCAAAATCCAGTCGGTTGTGCTACCGATGAGCGATGTCAGCCGCACGGCGCAGGCGACGGTAGTGCTTGACGCGACGGGCGAATTGTTGGCTTACATCACAGCGCGGGCCATCATGACGCTGGGCGATGTCAAGCGGTTGGTGCGGCGAATGGGCTTGCGGCCAGAGCGGTTCGTGCCGCCAAAGCACCAGCCGAACTACTTTGACGACGTGGCGACCGAGAAGTTCCAGGCGGTCTTTCCGGGGATGAATGTGACTTCGCCGGATGACTTGATATACTATCGAACGCTGGTGCCGTATAATCCAGCCCTGGTCGTCGTATCAGAAGTTAAGCGCGGTGAAATATACCAATTTGACCCGGACGCTCGCGGCGGCTATCGTGTCGGTGCGCGATTACATTACAAAAGGAGCGAGGCAATATAATGCGAGATTATCTAGACATTATCAAGAGAAATTTACTATCGCCAATTGTGCTAGCGATTTTCCTGCTGGCTGGGGCGCTGATTTATGTGCGCGAGTACCGCGATGCTTGGTTTATCTCGGTGGTGATTGTGGTCAATTCGCTGATTGGCATCGTTCAGGAAATTCGTGCCAAGCGGGTGTTGCACCGGCTGGAGCTGATGAGTGCGCCCAGGGCGCGGGTGCTGCGTGATGGCCAGGCGGTGGAGGTGCCGTATGATTCGCTGGTGGTGGGCGATGAGATTATCCTACAGGCCGGCGATGAGCTGCCGGCGGACGCGACGGTGACGGTGTCGAAGGGCTTGGAGCTCAATGAAAGTATGCTAACCGGCGAGTCGGCGGCGGTCGAGAAGGCGGCTGGCGACACGGTGCTGGCGGCGACCACGGTGCTGGCGGGCGAAGGCGCGGCGCGGGTCACGGCGGTCGGCGACCAGACGAAAGCCGGCGCCATCAGCCAAGTTCTGAAACGCTACAAGCCGGAGCTGACGCCGCTCCAGCGAGCGATTTGGCGAGCGATTTCCTTCTTGACATACGGCGCGATCGTGTTGGCAGCGCTGATTTTTACCGTGTATTATTTGTCGGGCGATAACGTGGTGATTATCTTGAAGACCATTACCTCGGCGGCGGTAACGGTGGTGCCCGAGGGGTTGCTGCTGGCTAGTTCCCTGCTGCTGGCGTTCGGTTCGCTGCGGCTGGCGCAGGCCAAGGTGTTGCCGCAGAAGTTGGCGGCGATCGAGGCGATGGCGCTGCTTAATCTGTTGGCAGTGGACAAGACTGGCACACTGACCAGCGATGAGGTGACGCTGGAGCGAGTGGTGGCGTTCGATGAGTCGGGTGTGTCGATGGGCTCAGCTATTGCCGAGCTGGCGGCCCTCATCGCTCATGAAACCAGCGGTGGCAATATCACCGGGCAAGCGATCCTAGCGGAACTCACGCCGCCCAAGCACGCAGACATCATCGAGGTGATGGCCTTTTCCTCGGCGCGCAAGATGGCAGGCGTTCGGGCGAAGATTGACGGGAAAACCAGGACATTGATGATGGGTGCGCCGGAGTTTGTGGCCAAGCTAGCGCCGGTTGACGCCATGCTCCAGCGTCAGCTGGACGAGTGGGCGGACAGCGGCCTACGGGTACTGATGCTGGCGGAATTTGACGATGAAACGACGAAACTCAAGGATCTGCCAGACGGCTCTGGGCGGGCGATTGGCGCGGTAATCTTGCGTAATTCCCTGCGTGACGGCGTGATTGATACGGTCAAGTTCCTCCAAGAGCAAGGCGTGGTCATTCGCGTGATTTCTGGTGATAATCCGCGCACCGTGCAGCACATCGCGCGCCAGGCGGGCATTGATAATCCAGATAAGGCCATCCTCGGCTCGGCACTAGCGGGTCTCAGCGACAAAGCCTTCGACAAGGCCGCTGATGAACACACGATTTTTGCCCGCGTGCTGCCAGAGCAAAAGGAGCGGCTGATTGCTCATTTCAAGCAGTCCGGCAAGTTCACCGGCATGGTCGGCGACGGCGTCAACGATGCGCTGGCGCTGAAAAAATCCGACCTCGGCGTGGCGATGTACGCGGGCGCTCCGGCGTCGCGGCGGGTGGCGGACATTATTTTATTGAATAATTCGTTTACGTCTCTGCCGATCGGCATGAAGCTGGGTAATCGGATCATGCAGGCGATCGAAGTCATCGCCACCCTGTTCTTTCACAAGATTATTTACGGCGTGGTGCTGCTGCTGAGTACTATGCTGGTCGGGTTGAATTATCCGTACGCGCCGCGGCACATCACCTTCCTCAATATTTTCCTGGTGACCATGCCGACGATCATGTGGACGCTGTTTCCGCCGCGTCCGCGCCACCGGGTCAATCCGGCGCATTTCTGGCGCGATACCCTGCAGGCGGTGGCACCGATCGCATTGCTGACGGGTCTGACGGTGGCGTTCACCTATTGGTCAGGTGTGACGCTGCATCCACATCAGGCGGCCGAGGCAGCGACGATGACCGTCCTAACAGCGACATTCTTTGGGATTTATCTGGTGTTTTTGGTCGGGCCGATGCTCGGCGTAGTCCTCGACAAGCGGGCGCACCTGGCGCGGACGCTGTATATGGCGGGCGTGCTGTTCGTTACCTTGGTGAGCTTTGGCATTGAGCCGCTCAGGCAGTTCTTTGACTTTACTATGCCAAATGTTGCCCTGCTCTGGCCGGGCATCGCCGTAGTCATCCCCGTTGCCCTGGTTCAGTGGTGGCTGGCCCGCCGCGCTGGTCGGAAGTTCGCTGATATGGTAGAAGCGGCCGACGAGCGGATGAAGACGAACCGCCCAGAATGAGTGGGCGAGTAGCTCCAATCCCTGATTATCTCCAATGAAAATAGCCCACCGAATGAGCTCAAGCTGCATGCGAGTATTCAACCCGAGAGACAACATCACATTGTCTCAATCAGATTGAGCGCATACGGCGAGCTATTTTCCAGTGGGCTGTTAGCCCTCTTGTGCTTCTGGAAGCATCTTGATGAGTTTCTCCGTGGTGATTTTTGCACAGTTGGATACTGCTACGTCCATCTGTGCAAAAACATCTTCTGCGATTTCTCCTCCTGCCGCGATCGCGACAGTAAGCAGCTGTGTGAAGCGCTGCAGTTGGCGCCCCATCTCCTGCTTAACGAGCTCTTGGTCCTCTGGGTTAAGGGCCAAGAGCTTTTCTTGGACCGTCAACTGAGGATCAAATCTAATCCTCCCAATTTCGGGCGATGCGATCTCGATAGTCAACATGACGCTTTCCTTTCAACAAAAAGCTCAAAGCTAAAGGGCGACTTTCGCCCTTAGATTAAACTCTGAGCTGAAAGCTGATATATATATCACTAATAGAATAAAATGTCAATGGGTTTTGTCAAAAATGTGGTATAATATTTTTTCTTACCTCTGTTATGATCATAAACAACTTTTTATAGAAAAATGGTAGCCGGTGTTTTCCGATAACAGTAACTTGGTGCAGCATGATAAGAACGGGTCGGAATGTTGGTATTTCAAGAATATTTAAAACGCCGACAGGTACATAAGTGCGTCGGCGTTTTGTTAGGATTATTATAGCCTAGAGATACTTGATATCAAGTGTACAATTGTTACTGGGCTTGAGGTGGAAGAGGTGAGCGGTATCCACTTTGTTGCTTGCGTATTTCATCACGCCATTCCAATAGCTCTTGACCATGCTTCCAACCCCACGCTGAGTCTGGCAATAGATAACCAATTACTGCATTAAACCATTGATCTGAGGTATTTACCCTGATATCTAATATTCTTAGGGCCTCTTCGGCAATATCTGCTACGGTTGCAGTCTCGTTATTGTTGAGATGATCTTCTATGAGCTTTGCCAATAGGAATGCGTAAGAGCTGTACATAACTCCTCTTGCCTCAAACTCACTCGTAAATGGCTCTGCTTGTATTGGGTTATCTCTGTCGCCATAGATATTAGGCGGTAGCTGCGCCGCCGCTGCTCCAGCAAGGTGTATTTCTACGTCCCAGAGTTTTCCTTTTAGCTCCTCATATTTTTCTTGTCTGTTGATAATGGTATCTGCCCGCTGAATATCATAATCGTCTTCATCGTTGCGCCGAACTTCATCTTTCCGCGCCTCAGCGGCAAGGACTTCTTCTGATATGTCGTCCAGAGTTTTTATCACGAGTGGATATGTCTCTGCCATTACAGGATGCTCGCTATACGGATCAGGAACTTTTATCTGCTGATCACAGTGTCCGCGCATAACTCGCGCCCAAGCTGCCTCTAGTTTTTCGGGATCAGAATCCTTATATACGGGAACACAAACACCACCAAAAATAAGTAGTACCGGCTGGCCTTCTTCTGGTGCTTCTGGGTCGTTATCGATAGCATATTTGGCTATATCTACCGCATCAGAGAAAAACATTCTGGTATCAGCAAGGTCGTCGCCCAGCTCAAGTAATGGGGCTTTTTCTAGTGGCTCATGATACATTTCAGGTTCGCTAGGCTCGAGGGTGACTTCGGTAGGAGTTTCTGGGTCTTCCTGAACTTTTTCCTTGATACCCGCAGGATTTTCCTGAAGGGTGTCCCAGTCGGTCGGAATGTTACTGTCTTTTCTTCCATTTTGCATTCCCTCAGGTGGCTTTGGTATTCCTGGCATAGCTATAACTCCTCTCGTATGGATTTTAGTGTGCTGAGATTATATCAGCAGTACAATACTATGTCAAGTTTTTGAGAATTCAGCTCCAGTCATTGCTACGCCGTCGAGTTAGTTTATTTCTTGTCAAGAACGACTAAGTGTTCACTATGCGGTGTCCGCGGGAAAAAGTTGTAGCCGCGGTGATGGACGATGCGGTAGTTTTGCTGGAGTAAGGCGACGTCGCGGGCTTGGGTGACGGGATTGCAGCTGAGATAGAGGATGCGCGGCGGCAGCTGTTGCAACAATGTCGCAATAACGTCGGGGTGGAGGCCGGCGCGCGGTGGGTCGACGATGACGATTTCCTTGCCTGTAATATAATCGAGGGCTTGCTCGCTGGGAGCGAGGACGGCGCGGGCATCAGTGCGACCAAGTTCGGTGATGTTACGCTGCATTTCACGGACAGCGTCGGTGTTGATCTCCACTAGCGTGACGTTGTCGCCGCCAATGGTCAGACCGATGGTGCCGACGCCAGCATATAGGTCGAGAGCTGGTCGATCGCGCGGCATCCACTCCTTCATGTCGCGCAGCGCCTGTTCGTAAACCGGGATATTGACTTGGAAAAAGCCTTCGCAGGCGTAGCAAAATGGCACGCCAAGAATGGTGTCCGTCAGGGTGGTGTTGCCGAAACACACCAAGCGCTCGGTGATGCGGCTGGCTGGTGAGCGCGAGTCAGAGTAGATGACTTCCCCACCCTGAGCCGGTAATTTGGCGGCTTCGTCAGTGGTAATAATCTCAGGCAAGCGATCCTTGACATACAGCTGCCATACGCAACTTCCCGATTGATCGCAGCGGACGAGCAAGGTCTTGAGCTGGCGAGCCGAGATGTGTTTATGGCGCAGCAAATCGCGGATCGCACGCGCCAAGTTGTTGATTTCTGGGCGTGCTAAACTTGTGCCATTGACGATAATCTTGCCTTTGCTGCCGCGGCAGAAAAATGCCAAGTCAAGCGTATCACCAGACTCCCCAGCTTCACTGTACCAGCTAAATTCAACTTTGTTGCGATAACCATATGCGACATTGTCGCAATAAATATCAATCGCCGCCGGTAATGCAACGCCATGTAGCGCGAACGCGTCGTCGATTAACTGTGCTTTGTATGTTTGTTCAACTTCTAGTGGCATGATTTGCCACGGGCTGGTTGAAAGGTAGCTGTTCGGATCGCGCGGCTGGATGCGGTCGGGGCTTGGCGAGATTACTTCCTCGACAACTGCTTCGACAAGGTGCGATTTCTTTTTAGTAATGCGAACGGTGACGGTCTCGCCGGGTAGCCCGCCCCATACGAAACATTTGCGGCCATCGGCCAGCGTTCCTAGGGCTTGTCCGCCGCCAACGATTTTCTCTAGTGTTAGCGTCTCGAAACTCTGTCGCTTCATCAAGAGTTATTATAACAGATTAGAAATTACATTCTGGTACGCCGCCAAACCACCCGTTCTGCATATTGCGGCCGGTGCGGCAGGTTGTGCTGTCTGAGAGCGGTACTTTTATGGCGTAGCGAGTTGGCACAACGCTGGAGGCGAGAGCGACGTCGGTGGCGACCAAGTACCAATAATCACGACCATCGTGGTCTTTTGGCAGCTGCTTGATATAGCGTGGAATGAGGAGCGCGCCGAGCTCACCACCATTACAAATCTTCATATTAGCGGTGTTATAAATGGCACAGGCGCCCGTCGGCCACGGGTATTCGCCGTTATCCGAGCGATATTTCTCGATCGCCTCTTTGAGCATCGAGATATTGGACTTAGTTTCATTGTCGCGAGCGGTGTTGTACGTATTGCGCCACACGAGGCCACCCAAGGTAGCGAGAATCGCGATGACCACGATGATGATAATAACTTCGACGATAGTAAAGCCATGCTGCTTATGCATATGATGATTGTAGCGCGTTTTTGACCCAATCGCAAGGCTGGTAATTGCGTGATTATTATGCTACACTAATCCTTGGTATTGGGCCGTCGCCAAGTGGTAAGGCACCAGGTTTTGGTCCTGGCATTCGGGGGTTCGAATCCCTCCGGCCCAGCCATTTACGAGTAAACTCGTAAAAGTGAGTCAAGTAAAGACACGTAATTATTCTAATTATTCTAAATCTCCCCCAGTTTCTGGTTCAATCGATGCCGTGTATTATTATATGCCGGCTACCACGGGTCGTTCCTATATGTAAAACTGATCGATCATGGCCGACAATGTCGAGTCAAGTTCAACCTGCCCTAACTCATCGACCCCAATATACCGCAGCTCGCTGACATCTATCGTAGTTGTGGGTGGTGACGCGAGGCGAACATGGTAGGCGATGATAAGCACCGGGGTGTCGAACTTTTTGCTCCATGTTGGGATGATGATTGGCGCTGCGTCTGTGATTTCTATCTCGGCGCCCAGCTCTTCTCGGCACTCACGCCGCAAGGCCTCGGCTATGCCCTCGCCGTGTTCCAGCCCACCACCGGGTAAATCCCACGTATCGCTCCTCTCGCGGACGAATAGCAACTTTCCATTATTATCATAAATCAGGCCCTTGACTGACACGCGATAGGCGGCTCGGATATGTTTGAGCTCAGGCATGGTCATTTCTCCTGCCCCACCACTTGTGTATCTCGCAGGTGATGATCGGGATGACGAACGAGGCGAGACCGATGAGTGCGCCGTGCCAGAAGTTGATCGGCGTGATGTGGAGGATTGTGCCAAGCGGGCCGAAGAAGACGAGTAGCTGTAACATGACCGACAGGCCGATGCCAGCGTAAAAACTGGCGTTCATGACCTTGAGGCGAGTGAAGATTGACTCACTGTCAGAGCGGGCGTTGAAGGCGTTAGCCCACTGGCTGACCACGAGCGAGATAAAGGCTAATGTCTGCGCGTAGTCGTGGCCGTAATGCTTTTCGAAAAAGATATAGACCACTAGTGCCATGACTGACATGGTGACAGCGACAATGACCATCCGCCAGATCATTTGACGGCTAAGAATCGGTGCGTCGGGGTGCTCCGGCGGACGGTTCATGGCCTGCTTTTCGCCCGGCTCCAGGCCAAGCGGGATGACCATCGAGGTGTCGGTCACCAGATTGACCCACAGGATTTGCACTGGCTCCAGCGGCGTCTTGATGCCGATGAGCAGCGCGCCGAGCATGGTGATCAGCTCGCCAGTGTTAGTCGACAGCAGATAAAACAGCATGCGGCGGATGTTGGCGATGATGGTGCGGCCCTCGCGCATAGCGTCGATGATGGTCTTGAAATTATCGTTGAGCAGAATGATATCGCCAGCGTCTTTGGCGATGTGCGAGCCCGACCCCATGGCCACGCCGACATGGGCGTTGGTCAGTGCCGGCACGTCGTTGACGCCGTCGCCGGTCATGGCGGTGATGTGGTGCTTTTTGAGAATGGTCAGCAGGCGGTATTTTTGCTCGGGGATGACGCGGGAGAAGACTTTGGTTTTGGTGACGATAGCGTCCAGCTGCTCATCGGACAATTTAGCCATATCACGGCAGTCAAACACCTCATCGCGGTTCTCGACCATGCCAAGTTCCCGGCCAATCTGATAGGCCGTCTCGAAATGATCGCCGGTGATCATCCGCACCGACACACCCGCTTTTAGAGCGGCCCGGATGGCCCGCGGTGCCTCTGGTCGCAGCACGTCGGCCACGGCCACAAAGCCGGCGAAACTCAGCTTGCCGAGCTGGTCAAAGCTATCAATTGCCTCGTCCAGCTCGCCCGTCGCCAGTCCGATCACCCGGTAGCCGTGGGCGGTCATCTCATCAAGCATTTGCTGGGCGCGCTTTTTGGTGCGGGCCGATACGCGGCACGCTGCCAGAATGGCTTCGGGCGCACCCTTGACGTACAAGCGAAACTGCCGGCCGTGATGCCAGATGGTGGCGGACATGGCGTGGGCTTGACTGAATGGCAGGTCATGAACTGGCGCGTGGCGCGGGCTGGCGCTCTGCTTGCGGGCGTACTCATTGAGGGCGATATCCAGCGGATCGTGGCTCTTGGCGTGAGCGCGGTTGACCACCAGCCCGATGATGCGGTCGATGTTCTCTGTCGCCTCGTCCGGCGTCCACGTTTGCTGAACGGTCAGCTTGTTCTTGGTCAGTGTGCCCGTCTTGTCGGTGGCGATGGTGGTGATGACGCCGATGGTCTCGATGGCGCGCATTTGATGCACCAGCGCTTTTTTGGCGGCCATCCGCCGCATCCCCAAGACTAGCACCACGGAAATGGCAATCGGCAAGCTCTCCGGCACGGCGCTCACCGCTAGGGCCATGACAAAGCGTAGACTCTCCAGTACATCCATGCCGCGCAGCAAGCTCAGTCCAAAGGCGACGAGGGCGATGGCCGAGACGGCGGCGATAACTTTGGTGATGAGGGTGTCGATTTTTCGCTGGACTGGGCTTTGGGTTGATTCGCGCTTTGAGAGCATGGCGAGATTGCCAAACTCGGTCTGATTGCCGGTGGCGACGACCACGCCGGTGCCGGTGCCGCTGACGACGAATGAGCCTTGAAACAGCATGTTGGTTTGCTCGTACATTTCTTTATTGCTGGTGAGCGCGTCGGTTTGTTTGGAGATTGGCAGTGATTCGCCGGTCAGTTGTGCCTCGTCCACTCGCAAGTTGGTGCTACGGATGAGGCGGATGTCGGCGGGGACTTTCTCGCCCTCAGCCAGCGAGACGACATCGCCCGGAACCAGCTGGCTGGCGTCGACGCGCGTGGTACGATTGACACGATGAACATCGACCTTTTGAGCGTCGTGGCGGGACAGGCTGCGCAGCACGCGGTCGGTTGAGAAGCGCTGAATGTAGAAAATAACGGCTGAGATGGCGGCGATGACAAAGATGATGATGGCGTCAATTGCCTCGCCGTGCCAGAGGCTGATGATGGCGGCGATGAGCAGGACGAGCATAAAGATATCGAGGAATGGCTCGAGGATGATGCGCCAGAGCGGTTCGGATTGGACTTTGATAATGTTGAGGCCGTAGCGTTTTTGGCGGCGCTGAACTTCGGCCGTGCTCAGGCCACTACTCGAGGAGCCCAGTCGCCGCAGCGCCTCGTCGCTTGATGATTGATAAAAATGCATATGGTTATTATAGCGTGAAGTACGGCTTGGAGGAAATGGTAGCAAATGGTTCGGGATTCGGAGTGAACTGGTGGACGGCCATCATACCTAGTAGGTAAAAAGGTGCGCTTTCAGCTTCTGCCTCGCGCACCTCTTGCTTGAGATGAGGGTTTTATGATTCTATCATCGTCAGTCGATTCGGTCGCTCCACGTACCGTAAGTGACGTGGGCCGCACCAGGCCTGATGCTATGCTCGTAGCTTCTTATCCTTCAACTTCAACACCACATCCGCTTGCTTGGCTAGCTGTTTACTGTGAGTGACGACGATGACGCATTTGTCGTTTTCATGGGCGGCGTGGCGCAGGATGTCGATGATGTCGGCGGCGGTGGTTTCGTCCAGGTTGCCGGTCGGCTCGTCCGCCAAGATAATTGGTGCGGAGGATACTAGCGCCCGGCCGATCGCCACGCGCTGCTGCTGACCGCCAGACAGTTTCATGACGTTACGGTGAATATGATCGTCGTCCAGACCCATGGAGTGCAACGTTTCGTTGGTGGCCTTGGAATTAACCAATTTCAAGTTTTCTAGCGGCGTCAGATAGTCGATCAGGTTATAATTCTGAAACACCAGCGAGATATTGTGCTTGCGATGATGCGAATATCCCTGCTCGGCGATATCTTCGTCGTCGAACAAAATCTGCCCACCAGTTGGCGTGTCCAATCCTGCTAGCAGCCCCAGCAGGGTCGATTTACCGGCACCAGAACTACCGACGATGGCGTAGAACGTGCCCTTTTCAAATTGATAATTAATGCCATTGAGTACATTGCTGGTACCGTCGGCGTATGAATAGATAATATCGCGTAACGTAAGTAGTGACATAATAACTCCTAACTTAATGTTGCTAAAATTTGCTTTGGTGATTGGCGCATGATTGGCGCGGTGGCAGCGATGGCTGACAGCAGAACAACCATGTAGCCGAAGGCGAAGGCCTCTAGGTAGGTCGCTACTGGCGCGGCGTGCACCGCAGTCTTTTCTGTGCGCTGGTTTTGGTCGGTTTGTGCCGTGAGGGCGGTAGAAATTTGCGACGAGGTGACCGAGCCGATGGCGAGCGCGAACACCGAACTAACTGCGGCGATGATGGCGAGCTCCGCCAAGAACTGCCCGATGATCTGCCGCTTTGACGTACCGATGGACAGCAAGATGCCAATTTCATGCAAGCGGCCGCGCACCCAGAACACCAGTACCAGTGACAGTACCGCCAGTCCTGCCGTGGCTGCGCCGATGGTGGCAATTGTCAAAATGTTTTGAATGCCAGCAATATTCTGGAGAACCCCAGCAAACGCCGCCCCATTGTCAGTTAGGCTGAATTTCTGCCAATCGACGTTTGGTAGACTTTTGACGCGGTCCGTCAGCGATTTCAGCTGATGTGGATTTTCGGCGAAATATGTCGCCCGCGTCAACTGCTGGCTACCTATCAGCTGCTGCGCCGCAGCCAAGTTGGTGATGAGATGATTCTCCGCCATGTCGGACTGCAAGACCGCTGGCTTTTCGCCTTTGCCGCTGAATATCCCTGCGACAGTTACCGTCACGCGCCTGCCGTCTTTGGTGATGTCCAGCTTGTCGCCTGGCTTGATGTTATTTTTCTCGGCGAAGGTTTTGTGAATGAGGGCCGCGTTTTGGTCGCGCTCGGTCAAGTGCTTGCCCTGCTCCAGTTGGTAGAACCGACCGGTGAACTCGCCGAGCAGATCGCTCTGTGTCACACCTGTCACCTTCGCCTCGCCAGCCACGTTAGAGTCCAGCTGCACGCCGCTGCCTGCCGTGTCGATTAATTGCTTGCCCGGCAGACCCGCAGTGGTCTCTGCCTGGAAATTGCGCGCTTTAACCTTGTCCAGGTGCTGCACCCGCTGCGCGATGTCCATCGGCACCTCGCCCGATGGCTGCTTGCTGGCGATACTAAAGCCAGCGCGGATATTACGCTCGACCGATTGTTTCAGCTGCGCCATCGTCTGTTGCACCGTCAGTGTGCCGATCAGTAGCGTGAAAATCAGCGTCATAATCAGGGCGATGGTCAGGCTGCGACGCCGTTTGCGCGTCACAGCCGTCCAGGCTCGTTTGATAATCGTCATCATTCGCCCCTAGTCCACTTCAGTTAGTAATTCTTTTGGCGTTGACTGGGTAATCGGTCGAGAGGCCAGTAGCACCGCGATGATAATCACCGCCAGTCCAGCGCCCCACACCGCCAGCAGATCCGTTGGTTGCACACCAACCGTCACCTTTTCTAGCGTGCGCGATGACGTCACCGAGTCAGCGTCAGCACCGAGCGACGCACCGTTCAAGGAGCTGCCAGCTTGACGCGTGGCATTCTGCGCCGCCTGCGATACCACGTGATCGCCCAGTTGTTGAGCAATCAGCCCTGCGGTAAAGTACGACGCACCGAAGCTCAGTACCGCGATCATCACCAGCTCAGCGATATATTGCAGCACAATCTTTGACTGTGGCACGCCCGTCGCCAAGAGTACGCCCGCCTCGCGCTTGCGCTCGTTCATCCACAAGTACAGCACCATGCCAATCACTGCGATACTGACCAGCGCCGTCGCCCACAACATACCGTCGATCAAGCCGTACACGCCGTTCACCGCGCCAGTCACGCCGGCCAGCTCCTGGCTATTCTTGTTCAACTGGTACTTTTGCCAATTGACCGGCAATTTATTTGCCCGCGCTATCACCTCGTCCAGATGCTTGGTGCCTTTGGTAAAGAATGTGGCATCCTGATAAATCTCATTTTGCTCGGTATACGCATTCAACTGGCGGGTCGTCGCGATGTCAGTCAGGAACAAATTCTCAAACAGTTCCACCTGATAGGTCGCCTGCTTTGGGTTTTTGCCGTTAAATATACCGACGATTTCTACCTCAACCTCGTCCTTGGATGGATGCTCGTTGTCGGTGTCGTATTGATTGGCCCTTAACTTAATTTTGCTGCCCAGCTTCAGGTTGTTGGCCTTGGCAAAATCTTCGTGCACCAAAATCTTGTGCGAATCGTTCTCGGTGATGTGCCGGCCAGCGATGAGCTTGAGCGACTCGGCTCGGAACTTTTTCTCGGACTCAGATTTATTGACGCCGATGATGGTAGCGGCGTTGCCGAACTGTTTGTCTTTCTCGGCATCATAACCGCTGCCACCACTCGGTAGTGGCACTAGCTTGGTATTGATAAAATCGACTGTGGCATTCTGGCGCTTGACATAGTCCGTCACGCCTTCTAGGTTCTTCACCGCGTCGATGTCCTTGTTCGACACCGTTCCCGAACCGCGAGCTGTTCCTGGATTGGTGCGCGGATTATTGCCCAGCGTAAAGCCGGCCTTAAGCGTTTTGTCGAGCGACTGCGCTGCCGCGTCGGTCGAATGCTTGATGGCAAATCCACTCAGCATGATTGTCGACATACACAGCAAAATCGCCAGCAAAATCAGCGTTTTGAGTTTTTTCCTGGTGATATACAACCAGGCACGTTGCATGAATGACATAGATCTCCTTTCTTGGTTCTATGTCAGCGTAGCAAGGGTATGTGAAGGGAATGTGAAATGGGTACATAAAAAGTGTTGAGCATAAAAAAACAAGCAAAATTTGTATACACTTTGTTGACATAATGTATACATTTTTGTTACAATTACAGTATCACCATGGTCAGACAAGCCTAAGGTTTCGACCGAACGCTGTTTCTGGCCTTTTTGTATTCTAATTTATTTCGAGTATTGCCGATAATATTGATATACCCGCGGTATTTTCGTAACAAGCTGGAATATCGTTTGTTCGGGCAAACTAGCGCCAGAAGTTTATCATTTTGGTGCAAATATTCTACGAGACAGCCAAAATCACCGTCACCAGAGACGATAACTGCCTTATCATATTCATTAAAACATTTAGCGGATGCATACAGTACCAGCTCAGCGTCAACATTACCCTTGTACGTTTTCTTACCGTCTTCACGGTACTCGACAGTTGGCTTGAATACGAGTAAATATCCCATCTCGAGCAGGCTTGTGTATAATTGCTCATTACCTGGTACTAAACCGATAAATAAGTAGGCTTTTTCAACATGGTATTTATTCTTTAAATAGAGGCGGAATTTCTTAAAATCAAGCTCCCAGCCCTGTGACCGTATGCCAAGATTGAGATTTTGACTGTCTATAAAAGCATAGACTTTGGATGTTTTATGTTCCATGGGTATAGTATAGCAAAGTTTTAATTACTCGGCCTACTTGTTACATTATCCCACTCTTTAAGCTTCTTTTAATAGGATATGCCATCGCATCAATCAACCCGCTCGGCAAGCGACATCACTTGATAGCCGTATTGATCAATATCTTCTTGTTTCCAAAAATTGATTTCTTTCGTGCGTAAAACTTCGCCGACTACGTGACGCACTGTGCGGCCGGTTGGCGTTCCGTCATAATTTATTTCAATCTGTTCTAGGATGTCGCCGGGTTGGATATCAAAATCAGCAACCCTCATATCAAACGTTTTCTCGCCCGCTAGGACTTTTTCAAATAAATCAGGGTAAGATTTTTTGGTGATAATTTTCATACGTTTTATTATAAAAGATGAATCATGAAACCGCCTACCTTTCTTGCTATAATCAAGATTATCACATGAACAATTATTCAAACATTCTATTCCCAGAAATAATCAATGAAGCGTTTCCAATTCTCGATGGCGCTTCATACATTCGCCAGCTGGCGTCTCTCGTTCCGCTCTGTCCCGATACAGCGTTTCATCTGTTTACTCATAAGGGGCAGTATTTTGCGCTGGTAATGACAGACTATCCTGACTCGTTTTATCAGAGCGAGGAGCTCAAGCGGATTTCTGGCGAATATGAATTTGAGTTTATCCATATTATTAAGCCTTATACCAATACTCAACACATCAACATTCGTGACAATGACGACATGGACGACGGTTTTTTCATTTCAGACCCAAAGAGTTATTATCGGTATTATTTAGCTGCGGTTAGACAAAATAGCCGTTAACTGTAAGTCTCCTGCTCATCAATAAGCTGTCAAGTTCAACTTCCCGTCCACATATTCTCCCAAAAATACGTCGTTATACGCCTTCAGCCCCTGCTTTTTCATCTCTTTCAGTAGCCATTTTTCATCCTTGCCAATTACATGCAAAATGTCAGTTTGCAGCTGCCCATCTGTTATCAATGGGAACTTCGGGTTTTCTTCTCCTTCATGAGTGATGATCAATTCGCCGTCTTGCTCCACCACGGCTCTTTTTACTTTTCTCGTTGAATAGATATGATGAGTTCGCAGTTTGAACGATACATCATGAGCGCTCAGGCCAACTTTCTTGCAATTTTCAATGTTGATTTTTCCATTATCAATGATTATTAGCGCCCTGCCATCTATCAGCTGCTTTGCTTTCACGTTATACTGTTTTATCCATTTCAACGTCAGCACCAGCGCGCACCATATACACAAAATCCCGATGTAATCCAAAATCTGAATGCTATTGTTATAAATGACGCCTCCAATGATGCCACCCAGCACATAGTTCTGCACTTGATCGCTGGCAGATGACGGCGACAAATTACCTTTTCCAGAAACGTTGATGATTATCGTCAACGCGAAAAAGCCAATCAACAATTTTATTGCTACTAGGATGAATTCATTCATGGTTTATTATCCGTTGAATTTATTGATGATATATTAATTATAGCACTTATGTTAATTCTAACCGCTAAGTAGTTGTACGAATAATCACACTAGCCACATCTACTGGAGGGCTACCAGACAGTGTCATATTTACGTTCATTCGGGGTAAGTAGCGGCCGCAGATGCTACTACCTACAGGCAAGCATGATATTCAAAAAGTAAACAGAGCCTATTATAATAGATATCTGGAATCTACATTAAGCAATCCCCCGCCGGGTGGAGAATAGCTAGTACTATTTGAGCTTCTTTTGTTAAAAGATAGAGGTAGCGAGCTACAGGAAAAAATTAGCTGTGCTTTAGGTGCTTTATCAATGTTATTGTTCTCATGACGTATTATCAAATATTTATACACCAATAAGAAAGGCCACCAAATGACCAGAAAACTACTAGAAATCGAACGCAAACGCCAGCTAACCAGTGACGTAGAAGAATTAATTAAGCGGTTGCAAAACCTCGGTTTTGAGCTGCAGAGTAATCTCCACGAGATTGATACGTATTATTCTCGTCCCGATGTCGATTTCATGCAGACGGTCGAATGTTTGCGGATTCGCCAGCGCGATGGTTTTGCCGAGGTGACGTACAAACCTGCAACGACCACTGCGACACATACAAAAAACGATGTGATCATTAAGCCCGAGACAAACCTGCCAATTCAACCTGGGGACGCGGCAACCGCCAAGCAGCTACTGGCAAATCTCGGCATGGTACAGCTCGTTGAAGTTAACAAATACCGTCGCTCGTTTCAGTCCCCTGATTTTCCGCAAGCAACGGTGGCCATAGACGAAATCAAAAACACTGGGACGTTCGTGGAAGTTGAGGTTTTGTCAGATGATGAGACTAGTGCGCTGGCGATGATTAGCGAGATTGAGGTCAAACTCGGCCTTGACTCGGCAGAAGTTGTCACACGACCTTATCGGGATATTTGTATGGGACTTTAATTAAACCTCACCACAAACCGCATGCCCCGCCCATGCGGTGTGAAGTCATAGTCCAGGCCCTTAGTGTCGAGTAGCATTTTCACGGTGTAGAGGCCGATGCCGCTGCTGTCAGCGTGCTGTTTCTTGTCACCAGGGCTACGATAAAACGGGTCGAAGACGTGCTGAAGTTGCTGCTTGGTGAGTGGTTTGCAGGCGTTTTCGATAGCCAGCTCATTCTGGTTGCAAGTAATTTTTATCACACTTCCCGCGTCGCCGTGGCGTACCGCGTTTGATACCAAATTCGAGATGACGTGACGCATCATGTCGTAGTTAGCACGAATGGTCGTCGGACGTGCGTCAACCGCGAAGGTCATGCCGCGCGTTTTCGCCAGCAGTGTATAATCGGCAACCACCTCGGTAATCAGCGTATCGACTCTCAGCCGTTTTTCCTGACGCAAAGCCTGCTCGGCGACACTGCCAGAGCGCAAGACATCATTCACCATTGCCGCCAAGCGATCAACCTGTGCCACCGATTCTGCCAGGTACTGATCGCGATTGTTATATTCACCAATGTTTAGTTGCATATTTTCGAGCATGATCCGGAGGGCTGCTAGTGGCGTTTTTAGCTCATGCGAGGCCGCACGGAGGAAGGCGATTTTCTCTTTCTCAAGCTGGGTTATCCGCTTATTTTCATGCTCCAGCGAGCGAATCGTTTGCCACAGGTTTTGATAGAGCTCATTGATGTTCCGCCCCAGCACGCCAATTTCATCACTGCTATTCACCGGGTAGCGCGCGTCCTTTTCCAGCCGTTGCATGGTCGTGGTCACCGCCGCCATCTGGCGAATCGGCCGTGTCACAAAAAGGCTATAAATGTAAGAAAATATCAACGCCACCAATAGCGAGCCGAGCATGGTATATGGCAATACGTGCAAGGTAGCGAGTTTAGCCTGAGTAACAGGTGCCACGTCAGCTAGCAACTTGACCGTAATCGTTCGCCCCTGCTTATCCGTCACACTACCCTGCTGTAAAATCACCGAACGCGGATCGATCGTTTGTCCGTCAGCGATTTTCACCACGCTGGTGTCAACCGGTTTGCCGCTATCCGTCACGATATTGATCGACTGAAAGCCTTGAAAATACTGGTCGCGCCCGTCAATTGTCAGCGTGATATTGACGTTTTTCACCTGAGCAAACTCTTGGCTGACCCGACCCATCTCCTCGGTCGACTTGCCGCGTAGTTCGGCTGCCAGCGCCGTGAGATTATCCGCCGCCTCTCGCTCTTTTTGCTGCAGATAAAATTGCGGCATCAGCGTGTAGACCAGTGCATGCACCAGGATAATCAACGCCGCGAATAGGCCGATCGACACCAAAAATGTTTTGGGAAATAATTTAAGCCGCTTCATAGCGATAGCCCACTCCCTTCACCGTGATGATGCAGTCGAGGTGCAATTTTTTGCGTAGGTTTTTGATGTAGACGTCAATCACCCGGTCGAACGGTACCTCGTCATCGCGCCACAACTTATCAATAATAGCCTGGCGGCTCCAGACCATGTTTGGATTATCCACTAGCAACTTGAGGAGCTGCACCTCCTTGGGCTTGAGATGCGCATCATTGTCATCATAGAACCCTTGATATGCCGCAAAATCCACCGAGGCCAGACCATGGTGCCACAAGGTTTTTTTGACAGACTGCTGGCGACGAAGCAGCGCCCTGATGTGCTTTTCCAAAATCACCAGCGAAAACGGCTTACTCATATAATCATCCGCCAGCTCGTCAAAACTGGCAACTTGCGTCGGCTCATCATGTAGTGCCGTCAGCATGAGTACCGGCACGTCGCTCGCTTGGCGAATTTGGTGCAACACCTCGATCCCGCTTATCCCTGGCAGCATAATGTCGAGGATAATCACATCCACCCCAGTAAAGTTCTCCAGTGCTTCCTTGCCGCTAGTCGCCGTCACTACCGTAAAGCCGCGCTGGCGGAGGAACTGCTCGGTGCCAGTGCGTAAGGTGGGTTCGTCTTCGACAAGGAGAACTGTTGCTATCATAGATATAGTATAACGGAAAGCGCCGCCCGCGGTAAACGAGCGGCGTGGTGTGCGTGGTCAGCGTCAAATGGGGGGCTTGGGCGTTAGCGGACGCCGACCACTTGCAGGCGCCGGGTGGTATGGCCGAGACCAATAGAGATGGTTTCGGTGGCGTGGCGGTTGAGGAGGCTTTGTCCGAGGGGGCTATCGACCGAGATACGGCCGTCAGACGGATCAGCCTCGAGGCTGTCAACGAGGGTGTAGCGAAAGAGCTGACCCTGCTGATCGATGAGATCAACCACCGAACCGATGGCGATGCGCAGCCGATCGCGCTTACGCGGCAGCGGTTTGGCGGTCTTGAGCGCAGTGCGTTTCTCGGCGAGCTTACCATGAACGTTTTCGAGATTCATGATAATGTCGCTGCGGCGGAGTTTGTCGTCGCGAGACTTGGCGCGGCCGATGTCGCGTAGTTCAGCTGAGAGTGCTTTTTCGCGGATTTCGAGTTCGTTGATCTGCTTGTGTAATTCTTTGAAGCCTTTTTTACTGAGATATGTTGTCGTATTCATCCTTACCCTTTCTGGTGAGGCTCACCTCACCTGCGGTCTATTACATCACGGCATTCTGAAAATTAGCTGAAAAATTGTAACAATGTCAAAAAAAGTCACGCCACCAGGGGTTAATTACAGGGTTTTTGGCAGCGAAATTGTGAACGTTGTGGTGCCTTTACGGCTGGCGGCAGTGAGTTGGCCACCGAGGGCGCCGGCCAGTTGCTTGGCGAGGCTGAGGCCAAGGCCGTAGCCGCCGGTTCGCTGATCGCCAGAGAAAAATCGCTCAAAAATATGTGGTAGGTCGCGCGCCGCGATTTGACCATCGTTCGTCAGACAGACGGTGATCCGGTGATTGGTAGCCTTGATGTCAACCTGGACGCGAGACTTACGCGGGCTGTGACGCAGGGCGTTGTCGAGGATGATGGCGATGAGTTCGCGGACGATGAGACGGTGGCTGGTCAGGGTGATGGCCTCGTCGGTGGTGAGTGTGGTGCGCGCATTGGCCTTGCGTTCAGTGATGAGCTTTTTGGTGAGGTCGGTGATGTCAAAGGTCTCGGTCGTGGTTTCTAGTTGCCGATTGGCAGACGATAATTTGAGTAGAGTCTCAGTTAGCTGCGTCAGGCGGTCGGTCTCTTCGAGCGTGCTCTGGAGCGTCTGGCGAAGTGATGCTTTGCTGGCGCGCCGGTCGGATAATGCCAGCTCGGCCTCAGCCTTGATGACGGCCAGTGGCGTGCGCAGCTGATGGCTGGCGTTGGCGGTAAAGCGCGACTGGGCGTCATGTGCTGCCTCGATCGGCTCAAGCGTCCGCCGGGCCAATATATAGGCGCACACACCGCCGCCGAGCAGTACGATGAGGTTGAGATAGCCGAGGCTGATCAGCAGGTTGGTGGTCGAGATTGACGGATGGTCGCGGATGATGGTCGTTTCGGTGTTGCCGTCGGTTTTGTGGTGCTTGCTCCAGTTGCTGAGTTGGATATCGAGTTCGGAGCTGGCGACCTGAAAGATGATGCCGCTAAATAGCAAGCTGACGGTCATCAAAATGAGTAAGTACCAGCCGGCGAGCTTGAGCGTTGCTGAAAAAAATAATTTCACTCGCCAGCCTCCAATTTATACCCAAAGCCGCGCACCGTGTGAATCAGCGGCCGACGAAATGGCTTATCAATTTTCTTGCGCAGCTGCTTGATGTAGGCCTCGACATTGTTGGGTAAAATATCGGCATCAAAATCCCACACATGGGCGATCAATGTGTCTTTGCTAAGCGTCTGGCCGGGGTGGCGCGCTAGGTATTCGAGGAGCGCGTACTCCTTACTGGTCAGGTCGATCGAGGTGCCGGCGCGAGTGACGGATTGCGTTGTCTGGTTGATCACCAGATCGGCGATCTGGAGCGTGTCCGGCTGCTGAATTGGTGGGCGTCGGAGGAGCGCTCGCACGCGGGCGGTGAGTTCGGCGATAGCGAAGGGCTTGACGAGATAATCATCAGCACCGCTGTCCAGGCCGAACGTCTTGTCCTCGGTCGTCCCCAGTGCTGTCAGCAGCAGAATCGGCATGTCCTTGCCCTGCCCGCGTAACGTTCGCACGATGTCCGTGCCACTCAGCCCCGGCAACATCCGATCAACGACCAATAGATCGTACGGCTCGCTCATCGCCATATTCAGTCCCTCGTCTCCGTCATGCGTCACGTCCACGGCGTGATGCTCACGTCGCAGCGCCTCGGCGATAATCCGGGCGATCTTTGGTTCGTCTTCGATAATGAGGAGGCGCATGAGTATATTATATCAAGTCGTGGTGGTATAATAATCAGAAAGAAAGGGAGATATATGGGACGAGACACAGCAAAACAGCAGCGACCGGTTGTCGAGATTCGTCATTTTCAGATGGCGTTCGGCGACAAGGTGGTCATCCAAGACCTCAGTTTCGAGGTGCGGCGCGGTGAGGTGTTTGGATTCTTAGGCAGCAACGGCTCAGGAAAGACGACGACGCTCAGAGCACTGCTAGGGCTATACGAGCCGACGGCCGGTGAACTACTGGTTGACGGCAAGCCGTACACGGTCGAAGATAGTGTGAAGCTAGGCTATCTGCCAGAAGAGCGCGGCTTGTACAAAAAAGAAAAAGTCATCGACACCATGATTTATTTTGGGCGACTAAAAGGTTTGAGCCAGGAAGAAGCTCGTAATTTCTCCATGAATTATCTGGAGCGAGTTGACTTAAGCGACAAGGCAAAGACTCGACTGGATAAATTATCAGGCGGTCAGCAGCAAAAAATTCAGCTGGGCGTAACCATCATGGGTGATCCAGAGCTACTCATTTTGGATGAGCCAACCAAGGGCTTTGACCCAGTGAACCGTCGCCTGTTGATGAATATTATCGAGGAGCGGCGCAAGGCCGGCGCAACGGTGGTATTTGTCACCCACCAGATGGAAGAGGTTGAACGGCTATGCGACCGGCTGATTCTACTAAAAGATGGTCGATCAGCAGCGTACGGTACGCTAGCAGAAGTGAAAAAGCAATTTGGCGGCGCGTCAATGGATGATATTTTCGTCAAGGTTTATGGCGGCGAGAAGCAGGAGGCACGTTATGAGTAAGATGCATAATTTGGGGATGGTATTCAAATTTGAAGTGCTACGCACCCTGAAAAAACCGACCTTCTGGCTGATAGCGCTGGGTTTTCCGGTTATGATCGGGTTGATTTTCGGTATTGTTTTTTGGTCAAATCGGGCGACTCAGGAGGCAGCCGAAAAGCTCCAAGAGCAGAATTTTAGCATCATGATGACGGATGACTCAGGATTGATCAAGCCAGAGGTAGCTGCGGCGATGAAGGTTCAGCGAGTTAATTCTGAGGCTGAGGGTGTTGAAAAAGTTAAACATCATCAGACCGATGCGTACTTTTATATACCAAAAAATCTCGAAAAAGATAGTGTCAGGATATACGGCCAGGACACCGGAGTCTTTGAGAATAACAAGTACGGAGCAGTTGTTCGTACCCTACTTAGTAGTTCGGTTGACAGCAAGGTGACCGGATCAGAGGCGCTGATCATCAAGCAGAAGGTCAATTCATCGCTGACAACATACAAGGACGGCAAAGAGAGCGGCGGTATGAAAGAGATGATCGTGCCAGGGTTTTTCCTCGTGCTGTTTTACCTGTTGATTGCCTTCTTTGGTAACCAAATGCTCACCAGTACCATCGAGGAGAAAGAAAACCGTACGGTCGAGATGCTGCTAACGACAGTTCAGGCCAAGACGCTGATCGTTGGCAAGATTTGGGCGCTCATTACATTGTCATTGATCCAGGGTGTGATCATTGTCCTACCGGTGCTTGTTGGCTATTTGCTGTTTGGACATCAGTTACAGCTGCCGAACTTCGATCTGTCACAAATTGTCTTTGACCCGACGAGAATTGCGGTGGCAATTGCATTGTTCGGCGCAAGCTTTATGATGTTGACCGGGTTATTGGTGACAGTGGGCGCGATGATGCCAACCGCCAAGGAGGCTAGCTCGTGGGTTTGTCTGGTGATGATATTGCTATTTGGCCCGCTGTATGGTGGATCGGTCTTCATCTCGTATCCAGAGTCAACATTCTCAATGGCTATGTCGTACTTCCCACTTACGGCGCCAATCCCGCTGATGCTGAGGAATGCAGTTGGTAATCTGTCGCTCATTGAGGCTTTGATCGGTGTGGCAGTTTTGGTGATCTCTGCGGTGCTGATCATGATGCTGGCAGTGCGAGTTTTCCGCTACGGCGCGATGTCATATGACAGCAAGTTATCTCTGTCAGCGTTGCGGATGAAGCGAAAAGCTGATAAAGTTTAGGATATGAAAGTACGCATTGAAATAGACACGAAAACATTTGTGCGGTTCTGGCTGGTGGTGATCGGCTTTGGGCTAGCGGGGTTGATGATTTATTCAGCGCGGGATGCGCTAATGGTGCTTGGGACGGCGTTGTTCCTAGCGTTGGCACTGAACGCGCCGGTGCGTAAGTTGGCGTCGTGGCTACCCGGCAAGAGCCGGCTGGGCGGAACGGCGCTGGCATTTATGCTGCTGATTATCATCTTGGCTAGTGTGATTTGGTTCGTGGTGCCGCCATTGGTGCAACAATCGGCCAAGTTTGCCGAGACGCTGCCTGGCCTCGTCAACGGTGTTAATGAACAATGGCATGGGCTGAAGGGCTTTATCGAGCAGAATGGTTTGCAGCCACAAATTGATTCGCTGATGAACAATATTCGCGGACAGGCGTCTAGCTGGGCAGCGAGTTTTGGTGCAAATATCATTGGGAGTATTGGCTCGTTGGCGTCATTTTTGGCATCGGCCTTTCTGGTGTTGGTGTTAACATTCTTGATGCTGCTCGAAGGTCAGGAATGGATGGAGCGGCTGTGGCGACTGTATCGGGATGAACAGCGGCGTGATCATCACAAGATGCTAGTTGGCAAGATTTATAACGTGGTAACTGGCTACATCGTTGGGCAACTGACGGTGTCGGGGATCGGTTCGCTGTGTGCCGGGGCGTTTGTGTTTGGCATGAGTTGGTTTATTCCGGAGATCGCGGCCAACTTGGCGATGCCGACGATTCTGCTGGTGTTCCTGCTTAGCTTAATCCCGATGTTTGGAGCAACGATTGCCGGTGTGGTGGTGGGCCTGATGCTGATGCTCAATAGCGTATCGGCGGGTGTCATCTATCTCATCTATTTCGTGATCTACCAGCAGATCGAGAATAATTTTATTGCGCCAGTTATTCAGGGCAAGAAAGTCGAGCTGTCGGCGCTGGCAATTTTGGTAGCGGTGACGGTTGGGCTATATGTTGGCGGCTTGGTTGGTGGTGTGGTGGCCATTCCGATCGCGGGATCGCTCAAGGTGCTGATGGATGACTACCTCGCACATAACCGCGAGAAGCAACCGCCGCGGCGCAGTGTACCGCTGAAAAAAATGCTCAAGAAAGTTACTGAGGCGAAGCCGACGGAGTAGCGTCGAGAGATTATCGGTGTGACCAAACTTGACCAGATGGGGTGTCGCGTAGCGCGATGCCCTTTTCGTCGAGTTGATCGCGAATATCATCGGCGGTCTGCCAATCTTTGGTGCGGCGAGCCTGCTGGCGCTCGAGGATGAGTCGCTTTGCTTCATCGTCAATGTCTGGCGTGGTGTCCATTAGCTCTAGGCCCAAAACCTCGTCAATTACCTCGAGTAGCTGCAGCAAGCCACCGCGATGAATCCTCTCTAGCGGCGCGTGATCCAGCCGTGAAAAGGCCTCGTCGATCAGCGCCAACGCTCCTGGTGTATCCAAATTATCATTCAACTTCTCGACTAGTGCCTGCCGCGCCGCCAGCAGCGACACTGTACCCTCCTGCTCGTCTTTCTCGTCATCATCATCCAGCGTGTCGTGCGTCTGGTGCCGCAATGCTGCATAGCCGCGCCAATGATCCAACCGCGCCTGCGCTGCCTCCAAAATCTCCCACGTGAAATTGCCCTCAGTTTGGTAATGCTTGCTGAGAATCGCTAGCTTGAAGGCCATCGGGCTAAAGCCGCGTGCCGTGATGTCGCTGAGGGTAATGATGTTGCCCAAGGATTTGCTCATCTTGCGGCCGTCGACTTTGATGTGGTTATTGTGTAGCCACATGTGAGAAAACTGCTGCCCGGTCAAGCTCTCGCTTTGGGCAATTTCGTTGGTGTGATGTACCGGAATATGGTCAATGCCACCGGTGTGAATGTCAATTGTATCGCCCAGCGTCTCCCGGGCAATCGTCGAGCACTCCAAATGCCAGCCCGGGAAACCGACGCCCCACGGGCTGTCCCATTCCATGTCGCGCTTGGCGCTTGTTGGTGAAAATTTCCAGACGGCGAAGTCGGTGATGTTGCGCTTGCCCTCGACGCTGACCCGCGCGCCGGCTTCTAGTCCCGCCACGTCCAACCGCGCTAATTTACCATAATCCGCTAGCCGCGACGTATCAAAATACATGCCGTCACCGTCAATCTTGTACAAAAATCCCTTTTCGTCTAGCCCCTTGGCAAAGTCGATTTGCTGCTGGATGTAGTCCGTTGCCCGCACCAAATGGTCGGGCCGCACCAGCTTCAGCACTTCGTAGGCTTCGTATTCAGCAATGGCGATATACTGCTCGGCCACATCCCAAGCGGTTTTACCCTCGCGGCGCGCCCCCTTCTCCATCTTGTCCTCACCATCATCATCATCACTGGTCAAATGCCCAACGTCGGTGATATTCTGCGTGCGAATCACTGGAATGTCCTGCCAGCGCAGTAGCCGGACCAACACATCCCAATAGATATAGCCAACCCAGTTACCAATGTGCGGCTGCGAATACACCGTCAGCCCGCAGGTGTACATGCGAACCGTCTGCCCGTCGAGCGGCGTCAGTTTGTCTTTACGGCGAGTGAGGGTGTTGTAGAGTTTCATTGCTTTTATTTTATCATGATAATCTCAGCTCACAAAAATCAGGCACTACGCGAGTTTGTAGTGCCTGATATAGTCACTGCGCTGCTCATGAACTACATGCGCAGGCAGTAAGCGCTATCTGATCAATATCGCCATCTAATGTAGAAGCCCCACAGCGTCCCATGTACCTTGCTTTTTGGATAGTAGACTTTAAATGGTCCGCAAGGTCCTGTCGTTGACCAGGTTGTTGTCCTATAGTTGCGTCGTGCTTTTTCACAAGTGGCCCTATCGGCATAGCCATATTTCAGTGTTAACCGTTTTGCTTCAGCCTGATTCGGCAACAAAACCGTCCCGAGCGTTGATCCAGCAACTATAGCTGTCGCAATAAGAGTTACCTTTAGTTTGGTGCTTAATCCCATAAACCCCTCCTATTTGGTTATTTACACCACCATAATAGCATTTTGTGTCGGCGTATGCAAATTAATCTATTGGTCATATGATGCATCGTCGAGAATTGGAAATGCTTCATTGATTATTTCTGGGAACAGGATGTTTGAATAATTGTTCATGGGGTGACCCTAATTATCTCAAGAAAGGTGGATAGATTCATAATCATGTCCATCAGGAGTGGCTAGCTCTGCTCTGCCTCTCGCAAGGCTTTATCGGTAGCTGCTACCAATTCCCGCACAATTTGGTCATAATCCTCATACACGCGAAATCCGGCCGCGTACAGATGGCCGCCGCCGCCGAAGTAGCCAGCCACGGTGTCGGCGATCGGGAGGTTGCCGCGCAAGCGGGCGGTTAGTTTGCCGTCAGGATAGGTTTTGATGACGCAGCTGAGCGCCACGCCCTCGACCAGCCGCAGTTCGTCGCCGATTAGCGCACCGGGGTTGTAGGCGTCGCTGTAGGCTTGAATTTCCTCAAATGGCACGTGTACGAGCGCCAATTGCCCGTCCAGTAAATATTCGATTCGCTCAATCAGCTTGCCTTTGTACGCCAAAATCTCTGGTGATTTCTTCATGAATTCGCGCCGCCGTTCTTCGATTTCGGCATTGGACGCGCCCAGCGCGGTCAATTCGCCAGCCACGTGAAAGGTCGATGCGGCAGTGTTTGGCGTGGTCAGGCCCAGGCTGTCGGACATGATGGCGATGAGGAGATTTTCGGCGGCTTGCTGGTTGATGGTCCAGCCAGCGCGGGTGAACAATTGGTATAGCAATTCCCCGGTGGCTACCACCGTGTCAGAGAGCATGGTGTGCTCAAAGCTCAGCGTTGGCTCGGCGGTGTGGTGATCAATGACCAAGACGGGGTGCGTTTCCAAAAAGTGTCGTACGCCCGGCGTTTCTAGGACCTTGCTGAGCAAAATGTCAGCGCTAGTGTCAACGATGATGGCCAGGTCAGCGCGGGTCGGAAAATCGCCAACTACCCTGTCCCAGCCATGGATGTAGCGCAGATATTTGGGGATATCGACCGGACAATACAGCGTCACGGTCTTGCCCAAATCGCTCAGCACTTCCTCCAGTGCCAAGCTAGAGCCCAGGCTATCGCCGTCAGGGTTTTCGGCTTGGATGATGACGATGTTGTTGGCGGATTGGATAAGTTGCTCGGCAGTATCAAACATAATTTTATTATAGCAGATGGGATTTTCAGTGGCGTGGTTACTGACCGTGCATGTCTTTTGTGAGGCTCGGCAAGCTACAACGCTCGCCGTCCCTCCAGTGCATGTGTCAGCGTGATTTGATCGGCATATTCGAGGTCGACGCCGACGGGGATACCGCGAGCGAGGCGCGATATGGTGATGGTGAGGCCGGCCTCCTGGAGGTAGCGCTGCAAAAAGAGCGCGGTTGATTCGCCCTCGACCGACGCGTTGGTGGCGATGATCAGTTCTTCGGCGTCATCATGCTTGATCCGCTCAATGAGCTCGGGGATGTGCAGCTGCTCTGGGCCGATGCCATCAATTGGCGAAATCGCGCCGCCCAGCACGTGATAGGTGCCGCTATATTGCCCCGTCCGCTCCAGCGCCACGATGTCCAGTGGCTCCTCGACCACGCAGATCAAGCGTCGATTGCGTGACTCGTCTTGATATAGCGGCGACACCTCTTGATCGTGATCAATCAGTGCGAACGTGACCGGACAGGTTTTGACGCGTGTGTGCAGTCGGTCCAGCGCTCGCGCTAGCTGCTCGGCCCGCCGGGCGTCACGCCGAAGTACGGCATAAGCATAGCGCTCAGCAGTTCGTGGCCCGACACCGGGCAGCCCGCCAAACTCATCAATCAGCGTCGTCAGCGCCGCCGGCAAAATCGTCGGTTTCATTAGAACGGCAAGTTGCCCAGCCCGCCCATCAGCGGCTTCATCGTCTCGGCAGCAACTTCCTGCGCCTTGGCTAGACCGTCGCGAATTGCGATCTGAATCCAGTGCTCCAGCTGCTCGATATTATCAAGGTCAACCATCTTTGGATTAATCTTGATCGACTTAATTTTTAGCTCGCCAGTGATCTGGACAATCACCGCACCGTCGCCGGCTTCTACTTCAATGATTTCTTTGCCGAGTTGTTTCTGGGCCTTGCGCAGTTGCTGCAACATCTTGACTTGGTCAAACGCCATAATTATTGATTCCTCCTTGAATTTACTTTTTCATTATACGCTATTTTCTCGCTGATTTGTAGAGGTAAAAGCGGTCAGCCTGCTCGGCGTGGCTATTGGTGACGATGCGCTCGAGCGTCCAGCCATCAGTGTTTGGCTGTGCCATTTGTTCAGCGCGGGTGACGACGAGCGTAGTTCCCTCTGCGGCTGGTTGATTGACGGTGAGTTTGTGCTTGCTATAACGAGCGACGGTTTCGTAGAGGGGCGCCTCGTGCGGGCTAGCGACGAGAACGACGTTTTGCCTGTCGGCGATGGCTTTTTGTAGTAGTGGCAGATCGGTGCTAAATTCATGTACCGCGCCCGAGAAATGGCGATACCCATTGGTAAAGCGGTCGAGGCCCGAGAGCACCATCACGCCGATGAGCGCCATTAGCATCAATAAGCCAGTAATGCGGGCGTAAGGATTGCGCGGAAATAGCGAATACCATTGATTGAGCAGCGCCTCGACACCAACGGCTAGCAGGATAAATAGCGGCAAGATGATAATGCTGGTCATCGACGGCTGCAGCACCAGCAGCGGCAAACTCAACAGCAGCCAGACGCCGATCATGTACGAACGCGCGGTGTGGTGGTACTGGATGGTTTTGAACAGACCAAGCACGATCAGAAACAGCGCCGAAAAGTCGAGCACTGGTGCGATCTGACCGCCGACAACGGTTGGCTTGACCCAGAGATAATGATACAGTAGCAACCGCAAATTATCGACCAGCGCCCAGCTGAGGCTGTGAATACCGACCAGTGATTTGAGTAGATCGTGATGCGTTGCGGCGAGGAAAATTGCCGGCGCACTCGTGAGTGCGAGAACGACGATCGCTGGCAGCCATTTGAAGCGATTACGCTTGGCGAGCAGCGCGTAGCGGGTGTGCGGGTGGATCAGCGCTACCAGCAGCAGCGTCAGATGAATATACCAAAAATACGGCGTAAACAGACTCAGACCGACCGTCGCAGCTAGCAGCAGTCGCCACAGGGCCGAGCCCTTAGCGCGCTGAACGATCAGGCTGGCAAAGAGGAGGATGAGTGCGGCGTAGGTGATGTAGAGGATGTGCGGTGTGAAGCTTTGGGCAAAGAAGATCAGCTGGCCGGTGACCGTCATAATGACGAGCGACAGGATGGTGACATTAGGCTTGAACCAGCGCCGCAGCAGGAAAAACACGGCGACGGCGGCGATGAACGACAGGATGAGCGATGGCAGCTTGATGGTATAGATGGTGACGCCAAATAAGCTGAACAATCCACGCTGCAAGAGGTGGAATGGCAAGTTGGTTTGGGCGAATGAGCCGAGGTGATTCGGCGAAATGGCATTGGTAGTATCAAGTGCCTCAATTTCTGCCTCGGTCACGCCGCCTGGGGCATACAAACTAGCGGCGGTGATGGCCGCACAGAATAGCACAATCAGCGCCAGGTAGCCCAGCCAATAGCGCCAGCGATAGACAGCCGAGTCGGCGAGTTTGTGCTTTTTCATTGGTATTGATTATAGCACAATTCTAGTCATGCTTGCGATCGAGGCTCATAAAACGCAGGCGCTCTGGATGGAAGTAGAGTTGAATCTTGCCGACCGGGCCGTTACGGTGCTTGGCGATGATCAGGTCGGTGATATTTTGCACCTCTGGGTTATCCGGTTCGTAGTAGCCGGGGCGGTAAATAAAGCTGACGATGTCGGCGTCCTGCTCAATGGAACCGGACTCGCGCAGGTCGGCTAGCTGTGGAATTGGCGGCGTGCGTGACTCAACTGAACGGCTCAGCTGACTCAGGGCGATCAGCGGCACGTTAAGCTCGCGGGCAATTAACTTCAGGCCGCGGGAAATTTCCGACACCTCCTGGACACGGTTGCCGTTGTGATTGTTGGTGGCCTGCATCAGCTGCAAGTAGTCGACGATGATCAGGCCGATTTCGCCTTCGTGTGCCAGCCGGCGAGCTTTGGTGCGCATTTCCAAAATGCTGAGACCCGGTGTGTCATCGATGTAAATCGGCGCTTCTGCCATTTCGCCCATGGCCTCGGATAATTTCTCAAAATCATCGCCGCTCAGATTACCGGTACGAATATTCCAGCTATCAACGCCGGCCGCGTCCGCCAGCATACGGTCGGTCAGTTGCTCCTTGCTCATCTCCAGGCTGAAAAACAGCACCGGCTTTTTCTCGATCGTCGCCACGTTGTACGCCAGGTTAGTCACCAGTGTGGTCTTACCCATAGCCGGTCGCGCCGCCAGGATGATCAAATCCGACTTCTGCAGCCCCGCCGTCATGGTGTCCAGATCGCGGTAGCCAGTTCGCATGCCGCGCAGGCTGCCCTTGTTGCGGTGAAGCTCCTCGATACGGTCAAAACTATCGGTCAAGATGCTTTCCAGGCTGACCAGATCCTGTTTCAACGACTGGTCGGAGACGCTGAATAGTTCGGCCTCGGCTTTTTCTAACAATTCCTGGGTCGTCGTCGATTCATCGTAGCCGAGCTCGGTGATGCCGCTGCTGGCCTTGATCAAGCGCCGCCGCACCGCTGTTTGCGCCACCATTTCGGCGTACGCCGCCGCGTGCGCTGCCGTCGGCACGTAGTTGGTGAGTTCCGTCAAATACGCCGAGCCGCCGATGAGCTCCAGCTCGTCCTTGCGCTTTAATTCATCAGTTAGAGTCAAGAGGTCGACTGGCTTGTGCTTTTCAAACAGCCGCATCATGCCGGCGAAAATCAGCCCGTGGTTTTTGTCGTAAAAGTCGTTAGATTTGACGATTTCCGAGGCATCCGCCAGGACTTCCTCGTCGATGAGAACCGCGCCGAGTAGGCTTTTTTCGGCGTCTAGGTTTTGGGGTGGTAATTTGCCCGCGATGGTCTCGGTTTGGGTTGTTTCGCTCATGATAATTCCTCCAGTTTAACTTCTTCGCCGCCACCCATCAGCTCGGCAATCTTCGCAAGCTCGGCGTCTTTGGGTGGAGCTTTTTGTCCGATTGTCGCAATATCCAGTTCGGTGCCGGCGACTTGTTGCACAATTGTCGCAATAAGTGGACGATTTTTCGCATCATCCAGCTTCTTTTTATTAAAGGCATTACCAACGTACAAGGTTAAGGTATTGCCGTTTCGTTGCCAACCGCACTGTTGCAACAATGTCGCAATAGCGAACGACTGCTCTCTAGCCAGGGCGATAACCTTATCCCAGTCGATGTCTGTAGCTGTAGAGTCTGGCGGGCTGTCTGGTGCTGGCGCTTCTGAAATAGCTGCTGGTGGCTCTGGCTTTTCTACTGGCGGTTTGACTGCGGCAGTCGGTCTCGCGGTCGGCGTGGGTGCGACCTCGGACGATTTATAAGCTACACCCCCAGCTCCATCCATAAATATTGTCAATAATTTCAGATCCGGGTGCGGATGACGGTCGACCTCGATCAGCTGCTTGACTAATGCAATCAACTCTGGCTGCTGATGCAATCGCTCCCGTAGCAGTGACAGTAGTTGACGGGACAGGACGACCGGGTCGGTGCCGGCTTTTTCCAGCTCGCCCAGCAGGCTCAGTGCTCCCAGCGCGTCGCGCTGATGATATAGCCCTAGCAGGTTCTCCAGCGTCTCAGTGGCGCTCAGCCCCAGATGCTGAGCAACGTCCGATGCGCTTAGCGGCTTGCCAGCGCCCGCCAATGCCGACAATTGATCAAGCATGCTGATGCCGTCGCGAAACCCGCCGCGTGAGCGCTCAGCGATCAGCCGGGCAGCGTCCGCCTCGATGGCAAAGCCCTCTTTCTCGGCGATAGTCATCAGCTGGCGCGCCATGATGTCGACTGGGATGGGCCGGAAGAAAAATTGCTGGACGCGGCTGAGAATGGTGGCGGGCAACTTGTCGGCGTCGGTGGTCGCCAGGATGAATACTACGTGTGCTGGCGGTTCTTCCAGCGTCTTTAACAGCGCGTTAAAGGCGGGCTTGGACAGCATGTGGACTTCGTCAATGATGTAGACCTTTTTCGGTGCGGAAACGGGTGCGACTTGAGCTTTTTCGCGTAAGGCACGAATGTCATCAACGCCGTTGTTGCTGGCGGCATCAATTTCAATGATATCCAGGTGCGAGGTGTCCTCGTCGTACGGCAGCTGATTAATCTCATGCGCTAAAATGCGCGCTACGCTGGTTTTGCCCACGCCGCGCGGACCCGTCAGCAAATACGCATGGGCAATCTTCCCCTGCTCCAGCGCTCGGCGCAAAATGTTGGTCACGTGATCTTGCCCCAACACCTCGTCCAAGCTACGACTGCGATATTTGCGGTACAGTGCTTGACTCATTACTTATGTATTATAGCGCAAAGTGCGGGATTAGTAAGCTGTTTGGCGGTTCATGCTTTTATGATTTAGGTATAATCTTGCCCGCGAGCACACATTAAAACAGCGCCAGCTGCGTACTGGGTAGTTCGATGTCAATGGCGCCGTCAACTGCCTGCGCCTGGTAGCCGATGAACTTTTTCACGTCATATGACAGTAGTTGTTCGTCATAGTCGGTGATGAGAATCGGGTCGATGATACTGACGACTGTGCTAGCCATGGTGTGTGGATACACATCAATGTATCAGCCAAGGTTTTTCACTGTTACAATATTCAGTGACTACCGATCGGCTCCAGCTTTCTACTAGTAGCCATTATTTCCATGACACCCTCCAGTCTGGCAATTTTCGTTTCATACTGCCGGACAATTCCCGCCACTCAATCGCATCGCTGATTTGACAATCAATAAACGGCTGGTTGTCACCGTTGGAGCTAGCATAAACGAGCAGAAAATTATCCGACATGCAAGAATTATGCCAAAAGCTTACTTGTAAAATGGTTCGGATCATTGGTTAGCGGTTTTTGTCTGGTATTTTGGGAGAAAAGCAATAAGCCCTATGACCAAAAGCGTTGTTACGACGAGAGTGACAGGCGAGCCCTCGATTATTAATGTTCCGTCGCTGATGATTCCTGGTCTGGTAATTATCGCGTGGAGTATCTCTGGATAGTGACCACCTAGACTAACGACTCCGAGTACAATTGCGCCGATAATGTTCCAGATAGCGTGTGCAATAATTGGTGCTATGATACTACCTGTTCGCACTAAGAGCACAGTAAATAATAGACTCGCCATTGTCACATTGAGTACGCCAACGACACCGCCTTGAAATTTGTGCAGCGCGACAAATAGCCCTGTCGTAATTACTGTTGCAATGACTATGTTGGCGCGTTTAGTGATCATGGTAAATAAATAGCCGCGCACCAGATATTCCTGCACGGCGACGTTTATTGCTGCGGCGATAATCCAGACGGGTAACAGTGAAATTGGCGGAGCGATTTCCCAAGACAGGGCTCCGATGGCTCGCAATGTGCCAACAATCGCTACGAGCCATACTAGTGATACGAGTAATCCTAGTAGTGCAGCTGTAGCGAACTTCTTGCGAACTAGTGGCTGCGGTGCCTGTTTGTCAATCCAGCCAAACATCACGAGGTGGGCCAAGATTATGGCGATACATGGTACAGCTTCAAACCAGAGCCGCACCCAAGCGTTTCGGTTATCCAGGCTAGATGAATTTGATGTCACGAAAAAAACCGCCATTACTGCACCCCATAGCACTAGGAAGCTAAGGGCACGCCAAACTATGCTCCAAGTTATTACCGTAGATTTGGTAATTTGACTTTGCACAATGACTCTCGTCACCCCCTCAGTGTCATCTTATAATGCTGCTTCAACCGCGGCCCATGTGGCGTCAGGGTTGTCCTCCGGTATGATGATGGTGACTTGGTCGCCAACTTCAATGCGGAAGAACGTGACGCTGGCGAGCAGGATACGGTATTCACGGCCATTGGTTTCGACGTAGTAGACGCCGTCATGCTGGACGAGGGTGCCGATGACTTGCTTGCGCGCCACTGGACCGATTTGTTTGTAGATAAAACTGCCGTCTTCGGCGATGGTTAATTTCAAGATGTCGCCCTCGACGAGCTTGGACTTTGAGGCGTAGTTCGCCGGGATTGGATAATTCTTGCCATCAGGCCCCATCATCATCTGGCCATCAAACACGCCCTCGATCACCTTGCCAGCAACATCATCTGACGAGGTTTTCGGTGTAACGACTTGTCCATCGTCACCAACGATGCTGATCAGCAGCTCCTTGGCTGCTGCTAAGTTAGTTTCTGCTTCTTGGATGAGCGTCCTGAGGCGCTTCACTTGCTTTTCCGGTAAATCAGACATATGGCTCGCATTCCTTGTCTATTTTTGATAGTACGTGAGAGTAATATAGCACTAATTATGTGAGCATGCAAGTCCCGCCGGCCGATTCGCATCGACTAACGGCTCGTCTTTCCACAAGGATAACAGATAGTCGGGCAAAACTGTGGTAATTTTTACCCTTGCCAATAAAATACCGCCCGTGGTATAAGTCCTGGGCGGCATTTCTCTACGAAAACAATCGGTCGTTTCACGCAAAAATTAGCTTAACTCAACGCTAGCGCCTGCGTCTTCCAAAGTCTTCTTCGCAGCTTCAGCTTCGTCCTTTGATACCTTTTCCTTGACTGGTGCTGGTGCGCCGTCAACGATAGCCTTTGACTCGCCGAGGCCCAAGCCGGTGATTTCCTTGACTGCCTTGATGACAGCAACTTTTTGAGCACCTGCGTCTTTCAGAGTGACGGTGAACTCAGTTTTTTCGTCCTCTGCGGCCCCGTCGCCACCAGCAGCTGGACCAGCAACAGCCACTGCAGCAGCAGCTGGCTCAATGCCGTATTCATCTTTCAAGTAATTCTTCAATTCGTTAACTTCCAGAACTGTCAACTTGGTCAGTTCTTCAGCCAATTTTTTAATATCAGCCATGATATGTCTCCTTAGATTATTAATTATTTATCATCCCGAGTCATCCAATCTTCAACGCCTCCTCTTTTCGCGCCGGGCGCCTTGAATGACGCTCGGGCTGCAATCGCTGTACGGAGACTTATGAAGACCGAATAACTCGAGATGATTGATTGCTAAACTTAAGCCGCAGCTTTGGCTTCGATGCCGTCCAGTAGGCCATGCAAATTGCCACCAAGCGCGCTCACGGTATCGTGAACCGGTGAGAGTAATTGCGCCACCACTTCGGCAACCAACTGATCCTTGCTTGGTAGGCTAGCCAGCGCCTTGACGTCAGCTTCGTTGATACTCAGGCCTTCACCTGAGAAGCCACCGGCCAACTGCAGTGCTGGATGTGTCTTTGCAAACGTGTCCAGAACTTTCGCTGGCATGACCTCGTCTTCCGCGCTGATGGCGTAGACCAACTGGCCAACCAGGAGGTCGGTGTCGGTTTCTTTATAGGTGTCGACGCCCTGCAATGCTACGCGTACCAAGCGGTTTTTGACCACCTTGATGACGACGTTTGCTTCGCGGGCAGCCTTGCGCAGCTCTTGCAATTCAGCCACGCTCAGCCCCTGGTACCGCGCAAATGCCGTACCCTTGGCGTCTTTCAGGAGCTCGGTTAGTTCAGCAACCAAAGTTTGTTTTTTATCGCGTGAAATTGCCATAAAAATCCTTTCTTTGATTGGTTCTTGTGTGATTCGACCGATTTGTTAACGTGCGGTAATGAAGAATCGGGTTCTCATTTTCTGGGCATTAGCCGAGCAAACAAAAACGTCTTTGATTCTCGCACTACCAAAGACGTCAAATAAAACTGTTCGTTTCATCCCTCGGCGGCATTTTTATACCTCAGTTCCCTTCGGTCGCGCGCTGTCTTTGGTAATGTTCATTAGAATTGTAGCAGAAATGACAACGGGATGCAAGATGATTATGGGTTGATTTATGAATTTTTATGTATACGATGGCGGGTTTGTGTATTTCTGCTGCGTCGAGATAGCTTCTTCCTTGCCTCTGGTGTCGTGCCGCCCCAGATGCCATCCTCTATTTTATTTTTTATTGCATAGGCGAGACATCGATGTATGACGAGGCAGTTGCTGCAAAATTCAATGGCCGCATCCGCGTGCTCTCCTTTGTTGTGATTCGGGAAGAACATGTCCGGATTACAAGACCCTATTCGACACTTAGCATCATTACGCCAGTCGTTAGTGGCGGCTTCAGGCTGAGGTGTAGTAATTGGTAATAATTCACTCATTCGATTATTATATCATACTACACTGTTATTGCAATATAAAACGCGCCCTGCTTAATGCGGAGCGCGTTTGTATAGAAACTGGTTTTACAGCGAAGTTTCAACCTTGACGCTCGGCCCCATGGTGGTGGCGACGGCGATAGATTTGACGTAAACACCCTTGAGGCTGGATGGTTTTTGGGCGTTCAGGCTGGTGAAGAAGGCGCGGGTGTTTTCCACCAGTTTGTCAGCGCCAAACGAAACCTTGCCGATCGATAGGTGGACGATGGCCTGCTTGTCGACGCGGTACTCAACCTTGCCGGCCTTGGCCTCAGACACGGCTTTGGCGACGTCGGTGGCGACAGTGCCGGACTTGGGATTTGGCATCAAACCGCGCGGGCCGAGCAACCGGGCGTACTTGCCAAGCTTCGGCATATATTGCGGCGTTGCGACCAAGATATCAAAGTTCAATTCTTCCTTGTCTAGCTGCTTGAGGAATTCCTCGTCGCCGATGATATCAGCGCCGGCTTTCTTGGCAGCGGCGTGATCTGACTCTGGTGCGAACACTGCCACGCGAACGTCCTTGCCGGTACCGTGCGGTAGTGCTACGGTCGAGCGGATGTTTTGGTCGGCTTGGCGTGGGTCAACGCCGAGGCGAACGTGGATTTCAACGCTGGCGTCGAACTTGACCAGGCTGGTCTCAGCGGCCAGTTTCAACGCTTCGTCAAGGCTGTACAATTTATTTTTCTCAATCTTCTTCGCAGCTTCCTGATACTTCTTGCCGCGGCGCTCCAGGCGTGGGCGAGTGATTGGCTTTGGGCCTTTCTTGATATGTGCTTCGGCATCGTCGGATTGCGGCGTGGTGTCGCCTGCTTCTTTGCGGGCTTCCTTTTCAGCTTTCTCGGCAGCCTCGTCGAGGGCTTTTTGGCTGCGTTTGCCGGCCTTGGCGACGACGGCTTCGCGCTCGGCGATAACGTCTTTGTCTTTGGTGTCGTGCGACTTGCTGTCTTCAGGCGTACCTGATTCAGCCTCGGCAATTGCCGCCTCAATCTCAGCGATAGTATTATTCTCGCTGACCGTTAGTTGTAGTTCTGCTGCTTTTTCTAGCAGCTCGGCTTTCTTGGCCATACTAATCCTTTCTGTGGTACAAGCGGCGGCTCGCCACCTCGGGCGAATCTGCCTCCCAGCATTGATTTGATGATAGTGGAATTATACCTGAAATAATGCAGTAAAGCAACTAGGGTTTATGCTGCGAGAGCATCTGTGTCGCCGCTGTTACGGCGCATTAACTTCGAGAGGAAACGAGGGTCTGGGATCACATGAATAGTGCTATCGCCATCTTCCAGCGAAAGGGTAACCCGCGGAGCTGGCTCATCATTGGTGTGGTCGGTAATTACACTAAAGCCGGTGGATCTCATGTCGTTAAATTTACTATACGGAAGTCTAACCCCCTCTCCTGTAAATGTAGACCCTTCACCAGAAAACGACCCACCCTTACAGAAATCTTCGCCCAATTGCTGAGTCAATGTTTGAACACCCCAGGCGATTATCGCAGCACGGTCGGCGGGCGAGCCAGCATATTTGGCGGCATTTTCTATATCGAGTACTATCTCGTGTATCTCGGGATTTGTCGCTTGAGCCGAAAAATAATTCGCTAGCAAATCAGTTGGTAGATGAACATCAAATTGGAGAATATTGCCGATTGTCGCTTGGGAGAGTGGAAAATGATGCGTATCTCCCTGGGAGCGAATGGCCAATGCTGCCAGCGTTCGCGAGCGATCATTGACTGTAAATGTTTTAGCCTCTGGTGACAGGAGCTCTCCTCTCAGTTGACAAACAGCCAGTCTATCGCTTTCAGTGACATTTGTAATAGTTACTGGCGAGCCGATGTAGTCGTCCGGGATGTGCGGGATGATGTGCTGTTTGATTATGTTTTCGGGATTCCTATCTGGCGGGAGGTGCTCTCCTCTCTTTGCTACTTCTGTCGTGACAGCGAATGCATGATTTGCCTCACTAACTCCTCGCTGAAAGTTTGGGCTACTTAGTACAGACAGCCCGTCGGCTATTGGTGAATGATAACGTCTTTCTCCCATAATTAACTACAAGTGTAGATGAGAACACATTATTTTGCAAGTAATTTGACATACCTGCAACGTAGCGGTACAATTGTGTAACTATGAGTAAGGCGGAATTTTAGGTAGATGCAAGGACTGTCCAATTGCTGGGCCAGCTTGCGAGAACGTGGAGAATAGACGGCAGGCCGCCCAAGAGGCTGCAGAGTTAGCTTTGAAGGGGTTGAGCAATAATCCAAATGTTCAACTTTTTCGAGGTGACGGCGTGCAGGTTGATGTTGCAGATCTGGATCCTGAGGTCCTAGGAGAACTTGATAAAGATTTACGTAGTCAAGCAGCAGGTCGTCTTGATGAGATTGATGAATCTAGAAATTATGTACTGCAGTTTGCCGAGAAGTGTCCTGGTCCAACGACAGCTCGATTTCGGGCAAAGACGGGTCGCTTAGTAGAGGTGACGGTGTGTGATAGCGCTGCACTGCCTTGGCAAAGTAGCGGAGAGGGAAACATAGAGCCTGTACGAGTAAGGCGAAGGTCGTAACCCGCTTGCCCCTGCTCTTTCGTCTCTGCTACAATAGCAGATATGAACAATATCACAATCACAGACATTCACGCACGACAAATTTTAGATTCTCGGGGTAATCCGACGGTGGAGGCCGATGTTCGGCTAAGCGATGGCTCGTTCGGGCGGGCGGCGGTGCCGTCAGGTGCCAGTACTGGTTCGCACGAGGCGGTCGAGCTGCGCGACGGCGACTTGGCATATGGTGGCAAGGGTGTGCTCAAGGCGGTCGAGCATGTCAATGTTGAGATCGCGCGGGCGCTGCGCGGCATGGATCCATTTGCGCAACATCGGGTTGACGAGCGGATGCGACAGCTAGATGGCACACCAAACAAGGGACGGTTTGGGGCGAACGCGATTCTGGCGGTCAGCCTAGCAGTTGCCAAGGCGGCGGCTGAGTCTAAGGGTCTCGAGTTTTTTGTCTATGTCAATCAGCTGGCCAATGCCGGTACGATGAGCCTGCCGATGCCGATGATCAATGTGATGAACGGCGGGCAGCACGCGCTGGGTGCGACGGATATTCAGGAATACATGATCATCCCGGTCGGTGCATCGACGTTTGAGGACGCGATGCGGATGAGTGCCGAGGTGTTTCACGCGCTAGCGAAGGTGCTCAAGGCCGAGGGCTACCCGACGACCGTTGGCGATGAGGGCGGCTATGCGCCGCATGTGCGCGGCGGCAATATGGAGCCGGTCAAGCTGCTGGCGCGAGCGATTCAGCAGGCTGGCTATAAACTGGAGCAGGACTTTGCCTTTGCGCTTGATGTGGCCTCGAGCGAATTCCATGAGGGCGATGGCCAGTATCGGCTGGAGACGGAGCATCGCACGCTGGATGTCAATGGCATGATCAAGATGTATAAGCAATTGCGGGCTGAGTATCCGGTGGTGTCGATCGAGGATGGACTGGACGAGGAAGCCTGGCACGACTGGCAGACGCTGACGACGGAGCTTGGCTCGACGACGCAGCTGGTCGGTGATGATCTGTTGGTGACGAATGTGATGCGGCTGGACCGGGCGATCGCTGAAAAGGCTGGCAATGCGATTTTGATCAAGCCAAATCAGATCGGCACGCTGAGCGAGACCATTCAGGCGGTGATGATGGCGAAAAAGGCTGGCTGGAATACGGTGATGAGCCACCGCTCGGGCGAGACTGAGGACGTGACAATTGCTCATCTGGCGGTCGGGCTCGGTACGGGCCAGATCAAGACCGGATCGATGTCGCGTTCAGAGCGCATCGCCAAGTACAACGAGCTGATGCGTATCGCCGAGATGCGGCCAGAGCTAGAGCTGGTGCGGCCGTTCAAGCAGTCGTAGTTTATAGGTTACGAGACAAGACGTCGGGCGCTTGGTCGGCTGTAGTGGAAATTATTGCCGCAGAGTAATCACCTGCCCGTCGTCAGTAAATTTGATGATCCGTGAAGGCACTGCTTCTGCAACTTCCCCACCGTCAACGTAGACAGCCACCTGATCGCCAAAATACGCGATCGCCTCATTGATTGTGGTAGCCGGTGGCTGCCCTGCGAGGTTAGCACTCGGTGCGATCAGTGGGCCAACGCATTGAATTAGCTCGGATAATGCTGTCCCTGATGGCACGACGCGAAATGCCAAGGTTGTATCAGTGCGCACCAGGTGTGGCATAACGTCTGGGCTAACCCTAACGACAATAGTGGTTGGTCGTTCGCAGTACAGCTGATCATAGATGCGTCGCTGCTCGGCGGTGATTTCGGGGACATCATTGGTACTACCAAGCAGGATAATGCAGGACTTGGTCCGATTGCGTCGGCGTACGCGGTATAGCTCATCAACCGCCCTCGGGCTATCAGCTCGAGTGAGCAGACCATAAATGGTGTCCGTTGGCGCGACGACGAGCTTATCAGCTCGCAGAGCCTCGATAACCGTAGTATCAAGTAAGTTGTTGGTAATCATCAGATGATTATAGCATAATAAAATTGCTCCCACGGCAGGGAGCAATTTTGGATAAACAGACGTAAATTAGTCGGTGACCTCTACGCCCATCGAGCGAGCGGAGCCAGCGACAACTTTCATCGCGCCTTCGATGTCGATGGCGTTTAGCTGATCCATCTTTGCTTCGGCAATTTCCTGAAGCTGAGCGCGAGTGATTGTGCCGACCTTCTCGGCGTGCGGCTTGCCTGAACCCTTTTGGATGCCGGCTTTCTCGCGGATCATATCATCCACTGGTTGTCCCAGACTCTTCCACGCAAAGGTGCGGTCTTCAAATACTTGAATATGAACGATAACGTCCTTGCCCATCATATCTTTGGTAGCGTCGTTGAATGGATTGATGAAATCCATCATGTTCAGTCCCCACTGACCGAGGGTTGAACCGACTGGTGGTCCAGCGGTTGCTCGTCCGGCAGGGATACGTAATTTTAGATTACCGATAACTTTCTTTGCCATAGTTTCCTCTTACTTTTTCTGTGCGTAACCACTGTATTATAACGAAAATTGTGCTAGAATACAAGCATGAACGCTCGCGGCATCAAACCAGTTCGTCGCCTTATCAATATGTTTGGTGCGCTCGCTTATAGCCTGTTGATTTTTACGTATGCGGTCATCGTCGGTGCTGGGCTGTTGTGGCTGGCGCGCAGTGGCTTGCTCATGCAGCTCGGTGTATCGCCAGAGGTAGTTCAGCCGACGCCTACCCCGCCCGCTACGCCGATTGATACGACGCCTCGTGCAGTACCGTTTATGTTGCAAGTCGTGCAGCTGATACTGATGTCGGTGATGACAGTGGCGGTTTTGGGTGTGGTGATAATGCTGCCGTATTGGCTGGGGCGCTGCGGCTCGTATCTGTTGAAGCGCAGTATTCGGTTGTGCCATAGTCGAGTGACACTGGCGACCCTGTTGTTTGGCAAGATATTGGCGTGTGGCATCGGGACAGTGCCGGTTCTCATCATGGCGATGTATGATGCTAGGCAGTGGCCGATCGCGGCGGTGCTACTCGGAGTAATTACGGTGGCGCTGGTCCTCTTTGCCGTGCAACACTACCTCGCCAAAAGTAGCGAGGTAGTTGAAGCCAAAGATGTTTGGTAGCTTGGTGGTGTATCGCCGCACGGCTAGATGATCAGGCAGCTAGACTTTCTTGACCTGCAGCGCGTCCAGCTCGACTGGTGTGTCGCGGCCAAACATACTGACCATGACCTTGATCTTGCCCTTAACGGCATCAATTTCTGCAATTGACCCATCAAAGCCTTTGAACGGCCCGTCAATGATGGAAACCACTTCACCGACCGAGAAATCGATCTGATGCTTTGGCTCTTCGACGCCCATGCGCTTTTTGATCTTGGTAATTTCTTTGTCGGACACCGGTGTTGGTGTGGTGTCAGCACCAACGAAGCCAGTCACACCCGGCGTGTTGCGGACGATGTACCACGTCTCGTCAGTCAGCTTCATCTCGACCAGCACATATCCCTGAAAGATCTTGGCATCGACAACCTTGCGCTTGCCGTTTTTGATCTGAATTTGCTTTTCTTTCGGCACCATGACGTCAAAGATTTTGTCGGCCATATCGACGCCGTTGATGCGTTGGCGGATGGACTCAGCAACCTTTTCCTCATAGCCCGAATACGTATGAATGGCGTACCACGAGCGGGTTGAATCGTAGCGATTTGATGACATAAATTCCCTTTCCTATTTCAAAATTTGATTAAAGCCCCAATTGAATCCAGCGTCAAGCAGCAAGATCAGTACCACAAAGATCAACGTAAATACCAATACTGCCGCCGTCATGCTCCAGGTCGCTGAGCGAGTTGGCCAGCGTACCAGCTTGAGCTCCTGCCATGCGCCCTTGAAATAACCAACGTCGCCTGATTTTTTGGCCGTAGTTTTTGGCTGTTTTGGCGACGTGCTGGTCGCTGTCACCGTTTTTTTGGCAGTCTTACCGGTGGTTTTTTTGGTGGTTGTGGTTGTTTTTGATGTATGTGGTGACGGCTGCTTCGTCCCGTCATCTTTCGCGGTAATGCGGCGAACGGTCGTCTTTGATCCTGCTGCGTTTTTTTGTGCCATAGCTTCTCCCAATTTAAAAGTCTGCTTCTTAGCAGACTGTCAAGTCTATTGTAGCGTGTCCGGGGCGCGATTGCAAGGGCGGACTCATGCGGATGTGGGCGGATCGGTCAGCTCAAAGCTAAATGTTGAACCATGGTTGAGTCGGCTTTTAACAGAGATGGTGCAGCCGAGCTTGTGTGCCAACTTGCTCGCAACGTATAGTCCGATGCCGGTGCCGCTGGTCTCGCGGGTACGATAATCCTCGGCTCGGTAAAACCGCTGGAAAATCTTTTTTTGGTCAGTCTTACCGATGCCTATGCCGGTATCAATTACCGCAAACTGCACCACGCCATTACGCCGATGCATTCGCAGCGTTACCCCGCCATGAGGCGTGTATTTGACGGCATTGATGATGAAGTTTTGTAGCAGCTCGGTCAAGTATAGCCGTGAAGCTGTGATCACGCCAATCTGCGCACTCACGTCGAGATCAAACCGCAACCCCTTCTCGGCCGCTCGCGGTGCAAACTCACTGTGTAATGTGCCCGCCAATTCCATCAAATCAATCGTCTCCGTCTCGTCCGCCGCTCCACGCTCGGCGCGCGATAAGGTACTAAGGTCATTGATCATTTTAGCGAGGAACATCACTTGATCGTGTGCGGCGACCAGCGCTTCATGTACCTTTTGGGTGTAGCCTTTCTCGGCGAGCAGCCGAGCATTATCAAGCGCTCCCTCGGCGATCGCCACCGGTGTGCGCAGTTCGTGGCTGATGACGCTGATGAATTCATCACGCTCCTCTTCGAGGCTTTTTATCTTGGTGACATCACGCAGAATGAGCACATAACCATCAGCGCTCGAGCCACCACCCAAAATCGGCGCAAAGGTCGCCTCCAGCCGCAACTGATCGCCATCGCGGAGCGGCATGATCAGGTCATCACGAGTACGGATTGATGGCGACTTACTCAGTTCTTCAAACACATTGATTGGCGTTCTACCCAGTGTTTGTAATTGAAATATCTCGTTAATGTGATGGCCATGAAGCGTGGCATTGGTATCCAGCAGGCCGATCATCGCCGCATTATAAATCGTAATAACGCCGTGAGCATCGGTACTCAGCACCGCGTCAGTCAAGCTGTTTACCAACGTCATCATCTGGCTATGTTCTGGCGCGGCATCCATGTTCTCATGTGCATGCTGCTGCTGACTGCGCCTCGTGCGCCACGTGCCCATCCCTTGTTTCATATGATTTAGTATAGCACATGCTACACGTGCGGTGTATGGTTTTTCAGTGCTGCTCGGTGTATTTTGTAGGCTGGGTCGATGGCTGCAACCTCTCGCCAAAACGCGTTGGAGTGATTCATCTGGCGGGTGTGAGCCAGCTCGTGAATCAATACATAATCAAGCAGCTCAAACGGCAAGTTCATCAGCGCGATATTCAGGCTAATCGTGCCGCGCGACGAGCAGCTACCCCAGCGGCTCGAGGCGTGCGTCAGCTTGACGGCTTGATAGGAAAAACCGTGTTCCTCAGCCAGGAATCTCAGCCGCCGCGGCAGGTAGCTCTTGGCTTCTTTGCGTAGCGCCGTGATGACGACTTGGCGAATGCGCTGTTGGATGGCTGTATCTGTGATATCGGTACTGGGCGGTAGCTTGACGAGGATGCGGGTACCGGAACATTTGATAGTGGGTTCGGTGAGCGCGGGCTGGGTCCCGATGATCAGGTGATGGCTTTTACCGATTGGCTGATCGTGCGTGTAGTCGTGACCTTGTTGATGCTCAGCCAGGAGTCTGCGAATACGTGACCGGGAGGATTTGATAAGCATCTTTGCTGCGAGTAGCGGCGTATACGTCGGCAGGCTGATCCGTAGCTGCCCGTTTGGCGCGATTTTTAGCGACACCTGACGCGCCAAGTGCGAGCGCCTCACGGTGATCTCGCCAAACTCAGCGTCGGTAATTATTGGCATATACACCCCTAGCTGACACGGATACGGTTGAGGACTGGGCGCTGTGGGCGGCGCTTGGGAGTATCAGTCTGAGCAGCCTGCGGCTGGGTTGGGGTAGCTATGGTGTTTGGGCGAACGTCGGCTAGACGCTTAAGCAAGGTGCGCGCCTGTGTATTGTAGGTATGACGGCCGCTGATGACAACACATGGCTCACTGGGATGTGGCGGTGAGAATTGTTTGAGCTTAGTGTCAAACGTTGCTTCATCGTTATCGTTGGCCTTGAGCCAGCGCATCTTGGCAGTTGCTAGGTCGGTCTGCACCCAGACAAAGAGAATCTTATACCCAGCCGCGCGGGCCGCCTTGGCGAGCTCCACCCGCCAGGCTCGCTTCTCCGTCGCTCCTTCAAACACGATGGTTTGATGAGTCTTCATCAATTCTTTGAGGAGCGCGCCGCTCGCATAATTAACAGCTGCCTCATCGTCAGATAATGCCGCTAAGATACCAGAGTCTAAATGCGGTGCATGAAACATCTCAGAAAACTCAGCCGCGAATTGCGACTTGCCCGCCCCCGGCACGCCCACCATGGCAATGATGTGAGGAGAAGAAAGTTGCAAAGGTTTCATATATGTTAGTATACACAAAAAATCCCCCTTATCCAAGGGGGATTCTCGCCTGAAACCTCGCGCTTCAGAATTAGATTCTCGGAGCGGTCAGTCTCTTATAGTTGGCGTCGGCTAGCGACGTATGCTAGAGCTGAGGTAACCAGTGCACCGAGGCCCAGACCACCGAGTATCATGTCGGTCATACCAGTTCGTGGTAGTGCGGTTGGTGTTGATGGAGTTGGGGTGGTTGGCTTTGGATTACACTCTTCGCTGTCAACACCGACGAATCGCTTGGTGTCTTCAGCCTCTTTCTTGGTAACTTCGCGGATTGCCTTGGTGGTGACGTCACAGACCTTGATCTTTTCACATTTGCTGCGATCAGTGGTGTATGGTGGCGTGTTCTCTTTGCCCTTTTCGACTTTCTCGATGACGCCAGTTTGAATGTTGCAGGCTTCAACTTTTTCTGGTACGTCGACCGTTGCGTTGTCGCAGCCATCTTTGTCGCCAGGAATCTCTGGGGTGTCAACGCAGGCGGTGTTGACGACCTTACCAGCAACTTGTTCTTTGATGGTTGCTGTGATGGTGAAGGTCTTTGATGCACCCTGCTTGAGTTCAGCAATCGTTGCCTTCCAGGTATTATTCTGGAGCGTGCCCTCAGATGTCTTCAGGAAGGTAACACCCTGTGGAGCATCGTCAGTGACGACAGCGTTCTTTAGATCAACATTACCGGTGTTGGTGACGGTTACCTGGTATGGGAATTCGTTGCCAACTTGGACGGTCTTGTGCTTAACACCGTCAACCTTTTTCTCGATTTTAATGCCAGGGTTAGCCTTTGGCGTTTCTGGCTGGATGGTAAACTGCTTAACACAGTCGTTGCTGGTGCGATCACCAAGGCTGGTCGTGACCTTGACCCGAGCGGTGTACGTACCTGCTTCCTTAACGGTAGCGCTGGTCTCGCTAGTCAGCGCCGAAGTAGTGTTGCTGCGTGAGAAGACTTCCTTGCCTGAAGCATCGGTGATGCTAAAGGTGTATGACTTGACAGTTGCGCCGTTCTCGACTGTTGCGTGAGCCTTCAGGGCGACCGTGTTAGTCTGGCGGTTAATGACCGGCTGGTCAAGTGCTTTACAAGTAGCCACTGGCTGTGGTTTTGGTTTCGGTGGCACAACAACGTTAGTAGCGATAACCGGGTTACCACATGGTGTCATGATGGCGAACTTAAAGCGGCCCTGCTCATCAAGCCGAATGAAGGCTTGCTGCGCGCTACCCATACGGCTAGCTGGAACGACCTTAGCGTTGGTGCCTTGGATTGGTGTACCACCGCTAATGTTACGGATGGCTGTCCGTGCGTTAGTTGCCACAACAGTACCGTTATCAAGGCGAACTTCGCCGTTACGGTAGACTGCGCCATTGACATAGTTGCCGTTAAGCGTGTCGCGATAAATGTCGAATGCTGCGTAAATCTTCGACACATCTTTGTTATTGTATCGTTCGCGGATTTCCTGCGACGACATGGTACCACAATACACCACGGCGTACTTGTCACAGTCGCGGGTATTGTCAATTGTTTCTGCGTTGGCGTAGTAGACCAGTCCTGCTCCGAAAGCAGCGACCAGCGACAGCGCCACGAGCTTAAGCTTTGTACTTAATTTCATAACATCCTCCTCACTGGTTGTTTCCCCAATATTATCACACAAGCATTATTTTGTCAATAACTTATATCATATTTTTTCAAAATGGTCAGTTTGGGTCAGTTTGCAGAATATTTTTTTCTGTTATAATAGATGAGCTAACCCGTTAGCGGGACGATAGGGGCATAGTTCATCGGCTAGAATGGCGGTCTCCAAAACCGCAGAGGTAGGTTCGATTCCTACTGCCCCTGCCATGATTAGTAGTATGACGACTTGGTGAAGTCGTTTTTTGATGGTTTCGATTGTATAGTATCTCTACAGTATACCCCTTGTGAAAATAGTGCCATGATCTTGTGAAAAAGTTACCGGATGCGCTTGAAAAAGCATAAGCGGCGGTCTATACTGGGAATAAGATGAGAATTTTGATGCTAGGGTGGGAGCTTCCTCCGCACAATTGTGGCGGCCTCGGTGTGGCGTGTTACCAGATGTCAAAGGCACTGGCGGCACATGGCGTTGCTATTGATTTTGTCGTGCCCTACTCAGCCGAGCATCCGAATATTACCCATATGAACATTCATGCGGCCTCGCCGCTGCCGCCGGGCTATCATGACCTTGGGGCGTATGATCACGGGGTGGTATCAGAAGTCGAGGACGCGGACGGGCATGGGCTTGGGCCAATGCGACGGTTGCAACGTCGCTATGGCAAGTTTGTCAGGCGGCTTGCTCAGGCACAGCCACCAGACGCCATTCATGCTCATGACTGGCTGACGATGGAGGCTGGCATGATTGCCAAGGAAGTGTCGGGCGCGCCACTGATCGTTCACGTGCACGCCACTGAATTTGACCGCTCGGGCGAGCATTCGGGCAATCCATTGGTGCATGAGATTGAGCAACAAGGGCTGATGATGGCTGATCGAATTATCGCGGTTAGTCACATCACCAAGGACATGATTGTTAAGAATTATCATATCCCACCAGATAAAGTTGAGGTGGTATATAATGCGATCGACCTGGCTGATCTGCCACCGCATGAGTATGATACAACAACATATAAATACCTCGAGGATCTCAAGACTGACGGCTATACCATCGTTGGTGCGTTGACGCGGCTGACGGTGCAGAAAGGACTGACCTATTTTGTGCGGGCGGCAGCTAGAGCGCTGGAGCGATATGACAAGATTGCGTTTTTGCTGTCGGGTGATGGCGAGCAGCGGGATGAATTGGTGGCCTTGGCCGCGCGACTGGGTGTGAGCGATCGGGTGATTTTTACCGGCTTTGTTCGTGGTAAGCAGTGGCGCGATGCCTACTACCTGATCGATATATTTATCATGAGTTCAGTATCGGAGCCGTTTGGGCTGACGGCGCTGGAGGCAGCGCATCACGATACCGCACTGCTTATCAGTAAGCAGTCGGGTGTTGGCGAGGTGCTTCACAATATCATGCAGTTTGATTATTGGGATGTTGATAAGCTGGCGGATGAGATCGTCAATATTGCGCGCTCGCCAGGCTTGCAGTCGGCATTAAAGCGTAATGTCAAGGATGAATACGCTCGGCTATCGTGGCAGGATGCTGCCGAGCGGTGCGTTGCGCTATATCAAGCATCGGCACAAAGGAGGTGGGCATGAGCCGAGGTATCACCCTCTATCTCCATGTGCATCAGCCGTGGCGGGTGCGACGGTATAGTATTTTTGACGTGGCGATGCGGCATGATTATTTCGAGACGAATGATCCAGCCCAAAACAACGAGCTGATTTTTCACAAAGTTGCCGAGAAATCGTACCTACGGATGAATGCCCTGCTGGAGAAGCTGCTCAGGCGGCATCATGATTTCAAGCTGTCACTGAGCATTAGTGGTGTGTTCCTCGAGCAAGCGGAGCGCTTTAACCCAGCAGTCATCGAGAGCTTTAAGCGGCTGGTTGCCACCGGCAAGGTCGAATTATTATCAAGCCCATATCATCATAGCCTGGCGTTCTTTTATTCACGCTCAGAGTTTGAGGAGCAAATTCACCGTCACCAGCAGAAGCTACGCCAGCTGTTTGGCGTCGAGACCAGGGTGCTCGCAAATACTGAGCTGGCATATAACAACGACCTCGCTAAGTGGGCGGAGACGGCTGGCTTTAGCGGCGTGCTGGCCGAAGGTTGGGATGACGTGCTGGACTGGCGTAGCCCGAATTATGTGTATCGGCCAGTCGGTACGGACAGGATTAGGTTACTGCTCAAGAATTATCGCCTGAGTGACGATATCGCCTTTCGGTTTAGCAATCGGTCGTGGGCGGGTTGGCCGCTGACGGCAGAAAAATATCGGACGTGGCTGATGGAGGCGACGGCCGAGGCGCCGCTGGTTAATTTGTTCATGGATTATGAAACTTTTGGCGAGCACCAGTGGTCGGATAGCGGTATTTTTAGCTTTTTTGATCAGTTTGTTGCCTCGTGGCTCGAGGTTAGTGGTAATACGTTCTATACGGTGTCTGAGGCACTGGCGGCGCATCAGCCGGTTGGTGATATCAGTATGCCAGAGACGGTGACTTGGGCGGATAGTGAGCGCGATTTGACAGCGTGGAATGGCAATGACTTGCAGAAAGAGGCGCTGCGGTATCTGTACGAGCTGGAGGCCGATGTACTGAGGAGTGGTGACGAGCAGCTGATCGCCGATTGGCGGCGATTGCAGTCGTCTGATCATTTCTATTATATGTGCACCAAGTGGTTTACTGACGGCGACGTTCATGCCTATTTCAGTCCGTATGATTCGCCGTACGAGGCCTTTCTCTATTATGTTAACGCAATTCGCGATGTGCGCTGGCGGCTGAGTGCGCATCGGTACGAGAGGTTTTGATGGCGGTGCTACTAGCAAATGGCACGTTGGCGATTAGGCTCGATCAGTTTGGCCGAGTGAGTTCGCTGTCGTTCTCACACGTTGGCCGCGAAGTCCAGAATCGTCACGCCATGCATCGGATTGGCGTGTGGGTGGACGGCGAGTTTTCGTGGATTGATGATGGCGCGTGGCGGCTGACGATGCGACTGCCGCAGGGGGCGCTGGTGGCGCACACGGTATTCAAGCATGAACGATTGGGGCTGGTGCTGGAGTGCGATGATTTCGTTGATAGCAAGGTCAATGTATTTGGTCGTAATATTCACGTGGTCAATCTGCGGACTGAGACACGCCAGGTGAGGTTGTTTTTGCATCAGGCGTTTCGGCTGCACGATGATGGTCAAGCGATTGATACGGCGCAGTATGTCGAAGCCTCGCGGGCGCTGCTCCATTATCGTGGACGGCGGGCGTTTGCCGTTGGCCTACGGACATTTGATGGGCGTGATTTCGATCGGTGGACGGTCGGGCGATTTGGCGATGGCCTTGATGGATCGTGGCGTGATGCGGAGGATGGCGAGCTGGCGGGCTGTCCGCATGAGTATGGCATGACTGACTCGGTGCTGGGCTGTTCGCTGCGGCTAGCGGCGCTGGCGTCGGATCGCTGCACCTACTGGCTGGCGGCGGGGGCGTCGATCAAGGAAGCGCTAGGGCTACACGAAAAGACACGCAGTGTCGGGCTGGTGCGGAGCTTGGCGCGGACGACGGATGCCTGGCACAAGTGGCTGAGTCCCGGTTTTCGCGCAGCGCAGAAATTGCCGCCAGCCTACCGCCAGACTTTCGTTAATTCCCTGCTGACACTGCGGGCTCACGTAGATGAATCTGGACTGGTACTGACTGATGACGCGGCAGGCAGTTGTCGTTTATACGATGCAGCATTCGCGCTGTGGCCGCTGATTCGGCTGGGGTATGGCGATGAGGCGGCGATGTTTTTCGAAGCTTGTCAGCGGATATTTGAGACTGATGGTTACTTTGCGCCAGCGTATTATACGGATGGTGAGCCGGTGGCGACTGATACCGCGTGGCGTCAAGACCGGCCGCCAATGCGACTGGCGGACGCGGCGGCGGTACTATTTATCTTCTGTCAATTTGCGACGTCGCGAGTTGGTATGGAGCGCTCGCGGCAGCTATATCAGTCGGTAGCCGCCAAGGTAGCGACATTTTTGACGGATAATTGGGACAATCCAGCGGCGGATGACGACACGGCATTCGTTTGGCGGTTGTCGCGCGCGGCATTGGAGCAAGCGAGCGAACTCGCGCAGCAACATGACGACCCAGCCAATGCGGTGCAGTGGCGGACCTGCGCTGACGATATCAGCACGCAGCTGGCGGGGCGTGAGGGTGATACTGATGAGGTGACGATGGATGCGGTGTATGCTGCCTATATGTTTGGCGTTGAGGGCGAGGCTGAGCAGACCAAGCAGCTGGTTAGTCGGGCGACACAAACATTAGCGGCAGTTGACGGTCTGTTCAAGCGACGAGCAGAGGATCCAGATAGTAGCGTGGTTGCTAGTCTATGGCTAGCGCAATATTATATCGAGACGGGAGAGCTGGCGCGGGCAGAGCGAATCGTTGACTTGATCCGCGAGCGACGCATTACCAAAACTGGCATGCTGAGTGAGCACAGCGCATCGTCGGTGGTGGCTTCAGCTGAATACGTCAATACCTTGCTTGATATGATCGTGGCCCAGCGCTAAGGTCAGCGCATGGGAGTTAAGCCGGCTTGCTGATTTGGTCGTGTGTCACAAATAAAAAATCACCCCCGGCTGAGGGGTGATTCTCGCTTAATGTCATTAGCCCTTACGCGGCTTGACCTCGTTGCGGCCGAGGTTTTTCTTGGTCTCGGTGTAGGTTGCGTGCTGGCGGGCTACCGGGTCATATTTTCGGAGCGTCAGCTTACCCTGCCCCTTTGTGGTGCGGTTTTGGGTGTTGACCGTGGTGTAGTACGTGCGGTGGCCGCTCAAATTACTGACCAAACCAATCAACTTCCGCTTCGTGTTCTTCTTCTTTGCCATCTCTTTACTCGTTACGTTTATTTACAATCTTGACCGATTATAGCACAGATAATTAGGAAACGCTAGGGTGCTGCTACGGAAAATTGCTCTTGCTCCCATATTAATACCAGCGTACCATTTCATCAAGCGGCCGGCGGCTACGCGGGTGCGGCTGGTCGCTACGGCTAGCGTAGCCAAGTGCTAGCATGAGAACCGGCAGATCTTTGGCTGGGTCGATGAGCTGGTGGGTTGTCAGTACCTCTGTCGCTTGATCAATGGCAAATCCCTCAATCGGACACGAGTCAATCCCCCGCTCCGCCGCCACTAGCATCGCAAAACCAAGGGTGATATACGCTTGGTGCGCGGCCCATTGGTGTAGCCCATCGGGTGTGTCCATCAGCTTGAAATCTTTCTTTGCCCACTGCTTCCAGAACGTTTTGTAGGCAGTGCGCTCGACTAGATTCATTTGTTTCACATCGTGGAGTATGTGATCGACATGGCCACCAAGCGCTTCAGTCGTCTTGGCGGTAAAAATGAGGAAATGGCTGGCGTCAAAGCGGGGCTTGTTAATCGGCGCACATTTCTTTAGATCCTGGCGCAGCTGCTGATCTTGGGCAACGATGACGTCAAATTGCTCAAAGCCGTACGAGGTTGGCGCCAGGCGAATTGCCTCAATGATCAGCTCCATATCCTGGTCGGAGATCTTTTTATCGGCGTCAAATTTTTTGCAGGCATGGCGAAAGTCCAGCGCTTTGGTAATTTCTGCCGTCGAAATGTTCGGTTTGCTTGTCATTGATGTCCTCCTTTTTGTTGCCTAATGATACGTTGCTCTTCGGGCGTAAATCGCCGCGATTCGCGCATTTTTTGGTAAGCTTTGTTGCGCGTCCAGGTGTCGATATGTCCGCTTTCTAGCTCAGCCAGTGTCAGCTCAAAGAAGTGCACCGCCACCGTCGCGTACAGCCAAGCCAGCCCCATCTTGACATAATAGCCATCGTGTTTAACGTTCCGCAGCACCGCGAAAACCTGATCAATGTGTGCTTTGTCTAGGAAATTAGTCATCAAAGAGATTACGCCGTAGCGCACCGTAAACTCGGCTTTGCTCTGTAAGCATTCCAGTGCAAAATCCCACCACACTTCGCTGGCAAAGCGCCGCTTTTTCTCGATAAATATATCAATATGCGCCCACGAATCAACAAGTGACAGGTAGCACTTGGCTAGGTCAATCGCCGTTTGGTCATCGAGTCGAGCGTGCGTGATCAGCAGCCCGCATAGCAACACGTAGTCAAATGACTTGTTCTTGGCCGTTAGCAATTTGCTAATATCCGCTGCGCTCATGTCGGGCGCCAATTTCCTCGCCAACCGCCGTAAATCCGGCACGCGCACACCGATGACCGGCATCTTAGTGTTGACGATGCGTTTATTAAAGGCGGCGTAGGTTTCGTTGCCTTGAGCAAGCATTTCGAGTTGGCGCGTGAGGTCTTGAAGCATATGTTTATTATAAACTATAGGTGGCGCATTGCTAACGCTGCTTCCACTGTTTCGGCAAAACCCGGCATGAGCTTCATCTTGGGAATTTCTTTGAGATTAAACCAGGCAGCAGATTTATTTTCCCAATTAAGTCGCGGCATAACGGTACTTGCCAGTTCAACGAGGATAGCAGCAACGTGCCATTCACGATCTAGTTGCTGGTCAATCTGTACAAATGGCCGGCTGAGCTTCATATTGATAATATGTTGCTTTGAAATGCCGATCTCTTCGGCTAGTTCACCATACGCGATGTCTTCGATGCTAAGGTTAGGGTTGTCGATAAAACCGGATATGCCGTTAATTAGCTCCGGATAGGCGATAACCTCAGCGCTACGTTTAGTCAGGAGGACTTGATCACCCGAGAGAACAACACAGTTTAACACAAAACACACACGTTCATCAGTATAGTTAACTCGTCCATCTTCAAAACGTGGATAATCAGTCGTAAGGTCGCGAATGCGTTGCATGTAGGCGGCAGACGATTGCTTGTCCATGTTTAGTACGAATAATCTAAAAATTAAAATGGAGCCACGATCGGGGCTTGAACCCGAGACCTCATCCTTACCATGGATGCGCTCTACCAACTGAGCTATCGCGGCGCACTACTGCTCCTGAAAACGGCGCAGCAACAATCGTATTGTATCACACTCACGCAGCCGTGCAAAGATGGTCGTGAGCCGAGGTTATTTCTTGGACTTGGCCTTGTTCTCTGCCTTGTCCTGATCTGGTGTATCAGTTTTAGGCGCTGATGGGGTGACCTCACTATGTTCTTTATGTGCTGTTGGTTTGTCGGCTTTGGCTGAGTCGAATTCGGATTCGATTTCGCTGAGCACGTAGCCCATAGCGACCACGAGGGCGATAGCAACAACTCCACCGGCAACATCATAATAATGCGTAAAGAAGCTGAGGATAAAGGTGACGGCGGCGGCGAAGAATGTGACGACAATGCCGGCGGTCGCGAAGAGCCAGCCTCGAGTTTGCTTCTGTCGCAGCGGCGAGATAGCCAATCCGAAGAGGATGATTTCGGTAATGGCGAAGATCAGCGTAATGATCTGCTGCAAGCGGATAATGGCGATATTTGGTACAAAGATAGCAACGCCAAAGATCGAGATGTGGTCAGCTTGTGAGAGGAGCGACAAAGCCGAACTGAGCGACAATGCTGCCACCACTGTCAACACTGCAGCGACGATCCAGAGGTTGTCAGCGACTGCCTGGCGTGACTGCTTTGACATGCGTGGCAATGGTTTGTAGAGTGCTTTGAGGGTTTTAGCAAATGGAAATCGTTTCATGATTTGATAATAGCATGTCGGGAGGCGGTGAGCAACTTAGCGTGAAGCACGGGTGGATTTTGTGGTGCGCGCTCGGGTTTGTTTGGCTGGCCGTGGCAAGCGCGGTGCGATGATGGCGTCCAGCACTGTCCAGGCGATGCTATTGACCAAGAAGACCACGCCGACGATACCGGCGATCGAGGCAGCTAGGTGCGCAGCGGAACTGCTGATCAGGACTAACCCGCCACCGACAGTCAGGCTGATGATAGCTAGGGCGACGTAGGCTTGTTGTAACTTAAGGCGCTGATTTTTCTGCTCGTTCCAGGTGATCAGTCCTCGCTTGATAAGTTCTAACATGGTGGAAATTATAGCATTGTTTGTGAGTAAAGTCAATAAAAAGAGCGCTGATGGACGCTCTCTGTATAATATCTAATGTGGTGCCGGAAGTAGGACTCGAACCTACGAAGCCTGACGGCGGGAGATTTACAGTCTCCTGTGATTGCCACTACACGATTCCGGCATGTATTTGGAGCCGATTCAGGGATTCGAACCCAGGACCTGCTGTTTACAAAACAGCTGCTCTAACCAGCTGAGCTAAATCGGCATCTTGAATGATTGTAGCAAGTTTTGCAGTCCAAGACAAGGTCTACATGATCACTTTTCGTGGCTGCCGCTGCTGGCGTGGCTGTTGAGGGTGAGCCGGGTGCTGCGAACGCCGTGGGGTGGTGGCTGGTTTCTCGGGCGTGAGCATGGCGGTGGCGCGCTCGCGAAGTTTGGCGGCTCGCTCGGGCTGTTTGGCGCTGTCGTAAGCTTGGGCAAGCGTGTTCAATGTGTGCGGCGTCGGTTCAAGCTCGGCGGCCTTTTCTAGCGCCGCCAGCATCTTCTTCGTATTACCTAATTTCTCCTGGACCTTGGCGTAGGCGATGTGCCGGGCGGCATGACCAGCCTCCATATCAAGCGCCTGCTCAAAGGCCAGCGCGGCCTTGACATAATCTTGTGTCTCGTAGTAAATGAGGCCGACATTGTGCAGGCTCGAGGCGCTCGGCTCGAGGCTTTGGGCGATTTCAAAGCATTCGATGGCGTCCTTGTAGGCGCGCTGCTTGGCGTACAAAATCCCGAGGCGATTGTAGGCCGTGGCATTTTTCTCATCGACGCGCAGGATGGTTAGGAGTGCCTTCTCGGCGCGTAGATACTTGTTTTCGCGCAGTGACTCCTGAGCGATGGCCCAGAGTTTGTCGAGTTTCTCTGACAATTTAACCGGTAAGTTTTGTGCTTCGCCGACTGACGGCTGATACCAAACTGCCCACACCATAACCAGCAGGATAACTAATAATCCAGACATATGCATCCATTATACCACAATATTAATCAGCGCCAGCCGCACGTTGCCATTATGTGTCAGTCGTGTTTCGGCGGTGATGATCCGATCAAGGAGGGGCTGATGCATGGGGCTTGGCTGAGTCTTCATCTGAAACGTTACCATGGCGAGGAGGATGTCGATCAGCTGGAGGGCTTTGGCGCGGTCGGTGAAATAGGACGGCAGCGTGCGCAGCGCTTCATATGAGCCCGGTGCGGCGAGGATGCATTTGGCGTCAGCGGCAATGGCTTGATATTCAGACAGTAGTTTCGGCGTGTGCGATAGCTGGCGGATGAGCAGCGGTCGGCCGGCGGCCAGGAACAGGATTTGGCGCCGCTCGCTGGTGGTGAGCGAGGTGCTGTCAAGTAGCGTTTCGTCCTGCGCCTGCGAGGTGCGGTGCAAGGTCAACACGTGGCAGCGCGAACGGATGGTAGCTAGCAGCTGCTGTTCGTTCTCGGCCACGAGCAAAAAATGTGTGTTGGCGTTCGGCTCCTCCAAGGATTTGAGAAGTGCGTTCTGCGCCGCCTCGCTCATGTGGTCGGCTGGATTGATAATGATAACACGGCGAACCGTGGCGTGCGTGCGCAGCATGGCAATCATAGTGCGGACTTGCTCAGTCGTAATTGTGGTTTTTGCCTCCAGTGGCTGTAGGCGTATCACCTCTGATGGGATGAGGGTTGCCAGATATTCGGCGGTGCCAGCGCCGTCCAGCCCACGCTCGGCAGTGATGATCACCGCCTGTGGCAGTCGCTCGGTGAGTTGGCATAGTGTAGCGCGGTCGCGATGCGCTACCACTGGTGTGCGCGGCGGGCGGGCGCTAGTCATGAGTAGTCTCGTCCGTTTCGTTTTGGGCTGCAGTAACCTTCGGGGATAATTGTTGAAACTCTTCTGGAACGGCCGCCTCAAAGGTCTTTCGCTCGCCAGATGGTAGCGTGATTTCCAGTTTGTGGGCGTGGAGCATCAGGCGGTTGGCATCAGGTTTGCCGTAGACGCGGTCGCCGAGAATTGGCGTGTTTAGGTGCGCCATATGAACGCGCAGCTGATGGGTGCGACCAGTGGTGGGTTTAAGTTCAATCAGCGCCTGGTTGTCAGTTGCTGCCAGTACGCGGTAGGTCGTCTGGGCGGGTTTGCCGTTCGGGTCAACGCGGAAGGTACTAGGCGCGGATGGGTTGCGGCCAATTGGTAGGTCAATCTTCGCGGCGGCTAGTTTCGGCACGCCGTCGGTTACCGCGAGGTAGGTTTTTTTGGTGGTGCGCTGGGCGAATTGCCGCTGTAGGTGAGTCGCAGCGGCAGCGGTTTTCGCGATGATCAGTACGCCCGAGGTGTCGCGGTCGAGCCGATGGACGATGCCCGGCCGGTCGGTGTCCGAGGCGAATGAAGTCTTGGGACGAATAATTTCCGCTACCGTCGGCTCGGTCGATAATCCGCCTTTGGCGTGTGTCAGGAGACCGCTGGGTTTATTCACCACCATCACGTCATCGTCTTCGTACAACACTGGCAGCTCTGCGTTCGCCTGCTCCTGCTCTGGCAGTTTAACGGCGATCTCGTCCGTCTCGTCGACCTCAAACTTTGGTGTCGTCACCACTCGCTGATTGACCAAGACGTAGCCGGCCTTGATGTATTTTTGCCAGAGGCTGCGCGAAATTGATGGGTCAAATATTGTGGACAAGTGGATGTCCAGGCGCTGCTTAGTCGGTACAATTCGAAACATTATGACAAACTTGCCCTGAAATGGCGTCTCAGTGAAACTCGGGTCAAGCGGATTTGGTAAAACCTCAGCGTTGACGGGCTTATCGGGCCACAATTCGTCAATTGATTCCTCGTCAACAATCGAGCCGTAGAGCACGGCGAAGTGCTGTTTGTTCAGGATGAATTCTGCCAGCACGTGCGACTCGTCGGTCTGAATCTTCAGGTGGCGCAAGGCCTTGACGGGCGTGTTGTCGTCTGCCAGCTGGTACAGTCTGGCGATCTTGAGGACGGTGCGCGGCGAAATTTTCACGCGAGCATTCCTATCTTCGCAGCCCCACGGCTGTCTGGACGCGGTGCAAGGTTTCGTTGGCGACAATGTTCATGTCGCGCTCGCTGGACTCCAGTTTGCGTTCGATGGCCTGCTCATCAACTGCCGCCAGACGCGCCTGGAAATTCGCTAAGAATCCTGCCACTTCATCCGCCACGATTCGCTTGAAATCGCCGTAGCGCTCCATACCGGCGTATTCGTGAATGGTCTGCTCCAAGCTGACGTCTTTTCCGGCATCCTGGCGTACCAGCGTCAAGATCTCCAGCAGATTAGAAACTCCTGGTTGATTTTCACGGTCATACTGCACCTTGCCCAGTGAGTCGGTGGTGGCGCTCATGATTTTTTTGTGTGCTGCCTGTGGCTTGTCGCCGAGGAAAATGACGCCTTTGCCACTGTCGTCGGATTTGCTCATCTTTTTGGTCGGGTTCACCAGATCTTTGATCCTCAGACCCTGGTCGTTGCCGAAGAATTGATGCTGCTGGGCAACTGGTTTGGGCACGACGAACAGATTGCCAAATTTGCGATTCATCCGCTCGGCGATGTCGCGGGTAAATTCCAGGTGCTGCGTCTGGTCGTCACCGACCGGCACGTAGCTGGCACCGTAGAGCAAGATATCGGCGGCCATCAGGACTGGGTAGTTGAAGAGACCGACGGAGGCACGTTGCTGGACGATAGCTTCCGTATTAATAATGGCATATGCTTCTTGTAAGGTTCTTGGCGGCGCTTGAAACAGTTGACTTAACCTGGCTCGTGCTGCATCATTTAGGATTTGATCACTTTTTTCTTTGAATTGAGTCATCCTTTCCATCTCGCCAAACCCAGTGAAACAATCCAAAATCCACGCCAGCTCGCTGTGGGCTGGGATGCGGCTTTGGCGGTATAGGTGAATGGCCTCGTTGTCCAGTGGTAGCCCAGCGGCGGTATAAATCCGGGCGTTACTGAGAATGCTGTCATACAACTTGCTGTGGTCGATTGGCGTGGTGAAACTGTGAAGATCAGGGATGAACAGATTGATATCAAAATCAGCCGAGCGGCGCTTCGCCATATCGACAATCGGCAAAATGGCACCAAAATAATTGCCAATGTGAATATCGTTGTTGGCGCGTACGCCAGTGAGGATGACGGGTTTACTCATGTGTCTATTATATCACTTATTCGGTAGGTGGTGTTTTACGAAATGCCGCAACAAAAAACGCCTCGGTCAAGGTGCCTGGCATCAGGCGCAAGCACCTGCCTAGATCATGCATCAGGTCATGGTCGTTCCAGGATTGGACGGCGGGAACGCGATTTGGCAGAGGAGCGATGTCGATCGGCACGAGGCGAGCATCAGACTGACGGCGTAGCAACCAGTCGACAACTGCTTCGTTCTCTTCTGGCGCCATGGTGCAGGTGCTGTAGACAAGCGTGCCGCCAGGTTTCAGTAGTCGCCAAGCCTCGAGGATGAGGCGTTTTTGCAGGTCACTCAGTCTCCGGATATGCGCCACCGACCAGCTGTCAAACAACGGAGTATCGCTGGCGTTCAGGCTCATCAGCCCTTCGCCAGAACACGGAGCGTCAAGTAGAATTTTATCAAAGGCCTCCAGCTGACGGCGGGAAATATGCCGAGCATCGGCTAGCATATATTCGGCTGAAACATTGAGGCGTTTGAGGTTTGTCTGGAGCTTCATCAGGCGCGGTTTAGAATTGTCATTACAGACCAGGTCGGCTTGACCATTAGCTAGGGCTTGAATATGGCTGGACTTACCGCCGGGCGCAGCGCACAGGTCGAGGATGCGTTCACCAGCCTCAGGTGCAAGCGCCAGCACCGGCAGCCAACTGGCAGCATTCTGGATATAGCCGCGGCCGATGTCGGCGAGGTGTTGATAATCAGCGATGCGCTCGGGGGTAATTTCATAGCCATTCGGACACCAAGTAATCTGGCGGCTCAGCAGCTCGGTCGCAACTTCCCCGTCCATCAATGGATTGAGACGAAAACTCTGCGTGCGCATTCGTGCCAGCATCGTCTCGACCTCGGCGCGAGATAGGCCGCTCCACTTGGCGGTACGAGTAATCCACAGCTCGCGCTTTCTCTGGCGCTCCTGGACTGGATCTTTACGCTTGGCCATAATCATCCCCGATGACGTGCCGATTAATCGCCCGGGCAACGAATTGACCATAGCGTTTGTCGATCTCATGACTTGCTACAATTTTAGTGACAGCGATGTGCTTTTGTTTTGCTAATTTGCGTAGGTTTTTATTGATGATGACTGGGTCGAATTGGCCATAAAATATTTCAACCGGTATCGTTAGTTCAGAGATCTCTGACAGCGCATTTTGATTAATGATCGCCGCGTCTAAGGTGTCGAGGAAAATTTGCAAGTTTGACTCATCGACGCGAAAGCCAGGGTTGAATAGCTTATACTTCTTGGCAAAATCACTGGCGATCACTTTGCTAAGGGCTGGTTTATCAATAATTTTCTGATATAGCGCGCGCAGCTGGCGTTCAGCCAAGCGATCCTTGCCCTGTTGATGATAGAGCGGCGGGCTACAGAGGACGAGTGAATTAATCAGTGAAGGATAATATCGGGCAGCGTGTATCGCTACCAGCGCCCCCAAGCTATGACCAACCAAGATAATTCGTCCATCGACCCTCTGCTGTGCCAGGGTTGCGACTAGTGAGTCGACCTGTGTTTTAACGTTATAGGTCTTCCAGTGCGGTCGCGGCGAATTACCAAAACCCAGTAAGTCAATCGCTAGTACCCGAGTCGTGTTATCAATCCTATGGCGCTCTACGACTCGCTTCCACATCGCCGATGAACTCCCGATGCCATGAATCAATACTACGGTAGCGCGAGGTTGTTCCGGTGTTTGAAAATCATGCACGTATAATTTATACGGGACGCGCAGCCAGCGGTGGATTAATCGATCAAACATTATATTAGTATACTATGAAAATACTCCGCCTGCACATGAGACGGAGTATTTTTGATAGTTGGCTTCTCCTCTGTTTTAACGCTTGGAGAATTGTTCGCGCTTGCGGGCGGAACGCAGACCGTATTTCTTGCGTTCTTTCTCGCGTGGGTCGCGCTTGAGTAGCTCAGCCTTCTTCAAGACTGGGCGCAGATCAGCGTGAGCGGCCGTCAATGCTTTGGCGATGCCAAGCTTGATGGCGTCAACTTGACCAGCGAGACCGCCACCTTTGACCAAGATGGTAACGTCGTATTCCTTTTGCTTGCTGACGATAGCCAGTGGGTCGGTTACTTCTGCCAGCAAGGTTTTGTTGCCATCCAAGTACTCAGCGGCTGCTTTGCCGTTGATGGTGATGGTACCCTTGCCAGGAAGCAAGCGAACACTTGCTGAAGCACTTTTGCGTCGTCCCAAGCCGTAGAAATAGGTATCAGTAGCCATATTACTTTACCTCAACTTTCTCTGGGGTTTGTGCTGTGTGAGCATGTTCACTGCCGGCAAATACGCGCAGGCGCTTGAGGCGCTCTGCTTGCAATTTGTTCTTTGGCAGCATGCCTTTGACAGCTTCTTCAATAATTCGTTCTGGGTGGCGTTCACGCATTTCTTTGAACTGCGTTTCTTTGATGCCGCCTGGGAAACCACTGTGACGGTAGTAATACTTGTCGGTTTCCTTGTAGCCAGTAACGACGGTGTTTGCAGCGTTGATAACTACGACATAGTCACCGCCATCAACGTGTGGTGTGTAGGTCGGCTTGTATTTACCAGTCAAGTGTTTGGCAATTTCAGTTGCCAAACGACCGAGTGGCAGCTCGCTTGCGTCAAACAATACCCAGCGGCGAGAAACGTCAGATGGTTTTTGTGAATACGTCTTCATCTTATTTCTCCTCCTTTGGCATTGGTTTGATGTCGTCGACAAACTCGATGATTGCCATTTGCGCGCCGTCACCAACACGTAGGCGGGTGCGTTCAACGCGAACGTGTCCGCTGGTGCGGCCGCCGAGTTGTGGGGCAATTTCATCAACGAGCTTATACGCAGCAGCGCGGGTGCTGAGTGCTGCGATCACCTGGCGGCGGCTGGCTAGATCGCCCTTCTTCGCCTTGGTGATGATTTTTTCAATGTGGCGCTTCAGCTCTTTGGCTTTCGGCAAGGTGGTCTCGATTTTGCCGTGCTCGACCAGGCTGGTTGCCAGACCCCTCAGCAAGGCTCGTCGTTGATCACGCTCACGGCCGAACTTGCGCCCTTGATATCCGTGTCTATGCATAGTTAAAACTCCAACTCCGCCATCTTGTCACGTACTTCATCCAGCGCCTTTGAGCCAAAGCCTTTCAATTCTCGCAAATCTTGCTCGGTCAACGTCACTAGGTCGCGAATGGTGCGGATTTCATTGTTAATCAGCGCGTTCGTCGTGCGGGCACTGAGGTTTAATTCTTCAATCGACATGTCAAGTTCAGAATCATCTGACTCGTCATTGCCCAGTGCTGGCGCACCAGCTACTACGGTCGAACCTGCCAGCGCGCTATATTGACTGACGAGGATAGCTGCTGCTTCCTCGAATGCTTCGCGCGGTGTCAATGTACCGTCGGTCTCAACCGTCAGTGCCAGCTTCTCGAGGTTGGTCTCGTCGCCAACACGGGTCGAGTCAACCTTATAGCGAACGCGCAGCACCGGTGTAAAGATAGCATCGAGTGCGATCATATCGGAATGCAACCGATTAGTACTCGACTCCTCGATCGTCTGATAGCCACGACCAGCTTCTGCCACCAAGTCCATGACGACGGTCTTGTTCGGATCATCAATGGTAGCGATGATGTGGTCTGGGTTAACAACTTCTACTTCGCCGTTTGCTTGGATGTCGCCAGCGGTGATAACACCACCAGTTTTCTCCAGACGCAGCTCAACTGGCTCGTCAGTGTGAACACGGAGTCGCACACCCTTCAGGTTCAGCATGATGTCAACGACATCTTCTTTGATGCCCTCGACGGTAGTGAACTCGTGTGTCGCACCCTCGATACGAAAGGCAACGATTGCGCCACCGCGGATGCTGGAGAGCAAGACGCGGCGCATTGAGTTACCCAGCGTATTGCCATAGCCGGCGTGCATCGGCTCGATCAGAAAGGTTGCACTGGTCGCAGAGATATCATCAACGCTCGCGAGTGCTGGATTGTAAATTGCTTTTGCCATAATTCTTCCCTAACCCTTCTTTTATCGTGAGTAATACTCAACAATTAATTGCTCGTTGATGTCAGCTTCTGCTTCCTCGCGCTTTGGCAAACCCGTCACTTCAATCTTTAGCTTCTTGCTATCGCTCTTCAGCCAGCTCAGTGGACCTTGGATTGAATTGTTGATCACGTTGTCAATGTGCGTAAAGTACTCAGATTTGGTGCTCTTTGGGCGAACGGTGATGACGTCACCAGCCTTAACGCGAATCGATGGGATATCGACGCGGCGGCCGTTTAGCTCAAAGTGGCCGTGGCTGACGAGCTGGCGAGCAGCGCGGCGCGATACGGCGAATCCAGAACGGTACACGACGTTATCTAGGCGGCGCTCCAATAGTTTCAATAGGTTCTCGCCTGCCAAGCCTTCTTGGGCGCGGGTTGCCTCGTTCATCAGCCGAGCAAATTGCTTTTCAACCAAACCGTACAGACGGCGAACCTTTTGCTTTTCGCGCAGCTGCGTGGCGTACAGGCTTGGTTTGCTATGTCGGCCGTGTGCGTGCTGGCCTGGAATGCCAGATTTTCGTGCCAAAACTTTATGTGCTTTTGGATGAAGCGCATAACCTTCGCGGCGGCTTTGCTTGACAATCGGTGAATTATCTCGTGCCATAATTATGCCCTCCGTGCCTTTCGTGGACGAACACCGCCGTGAGGCACGCCAGTTACGTCCTTAATGCTTTCTACTGAGATGTCGAACGCGCCAACCGCACGAATAGCGGCATCACGGCCCAAGCCGACACCTTTGACGAAAACGTCAACTGATTTCAAACCATACTGAGTTTTCGCAGCTTCAGCAGCTTTTTCAGCAGCAACCTGTGAAGCATAGGCGGTGCCTTTTTTGCTACCACGGAAACCACATGCACCAGCTGATGAAGCGGTTAACACGTTACCCTTCTTGTCAGAAAAGGTAACAATGGTGTTGTTGAATGTTGCTTGAATATGCAGCTGACCAGCTGGGACTGATCGGCGCTGCTTCTTCTTGGTAGATTTTGCGTCTGCCATTTCTTAGTCCTTTCTTTAGGTCTTACTTGCTGCTTTTGGTTGTGTACCGCCCACGGCGATGGCGCGACCCTTGCGAGTTCGTGCATTCGTACGAGTCCGCTGTCCGCGTGTCGGCAGTCCTGCTTTGTGGCGAAGACCGCGATAGGCGTTGATGTCCTTCAAGCGCTTAATGTTGTTCGTCACCAAGCGCTGGAGATCACCTTCGACGGTGTATTCGCTGTCGATAATTTCGCGAATCTTGTTTTCTTCAGCCTCGGTGAGATCTTTCACCCGAGTGGTCGGCTCAATCTTAGCCGCCGCAAGGATACTCGAAGCATGCTTTGGCCCAATCCCATAAATATAGGTGAGCGCAATTTGCACCTGCTTCTCTGTTGGGATAACTACCCCAGCAATTCGAGCCATGCTTAACCCTGCCTTTGCTTGTTCTTAGGTTTTCTTTTGTTGATGACGTATAGGCGGCCTTTACGGCGGACTAGCTTGTCACCTTTCTTGGGATCTTTGTCGATCTTCTTGACACTTGCACGAACTTTCATAAAGTGCTCTGAAATCTCCCTTCCCGAGTAAACCCGAGATTATCGTTACTATTATGACGAGCGCCGCGTGTTTCGAGCCACGTGCGCTGGTCGCTCCTCTTTGAGGCGGAAGATGATGCGACCCTTTGTGAGATCATACGGGGTCATCTCGACCTCCACCTTATCACCAGGCACTAGGCGGATGTAGTTCTTGCGCATCCGTCCTGAAATGTGCGCGATGATACTATGGCCATTCTCCAGTTCCACCCGAAATTGGGTATTAGGTAGTGCTTCCACTACCTTACCAATCATCTTGATGACTTCCTTTTGACTCGCCATAAGTTACGGTTGTCAATTATACAGCACGCAGCGCAGTTTGACAAGGGGTATTTCCATAAATTTATGTGCTATATGTATTATCTCACAACATTTCTTAGAATAGACTTTTTAAGTTTTTTATATCATTTCTACAAGTTTGTAAATTGCTATTTATTAAAAGGTATTAAGTCATTTTCTGTTTATAAATTATAATATTGTAAACTTCAACCTATTTTTTAAAATTCTATTTAACTTTAAAAAATTTCAATCTCAAAGCATTACCCAAAACAGATACTGAACTAAATGACATTGCAAAAGCCGCTATCATCGGATCCAATTTTGGTCCATTGAAAAATGCATAAAATATTCCAGCGGCAAATGGTATTCCAAGTACGTTATAAAAGAATGCCCAAAATAGATTTTCCTTTATATTTGTGATTGTTGCTTTACTTAATGCTATTGCACCCGCAACATCTCTCAAATCGTTTCTAATTAAGACAATATCAGCTGATTCTATCGCAACATCTGTTCCATTTCCTATCGCAATTCCAACGTTTGCCTGAGCCAGTGCTGGTGAATCGTTAATTCCGTCTCCAACCATTGCAACAAATTCATCTTTTTCCTGAAGTTCCTTTACTTTTTGAGATTTCTGATAAGGCAGCACTTCTGAAATTACATCATCTATTCCCACTTGTTTTGCGATAAATTTGGCAGTTTTTTCGTTATCTCCAGTTAGCATTACTGTCTTGATTCCCATTTTTTTCAGTTTTTCTATAGCTTCCTTGCTTGTTTCCTTGATAACGTCTGCAATTGCAACAAGTCCCGCCAATTCGTTATCAATCGAAATGTACATTGGCGTTTTTCCTTTATTCGACAAAATATCATAATCTTTTTGAGAAATTTCCACATTGATTTTTCGATTTTCCATCAATTTTCTATTTCCAATTTGAACTTCCTTGCCTTCAAATGTTGTACGAATACCGTAACCTGGCATTGCCCTAAATTTTTCATACGGTTTAATTTCAATATTTTTCTCTTTTGCTTTGTTTACGATTGCTTCTGCCAATGGATGCTCTGAATCATTTTCCACACTTGCAGCAATTTTTAACAATTCATTTTCATTATATTTCCCATAAGCAGTCAAATTAGTAAGTATAGGCTTTCCTTTCGTAATCGTACCAGTCTTGTCAAATACAACTGTTTTTATTTTGTATGCTGTTTCAAGAGCTTCCCCGCTTTTTATAAGAATACCGTTTTCAGCCCCTTTTCCAGTTCCAACCATTATTGATGTAGGTGTTGCAAGTCCCAATGCACATGGACACGCAATTACAAGTACAGCGATGAAAAACGACAATGCAGTAACCAATCCACTTCCACTTAGAAACCAAGCAATTCCTGTAATTATCGCAATCCCAATAACAATCGGCACAAAATATGCCGACACAATGTCTGCCATTCTAGAAATAGGAGCCTTTGACCCCTGTGCCTCCTCAACCAGCTTTATAATTTGCGACAAAACTGTATTTTTACCAATTTCAGTCGCCTCAAATCTAATACTTCCATTTTTATTTATACTTCCTCCAACAACCTTATCTCCAACTTTTTTGCTTACTGGCAAACTTTCTCCTGTCAACATTGACTCATCAACAGAAGTCGCCCCTTCCACAATTCTTCCATCCACCGCAATTTTTTCTCCCGGCTTCACAATAACAATATCTCCAACTTTCAAGTTTTCAACCAGAACTTCCTTTTCCGCTCCATTTTCAATAATTTTAGCCTTTTTAGGTTGAAGTCCGATAAGTTTTTTTATTGCCGATGAAGTTTGACCTTTTGTTTTTGCCTCCAGCAGTTTTCCAAACAAGATTAACGTAATAATTGCACCAGCCGACTCATAATATAAATCCATATGTGCTTCAGGGTCTACAATTACAATTCCAAAAGTTGCGTAAATTCCATAGAGTACCGCCGCCGTTGACCCAATAGCAATTAATGAATCCATTGTTGGAGATTTTCTTACTAAATTTTTAAATCCATGTGAAAAAAAATCTCTCCCAGCATAAATAATAGGCAAAGTCAACACAAACTGTGCCAAAGCAAAATTAAGCGGATGTACCTTAGGATTCAAAAATTCAGGAAGTACTGCCCCAAGCATATGCCCCATCGAAATATACAAAAGTGGAACAACAAAAATAACTGCTAAAATTAATCGATTTTTCAAACTTGTTATTTTTTCTTGATAAAGTTCCACCTTTTTATCTTCTGTCATATCCTCAGCCAGTCCATACCCAGCCGACTCCACTATTTCCCTAATTTTATCAAAATTGTACTTCTTCTCATCATATTCAATATTCAATTTTTCAGTTGCAAAATTAACTGAAGCGTTAATATTATTATTTTTATTAAGTGCCTTTTCCACAGCATTGGCACAAGATGCACAGCTCATTCCAGTTACTGTATAGTTTTTTCCTGCCATAATCTTTTCCTCCTTCATTTAGCACACTATATCTTAAATATGCTTATGTCCGCTATGTTCGCAATTACACTGCCCCTCCACACAGTCACACAAAACTTCTTCCACAGCCGTTTTCCTCTTTTCCTCAACAGCCTTTAAAATCAAATCCAAGTCGTCAAAACTCAGTTCACTGTTCTCAATAACTTTCCCTATCATTTCTCCAACTTTCGCTTTACAAATTTTATCAAGAGTTCCTAATATATAACTGTTGGCAACTTCCTTTTCTGTAAAATCTGTCGAATAAATATACTTGTTCCCAATTTCCCTCTTTTTCAAAATATTCTTTTCCAGCAGCCGATTCAACAGCGCCTTTATTGTAGCCTGTTTCCAGTTCATTTTCTCACAAAGCACCTCTGCCACAAACTTGCTCGTAACTTCGCTATTTGCCCACACAACTCGCATTACTTCCCATTCTGCATCGGTTATATGCTGTTTTTTATCGATTCTGCAATTTTCTTTCACATTCTTACCTCCTTTAATGTTTACGTTTGTAATCTTTTTACATTATATAGTTTACAACAGTAATCGTTTTTTGTATATTCTTGTCACATATGTATTTATCTCACAACATATTTCCATAAATTTATGTGCTATACTTGAGCTATCAAATTCAACATAAGGATTTTTATGGCAAGTACGAAAAATCGAACAAAGTCTCAAACAAAAAAATCACAAGTTGAGCTGCTGGTGCCCGTTTTGATTGGTGTGATAGCAGTGTTGGTGCTGATTGTTGGTTGTTTGGTGTGGAAATTGAACTGTCAATCACCGCACAAACCATACGCGGCGACGGAAAAGATTGGCAGCGGCTTCGTGAGTTTGGGCTCATTGGGCTTTCGTTTTGAGGGAAATAAGGCGATCGCTCGGCACGACGCGTCCGTAAAAGAAATTCGTGAGTTTCTGAAAAAAGAAAATGAGCGATCAGGTTGCAAAGATAACAATGGTGCGGTCAGCGTGATTGCGTATTCTCAAGACGAAAAACAATTACTATTAGGCTCTGGTTGTGGCAACACGCTCGCGCGGATGTTTGCAGTAAAGAAAGACGATGGTTGGAAAGCAATTTCACCAACAAATCAGTTCAATTTGTTTGAGGTTCCAAGCTGTAAAATGACTGATGAAAATAATATCAGCAAGGAAATCGCACCAGTTTGCCAGAATGAAAGTCGCGCTGCAGAGAATGCTCCCCTGACTTATTCTTACAGGGTACGTTAGTCTCGGTATTGTACCAAATAAAAATCCCCGTTTCGTGCGGGGATTTAGTGTATTATTTTTTGCGGAGCAATCGCCGTTTTTTTGGTTTATCGCTTCCCAAATCGTCGGCATCAAAGTCATCGTAGGTCACCATCAGTGCGCGCGAGTTGAGCTGGCGCAGTGACTCCAGACCGACCGAGACCACAATGAGCAGGCCGGTACCGCCGATCGACAGGCGTGAACCACTGATCGCCGCCAGGTGATACATCAGATACTCTGCAATGAATGGCAAGATGGCGATGATACCGAGGACAATTGAGCCAAACAAGATCAGACGATTGACGGTGCGCATCAGATATTTCTCGGTTTGCTCACCCGGCCGGACGCCCTCGATAAAGCCGCCCTGCTTTTGCAGATTCTCGGCAATTTCATTGGCGTTAAAGACGATCCCGGTGTAGAAGTAGGTAAAGGCAATAACCAGGAGGAAATACAGCGTCGGATAAATGAATGCCTCCCACGTACTGCCGGTAAAGGAGCCTGGGTTTGGCGCCTGAAACCACGTGATCAGGGTGTTGGCGGTATTTTGCAGGTCTGGATTGCCCGAGGCCTTCATGACTTGGCCGATGAATTGCGGCAAGCTAAGGAAGGCGACGGCAAAGATGACCGGGATGACGCCAGCGGCGATCAGCTTGACCGGCAGGATGCTCTTGATGCCGCCGTAGCTGGAATTGCCGTGAACGCGCTTGGCATAATTGATGGTGATGACACGCTGGGCTTCGTTGATTTTCACCAAGAAGTAGAGAACGATGAGCGAGGCGATAGCCATGATCACCACTAGCCAAAAGACGGTTGGATTCACCGGCAGGGTAAACCAGTTAAAGACGTTCAGTCCACCAGCCGCAGTATTCCCAAGCGACGAAATGAGCGAGCCGAGCATCTGCGGAATCTGGCTGATGATACCAGCGAAAATCAAGATAGAGATACCATTGCCGATACCCTGCTCGGTGATCAATTCACCCAGCCACATGAGTAGTATCGAACCGGCCGTCATCGCCGTCACGCCAACTGTCCACTCGAGCATCGTTGGATCGCTCAGCGTGGTCGTACCACCGGCTAGTACCGTCTGGCGCAACAGGAAGATAAAGGCGATCGACTGGACGATAGCCAGCGGGATGGTCAGCCGCCGTGTCCACTGTTGGATCTTGCGCCTGCCTGATTCGCCATCCTTGTGCAGCTCCTCGAGCTTCGGGATGGCCTTGGTGAGTAGCTGGGTGATGATACTAGCGGTAATGAATGGACTGAGTCCAACCAGCACGAGTGAAAAGCTCGCCAGCGCGCCACCCGAAAGCAAGTTCAAGAACCCACCGAGGTCAGTCTGTCCCAGCGCTGCTGCCAGTGCCGTCTTCATCTGTGTCGGATTCGCTAGCGGCACCGGAATATGCGCCAGCATTCGATACACCACAATAATCCCCACCACAATGGCCAGGCGTTTCTGCATATCTTTATTTTTCAGCGACCGCCACACGGTCTTCCAACTCATCATCGTCGTTTACCCCTCTGTCTTTGGCATTTACTCTGGCTATTATACCACACGTATCGGCATAATTTCTAGCATAATAAAAGCGAGTGACACTAGAGGGCACTCGCTTTTTGTCTCGCTTATCGCAGTAGCAAGCTCGGAAGCTACTTGTCGCTCTCCTCAACATCCTTTGCGCTTTGGCGCAGTGGTGTAGCGACTTTCTCAAATGAGCCGCCAGCTTTTTCAATCGCTGTAACGACTGAAGCAGAAGCAGCCTGCACTTTCAAGTCAACCTTAGCCTTCAATTCACCGCGGGCGATCACCTTGACCGTGTGGAACGGCGTGGCGATGTAGCCTTCGGTAAACAGCAGGGCGTTGTCAACGGTTTTACCGTCAAAGGCGTTCAGGTGATCCAAGTAGACTACCTGAGCTGGCATGCGCAGGCTCTTGAAACCGCGAGCTTTTGGTACAGCCTGAGCCAATGGGCGCTGACCACCCTGGAACATGGCGCGAAGCTTTTTACCAGTGCGGGCGTTCTGACCTTTGGTACCACGACCAGCGGTTTTACCCTGGCCAGCAGCGATACCGCGGCCAACACGCTTTTTATTCTTGTTTGCTGAAACTTGGAGATCGTTGTATTTCATTACTTAGCCTCCTTTTTAGCAGCTTTTTTGACCGGCTGAGCATTGAGCCACTGTTCGCGCGAAACCAATGATTTCAATGCTTCAATGGTTGCGTAGGCGATGTTCACTTTGTTGGTTGAACCAAGTGACTTGGTCAATAGGTTGCGAACACCAGTTACACCGATGATCTGTCGAACAACACCACCAGCGATGATACCAGTACCAGGAGCAGCTGGCTTGATCAGCACGCGAGCGCCTGAGAACTTGACTTCGCTGTCGTGTGGAATGGTTTCGCCATTCAGTGGCAAGGTAATCAAGTGCTTCTTAGCAACTGAGGTTGCCTTAGCGACAGCAGCTTGCACGTCGGCACCTTTAGCCACACCAACACCGACCTTGTCCTTGCGGTTACCGACAACCACCAACGCTTTAAAACGGAAGCGGCGGCCACCCTTTACCACGCGGGACACGCGGTCAATGTTGATCACCAATTCTTCAAACTCTTTTGGTGCGTCATCACGCACATTTCGCCGGTCATCGCGGCGACCACCACGCGGACTGCGAGGCCGACGGCCTTCTGCGCGTGGGGTAGTATTTGCAGCTTGTTCTGCCATACTAGAACTCCAATCCTTCTTGGCGCGCAGCATCAGCCAATGCCTTCAAACGACCAGCGTACTGGCGGCCATTGCGGTCAAAGACTACTGCGCTAATCTTAATCTTCTTTGCTTTCTTGGCAATTTCGGTACCGATGGCAGCACACTTTTCGCTCATCGTACCTTTTGCTTTGGTGCCAACGGTGGTTGCGGCAGCCAGTGTCTTGCCAGCGACGTCGTCGATCAGCTGAGTACTGACGTGCAGGTTGCTGATGGTAACCGTCAGGCGTGGGCGCTCTGCAGTGCCTGAAACTTTCGCGCGAACGCGGTTTTTGCGGAGAGCGCGGTTGAGTAATTTCTTGTTCTCAGTCATGATTACTTACCTGTCTTTCCTGCTTTGCGCAAAATTTGCTCGTCGGCGTACTTGATACCCTTGCCCTTGTATGGCTCAGGCTTCTTCAGCGCGCGGATTTCCGCAGCGACTTGGCCGACTTGCTGTTTATTGATACCGCTGACGATGATGGTCATCTTTTCATTGGTAACAGTGACGCCCTCTGGGGCTTTGTATTTGACTGGGTGTGAAAACCCGAGCGCCATTTCCAGCTCATTGTTGCTGGAGCTCACGCGGAAACCGACACCGTTGACCTCGAGACGCTTCTCGTAGCCCTTGGTAACGCCGATTACCATGTTGTTGATCAGCGCGCGCATCAGACCGTGCTGGGCGCGAGCAGTTTTGGACTCATCCTTCGGATGAACCGTGACGTGTCCGTCTTCGACTTTCACCTCAACCGCTGGCGTGATGAATTGTGTCAATTCACCTTTCGGGCCCTTTACGACCACATCACCAGAGTCAACCGTGATTGTCACACCGGCCGGAATAACCACCGGCAGTTTTCCGATTCGACTCAGACTCATTACTCACCTTTCGTGTGATTTGATATTAACCTTGGTATTTTAGCATAGATTAGGGGTGAAATGCAAATCCATGATATACTAACCGATAGAGAAATAACGATCGTGAATAAACTTGATGAATATACAACCCCTCCGCCTCCCCCATTTCCTATCTCGAGCCGTCTCAAACATATTCGTGACTTGTCGAGAGACTGCGATACTTCATGCACAGGTACAGTATCTAAACTGTTTGAAGTAGCTAACATAGCCGTCACTATTGATGGCCAACTAGAACAATTTGACGATAGCAGCTCTGGGATGCTTTTTGTGGGCGACCATAGACAAGGCATTGAATATTTGCCTTTACTCGCAAAATTTGGTGATTTAGAAAAGAAAGATGTTCATTTTGTAGCAAAGCCTTTTTCTATGCAGGCACGAGTCATGGGCTATTTAGCAGCTACAGCATTCGATCTTACGTTACCCGTAATTCCAAAAACCTTATCAAGAGATAGAAAAAATATTTTTAATAGAGATTTATTCTGGCGTTTCACCAAAAGAAGCTTCTTGCCAAACGAGTCGGAAATTAGAGAGATAAATAGTAGTACGCTAGAAAAAGCTTCTTGCTTTATACAAGAAGGAGAAATAGTAGTTAGTGTAAAAATAATTCCCTTTCGTTTCGATGATTTTTCTCGCTGGCATCTCACGCGAGCATTAGCAAGAGCCTGTAACGATAGGCGGCATTCTGCCAAAATACAAGAAATAACGTTACGACTAGGTGAATGCGGCACAATAGATGAATTATTGCCCGACGTGGATAAATTATCCTCAATGGAGATAACTTCTCGATTACATAATCAATTTATAGAAAAATTTGGAGAGACGTTTTGAATGCGATACCTCATATCATTCTCATTCCTGGCCTAGGTGATCGCAACTGGTTATACCAGCTGGTTTGTCCTTTGTGGCGAGCGCGCGGGTTTCGCCCGCATGTTTTCACGTTCGGCTGGGAGGATCCAACGAGTAATTATCACGATAAACAAAATCGCCTGAATAATTATATACGTAATCTAAATGGGGACGTATATATCATCGGTGCAAGCGCAGGTGGCGTGGCGGCACCGAGTGCTTTGGTAGTAGATAACGGTAAAATCAAAGGCGTTGCGACAATTGCTACACCGTATATTTATCGACAGCGCCTAAAGAACGAGATACTTGCCCGGGCGATCGACGAATTATTCAATAACCTGCCTGCTATACAGACGAAGCCTGAGCACGTCACTTCATTCTACGGCATGCGTGACCAGGTTGTGCCGCCAATCGACAGTCAGCCAAATGATAGTGGACTCGCAGATATTAATTATCAGCAGCTACCAACTTTCGGACATGGGCTAACGATTGCGGCAGGATTGACGATATTTGGTAGACGGATAACACGATCCTGGAGTAACGAAGCGCTGAAAAATGACACATTTTTATTGTGATCTCAATTGGTAATAAAGACAATCGATCCATCGGCGTAATTACTGAGATAACGAACCGGGTCATTTTTACCTACCGTTAGTCCGCGAACACGCCCTTATGATTTTTCATAAGAACATCGTGGTTTGTGAGGTCGGTACGCATCAAGACAACGGAACATTTAGCAGAGAGGGACTATTTCTCTTTCACCTCGCACCAGCCGTTTTTATCCCCATCCTTGGACTCGCAAGTGACACCGAGATCGTGGTCGGTAGCTACCCTGTAATTAGGAGTGTAGCCTACCGCATCCCAATCCTTCTTTGTACCACCACAGCCGACAGAGAATTTAATCTTGTCGCCTATGACAACGGGTAGATTTTTAATATCAACGACTGACTGGTTGCTAGTTGGAGTAGTCTCCACCCAGTCCGATTTTATTTTTCCTGTTCTCTCTGCCCACGCACCGACAAACTCCTTGCCGTTGGTACAGGTGATTTTCCCGCCGACGGTGACGATGTCTCCCTCTTTGGGCGTAGTTTTTGTCGGACGCGAGGTTGGTTCTGATGAGGGTGGCGACTGGGTCACGGTTTCGGTGACGCGTACGGTTTGCGTCGGTTGCGGTGTCTCAGGTGTTTGCGAGGGTCGCTCGGTCGCCGTCACGGTGACAGTGGCTGGAGCTGGCTTTGCATCGAGACTTGGTGAGCCGCAGCCAGAGGCGAGCAGCGCCACTACGCCCATAAAGCTAGCCAGCGGTCGGCGCAAAACGTTACCAATTTTTTCGCTGATAGTAGATTTTAGGGATTCATGAGCCATGGTTATTCCTTTCTTGTGGTTGATTATCTAGTAAAGTTGCCGATATTATTGCGTCGTAAATATACGCTACGAGACCGGCCGCAGCAATCTTATCAACCGTGTCTCCCGTATATTTGCTGCCCTGTTCATTAATCTTGTCAACTTCATTACTTATCATGCAACTGACTCTGTGATCTAGCTTCTTTTGAGTAGCCTGTCTCTCTTTTCGGATGTTAGACTGCTTAATTTCTAGATCTCTTTCGAGTCGCCTACGTATAGCTTCTAACTTGGCTATAGTAGGCCCAATTCCAGCTATTTCACGAGGAGACTTGGGATTTTCAAGTATTTTCTCTAGTTTATCTATCCTACCATCAAGCTTTGCCATCTCACCGGTGATGCGGTATATCTCTTCCAGCTTGCCTCTATCGTCAATAATCTCACCGAGTAGTACTTCAATTGGAGACTGCTCCTTAAGTATACGCTTTTCTGTGCCACATGTATCTCTCATCACTGTCATAGGATAATACCATAAAATAACTTTACTAGCAAGCAAAACACTCTCCTAGCATGGCCTGTTGCCACGAGACAATTGGCCTATTCACATCAGGGGCACAAGAGCCGTCCATCGTGTGCTATAGTAATATCATCATGGATAAGGATTCTATTGAAACACCACCAACACCTCAGAGCGCTACATCGCCCCAAGGTGAAGTGCCACGATCTCAAGACGAAGCAACGAAATCACAAGACAGCACCGCAAAGCGACGGCGTCTAGCCCGGCTTGTCGATCGTTTGACGTGGTGGCAAGCAACCGCAATCACGGCCGGTGTCTTCGTACTACCGACAGCAGCCGCTATGACTATGATTGATAATGGAGTGCCGCTTAATGGTTTTTTCGGTATTTACAATGGTTCATCACTTGAGACTGCTATTTTCTCTCTGTGTTTACTCGCCGCACCATTGAGCCCTCTATGTGCACTGATGTTTGCTGCATATTTTGCCACGAGGCGAAAAGATTTGACCACCCTGAAGCGCATGATGCCAGTTGCGCTGCTTGCCTGTATATTTTTAGTTGCCCTGCTGTCTATGTTACTGAGGTCTTTTCTTGCTATCTGATGCTAACGAAAAGCGCCCGGAGATTATTTCCCCGAGCGCTTTCCTCTTGCTAGCAGTGTTTAGTTTAATACACCTTCAGTAGCAACTCACCACCAAGCTTAGCCTTGGCTGCCTCGGCGCCAGTCATGACACCTTTTGAGGTTGAGATGAGTACCAAACCGCGGCCGCTTTTCACCTTTGGAATTTCGGCCGAGCCGACGTAAACACGACGACCTGGCTTTGAGACGCGAGTGATCTCGTTGATGGTGCTGTTAGTACCCTCTTCGTTGATGGTCACGACCAGCACGCCACGAGGCTTGGCGTCCTCTAGTTTAACATCTGCGAGGTAGCCGTTTTTGACTAATTGTTCAGCGATGACTTTTTTCATCTTGCTGGACGGAACACGAACTTCCGTCTTGCCAACCAGTTTCGCATTGCGAATGCGCGTCAGAAGGTCGGCGATTGGGTCTGTAGTTTGCATAGACATTGTCGAATCTCCTTTCCTTCTTACCAACTACTCTTTGTTATGCCTGGGATTTCGCCCTTGGCTGCTTTTTCGCGGAAATTGATGCGGCTCAGGCCAAACTGGCGCATGTAGCCGCGTGGACGGCCGGAAATGCTGTCGCGGTTCTTGTGCCGGGTTGGGCTCGAGTTGCGAGGCAGTTTCTGCAAACCATCGAGGTCGCCAAGTTCTTTGAGCTCAGCGCGCTTCGCAGCGTATTTTGCGATCATCTTCAGACGCTTTTTGTCGCGAGCGACCATTGATTTCTTAGCCATTAATCATTACCTCCGTCTAACTCAACTGTACGCTCATCATCTGGGATGCCCCAACCTTCTTGCTCGGGTGTCCAGTCCTCTGGATCAATCGCACCCCAACCTTCCTGTTCAGGTATCCAATCTGCATAGTGTTCACGATTGAGGCTATTAATAGTTTCGCTCATTACCTGACGCCTCCTTTCTTCTCAAACGGCATACCAAACTTCTCGAGCAAGGCTTTTGACGCTTCTTTGTTGCCGTTCTTGATGACAAATGTTACCTGCAACCCGTGCAAAATCTGTGTTTCCTCGAATGTCAGTTCTGGGAAGATTGACTGTTCGATGATACCCAGGTTGTAGTTACCACCTTTGTCAAATTTCAGACCAACGCCGTGGAAGTCGCGTACGCGTGGGAGTGCTACGTTGATCAAGCGATCTATGAACTCGTACATCCTGCCGCCGCGCAGCGTGACACTGACGCCAATTGGCGCGCCCATGCCTTTACGGATGCTAAAGCCAGCGATTGACTTCTTTGCTTGGCGGGCAACTGGTGCCTGACCAGTGATCTTTGCAACGGTGTTTTTGACAATTTCAAAGTGACGCTTGTCATCTTTCTTCTTGCCGGTGCCAACGCTCACGATGATCTTTTCCAAAGCTGGCACTTGGTGCACGTTCTTTAGATCTAGTTCGGCTTGCAGTTCCTTCAGGTATTTCTCCTGGTACAAGGCTTTCAAGCGAGGAGCTGGCACGACGGTTTTCTTCTCTGCCATTAGTTAATCTCCTTATTTTTTGCTTGGCGAGCGACGCGAATTTTGCCGCCGTCAGCGTTCTTTACTAAACCAACCCGGCTGGTCTTGCCTGACTTTTCGTCAACAACCAGCGCGACTTTACTGATGTCCATCGGTACGTGGATATCTTTCTTGCCGCCTTTTGGATTGTACTGGCTTGGCTTGACGTGGCGGTGTCCGACGCCAACACCTTCGACCAAAACAGTCTGATCTTTGGTGTTAACTCTCAGGACTTTACCAGTCGTACCCTTGTTCTTGCCAGCAATGATTTTTACGGTGTCATCTTTGTGAATACGAGCCATTAGAGTACCTCCGGAGCCAGGCTGACGATCTTCATGTAGCCCATATCGCGTAGTTCGCGTGGCACTGGGCCGAAGACGCGAGTAGCCTTTGGCTGTTTGTCATCGTTGATAATCACCACGGCGTTATCATCAAAGCAAATGGTTGAGCCGTCTTTGCGGTGGATTTGGTCGCGGGTGCGAACTACCACAGCCTTAACGACAGATTTCTTTTTGACGTTGCCGGTTGGGCTGGCGTCTTTGACTGAACAGACGATCACGTCACCAACGCGAGCGTAGCGGCGGCGGGTACCACCGAGGACGCGGATACACAATACTTCTTTGGCACCCGAGTTGTCAGCTACCTTGAGGCGAGATTCTTGTTGGATCATTTGTCGTCCTCCTTAGCCTCTTCCTCAGCTTCACCAGAAACTTCAGCCTTTAGTTTGATAGAACCGCGAGACTTTTCAATCACCTTGACCAGCGTAAAGCTCTTGGTCTTGGAAATTGGACGAGTCTCTTCGATTTGCACCTTGTCGCCTTCGCCTGCTTGATTGGTCTCATCATGAGCAGTGTACTTGCGAGTCACGGTGTACTGTTTGCCGTAGAGCGGATGCGTTTCGCGGCTGGTGACCGTCACAGTGATGGTCTTGTCGCGCTTGGCACTCGTTACGACGCCAATCAGTGTTCGTCGGGCCATTACTTGCTCTCCTTTTCGTTAAGTTGTGTCAGCAGGCGTGCGATGTCCTTGCGGAGTGAGCGCAACGCTTTTGGATTAACTAATTCGCCAGCAGCGTGAGAACGTTTTGCTTGAAGCAAGTCATGTCGCTTTTCGGCGAGTTCCTTCTTCAAATCATCAACGGTCTTTACAACTGCTGCCTTTGCGGTTTTCTTTGCGTCAGTCATTATGCGTCCTCCCGCTTGATGAACTTACATTTGACTGGTAATTTGTGGCTAGCCAGGCGCATTGCTTCGCGAGCGACTTCCTCGGAAACGCCCTGCATTTCAAACATCACCGTGCCGGCCTTCACCTTGGCGACAAAGAACTCTGGATTACCCTTACCACCACCCATCTTCAAACCAAGTGGTTTGCGAGTAACTGGGGTGTGTGGGAAAATCCGAATCCAAATCTTACCACCACGCTTGCTGTAGCGGGTCATTGCCTGACGAGCAGACTCGATTTGGCGGGAGTTGATGCGCTCGTTTGATTGTGATTGCAGTGCAAAGTCGCCAAACGCGATGTAATTACCACGGGTTGCTCGACCACGGTTTTTGCCGATGCGCACTTTGCGGTGCTTGGTTTTCTTTGGTAACAGCATTTAGCGACTCCTTTCTCCCTTATAAATCCACACTTTCACGCCGATGATACCAGCTGGTGTCTGGGCGCGAGCACAGTGGAAGTCAATATCAGCGCGCAGGGTGTGCAGTGGCACTGAGCCCTCGATCACCTTTTCGCGGCGTGCCATTTCAGCACCGTTCAAACGACCAGCCACCTCGATGCGGATACCTTTGGCACCAGCACTCATGGTGTTTTGTGCGGTCATTTTGGTTGCGCGGCGGAAGTTGATGCGGCGTTCCAACTGGCGGGCGATGTTTTCTGCCACCAATTTGGCTGCTAGTTCCGGTCGGCGCACTTCTTCAATGTTGATGCGAACCGGTGCCCCGACAATTTTCTCAACTTGCTTTTTCAATTCATTCACGCCAGCACCGCCACGGCCGATCACCACACCAGCTTTCGCCGTGTGAATGGTTACCGTGATCAAGTTGGCACTCCGCTCAATCTCAATGCGATTGATGGTTGGGCGTGAGGCAAATTTCTTCTCAATCAATTCGCGGATTTCGTGATCCTGGCGAATTGCCTCCGCAAACTCTTTCTTATTGGCCGTAAACCAACGAGAGCTCCAGTTCTTGTGAACTTGTAGGCGGAAGTTGATTGGATTCACTTTTTGACCCATTTACTTCTCCTCCTTTTTTGCCGTGGTTTCGGCGGCTTTTTTCGCTGCAGGCTTGGCAGGTTTGGTCTCTGCTTTAGCCTTGGTCTCTGGTTTCTTCGCAGGCGCTTTCTTTGGTTTCTCAGTACCAGTTACTTCAACCAAAATGTTTGAGGTCTTTTTCTGAAATGGCAACGCACGACCGCGTGACGCTGGCTTAAAGCGGCGTAGGCGTGTACCAGTGGTAACGCTCAACGTGGTAATCACCAAGCTTTTAGCGTTCAAACCGTGGTTGTTGATGGCGTTTGCCTTGGCACTGTCGATTGCCTTTTTTACTGGCAAGGCAGCGCGTTTTGGCACGTGTTCCAAGATAACCAATGCGTCAGCAACAGTGCGGCCGCGTACTAGTGCAGCCACCAAGCTAACCTTGCGTGGTGTTTGGTCAACACCTTTGGCGTAAGCGCGAACAGTATACGTAGTATCAGCCATGATTACTTCTTATCCTTTCCGCCGTGCTTACGGAACTTACGAGTTGGGCTAAACTCACCGAGTTTGTGGCCAACCATGTTTTCAGTAATCAGCACTGGCACGTGCATCTTACCGTTGTAGACGGCGATGGTTCGACCGACCATTTCTGGGGTGATGGTCGAAGCGCGCGCCCACGTTTTGATAACGGTTCGATCGTCAAGGCTGAGAGCAGCGACTTTTTTCGCAAGCTTCACATCGACGAATGGACCTTTCTTTAATGAACGACTCATCGTGATTTACCTCTTCCTCTTCGCGTCGTGACGCGTGCGTACGATTAATTTATTTGAGCCTTTGCGGCGGCGAGTTCGATAACCCAGCGTCAATTGACCCCATGGCGTACGTGGTGCTTTACCAGTACCGTGGCGACCACCGTCACCACCACCGTGTGGGTGATCTGCAGCGTTCATGACGACACCGCGAACCGTTGGGCGAATACCCTTGCGGCGGCGGCGGCCGGCTGAACCGATCTTCACGTTCTGGTGCTGGACGTTACCGACTGTACCGATGGCAGCGGTTGCTTCCAGGCGAACTTTGCGAACTTCACCGGATGGCAATTTGATGGTTGCGTAATTGCCCTCTTTGGCCATCAACTGAGCTTTAGCACCAGCGGCGCGAACCATTTGCGCACCTTTGCCGGCAGTCAGTTCAATAGCATAAATCATCGTACCAACAGGGATAGCAGACAATGGCAAGCGGTTTGACGCCTCAATTGGCGCTTCCTCGCCAGTCTGAATCGTCTTGCCCTTGACCATTGAGGTGTCGGCCAATACGTAGTGGTACAAATTGTACTGATCTTTCACTCGAGCAATGCGGGCTGAGCGGTTTGGATCGTACTCAATTTCTTCAACCGTCAAGGTCAAGCCGCTCGGCAAATTGTGGTTCACCAAACGGTAGTGACGGCGAACGCCACCGCCGCGATGACGCACGGTGATGCGGCCTTGGTTGTTGCGGCCGGCATTTTGCTTTTTGGCTTTGGTCAGACTTTTGAGCGGTTTTCTTGTCGTGATATCCGACAAATCCTGACTCGTCATGCCGCGACGAGCAGGAGTGGTTGGATTGTAAGCTTTCACTGGCATTACTTGGTCTCCTCCATCTGCTGCTCTACTGCGTCAAACACATCGAGCTTATCGCCATCTTTCAGCGTCACGTAAGCCTTCTTCCAATCCTTGCGCGTGGTCGTGCCAGGATAGCGGTTCTTGCCTCGTGAGAAACGCACAGCCTTGCCGTCTTGGACCAAGGTTTTTACCTTCAGAACGGTGACGTCAAATTGTGCTTCAACTGCTGCTTTGATCTCGTTTTTATTCAGGTTGAGCGGAACGCGGAACACGTACACGCCGTTGGCGCTCTGTGCGTAGGCTTTCTCGCTAATGCGTGGGATAATTGTCATCTGTTTCATATTACGCTTCCTCCTTACTCAGCCACTCAGTAATTACTGGCAGAGCTTTCGGGGCCATGACAATAGTATCCGCATTCAGGATGTGGTAGACGCTGAGGTAGCTCGCACGAATTACCAATACGTTCTGAATGTTGTTTGTCGCACGCATCAATTCTGGCGTCTTTTCGTCCACGACGATCAGCACGCGGCGCTCGAACTTGTTGTCAGCCAAGAAGGTCGCGACCTCTTTGGTCTTGCCAGTCGTCTTGATATCTTTGACAACGATCTTCTTCGCTTCATTGGCCACCGTCAAGGCTTGGCGAATTGCCACTTTCTTGGCGGTTTTAGACAATTTTTTGGTATAGTTTTCGTTGCCGCGTGGGCCAAAGACCACACCACCGCCGCGCCAGATCGGGTTACGGCTTGAGCCAAAACGTGCTCGACCAGTTCCCTTTTGCTTCCATGGTTTTTTACCGCCACCGGAAACTTCACCGCGCTGCTTGGTTGTGGCGCTTGCCTGGCGGGCGTTTGCCAGGTAGCTGTCATATGCCAATTTCAACAGTTCGTGATTTGGCACTTCAACAGCAAAAATGTCTTTAGGAAGTTTGGTTGATTCAGCCATTACTTATTACCTCCTAAAATAATCAGCCCTTTTCGTGGCCCAGGGACAGCGCCCTTCACCCCGATCAGATTGGTCTCTGGATCAACATATGCCACTTCCAGGTTCTTGACGGTAACGCGCTCGTGGCCCATGTGGCCAGCCATCGTCTTACCCTTGAACACTTTTTGTGGATACATCGAGCCAATTGAACCTGGCTTACGAGTATTACCTTTACCACCGTGCGTCTTGCGGTGACGCTTAAAGTTGTGGCGTTTAATGGTTCCAGCGAAACCTTTACCTTTGCTGGTTCCGGTCGCATCGACAGAATCGCCGACTTCGAACGCGGAAACGTTGATTTCATCGCCAACTTTGAGCCCCTCAGGGATCTCGTCGACGCGGAATTCCCGAATGTGCTTCGGGGTCACTTGGGCTGGCTTCACGTGTCCAGCCACGGCCTTGCTCAGGTTCTTACCCTCTCCATAAGCGACCTGTACCGCATTGTAACCGTCGGTTTCGACAGTCTTCACCTGAGTCACGGTGACAGGGCCGGCTTGGATCAGCGTCACCGGAATGGCTTTGCCGTCTTCAGCCAAGAGCTGGGTCATACCAAGTTTGGTACCGAGAAGTGTTTTCACTTTTCCTCACTCCCACTTAAATACTCCTGATGACGTGCGGTTTCTGGGTTCTGAGTGAGGCGTTTAATGACAAGCGCTTCAATCATAGCCAGACCTGCTCATTCATCAAGGAGAACAGTTGATATTACGCGTAATAGAAATTACCTTGTGATTGTAACACACGTTGGTCTGCGGCGTCAACAGTAGTAGGATGTGGGTCTATACTATTAACATAACAAATACCGCCCCGATAAGGAGCGGTATTTATTTAGTATCGTTTTATCGCTACACGCTAGGCGTTGCGCTTCTCGATGATCTCCTGCGCTACGTTTGGTGGAACTTCCTCGTACTGGGCCAACTCCATAGTTGATGCTGCGCGGCCCTGTGACATCGAGCGGATGTCCGAGGTGTAGCCAAACATATTAGCCAGTGGCACGAAGGCCTTGACCAATTTAGCACCGCCCATCAGATCTTCCATAGCGTCGATGCGACCACGGCGTGAGTTCAGGTCGCCAATGATGTCGCCCATGAACTCTTCTGGCGTGGTGACTTCAACTTTCATGACCGGCTCGAGCAGAATTGGCGTTGCTTGCTTGATACCCTCGCGGGTTGCCAGTGCACCAGCCAGCGAGAAAGCTAGTTCCGAGGAGTCGACATCGTGGTATGAACCATCGTACAGCGTCGCCTTGACATCAACCACTGGATAGCCAGCGATAACACCGCCCTCTAAGGTTTCCTTGATACCCTTCATCACGGCTGGACGATATTCCTGAGGAACCACGCCGCCCTTGATCTCGTCGATGAATTCAAAGCCCTTGCCAGCCTCATTTGGTTCAAATCGTACCCAGACATCACCGTACTGGCCACGACCACCGGACTGCTTGGCGTGCTTACCCTGGACTTCGGCGCGGCCCTTGATTGACTCGCGGAAGGCCACCTGCGGCTCACCAATGTTAGCTTCAACCTTGAACTCACGCTTCATACGGTCGATCAAGATATCGAGGTGCAGCTCACCCATGCCGGACATAATCGTCTGGCCAGTTTCTTCGTCAGTGTGAATGCGGAAGGTTGGGTCTTCCTCAGCCAAACGCTGCAAGGCGAGCGCCATCTTTTCCTGGTCGGCCTTTGACTTTGGCTCAACAGCGATGGAGACTGGCGGCTCTGGGAACTCGATACTTTCCAGAGCAATTGGGTGTGCCGGGTCAGTCAAGGTGTTACCAGTACCGGTGTTCTTTAGGCCAACCACGGCAGCGATGTCGCCAGCACCAATCTTGTCGATTTCCTCGCGCTTGTCAGCGTGCATTCGCACGATACGACCGATGCGCTCTTTGTCACCAGTGGTGGTATTCAGGACGTAGCTGCCCGAGCTCAAGACGCCGGAGTAGACGCGGATAAAGATCAATTTACCGACAAATGGGTCAGTAGCGATCTTGAACGCCAGGGCGCTCATTGGCTCTTTCTCATCTGGTTTGCGGCCCACTTCGTCGCCAGTCTTTGGATTCTTGCCCCAGATTTCATCAACGTCCAGTGGGCTTGGTAGGTAGTCAACCATGAGGTCAAGCACCTTCTCGACGATGACACCGCGGCCGTCACCACCGGTCACCAAGAAGAAGTCACCAGCTAGCACGCGCTTGCGCAGCGCAGATTTCAGCTCATCGACGGTAATTGCGTCTTCACCCTGGTCGAGGAACTTCATCATTAATTCATCGTCGGCTTCGACAGCATTTTCTACCAGCAGGGCGCGAGCATTCTTTGCCTTCTCCAACATATCAGCTGGGATCTCGCCAACCTTCAACTCGTGATCGGTATAGTCATCATAGGTGTAAGCCTTCATGTCGATGAGGTCAACCACGCCGTTAATGGTCTTTTCAAAGCCAATTGGGATATGAATTGGGAAGGCTTGTTTGCTCAAGCGGTTGTGAATCGACTCTAGTGATTTCCAGAAGTCACCACCGGTCTGGTTAATCTTGTTAACGAAACAAATGCGCGGCACGCCGTACTTGTTAGCCTGGCGCCACACTGTTTCGGACTGCGCTTCAACGCCCATCTTGCCATCAAACACGGTCACTGCACCGTCGAGCACGCGCAGCGAACGCTCCACTTCGGCGGTAAAGTCGATGTGCCCTGGCGTGTCGATAATATTGATCTTGTGGTCTTTCCAGAAACAAGTCACCGCCGCCGAGGTAATGGTGATGCCGCGCTCCTTTTCCTGCGCCATCCAGTCGGTGGTGGCACCATCGCCGTCACCTTTCACCACGCCGATCTTGTGAGTCAAGCCGGTGCGGTACAAGATGCCCTCAGTGGTCGTCGTTTTACCGGCGTCAATGTGGGCAATGATACCAATATTTCTAAAGTTTTGTAATGGAACGTTTGCTGCCATTTGTCTTTCCTTTGTTAAAAATGGTTATTGTTCGAGATTCTCCGGAGCTATTTTGACGCACCAAAAAACTACGCTTGAGCTGTATTATAGCAGACGATTGGCGTTTTGTGAATGAGTCAACGCTTAGCGATAATTCACACACTGGAGCGGTGTATCATAATCATTTTCACGCACCAAGCCAACGACTTTCTGCAACTCATCTTTTGAGGCAGAGGTGACGCGAACGAGGTCGCCCTGAATTTGCGGCTTGACCTTGGGCGCTGCGGTACGAATATCGGCAGCGATGCGCTTGGCGGTTGGCTGATCGAGACCTTGCTTGAAGGGAATTTCCCAGGTAGTTTTGAGGTTTGAGGTGACTTTTTCTTTGGTGAGGTCGAGGACTTTACTCGACTGACCCCGAGCCGCCAGTTTCTTGCGCACGATATCGAGCACTGCATCAACCTGCCAGTCATTATCGCCGGTGAGCTTGAGGCCCTTTTTATCGTCCAGCCAGTCAATCCCGGCGCTCGTCCCCTTAAAATCATACCGCCCCTGGATCTCTTTTTCTGCCTGCATGAACACGTTATTCATCTCGGCTTTGTCAATTTCTGATACGATGTCAAATGAAAAACTTGCCATAATACATCTCCTCCTAGTTAGTTTTATCAGGTGGACCTTGGAAAGGTGGTTGTTGCGGCACTGAGGATGGCGTTGGTACAGGGGCTGGATTTATTGGACTCTGCGGCTGTTGTACCGGTGGTTGTGGCTGCGGCTGCGGAGATGGCATAACTGGTGGCTGAGGTGTGGCGACCGGAGCAACTGGCTGTTGCCCAGTCGGTGCTGGTGCCATTGGTGCAGGCGGCTGCATGCCGGGTTGCGGTGGATACTGTGGATACTGTTGCGGTAAAGTCACGGTTTGCGCCGGAGGAGTGACTGGTGGTTGCTGTGGCTGATACTGGACTTGTTGTTGCGGCGTCCACGTGGTCGCAGGTTGCTGTGGGGGCACCATCGGGTTAACTGGATACATGGCTGGGGACATGACGGGTGGCGTTGCAGTCTTCGTTCGACGTCGCGCGACGACTACGGCTATAATAATCCCGACTATACAGAGAACAATAATTGAAACAACACTAATGACAATAATAAGCATTGAGCTGTCATTGCTCTTTGTTGTAGATCCACGCAAGTCGCTATCAATAGTACTCTGATCTCCGTTATCGTCAGTTGTGCTTGGCTGTTCATCAGTCTGATCAGTTTCGTCATGTGGCTGTGACTCGGCCGTTGTGAGGAATTTCTTAACAATGTAGTTATCTGGATATTTGTTGTTAAGCTCGGTAAATGATTTAGCTGCATTTTTATATCGTCCAGCAGCAAAATCGTCGAGCCCTCTTTGCCATAGCTGAGCTAATTCACCATTAGTATCAATACGCACTTGATTCTTCTCGGCCATCATCTGGATATCTTTTCCGTCACGAGCGATACCACGACCAAAGCATGAATTCCCAGATTCTTCACCTGAACATGTTGCGCCACCATACGTATTAAGGCCAACCTGTTCACCCTGCTTATTAAACGCCGGTCCACCACTATTACCCGAGGCAATCTGCGTCGACATCACCATGAGTCGATGATTACCCGCATCGCGCATCTCTTCGGTAGCACGACCATGCGTCACCGTCGGTACGGTACGTTCTCTTTTGGTATGGGCACCGCCATCAACAACCGCAGGATAACCGATTGCAGTCATGTCTTCGCCCGTTTTTACATCACTGAGTGATGCAAGCTTGTGTACAGTCGGGAACACACCTTCCATTTTTAAGAGTGCTACATCGGTGTATGGTGATTTCGTGCTGAGTGACCCCTCGGGACCAACTTCTTGATCAATTACTTTAGCAGGTTTATTCGTGGCAGTTTTTATCCAAGAGCTATTCTTGAGCCTAATTGGCTCGTCCGAAGTCTGTACGACAAAATCAGTTTGGTCATTCGCCACGCTGATACCATCTTTGGGAACTAGTTTGAGATAGCCAGCAAGTTTTTGCACCGCGTCCTTATCCCCGCGACTGCCACGGTTGCGTAGATCTCGCATCTCTTCCCAGGTGGCATAACCTGCCCCAACGACAAATTTAGCATGGGCATCCCACTCCGCTTGATTGCTCGGCCAAGCATTCTGCGCCAGCTCTTCGTTGTGCACCTTAGTGACATGACCATTTGTTGCAACGAGACCATCACCTGAAATAATTGAGCCGCTACCAATCATAAAAACACATGTATGTGCTAAAGTGAGCGATTGTCCATTTGCACGAAATGTGAGATCAGCACAACGCCCAGCGCCAACACGTACCGTGGCTAGCTGATTTTTTGCGACTACGTTAATCATAGTCTCGTCGCTAATCGAGTCACGAATATTTGCCGTGTCAGTTGGTGCCTTTGCTTCTGCTAGCTGGGCGCTTAGGCGGTGCTTTGTTAATGCGTTATTACCCGGTGAAGCATACGTAGTTGCCGCGATTACGCCCTGCCATATAGCCAATTCTTCTTTGTTATGCCCCTGGACGTCATAAATTGATAACCAATAGGGTCGATCATTTTGTACGGTCATGTAGTAATATGAATGCCGCAATGTTATATACTGGCCATTCAGCGCCTTCGTACGGTGAGCTACCTTGAGTTCACGATATTCCTTGCCGTTAATAGTAACGGTGCGCTCGGTGATCTCGTCATTCGGGTTAGCGCCGGCAAGCGACTTACGCTTCTCTATCGTCAGTACATCGAGATTACTTTTACCCGCATATTCTTTAATGCTATCTTTTTGGCCAAAATAATTTTTATTACGGTTACTAACGATGGTGAGATGTGAATGCATCTTTAGCAGCTGGCTCTCGGTTTCAAGCACAGGTTGGCTCTTCAGGCGAAGAGTGATAATTCCGTAACTGCGTTTCTCCTTGAGCTCATCACCAGAATAGGTTTTACCTTGGAATGTACCCGGAGCGCTGTCTGGATTTTGAACAATGCCTTCAGCATCAATTTGTGCTGAATCATATGGCACCGTAAAGCCGAGGTCAGAGGTAATACGCTGCTGTTTGGTTTGTCCAGTATTTTGTGTAAGTAACTCGATAATTTTTTTACGGCTATTCGGTGACTGCTTAGGCTTATTGAGCAACATTACAGCTACTACACTGGCTATCAATACAAGGATAACAATAGCAAGAATAATAAATAACTTTAAGCGATTTGGGTGTTTCGGTGATGTAGTTTGCTTGTTCATGGACTCATTATAACAAAAATCGCTCCTTTTCCAGAGCGATTTCTGAGTTTGCATTTTCCCGGCAACTAGCCGCGAGCAAAGTGCGCAAAGGCGCGGTTGGCTTCGGCCATCTTGTGGGTGTCTTCCTTCTTCTTGAAGGCAGCACCAGCTTCGTTGTAGGCGTCAACGATTTCCAGCGCCAAACGCTGCGAGTATGGCATACCGCTGCGAGCGCGGGCTGATTGCACCAGCCAGCTAAATGCGTAGTGCAACTGACGGTGTCCCTGAACTGGGAACGGAATCTGGTAGTTGGCACCACCGACGCGGCGGCTCTTCACCTCAAAGTTTGGGCTAACGTTTTTCAATGCTTTTTCAAATACCGCCAACGGATCTTCTGAATCCAATTTCTTCGCAGCAGTTTCCAGGGCGGTGTAAACAGCACGCTCAGCCGCCAACTTCTTGCCGTCCAGCATTGACTTATTGATCAGGCGCTGCACCAGCACACTTTGGTAGCGACGGTCAGGCTTAAGTTCACGTTGTAGTTTTTTGGTAACTTTACGAGGCATGATTACTTATCCCCTTTCTTGGTACCGTACTTCGAGCGGCCCCGCTTGCGGTTGTTAACACCTTGAAGGTCCAACGCACCGCGTACGATGTGATAACGCACACCTGGAAGGTCAGGCACACGACCACCGCGGATCAAGACCACAGCGTGCTCCTGCAAGTTGTGACCCTCACCACCGATGTAGGCCCAGACTTCGTAGCCGTTGTTTAGTTTCACACGAGCAACTTTACGCAGCGCTGAGTTTGGTTTCTTTGGCGTCTTGGTCGTCACACGCACACAAACACCACGCTTGAGCGGTGCATTCTGGTCGTAGTAACGCGTTTTCAGGGCGTTGTGAATGCGACCCAGTGCCGGTGACTTGGACTTTTTCTTAGCCGTTTGGCGCGGTTTACGCACCAATTGGTTGATTGTTGGCATCCAATTTCTCCTTGGTTGATTTACTAATGATGGCGATATTCGCCTGTTCTACGGCTTGGATTCAGCAACTCCGCCCCGTGTCTATACCTTTTCTGCCGAGCATTCGGTCTGTACACATTCAAACCACCGCGCGCTCCGAAAAGAGGAAACTCTAGGGTATATTATAGCATTATTGCGAGCAATTTGTCTAGGTACTTTTGTATAATTTGGCTTCATTTCGCCTACCCGTGTTGTGCTGTATGACTGTTTGCAGGAATAGTGATGACCGCCTGTAGAGACGGGCTAAGTATTTGAAACGCAGTTCCTCGCTCTTAATTTGATAGACGTAGTCCTCTAATGAAATCATGAACATCCCTATATTATAGTTTGTTAATATATTTTCTATTACACGCTCCTGCTGCTCCGGGCTTAGTACACCCATGTAGTCCGTAAGATCCATAGCATCATATCCCTTATTCAGCTCTTTATCAAGAATATTGTTTTGCAGATCTGGACTAAGTGAGTCAAATTGCTCGATAAGTTTATAAACATACTTATCATGTCCACGATCTATCAATTCTCGTGCAACGTGATCTCTCAAACATGGACTCGTTATCCTGTAAATGTTCTCGATTAATTTTTTAAGGATAGGCTCTTCATCTGTGCTTATTGCCCTCTCAACCAAATCCGACTGCTGCTCCTGTGTGCATATATTAATTTGATCTACCAAGTAGTAAATGACAGCGGCACTATTCTTATCACACCCTAGTGCACACTCCATCACTGTAGCCTGTATTTCTGGGTCAAGCAGTCCAATCTGACTAACGAGATCCATATTAGTCCAGTCACTCGGGACTCTGCAAATTGCGCTCACCACGGCTTTTTGTAAACTTAGATTAAGTAAACCAAGACAACGAAGAACTAGGTTGTATTCATCGTTTTCCATTGCCATCTCAACCGCAGTCGCCTGCATATTATGGCTAAGCCTATCGACTCGATGGAACAGTTTTTTACACACTTGAAAATCATTATTTTCCAGGGCATTTAATAACTGTTCATCCAATTGTTGCGCGTATTTATTATGATCGCCAATGCGGCTACGCCAAGCCGTCTGTCCTAACCGACCTCTGACGGCTAAAAATAGTGGTGAATGAGTATCTTCTACTAGATGAAGTAGCTCTATCAATACCGGTGGTGGCAGCTCACTATACCCCCTGCCGTCCAATCTATTGTCAACATAACCACCTAGTGCCGACCTCACCTCTACAGTGCCGAGGCTATTATACCGACAACTATTACTATCTACACCAAATAAATTCTTTGCTCGCTCTAACTTCATGAAGAAGTCACCCTCCGAATGTAGGTGGATTGACGAACTCACGCCGCGGGCTGTTTTTTCCCAAAGCCAAACCTTAAAGTATCGATGCAGCCACTCTGGCCCATAATTCAGAACAGATCTATCTCCCTCATGGTTCAACCGGAGTTCAAGTATCCCGTCAACGTCCTCCGCACCATCATCACCCATAACCGTCCCCTCCGGCACCTTCACCGTGTCAACAAATGTTGTTGTCTCGAGTTCGAGGCCGGTCCTCGGAAAAGCTCTATCAGGCAGTAAACTACCTAAGGGCAGGAGAGTCTCTGGATTAAGATAGGCAAATGCATTCTCATCACCCACTGCCAGCACCTCGACCGCCCCACGCTGCTGCGCCACTACTGGATGGTCAGGGCAGCGCGAAGCCACCCACCAGTACAGCGGATGGTTTGGATGGCCATCGATACGGTCAATTAGTTTGCCAGCCAACTCCCTTGGAATATCAAAATGAGCGATAAAATCGAGTAGTTTCTCTGGGATGTTATGATTATCAAGCCCTCGGAGTATTAGCTGAAGCGTATCCTCATCCATGGCGAGATCCTGCATGTCTGACTCAATCATCAGGTAATCCGCCATCACCCCGAGATAATCCCATAGCAGAGCATCCTCAAGCACTTCGCTACCGGCACGAGCATGTACCTCACCTAACAACGAGTAGAAATCACTCGTGATAGCGACCAGCTCCTCCTCGCTCGACCGGCTGTTAAGCACTGATAGCAGCTTGTCACGCTTCGAGAGCTGCTGTAGCTTCCCAAATTTCTCTTTCAATGAATCAAGTGAGGCACTATCAATAACACGATTAAGCGCCGCTGGTGCATCGTACCAAAGATATGTCGGTTCATACGTCGAGGTGGGCGCCTCCGTCCCCTTTAGTATATCATCTGGACAAGCGTTGATTGCTTCAGCGCCAAGAAGTAGAGTCGGTTGATTGAGTTCTGGCATTGGCTCTAATTTTAGCGTCGGCTCCCCCTCCGGCACGAATAGCCCAGAACCGGTTCGGCAGAAACCATCAGGGCCAGTTGGCAATACTAATTCAGAAGACTCAACTCCAGCTGCTTGTTCCATAGTATTTCTTATATCATATTTGTATTTTTGTGTCAATTTTAGCCTTGCAATTTTTCCTTGTTATGCCAGTCTATGAGTATGGATTGCTATTAGGCCGCGCCAACTTAGACAACAAAAACCGCCCCGTACCCATCGGAGCGGTTTCTGAGAAAGAAGGCTAGCTGGCTTATACCGCTATAGCTAATTCCTCTTCTTGGTTGTCGGCGAACTCGTCCTCGCTTGGCTCGTCGGCTTCCGTCTCTTCGACAGCGCCCGTTCCCACTGGGATCTTGCGGCCGATGATGACGTTTTCCTTCAGACCATGCAAGTGGTCAGCGCGGCCAGATACGGCAGCGTTGATCAGCACGCGAGTAGTGTCCTGGAAGGATGCAGCAGATAGCCACGAGTCGCTCCAGATGGACACCTTGGTGATACCGAGCAACAACTGAGTGTAGCTGATAAGGTTCTTACCCTCAGCGGCCAGTTGCTTGTTGGTGTTCACCACCGCGGCCTTGGAGACGATGTCGCCAGTCACGAAGTCGCTATCGCCTGCATCTTCGATCTGGACACGGCTAAACATCTGGCGAACGATGATCTCCAGGTGCTTGTCGGCCACATCCTGACCCTGAGCGGCGTAAATACGCAGGACTTCGTTAATGATGTAGCGCTGCGTGGCTTCGACGCCCTTGAGGCGCATCAAGTCATGCAGGTTCAATGAGCCAGCCGTCAGGCGGTCACCAGCCTCAACGACGTCATTAGCTTTGACGACCAACTGCATGGTGCCTGGTATCTCGTAGCGAGCTGGTGCGCCAGCTTCGGCAGCAACCACCAAAGTGTCTTCCGCCGCTTCAACCACGCCATCAAATGGTGCGACGAGCGGGCGGGTATCACCTTCGCCAGTTGCCAGTACGTCGCCTGCCTTGACACTCGAACCAGATTTGACCATGATGGTTCGGCCGTCTAGCGGCAGACGCTCAACTTTACCAGATTCTGGGGTAACTTGGACGATGTACTTTTTGCCATCTTCCCAAACGTCAACTAACCCGGCAATTTCCGTAACAAACGCCTGACCCTTTGGTGTGCGTGCCTCAAACAATTCTTCGACACGCGGCAGACCCTGGGTAATGTCACCACCAGCCACACCGGAGTTGTGGAAGGTACGCAGGGTTAACTGAGTACCCGGCTCACCGACTGACTGAGCAGCGATGACACCGACTGGCTGATGATTACCGACCAATTTACCAGTTGACATGTCAACACCATAGCTGCGCTGCGGGATACCATTGAGGTTATTGGTTGACAAGACTGATTGAATCTTGACACTCTGGACACTTTCATCATCATCAATTGAGTCAGCGATTTCACGAGTGATCAATTCGTCCTTGTTGACGTGACCCGGAATCGTCTCGGCAGCGTACCGGCCAGCCAAGCGGTTCGAGAAGTCGATCATCGTTTCCTCGGTTTCTGAGCGGTAGATTGCGTAACCTTCGTCGTCACCTTCAACGTCCTCAACGGTGAAGACGTCCTGCGCCACATCAACCAACCGGCGTGTCAGGTAGCCTGAGTCGGCAGTCTTCAGTGCGGTGTCGATCAGACCCTTACGTGCACCACGGGTTGCCACAAAGGCCTCCAGGCTGGACAGACCACCAGTGTAGGAGCTACGGATTGGCAGCTCGATCTCGCGGTTGGCGGCGTCAACCTGGATACCGATCATAGCGCTAGCGAGCTTGACGTTCGAGATATCACCACGAGCACCAGAGTTAACCATCATCGAGATACTGGTGTCCATATGTGCCAGCTGATCCTGGAGGAAGGTCGTAATCTTATTGTCCACATTCCGCCAGGCATTGACCGTCAAGTTGTAGCGCTCGTCCTCAGTGATCAAACCTTGGTCGAATTGCTCGGAAATCAAGGCCGCCTTGGCGTCGCCCTCAGCCACAAACTCAGCGATCTCGTCAAAGTGCACATAGTCGGTCATACCAGTTGACACGGCCGCAGTTGTTGCAAAGCGGAAAGCCTGGCCCTTCATGCGGTCGGCGATCTTGGCAGTTTCCTCGGCACCGTACTTGTTGAAGATCTGTGCCAATACTTTCTTCAGCTGCTTCTTGGTCTGAACATTGTTGTCGTACGGGAAGTCCTCTGGCAAAATCTCGTTAAAGAAGACGCGGCCCAAGGTCGTCTGGCGCAGCTTGCCCTTGGTATGGATGCGAATTGGGGTTTGTAGCTGAATAGCACCCTTGTCGTACGCCAGCTCTGCCTCGTAGACTGAGCTAAATGACTTGATATCGTCAGTCTGGGCCTGTGGCTTGTCATACGTCAGGTAGTAGTTACCGAGCACGATATCCTGTGAAATGTGCAGCACTGGCGCACCGTCGGCAGGCTTCAACAGGTTGTTGGTGGCGCTCATCAGCTCGCGTGCCTCGGCCTGTGCCTCCTTGGAAAGTGGCAGGTGCACAGCCATCTGGTCGCCGTCAAAGTCAGCGTTAAAGCCGGCACAGACCAGTGGGTGAAGCTGAATCGCCTTGCCCTCGACGAGGACTGGCTGGAAGGACTGAATTGACAGGCGGTGCAAGCTCGGCGCACGGTTGAGCAGTACGTACTTACCCTTAATCGCCTCATCAAGTGCGTCCCACACAACCGCCTCACCTGACTCGATCAGGCGAGTTGCCGAGCGGATATTGTGGGCAAATTCTCCCTTGATCAGCCAGCTGATGACGAACGGCTTGAATAGTTCGAGTGCCATTTGTTTTGGCAGGCCGCACTGATTGATCTTTAATTTTGGACCGACGACAATGACCGAGCGGCCAGAGTAATCGACGCGCTTACCGAGCAGATTCTGGCGGAAGCGGCCTTGCTTACCTTTGAGCATGTCGCTGATTGACTTGAGGCGACGGCGGCTACCAGTCGAGCTGACTGCCCGACCACCACGCGCCGCTGCGTTGTCGATCAGGGCATCGACGGCCTCTTGCAGCATACGCTTTTCGTTGCGCTGAATCACTTCTGGCGCGTTGAGCTCAACCAGTTTCTTCAGGCGATTGTTGCGGTTGATGATACGGCGATACAGATCGTTTAGGTCAGACGTGGCAAACCGACCACCACTGAGGGCCACCATTGGACGGAGATCCGGTGGGATGACTGGCAGTACGGTCAGGCAGAGGCTAGATGGCTTGATGCCGGCAGCGTGCATGCTCTCGAGCATCTTTAGGCGCTTGAGCAGTTTCTTCTCGCGCTGACCCTTGGCGTGTTCAGCCTCCTCGCTCAGCTGGGCGATCAATTCTGACAGATTGATCTCGTCCAGCAAGGCCTTGAGCGCACTCGCACCCATGCCGACCTCGATCAGCTCGTCGTACTCCTCTGGCAAGTTGCGATAATCCGTCTCTGAGATTAGTGCACCCTTGATGAGGCTCTCAAGCTGTGATTTCTTTGTAGTGTACTTGTCGTTAAGTTCCTCGACCTCGCGGCTTTGTTCCTTCGCCAGCTGCTTGATGTCAGCACCGTCAGCCTCTGCCAGCTGCTCGTAGCGCATCTTGATCGCCATCCGACCAGCTTCAGTCTCAGCCTCCAGATCCGCCAGATACTGGTCGCGCGTGGCCTCGTCAACCTTGAGAATGACATAGGTCGCAAAATAAGCGATCCGCTCGATATTACGCACCGTCATCCCGAGGAGCAAGCTCATGGCACTCGGCGTGCCGCGCATAAACCAGATGTGCGCCACTGGTGCGGCCAGCTGAATGTGGCCCATGCGCTCGCGGCGGACGATTGACTTGGTGACCAGTTCGCCGTTTTTATCAACGGCGGCCTCGCGTGAACGCACGCCCTTGAGCTTGGAATCGTGCGGATTGATATCCTTGACCGGGCCAAAGATCCGCTCGCAGAACAAGCCGTCGCGCTCTGGCTTTTGGGTGCGGTAATTGATCGTCTCTGGCTTGAGAACCTCGCCGTGACTCCACTTTAGGATATCATCAGCGCTGGCCACCGCTAGGCGCACCGCATCAAAATCGCTAATTCCGGTCGCGTTAAATGAATATTGCGCCATCTTACGCCTCCTCCTTTATTTCTTCTACTTCGTCAATATCTTGTACGCTCATGCCGGCCTCAATGTCGCCAATGTCGTCTGATTCGTCTAGGTAAACCTGATCATCGTCATCATCGTCGTCGCTGGTGGTTTGTGGTACGGTCTTGTCAGCTGGACCACTGGAGGCGATGACATGTTCAGCGTCAACTACACCGCCCTCGTCAAGCAGGTCAACCCGAAGGCCCAATCCCTGCAGCTCCTTAACTAACACGTTGAAGGATTCTGGCAGTTTCGGCCCGACGATTGGTTCGTCCTTGATGATGGACTCGTACGCCTTGGCACGGCCATAGACGTCGTCAGACTTGATGGTTAGCATTTCCTGCAAGGTTGCTGCCGCACCGTAGGCTTCCAGTGCCCAGACCTCCATCTCGCCGAAGCGCTGACCACCGTTCTGCGCTTTACCGCCGAGCGGCTGCTGGGTGACCATGGTGTACGGGCCAGTTGAGCGGGCGTGAATCTTGTCAGACACCATGTGGTGCAATTTGATCATGTGCATGACGCCAACTGTAGTACGTTCCTCAAACGCCTCACCGGTACGACCATCAAAGAGCTGGGATTTACCATCGCGGGCAAATCCTGCTTTTTCTAATTCATCAGAAATCGTTGCCGACGGCACACCGTCAAATGATGGCGTTGCCACGCGATAGCCTAGTGCCCGCGCCGCCATACCGAGGTGCGTTTCAAACAGCTGACCGAGGTTCATACGGCTCGGCACACCCAGCGGGTTCAAGATCACGTCAACTGGCGTACCGTCCTCCATGAATGGCATATCCTCGACTGGCAGTACCCGCGCGACCACGCCCTTGTTACCAAAGCGACCGGCCATCTTGTCACCGACGCCAATTTTGCGCATCTGTGCCACAAAGATCTGGATTTGCATCAACACGCCAGCCTTGAGCTCGTGGCCATTCTCGCGGCTAAAGATCTTGACACCGACGACCTTGCCGCCGCCTGCATTGTTCATCCGCTGCGAGGTGTCGCGGACGTCCTTGGCCTTTTCACCAAAGATGGCGCGCAGCAGGCGCTCCTCAGAGCTGAGTTCCTGCTCGCCTTTCGGCGTAATCTTACCGACCAGCACGTCACCGGCCTTGACCTCAGAACCAATTTGCACGATACCGTTTTCGTCGAGGTGGCGCAGACTGTCCTCCGAGACATTCGGAATGTCGCGGGTGACGATCTCTGGGCCGAGCTTGGTCTCGCGAACCTCCACGTTGTAGTCCTTGATATTGATACTGGTCAAGCGATCGTCCTCCACCAAGCGGCGGCTGAGGATAATCGCGTCCTCCATGTTGTAACCGCCCCACGGCATGAAGGCCACCGTCAGGTTCCGTCCCAGCGCGATCTCGCCCTCAGCAATCGACGCACCCTCGACGAGGATATCGCCCTGCTTGACCGTATCGCCACGGGCTACGCGAACCTTTTGGTTGTAGCAGCGATCGTCATTGTTCTTGACGAAGTGCCGCAGTGCGTAGACCTTGACGCCATCGGCGTACTTGACATGAATTTCATCAGCATCAGCCCGCACCACTTCGCCATCAGCCTCGGCCTGGATCAAGTGGCCGCTATTCTCGGCTACCGCCTGCTCGATACCGGTACCGACAACCGCCGGCTCTGGCGTGAGCAGCGGCACTGCTTGGCGCTGCATGTTCGAGCCGGTCAGGGCGCGGTCAACGCGGGTTTTCTCGATAAATGGCACCAGCGCCGCCGTCGAGCCGAGGATCTGCTTGTGAGCAGCATCCATGAAGGTAACTTCTTCGACGTCGACCTGACCTGGTTGGAGGAACTTGCGGGCGCTGACGCGGCTGTCGGTGAATGACTTGTCATCATTCAAGCGCGCCCCAGCATCAGCGATGACTTCGCTCGCTTCCTGAGCGGCGTCCAGATAGACCACTTCGTCTGTCACCCGGCCATCGGTGACGCGCAGGTACGGTGTCTCGATAAAGCCATATTCGTTAACCCGCGCATAGGTAGCCAGGTTCAGCACCAGGCCAACGTTGGCACCCTCTGGCGTCTCCACCGAACAGATACGGCCGTAGTGTGTTGGGTGAGCGTCGCGCACGTCAAAACCAGCGCGCTCGCGGCTCAAACCACCGGGGCCCATCGAGCTCAATCGGCGCTTGTGGCTGAGCTCGGACAGTGGATTAACCTCATCAAGAAGCTGACTCAGCTGCGAACTGGTAAAGAACTCGCGCACTGCTGCCACCACTGGCCGCGCATTGATCAATTGGCTCGGCGTGACGTTCTCCATGTCGGCCACGCTCATCCGATCCATGGCGTTGCGCTGCATCCTGAGCATACCGACGCGGAACTGACGGGCAATCAGCTCGCCGACCAACTTGACGCGGCGATTACTCAGCGCATCGATGTCATCAGCTGGCTCTTGGGTATTATTGAGACGAATAATCTCGCGGATGATAGCTACCAAGTCGCTCATCTGGAAGATACGATTCTCAGCGGTATTAGCAACATCCAGACCCAGGCGCTGGTTCATCTTGTACCGGCCAACCCGACTATAATCAAAGCGCTTGAAGTCAAAGAACATCCGCTCAATCATCTGGCGCGCGTTATCAACCGTCGCTAGATCACCCGGCCGCAGGCGACGATAGACTTCAATCAGCGCTTCATTGGCGCCACGCGCAGTGTCTTTCTCGAGCGTTTCTTGGATGTAGCTAGTCTCACCAGTGTCAATGTCGGCAAACAGTTCGCGAATTTCTGACGTTTTTGGATGGCCCAAAGCCCGCAGCAAAGTTGTCACTGGCAATTTACGGCGGCGGTCAATCTTGACATAAATCGTACCATTTGGTGCGGTCTCAAACTCCAGCCAGGCACCACGACCTGGGATCATCTTGGCGCCGTAGTAATTACGACCAGCCACGGTGTCGGCGGTAAAGAACACACCAGCCGAGCGAATCAACTGACTAACCACCACGCGCTCCGTACCGTTGATAATAAAGGTACCGCGCTCGGTCATCCATGGATAATCACCGAGGTAGATTTCCTGCTCTTTGACTTCGCCCGTGACCTTGTTGGTCAGTTCGACGGTTGCGTGCAGTGGCGCCTCAAACGTCAAATTGTTTTCCTTGGCGAACTGATCGGTGGTCTTTGGTTCGTCAAAATGATAACTGCCGAACCGCAGCGCCAACTTCTGACCAGTATAGTCGTCAATTGGGTTAATTTCTGAAAAGATTTCGCTCAAACCATCCTCGACGAACCAGCGCCACGAGTCCTCTTGGTGAGCGATGAGATTTGGCATGGCGATGGCGCTGTCTGTTCCAGTGAAAAAGACGCGCGCGCCACGAGTGGTCTGTTGAGCCACAGGCGTTACTCCTCGCATTGATTATAATTGGTGATCACGGCCGGAAGATCTCTTAGTCTCAGCACGAGCCCGAGGTTTGCCCGCCCATCAAGCTCGCCCCTCGCTAAAACTACACTACTTCACTGTGACACATTATGACGCATAGGGCGACGAATTGCAAGAGAAAAATGATGAAAAATTGACCGTTGTTAAGCGACGGCCAGTTCTAAACGGAGACACACTTCACCCAGCAATCTAGCTGCACGCTCACCGTCAGCGATCGTCGCTAACCACTCCCAGCTTCCATCAGTTTGAAGCTGCGCCGTATGTAGTCGATAATTACCAGCGATACCGCCAACCGAGTCATGTTTGACAATACGACTAACCTGGTGATTTTGCGGATTAATATCTTTGACGTGACCCGGTAGCAATAGAGCCCCCTCGTCAATATACATGCCAAGATATATTGGCCGATTATTTGGCCCAGTCTCATGGTTAAGTATCGCATTTACCAGTCCCCGAAACAGATCCCAGCGTTTCATATCTCCAGCCCCATACCGCTCAAGATATATCAGATTATTATCCTGTACATCCGGAATATCTGAAGCCAAACCCAAGGTATCAGTTCGACCTACACTTGCTGCCGCCTTGATTGACGCATCTGCGAGCGCAACATAAATACCACCCTCGGCAAGATCGGCTTGTCTCCGAAGTACTTCGGGTGTAAACTGTTCAGATTGATACAATCGCCTTGTCTCGGAAGCGCTGATATCTGGCTTCACATGTACGAGAGACTCAACCCACAAGTGACGTAGCTCATCACACAATGAATCGGTAATATCACCACCACTTAATCGAACTGTCTCGATCATGTCCTCTCCTGTTTATGAAAATATACTACAAGTATTGAGTAATGCTGTCAAGAATCCGCGCGTGCACTTCCTTCGGCGTGCCGGTGGCTGACAATACCGGGATATTTCGCTCGGCGGCGATGGCCTCATAGGCGTGGTTAACCCTGTTCTGGAACGACTGATCACGCGACTCAAATGTATCAGGATGAGCGACGTGCCCGCGCTCCGCGATGCGCTGCTGGCGCTGGGCGTCGCTGAGTGTCAGGACCACCATCGCGTCCGGCTGCAGGTATCGCTCATCGGTAAATAACTTCGTCATCCGTATAATCTCCTCCGTGTCTAGCCCGTCGCCATAGCCCTGATAAGCCAGCGTCGAGATATAATTACGCGCGCTGAGGACAATCTCGCCGCGCTGCAGAGCTGGCTGAATCTTTTCGCGCCACAACTCGCGCCGCGCTGCCGAGAACAACGCTACGTTAATTTCGCTAGCGCGCACCAGATTACCATTTTTGACAATGCGTCTCAGTTCATTGGCTACCGGCGTTGATTTTTCTGGATCATCGCTGCCCGGCTCTTCGACCACGCACACGACGCGGCCGCGCGCCCGGAAATAATCCGCCAGCATGGCTACTTGCGTTGACTTGCCCGTGCCGTCGTTGCCCTCAATGACGATGTATCGACCGGGATGGCTCATTTGATACCCTCACTCAGCCCGGCGATAGTCGTTGGTGCATGTCGCTGATCTTTGAACGCTCGCGGTAGCATCATTTCTGGACGCCAGCTGCGGATGAGTTCGGCAAGGTCGTCGGTGTGCTGGTACTTGCCGCTCATGCCGCCGCGCCCGCCAGCGTAGCCGCCGTCCACTGGCCCGGTCTGGTGAAAAATTAATTGCCCGATGCGCTCGCCGACTGGCAGTACCACACTTTCGTGCTTGTTCAAATTGTAAATCTCGAGCGTAATCCGATTGATATAGCCCGGGTCGATCCAGCCCGCATCAAAACACACCGCCACGCCGTTGCGGCCCCACGAGCTGCGGCTTTTCACCTCGGCCGCGCCGCCATGCGCCCGAATCCCCACGAACTCGTGCGTATGCGCCAAGATCCGCTCGCCGGGACGCAGCACAATGATCGGATGATCATCCGGAATATTACGAAACCGCGTAAAGCCGTTGTGCTCGCACCACTCAGCGTGCGGTATCGCCATTAGCGGCCCCTTGAAATACCGCGCTACCTCCGCTTCGTCAAATGGATTATAGACGCTTGACTGATCGTCAAATTCCTGTTTATAAAAATAATGCCCTAGCGTAAAGTCCAAGCTAGCCTCTGATACATTGTCTGGGTCAAACGGCGTACAGACGATCGTCCCCTCTTCGGTTGCTGCCAAAATTTCCCGGTTTGAATACACGCTCATGCCGCGCCTCCTCTTGTTTATCTTACCTCACTCCCCCGAGTGATTCTATTATGACAACATTTACCCGCTCGGGCAAGCTTTTCGTAAATTTTACATCATGCTAGACTGAAGGTATGGAGAAAGCCATTGTCGTCGCCTATGACAAAAACCGCGCCATCGGTCAAGGTGGTGATTTGCCATGGGGACGGAGCTTACCAGCAGATTTGGCGCAGTTCAAGCGGCTAACCAAAGGTGGCGATGTCATCATGGGTCGAAAAACCTTTGAATCGATCGGCTCTCGTCCGCTGCCAGAGCGGGAAAACATCGTTATTTCCTCGCGGCCAACCGGCGTCAAAGGCGTCCTCACGGCAGTGAACTTAGAAAGTGCCCTAGCGCTAGCTCGCTACAAAACCTTCATCATCGGCGGCGCGCGGGTGTATGACGATGCGCTGAACACACCAGAGATTGACACTATCTATGCCACTGAGGTCGACGCTGCATTCCCAGACGCTGACACCTTTTTCCCAGAAATTGACATGACTACCTGGCAGGAAGTGAGCCGCGTCCATCATCCCGCGGACACCGAGAACAAGTACGACTTTGATTTTGTGATATATCGCCGGATAATTTAGCCGGGCCCAAACTCCAAACACCTTTGGATAATTTAGTACGCTAACAAATTGTCCGAACACACTACACCGCAATCGGCGCCTTGATCGGCGGGTGATGCTCATAACCTTCCAGACGAATATCATCAATGGTGAAATCGTCGATATTCTTGATGTCTGGGTTGAGCCATAATTTTGGCAGCGGCAGCGGACGGCGTGATAATTGCTCGTCAACCTGCGTGCGGTGATTGGTATAAATATGCGCACTATTCAAGGTGTGAATGAATTCGCCCGGCTGCTTATCTGTTACCTGAGCGATCATCGACAGCAGCAACGCATAGCTCGCGATATTAAACGGCACGCCGAGGAACATGTCTGCCGAACGCTGTGTCAGCGCCAAATCCAGTTTATCTTTCTCGCCATTTTCACCTGGCCGAACATTAAATTGGAACATGGTGTGGCACGGCGGCAATCCGCCCGACTGCACAATGTCGTCAATTTCAGCCACGTTCCAGGCACTGACGATGTTGCGCCGTGACGTTGGATTATTTTGTATCATGTCGATGGCGTTTTTGATTTGGTCAATCGTTCCACCCTTGCCGTCTGGCCATTTGCGCCACTGCACGCCGTAGACCGGCCCCAAGTTACCCCACTCTTCGGCAAACGCGTGATCAGTCGCGATTTTACCGATAAATTCTTTCATGCCGACGCGCCACTCCTCGCCGTTAATCTCTGGAATATCCTGACCGGTTTTTTCCAAATAATTCTTGTACGGCCACTCATCCCAGATATGCACGCCGTTCTGCGCCAGATACTCAATGTTGCCCGTGCCTTCGAGAAACCACAACAGTTCATGCGCCACACTAGTGAAATACAGCTTCTTGGTGGTCATCGCCGGAAACCCGTCCGCCAGATTATACCGCGTTTGCACACCAAATACCTCCGTTGTGCCGGTGCCAGTCCGGTCGCCTTTCTCCACGCCACTGTCACGAACCTGCCGCAGTGTGTCCAGATATTGTCTCATAACCCCTCCTTGCCTTTCCTTAATTATGACAATATACCAGCATAACCACAAGCGAAAATGGCGGTAGTTTTAACAACGGTCGCTGTATTAATTATTCTTTAGGAATTACGACGCGAGACTACTTAGATCCTACGCTAGCTTACTCAGCACCTTATCCACCAGCCCATACTTTACAGCCTCGTCTGGGCTCATCCAGTAGTCGCGCTCCATGTCGGCCTTGACTTTAGAGAGCTTCTGGCCGGTATTTTTGGCCATGATTTTGGCCAGCATCTCCTTCACCTCTAGCGTTTCCTTCAGGTCAATTTCCATGTCGGTCACCTTGCCGCGCGTGCCGCTTGATGGCTGGTGGATCATTACCTTGGCGTGCGGCAGGCAAAACCGCTTGCCTTTGGCACCCGAACTGAGCAGAAACGCGCCCATACTGGCCTGTAAACCAATGCCATACGTCGCCACGTCCGGCTTAATAAAATTCATGGTGTCGTAAATCGCCATGCCATCATAGACGCTGCCGCCCGGGCTATTGATATAGAGCGAGATGTCCGCCCCTGGGTCAACGTACGCCAGGTGTAGTAGCTGCGCCACCACGCTGTTGGCGGTATGCTCGTTAACCTCCTCGCCGAGGAAAATAATCCGTTCATTAAGCAGCCGCGAATAAATATCAAACGCCCGCTCGCCGTCGGCCGACTTTTCGATGACGGTGGGGATGAGATAGCTAGCTGGCCTTGTCATATGTACTTGCCAAAACCTTATTTACTATTCAGCTCGACCAGCTTGTCGATCGTCTTGTCGGTGATCATCCGGTTGGCGATGTCACGGTGGACGTTTGGATCGTCAAATCGCGCGGCCAGCTTGGCGTCCTTGCCGTATTGCTGCTTGAAGGTGGAAATTTGTGCATCAAGCTCCTCGCGGCTAACCTCTACACCCAGCTCCTTCGATAGCTCAGCTAGCACCAGGCCAGCCTTGACCCGCTTTTCGGCCGCCGGGCGAGCCTCTTTTTTCTGCCAATCGGCTTTATCTTTGAAGCCTTGCGCCTTTAGGTACGAGTCCATTGTCAGGCCGCGATATGACAAATTCTGCATCAGATCTTGTTCAATTGACCGCAGCTGATCGTCGATCAACAGCTCTGGCAGCGCCACCTTGGAGTTATCGGCCAATTCCGCCACCAGCTCGTCCTTGAGCTTTTCCTTGGCCTCGCGCTCTTTTTGCGCAGTGATTTCGCGCTTGATGTCGGCCTTCAGCTCTTTGATGTCGGTGAATGGGCCACACTTGGCGGCAAATTCATCATTGAGCTCCGGTAGCTTCAGCTCATTTACTTTATGGAGTGTCACGCTAAACACCACCTTGGCGCCGGCCAGATTTTCAGCGTGGTAATCCTTTGGAAATTCGAGATCGAGATCAAATGTCTCGCCAGCCTTGTGACCAACCACGCCCTCTTCAAAGCCGGGGATGAACTGACCGCCACCCAGCTTCAGGGCAAAATCCTTGGCCGAACCGCCGTCAAACGCCACACCGTCTTTCTTGCCAACAAAGTCGATGATCGCTTCATCACCATCCTTAGCTGCGCGCTTGACCTCGGTTTTATCAACAAAATTCTGCTGCATTCGCTCGATGATCTCATCGACGTCTTTGGCCTCAACCTTGACAGCCTGAGGCTTGGCCTTGAGCTTTTTGTAATCGCCTAATTTGACCGGCGGCACAACGGTCGCCTCAGCGGTAAACTCAACTTCTTGATTGGGGACAAATTTCTTAACCTCAACGCTCGGCCGCTCTAGCGCCTGCAGCTTCTCGTTCATAAAGGCCTCAGCGACCGCCTTGGACAGGGCATTGTCGAGTACCTGCTCCTGGAGCGCCATTGGATTGACGTGCTTGGCAGCCACGCTGACCGGCACTTTACCCTTACGAAATCCCGGCACCTTGAGGTCACGCGCCATTTTGGTCAGCGCCACCTGCTCGGCCGCATTTAGCTCGTCCGCCCCGAGCGTAATTGTCAAACAAACGTTAGTATCTGATAGTTTCTTTACGGTAGTCTTCATACCTACGTATTATAACAGGGGTAGCGCTAAATCTCAAACGCCGCGTCGTCATCACCGTCGTAGCGCCGATCCTTGACCACGCTGATCATTCGCTCAAGGCTAACTTTTTGCTCGGTTGACTCGATGAGATTTTTGATCGTGTAGACGCCCGAAGCGACCTCTTCTTCGCCGACAAACGCCACGAATGGGATGTTCTTTTTAAGCGCGGTTTTTAGCTGCTTGTCTAACTTGCGCCCGCTGAAATCTAACTCGGCCCGCACTCCCTCGCTGCGCAGCGACCGCGCCAAAGCATCGGCCCCCTCCAGTAGCGCTGCATCCACCGCGATAATATACACATCAGTATGTGTCGTTAGTTTTGGCAGTAAGTCATGCACCTCGAGGAACTGCTGCATGGTCGTCGCACCGAGCCCCACGCCAACCGTGGCGACTGGCTCGACACCAAACAGCCCGACCAGCCCATCATAACGCCCGCCGCCGAATAGCGCTCGATTATTCTCCGGCGAATTATCAAAAAACTCAAACACCGTACCAGTATAATAATCCAGTCCGCGCATCAGCGTTACGTCGAACATCGCATTGCCGATACCCTTCTGGCGCAGCAGGGTCATCACCTGACGAAGCTGCTGGACACTCGGACTATCCGCTAGCTCCTCCGGTAGATTGTCGACGCTGCGCATGCTAATTAGCTGCGCCAACTTTGGCAGGCCCGCCTTGGCCTCTTCTGAGCCAAAAATCTCGATGGCTTGCTCGCGGAAAGCTTCTGGTGAAATTTTATTCTTTCGATCAAGTAGCCGCGTCATCATCTGCGCGCCGATCACATCGAGGCCGAGAAAGCTGCTCATCAGCTGATTGATCAACTGGCGATTATTCACCCGCACCGTAAACATGTCTTCGCGTGCACCAAAGTTTATGATGCTATGGTAGCCAAACTCGATAATCTCCGCGTCCGCCCACGGCCCCTCCGCGCCAAACAAATCAGCATTCAGCTGCCAAAACTCGCGCTCCCGACCACGCTGCGGCCGCTCATAGCGCATAAAATTAGCGATAGAATACATTCTCGCCGGCATGGGTAGTTCCTGACGCCGCCCGGCCACCATGCGGGAAATTGACGGTGTCATCTCTGGGCGAATCGCCACCTGGCGACCACCACGATCGGTGAATAGATACGTCTGCTCGCCCGCTAACTCCTGCCCCGACTTGGCGGTGTACATATCCAGCGGCTCGAGCAAGGGCGCACCGTACTCCTCATACCCAAAACTCTGCGCCGTGGCGTGCCACACCTTGAATATATAGTTTTGCAGGCGCTTATCCTCCGGGAAATAATCGCGCGCGCCCTTATAACTCTGAGTTGATAAATTGCTCATGGTTGCTTTTATTGTGGCACAATGGGGCGAATTTTTCAATAACACCTGCCGAGCAACGTTACATCATAGTGTATTGCACGGCAAAGTGATCAGGCCGCGCAATCCCGAGTCTTTCTCCGTATTGCCGATAAAATTCACCGTAGATATTCTCTGACTCTGCATATGTATCAACCATCGCAGGAATATCCGCTAGAAAGCTGGCTGCTTGACGAATAGTATTTAAGTCTCCACCCTTTCTCTCAAGCATCGCACGCAATTCTCCCAAACTACTGACTGCAAACAATGATAGCTGACCAATATCAACAGCATCAAAAGACCGTATAGTGTCATTAATTTCACAAACTAGAAGCTGACGCAGCGCATCATCAATAAAGTCCCTTCTCGCGTCATTAAAACATTGGGCTGCTGTCTTCCTGGCTTGAGCCTCGTCAAACGCAGTACCATCTATATTGTGTTGTCGTCTGATGCGATGAGCTTCGGCACACTGCGCTATATTTTCATCGGCCACTCGTTTAGTTTCATGTGCATCGAGTAAATTATGTATCATCTCCATAATACAGCTCATCCACACCAGCATGATGTAACCGGCCAATAAGGTCAAATACCCACTTCTGCGCAGAACCTCGCCCACCTTTTCGAATAAACGGCGGGAGAGCATACCGACCAGAATTACTGGGTACTAACTCAGCTTGATCTATTAGTCTTGACCAACTTATAACTTGATTAGCACCCTTTACATGAGGCAGTGACCGGCTACGTTCTTTAATGGCCTGAGCCAGGTCTTCTAGGTTACCGAACAGCCAATCTCTCTCTTTTGCCACATCTCGTGAATGACGGTCATTCAATTTGTCTCCAGTTAGACTGCCCATTATAGCAGCCATGGTTTTTGCACCAAGATCACGAAATATCTTTGGTCTTGATGATATTCTTTCTTCAGTCGATACCTGTTCAGGAATGGCCGCAGCCTGTATCTGTTCGGTAATCGTTGCGAGCACACCATCATTACAAACCGCGAGATTAGATACAGGATTGCCGGCATCATTTTGAACTATCATTACAGCACCACCAAAAGCAAAATATCCGATGAGAGGATCATCCAGCCGCATACGCCCTTTAATGGCTGGCAGCCAAAAACACGTTGACTTGACACCTCTCCGCTCTTTATTGTCGGCTTGGCTCACGGCCCGTATGGCTCGCCGCGTACGCTCCGCTAGACAAACATTCCCCTCACTAGTTAGTCTCACCATGCCTGACTCAACTAACGACTCTACGGCCACTAACGACTCTGCCTCTATGTGAGAATTATCAGTATTCACATCGCGCGACAGCAAATCACCTCTTTTTACCATAGACCATCATTCTACAATAATATACTTGATTTATCAACCGAGCACATGCTGCTGCAGCCAGCAATACATCGCCACAGTGGCTGCCGCACCGACATTGATGGAGCGGGTCGAGCCGAATTGCTCAATCGCTACCATTTTGTCTGCCGCCTGCGCCATCTCCTCGGAAATTCCCGGCCCCTCTTGGCCAAACACCAACACCGCACGCTCTGGCAAGGTCGTCTCTGACATGTTGACACTACCCGGGATATTATCAATAGCAATAATTTCTCTGTTCTCAGACCACATTAGCTTGACAAACTCCGCCGTCGAGCCGACATACTGCACGTGCAAATATTTATCCGTCATCATGGCACCACGCTTGTTCCATTGCCGCCTGCCGATGACGTAAATCTGCCGCACGCCAAACGCATTGGCGCTCCGGACAATCGTCCCCATGTTAAAATCCCGCTCGGTGTTCTCCAGAGCAATCACCAAGCCGTGATCCTTGGCGTCCAGCTCCTTCATAATCTCTGCCTCGCTCCGACCTTTGAATTTGTCAATCACATTTCGTGTGTCTTGCATCTCTGTCATTGTAGCAAATGGGGATAAAAAACAGAAAAACTTGACAAAAATCATTGACATTTTTTCATATAAGTGATATATATATCAGCTTGGCAATTATCCCATTGAAACAAGTGACTAATAAATAACTTATGCTATACTAGTATTAATAACCAATTTCGAAACCCGGTAAACTTACGCGTACGGCGCGGCGAAATGGATAAGTCCATTAACATCGCCGCGTTTTTTATATAAATAAGCTCGGGTAACTCAGTGGATAGAGTACGCTTCTGTCGAAGGCGATGACGTGGGTTCGAATCCCACCCCGGGTACCAATAATATTCCCATAAAGGTAAAGACCCCTTGGGTAGGGGTCTTACGCTTCTGTCGTATCTCTTATTATACGTCAGATTGTTTGTGGTGTCTATAAAGTACTTGCAAAATATAATGTTTAATTATATAATACAGTTCAATAAGCTGTCTAGACTTATGAAATATACTGTAAAACAATTACAGGCGGATTTTCCTGATGATGACGCGTGCCTTGAATGGCTAGTTGCGTACTTATACCCAAACGGGATAACCTGCCCTAAATGCGATACAATTACCAAACACTACCGAGTATCTGGTAGGCGTTCATATTGTTGCTCGAAATGCGGCAACCATCTATATCCGCTTGCTAATACAATATTTCATAGGTCACGCACACCCCTTACAGACTGGTTTCACGCTATTTACATAATGAGTACAAATAAGGCTGGTACGAGTGCAAGACAAATTGAGCGTGAGATTGGTGTCACCTATAAAACAGCATGGCGGATGATGCATCAAATTCGTTCAATGATGGGCAATAAAGATACTGAACTAGCCAACGATGTAGAAGTAGATGAAACATATATACACCCTAATGTATTCAAGCGTTCGTCTGCTCAAAAGCGGTATGGTCGTGATGCGCGGCGCACGGGAGAAATTCTATTCGGTGTTGTTGAGCGAAACGGTGAGGTGAAGATATGGCATGTTAAATCATCTGGCGTTCGTGTATTACAGCCTTTGATACTTGCAAATGTTAAAGACAGATCTACGGTGCATAGCGACGGTCATAAATCATATACGTCATTACCTAAGTATGGATATGATCATCGCACTACTAACCACGGAATCGGTGAGTATTATACGGAGTATTCTTATACGCAAAACATTGAAAACGTATGGTCACATATTAAACGCGGTATCAAGGGCGTATATCGACATGTTGGGGCTAGGTATGTTCAGTTATACGCAAACGAGTACGCATGGCGATATAACCACCGCCAGCACAAGGTGTTGTTTTGGTATTTGCTGGCGGATATTATTTATCCGCGGTCTTGCGCTTTTTCGCAGCAGCAGCAGGTTGCTTCTTACGCGCTACCTGCTTCAGGATATCGAAAAACTGTTTCTTAGTTGGTTCTTTTTTCTTTACGTTAGCCATTATCTTTATTATACCCTACGCATGCCAATAGTGATTTGGGCTAAGTGAGTAATACGGAATAGTGAACAAACCTACGACGACAAAACAGAGCAAAATATGTTTGATTATACTGTGACCTTTTTGTTGTCGAGTATAAAGCGCCTTATCTTTGCCCCGTAGGTTGTCGTTATTTTGCTTTTGATTGTCCATAAGAGCCTCCATTCTTTCTATTAAAAAGGACAGCCATCGCTGGCTGTCTAGACCCACAACAAGGGTTTATCCCTATTGCTTTTAGCAAATGGCTGCCCATTTTCGGGATAAAAAATGAGCCTCGCTGTGAGTCTAGACAATGTAATTATAGCACTTCATGCAAGAATAAATCCATCAATACTCTACCACTATATATGGTGGTAAATAAAAAAATACAACACTATTCTATTGAAAATCTTATGAATTTTTCGTATAATAAAAATGGTTCACTAATTCGGAGGGGTTTCGAATAGGGGTGAAAGAGTTGTAGTGGTTTGGTCGCCACGGAAAGGATGCAACAATTGACAATTCATAGACGTATTTCGAAAAGGCGGTGTAGTTCCAAAAAGACCACGCCGTAATGGGCGCAATTGTTGCATCCTGCACCGTCCTTTCGGTATATGTCTCTTTTTTATATAAAGATTTAGTGTAATGCTAGATAGCACATTAATAAATCAGAAAAATAAAAAATTGTACTGCGCCGAGCAGCCTAGAGTTGTCACTGCAGTTTTAGGCTGTAATAGTAACTTAACAATGGAGTATAATACTGTGACAGAAAATGGTATCACGTATATCTTTCGTCCATACATTACTATCAAGGGAAAACGTATTTACCGTAAGAACGGTGGTATGTTCAAAATCCCTATTAGTAATAAAAAAGCTACCGGGCTTGCAAACACAGTAGCTTAATCAAAGGTAGAGTTTTTAATAGGTTATCTAGCAGCCTATTAAAACTCTCATAGATATCTAAAAATCAGTTGGATATCTGTGAGAGTTTTAATAAATCTAAATCGTAAACGAACATATTAATATTTTTTGTCTTGATTTGATGTTGGTTACCCACCCAGTAATAGGTTTTTTGTTATTAATCATCATAATACTACATATATTGTAACACTCAAAGCACAAGCGATTCAAGTGCTTCATACTTGTTTCAATGGGATAATTGCCATCAGCTTTTGTTGACAAGTTGAGCGAATCCTTGTCCGAAAGTGTCCATTGACAAGCAGTCCAACACGAGGTGAGTTTTTATTTCTCTTTTAGGACGGCTACAGCCAAGAGAAAGGAAATCTCATCTTGTGTGTTAAAGAACAATGCACTTAGTCGCGCGCCCTGCGAGGATGAGGAGAAAGGTGGGGTCATGACCGATCCTGAATTTGATGATATCTACTCGTCAATGATAGAGCAGCCTATCAACATGCACACTATTGCAGCATGTGCTGCAGCGACTAAGTTGGCTTACCTGCTGGGGTGCAAACTGGCCCCAGAGGAAGCCGGGTCGATTAAAACCCTAGAAGTAGTGTCTTCAACCGTAACATCTCTCTGCAAGAAGTTGCTGAATAACAGCTCCGCGGAACACTAAAGTTTCAGCCTTCGGATGTATGACACAGCAACCCTGTTCTTTCATGTGGCTGCTTGTCATACATCCCTTGAAATATGAATTTTACGTTAATAAAAATCACCCAGCCTAGGGTGATTTTCTTGTGATACAGTCGTCAATTCCTGGTGCGGATGAAAGGACTTGAACCTTCACGTACTTGCGTACACTAGCACCTGAAGCTAGCGCGTCTACCAATTCCGCCACATCCGCGTGACTACCGAGTATTATACACGACCGGCTGCCCCTCTGCAAGGAGTTTGCCTAACCGTTTCAGCCCGCCAGTCGGCACCAAGCGTTTAACTCTTCTGCCAGCTGCTTCATCGGCACAGCAGTCTTGATACCCGGCGCGAGGATGCCTTTTGGATCAAAGATGTGCTTGATTTTTGCATACAGATCACGCTCCTCGGGCGTGAGTGTTGGCTGAACAAACGCAGCCTTGAGCCGACCTTCACCGCCAAATCCGGCGAACGACCCTTCGTGGCTAGTCACGATCCGCACCATGTCCGAGCAGAGTTTGAGGATACGTTGGCGGTCACTGACCTTTTTGCTCGAGAACACCGGATAGCTATTGATCATGCCAGTCGTCGCGTCGATAAATAGCGGCATGGCCACGCCGTATTCTTTTTCGAGTGCACGCATCGACTTGATAAAGCCATCCAGCTGTACGCCCGGCAGCCACATCCCAGAGAATACCTGCGGCACGATACCATGCTCATCCGCGGGATGCTCCGCCAGAGTCAGCACTGAGTGCAGCGTAAACGCCTCTTTCATTTCCATGTCGCGTAGCTCAACCTTTGCTGCCGTACCACCACGAAGCGCACGCAGTAGCTTCTTGGCAGCCTTATTGCGCGCTCGGTCTGAAAATGCGTGAAAGAGCGCCACCACCACGCCACCGCGGTAGCATTCTTTCGGCGCCCACGCTAGTTTTTTGCCCTGGGCCGCTGCCCGCGAAAAGAGTCGCCCGTCGATCAGCTCGACCGTCGAGGCGCCCGCTTGCAGGGCCGTGTCGACCGCCGCCTGCGCTGCATTCATTGAACTATACGCGGCGCTCACCACGGTTAGTTCCGGATGGATGAAGTCAGCCTTCATAATCAGTTCACCGATGATACCGAGGCTACCTTGAGCACCGACAAACAGCGGCGTGAGGTCAAACGAGCCGTCGCGCTGCCGCACCTGAGCGATACTCGAAAAGCCAGTCATCTCTGGCGCACTGGCATCAATCCGAGCGATCAGCGCTTCATTATCCGTTATCAAATTATCCAGCTGACGGTACAATTCGCCCTCAAATGTTGCCAGGCCCTTCTTCTTGCTCAGCTCGCGCTTCGACAGCCGACCAGTTTGCACGATATCGCCAGTTGACAAGACAACTTCCATCTGGTGAATTGATTGACTCAATAGGCCGTACGCCGAGGACAGCATGCCAGCCGCTTCAGTACTAATCGCACCACCAATCGTGCCATCCTCGCCCGTTAATGAAATTTCTGGTAAACCCAGGCCTTTATGTGTTGACAATACCGCCTGCGCCGCCCTGTGAGAAATACCCGACTGAAGGTGGATCAGCTGTTGTTTGGGGTCAATCCCGACGACATTATGCATATGTGCCGACATGTCGATGGCAATGCCACGCCCGATCGCCGCGCCCGTACTGTCCGTGCCGCATCCGCGCGCATACACCGGCAAAACGTGGCCCTTCTCCGCCAGTTGCGAACAAAACCGCAAAATCTTGCGCACATCACTCGTATCTGCTACCCGTGCGATTAACTCCGGCCGGCGCGCCAGCACGCTCCCGTCCCGCTGCGCATCCGCCAAAGCACCGTCATGCGTCACCACTTCACCCGTCAGATGTTCATTCAAATACGTCGCAACCTTATTCATAGTCCCCCTTTTTCTGTTAATTTCATGATAGCACGGTCGAGATGGAGCGTAAAGTGTATTGCCTGGGTATGGCGGGTCGTGTATAATCGAGGGGTAGATGCGCCTAAACGTACGGTCGCGCGTCTTTAACAAATAACCATGCGGATGTGGTGGAATTGGTAGACACGCATGCCTTAGGAGCATGTGCCTCACGGCGTGAAGGTTCAAGTCCTTTCATCCGCACCAAGATATAATTTTCACAAAATTGTCGCCTGAAATGGCGACTTTTTGTTTTATCGCGCATTATTATTGACTGCGCCAAAACGCTTATGGTAAAATCACGCCAAGGTAAACAATAACACGAACATCTACAGAGGTGATCGAGGGGGATTATAGTAATACTATGAGCAAATTACATCACTACTTTCAGAAACAGCGCATCGGCCTGGCGGTTGTTGGCGGCGTCATGGCGCTGCTAGTAGCATTTAGTCTGACGCCAACTTTTGCTGGCATCGTGGCAACCATTACCAACAGCGTAAATACCGCATCAACCGGTACGCTGGTGATGGAGGAGAAGAATCAAGACGGATCAGTTACTTGTACCACCACTGGTGCCGGCAGTGCGACCTGTGCAACCATTAACAAGTATGGTGGCCAGGCACTCGTCCCGGGTGGCAGCACTGATACAACCGTAAAGATCACTAACAAGGGTAGCATCGCAGCCAACGCCTTCACCGTAAAGGGCGGCACGTGTACAACGGAGAACGCTCCAGGAGCCTCAGTATCAGGCAATGGCGATCTATGTCGAAAAATGACTATCACCGTACGGGCGAATGGATCACAAGTTTGGACTGGCACCGCAGAAGCCTTCCAGCAGGCAGCAGCACAAGACATCAAGACTGTTGTTGGGCATCCAATTGCGCCAAATGAGACCGTAACACTAGTGATCACAGCTGCGCTTCCAGCAAACACCGACGCCAGCTTCCAGGGCCGCCAAATCTCACAACCAATTACCTGGCAGTTTAGCGCCTAATACCTCGATAGTAGTCGTAAACTGAGTATTAAAGGACGATGAAATTTAGCAAAACCAGCCTCTGGATAATCACAGCACTGAGCCTACTGAGTTTAGTCTCGGTGCTCGTACTCCACTTGGCTGGTTTTCGCTTTCTTACCGTTACAACGCCAAGTATGGGCGAGACTGCCCCGGTCGGGACATTGATTATCACGCAGCCGCAGCAGTCATATAGTAAAAACGACATTATTTCATTTTATCGTAGCGGTAGCATCTATACTCATCGGCTGACTAAGGTTAATGATGATCACAGCTACACCACTAAAGGCGACCTTAACACTGCAGAAGATTCTCTGTCAGTAGCGAACCGAGATGTCATTGGCAAGGCTGTTGTAGTTGCGCCAATTTGGGGCTGGGTCTGGCGCGCCACACCAATATTGCTGATTGGCTGGATTATCGTGTACCTGCTTTCCTGTATCAAGCGGCTGCACGAGCGGTGGCGCTGGCCAATTCGCATTATCGGCGGGACGCTGGTGGTTATCATAGCAACGCTCATTCTGAATCCATGGTTGCACGCCGACCTGCTCAGCGTCGCCACGCACCAGAAGAATGATGTGCGGCTTCACATTGTTAATACTGGTATTTTCCCAATTCGCGATGATAATGGCGAACGCGTGTACACCGGGCAAACCGCCATCGTTCGCGCCACCGAAGCCGATTCACATGGACGCTATGTTTATGTGCCACGACCATCCCTTGGAGTAGCAGGCGTTATGTTCGCATTACTATGGTGTTTATTGCCGTTATTTATCGCACTATTAGTAAAATTACCGCCACCCAAGGATGAGATTGCCGGCCTGCAGCTAGCCCGTGAGCAACGACGTAACATGACACTACTTGGTATTATTATTTTATTTGAAGTGGTGCTACTGACTATACAATTATCTTCTCTAGCAGGATTTACCGCAACCATGCAAAATACCACCAATTACGTTCGAGCGCGCACCTACTTCAAATGTGCCGACGCGACATGGTTCCGTTCACGACCCCAACCAAATCCTCAGCCATACTTTTCTTGGGCACTCAACAGTGATTACAATAATAATCCTGTCGTTGCTGACCTTTCTGGTAATGGTAACAATGGACGCGCTGCGCCGACTGATGCCTCGCCAAGCCGCATCAGCTCACCAACCCAGGGCTGCACGCGTGATGATCGTCGCCTCTCAGTGTTTAACGGGGTGAATGCCTGTCTGACCAGCGGAACATCAGCTACGCAAAAAATCACCCCTGCACCAAATACCTTTAGCTTGGAGGTGTGGTTCAGTACTACCCAACAAAGTAACGGGCGGCTGATAGGTTTTAGCTCTCGGTATGATGGTGACTATAATAGTGGCGGACAGAGCGATCGCCACATTTATATCGATAAAGATGGTCGGATAGTATTTGGCGCTTATAGCGGCAGCATTAAACTTGTCACCTCACCCGCCGGCATAAACTACGCTGACGGCCGTTGGCATCATGTCATTGCAACTATGTCGCCAAGCGGTGCAGTATTGTATGTTGACGGCACCCAAGTGGACACGAACCCATCTATGACTGCAGGTGAAAATGTACCAGATGGCGGTTACTGGAAGATTGGATGTGGCAAGCTGACCTATTGGAAGAATGCCGACGGCAGTGAGTATCATGGCCCGAAGTACTTTACGGGCAGCATGCAGTACAGTTCAGTGTATACAGCCGTTCTGACCGAGCGACAAGTTCGCGATCATTATTTGGCGGGCACGCCCTAGTGGTATATACTATAAAAGGATGGGAAATTAGCTCAGTTGGCTAGAGCGCACGATTCACATTCGTGAGGTCACAGGTTCGAGCCCTGTATTTCCCACCACAAGCGACTTACACGAAACATCACCCAAGTGAATGTGGGTGCCGCCCTCCGGGAGATCCTCCTGGAGGGCGTTTTGGTTGCCGGGGAGCTGGCTGGTGGCTGTGCCGGCGGTGCTGCCGCGAGAGGTTGCCGCGGTGCTTGCTTGGTTGGGGTGGCTGGTGATGTCGGTACTGCTGTGGGTAGCGGCTATGGCGGTGACGGTGCTGCTGCAGGTAGTGGTTGCGGCGACAGGACTGATGGTGGCGGTGCTGGTGGCCGCTTGGTCGGAATAAGTGCCGGTGCGGGCGGTGGTTGTATTGATGGCCGCTTGGTCGGAGTGAGCGCTGTTGCTGACGTGGATGCTGCCGTTGTCTTGGTCGCCGTACCTGTTTCGGCTTCTGCCCTCGTTGTTGTCGTGGCTCCGGCTGTCGTTGCCTTGGTCGCTGCTGTTCTGGCCCCTGCTGCCATTCCGGCGGGTGACGTTGCTGCTACCCCCGTTATCTCCTGAGTCTGTGAGTCCGGCGTGGTGTCGCAGGGTTGGGTTGGTGAGTTGGTCGAAGGGTGGTCGGGGTGTGGGGTGGATGGGGCGTTGTGGGGTGCCGGTTGGGGTGTTGTCGTCTGGGTTGATGAGGATTTCGGTGAAGAAGATGGTGTTGAGGA
>CAUSBS010000001.1:0-344626 GCA_963530135.1 uncultured Candidatus Saccharibacteria bacterium | reverse complement strand
CCACCACAAGCGACTTACACGAAACATCACCCACGTGAATGTGGGTGCCGCCCTCCGGGAGTTCCTCCTGGAGGGTTTTTTGGTTGCTAGGGAGCTGGGTGGTGGTACGGGCGGTTATAACTCGTCGCCAAGCTTCAATCCTGAAGCGTGCAAATTCTGTATAAATTCCACACTATTGCTTGGAACGGCCAGTTACAGTAGACTAGATAACGTAGAGACGGCTGATAAATAACAACAGCAGGAAGGAGGGTGGATAATGGCGACACCAGAGAAAGCAATGCGGCCCGGAACCGCAGCCAAGTACGGCACCTTGAATGACTTAAAGAAAGCAATTAAGGATTATCCAGAAATCAATTGGAGAAGCTTCCTTTTCTGGGCCATCGGAAACAGGGATCTGACCTCCCGCGTCGAGATTGTCAACTGGATGCTTGATCATGGCGCCGACGCGGCTCAGACTACTCATGACGGCAACCTCAATGCGCTGCATATGCTGTTCAGTGAGTCTAAGCATGACTACGGCATGGAGGCAAAGGTGCTGCTGCGACTTCTCGAAGGCGGAGCAGATATCAACCTCAAGGCGCAAAAGTGGGGGGTACCCCTCTTGATGCTCATCAACAACCTGAATATCAAAGATAATGACCTCGGACCATTCTATGATGTAATTTTCTCTTGGCCAGGAATCGACTGGGAAGCCAGAGCAGGAAAAGCGTTCGGCAAACCCGTCACACTGAGGCAGGTCGTCGATCTCGCTGGAAATAGACGACCTGAGATGTGTCGACGAATGCATGAATACCTCGACAACGGCCCGTCTCAACGACCAGACTTGCTGTAAACTTTACTATTTTCACTGGCTCAAGGCCTATGCAACACAAAAATGCTCATCCATAAGGGGTGGTTAAAGCTGCATCCCGCGACAGATTGCTCAATCCCCAACTCACCAATCCTCACTTGCTTATTCATAGTACCGTTTGATTTAATAGGTATAGGAGAATGTTCGTGAAGGAAATGTCAGCAAAGATTAATACGCCAAAAAAGCAGAGGGACCAGCATCGTACGAGTCTCGAAAACCACCTCAACGAGATAACCAAGCGTCTTGATAGTATAGACCGACGGCTCGGTAGTCTCGAGAAATATCAGGCTGAGTCTAAGTCAGTAGCCCGACACGCCATCCACCACCGCCTCAACCGCCACCCAGCGCCGTGGACATTCGGTCAACACCCAGACGACTACAAAGGCCCGGTTTGGATTCGAATTACTCCTGCTACTGGCAACGCCAACCAGCCGCACACTGTTCGCATCCTCTGGGGCCAGTACCTATTTGAGCGAGAGCTATTTATTCCTGACGGGCCGATCAGCCTGACTCACCACAAGACCAATCTCGGCTCAATCCCGCTGCAAATCAACGTCGAGCCAGCAGCTACCGTCACCGTTGGACAAGGCCCACCGCCTGATGAGGAATGGATAAATATTGATGAGGGTTGGACGCGGTTGGCTGGGGCGCCGATTTATCGGTAAGTATGGTGTTTACATAGTCCTTGATAAACCCGCTCGATTTAAAGTCAGGAATGGAGAGATGTTTTCCTCTCTGTGCTTGATAAATATTTTTTTATCCCTATAATAACCTGCATGAGTGATTCTATGATAGACAACGCCAAAGGCATGCTAACAGGATTGGCGGTTGGCGATGCATTGGGAATGGTGTGTGAATTTGAGCAGCCCGGGACATTTCCATATGTTGATGAAATGAGAGCTGGCGGACCGTTTAATCTACCGAAAGGATACTGGACGGACGACACATCAATGGCGCTTTGTCTAGCTGAAAGCCTGCTCAACAACGGAGGATATGATTCATACGATGTGATGGGCAATTTTACTCGGTGGCGCAATGAAGGATATTTAAGTTCCACCGGCTTTTGTTTTGACTGCGGCGGACAGATTCAAGCGGCTATTCGTGATTTTGAAAGCGATAAAAGTGCTTGGGTTGCTAAAGATACTCCACGCACTGAAGCTGCTGGCAATGGTGCAATTATGCGATTAGCTCCGGTGGTATTAGCGGCATTCAAGCATCGCTCAGAAAAAGATATCCTTGCCATGGTTCGTTTGTCGGCCAGAGAGACGCACTACTCATTTGAAGCCGAGGCTGGCGCTGAAGTTTTCGCTGCACTACTCATTCAAGCAATGAAAGCTAATGGAAATAAAACCAAAGTGGCAGACATCGATAGCCTAAGTGCCAGTAGCCTGTTTGATGATATTTGGCGGCGCGTTAGACAACCACAGGAACTGAATACCAGCGGCTACATCGTTCATAGTTTACAGGTTGCATAGTGGGCATTTCAAACCTACGACTCGTTCAGAGATGGTATGCTAGCTGTTGTAAACCTCGGCGGTGATTCCGATACAAATGGTGCAATCTATGGGCAGTTAGCGGGTGCATTTTATGGATATGAAGCAATCCCCACAACCTGGCGTCATGATTTATATGATGAAGCAAATATCACAAAGAAGGCTGAGTTGCTATATGCGATGGATAGCTGTGAAATTTTAGTAAGTCGTTTTGAAATTGATAAGCTACCGCCCACTCGTCAATAAGCCGTGTAAATTACGTGTATAATAAGCATCATGGAGACTGCCATGATCCCGTATGACCCACTTCCACCCGGCCTCTTTGTCTGGATGGATTTGGAATATACGACGACCGATGTTGATACGGCGCGGATACTCGAAGTTGCTGCGATTATTACCAACCGCCAGTTGGAGCAAATCGGCAAACCGTTTTCTTTGGCCTGCAAGCCTGATGACTTCTCCAAACACTCCATGCCCGAATCAGTTGTTGATATGCACACGCAAAATGGCCTACTGAACGATGTCTCCGCGTCAACATACAATGAGGCCGCGCTCGAAAAGCAAGCTCTCAATTGGCTACAGCAAACCGTGAGTGACGCTATTTTAATTCACTGCGGCTATTATCTGCAATGTGACCGCGAGATCCTCGCGAGACGCATGCCCGCGCTGTACGAGCGTTTGGGATTTCGGCAACTTGACATGCGTTGCCTCGAGGAAATGGCCGATGCTTGGACGAGCCAGGGCCGATATCGACGAACCAGCCGCCACAATCATCGCGCGCTAGACGATGTGAGGGAGGCGATTTTACTGGCTGGGAAGTATAGAGAGCGGTTTATGTCGCGAGAAATGTCACACGATGCTTAGATAAAAGACAGGCATGACCACTGATAATTCAGCTAGCCAAGCTTCTCATCCCCGCTCATCTGTGCTACAATTAATCACTAAAGGAAGGTCTGCGATTAACATCAGACCGTATTTTTATGAAGGACGCTAGCAAGATTCGAAATATTGCCATTATTGCCCACGTCGATCACGGCAAGACGACCATGGTTGATGGGCTGCTCAAACAGTCGCGTATATTTCGTGACAACCAGGCTGAGATGAGCCAAGAATTGATCATGGATTCGGGCGACCAGGAGCACGAACGCGGTATCACCATCACCGCCAAACAGACTTCAATTTTTTACGGCGATTATAAAATCAACATCATCGACACACCGGGACACGCGGACTTTTCAGGCGAGGTCGAGCGGACGCTGCAGATGGCGGATGGTGTGCTGCTGATCGTCGATGCGCAGGAAGGGCCGATGCCACAGACCAAGTTTGTGCTTTCAAAGGCGCTAGAACTGGGATTGAAGCCAGTGGTAGTGATTAATAAAATTGATAAGCCGGCGCGGCGAATTGCCGAGGTTGAAGATGAACTAAGCGATCTATTTTTGGAGTTAGCGACCGACGATGCTCAGCTGCATTATCCAATTTATTACGCCGTTGGGCGCGATGGCAAAGCCTGGCGGGAGATCCCTGCTGACCCGAGTAAAGACGCGGATCTCACACCAATTTTTGAGGCGATTATTACCGATATCCCGGCGCCGAGCGTCACGGCTGACGGCGGCTTTCAGATGCTAGTGACTAGCCTGCAGTACGACACCTTCCAGGGTAAATACGCCATTGGGCGAATCGCTCGCGGATCAGTTAAGCGCGGCCTGGCGGTTAGCTTAATGAAACAGGGCGAAGTATCAGGCTCAGCGCGAATTGAGAAAGTTTTTGGTTACCGCGGGTTGAACCGCGAAGAGCTTGAGGAGGCGTTTGCTGGTGACATTGTGGCGCTGGTTGGCGTGAGTGAAGCGCACATTGGCGATACGATCGCTGACAAAGAACAGCCTGAGGCCTTGCCGGCGATCGCCATTGAAGCGCCAACATTGAGCATGTATCTTGGCCCGAACACCAGCCCGATGAAAGGGCGCGAGGGCGAGTTTACCACCTCGCGGCAAATTGGCGACCGATTGCGGCGAGAACTGGAAACCAACGTGGCGCTGCGCGTCGAGGAAAACGGCATCGGCTTTACGGTGTCTGGCCGCGGCGAGCTGCACCTCAGCGTCCTGATCGAGACCATGCGGCGCGAAGGCTTTGAGTTCGAAGTTGGCCGCCCGCAAGTGGTCACCATCACCGAGGACGGCGTTGAAAAAGAGCCAATCGAAGAACTGCAAATCGAAATTAGCAGCGAATTCATCGGCGCAATCAGCCAAGAATTGGGTGCGCGCCACGCTGAAATGAAATCACAAGAAACCACCGCCAGCGGCGCTACCCGCATCACCTACGTGCTGCCGACGAGAGCGTTGATCGGCCTGCGAAACGTACTCTTGACCGCCACCAAAGGCACGGTGATCATGAATTCCCTGCCGTACGGCTACCAACCGCTGGGCGGTAAATTGCCAAAAACCCGCGGCGGCGTACTCATCGCCTTTGAAGCTGGCACCACCACGCCGTATGCACTACAGGCGGCCGAGGCGCGCGGCGAACTCTTGGTCGGGCCGGGCACGGAAGTCTACGCTGGCATGATCGTCGGCATCTACAACCGCCAAGAAGATATTGAAATCAACGTTTGTAAAGCTAAGCACCTAACCAACATGCGCTCCAAATCGTCAGATGGAACCGTGCAATTGACGCCATTTACGCAGTTTAGCCTGGAGCAATGCATCGACTTCATCGAGGATGACGAGCTGTTAGAGGTGACGCCAAAGTCCTTAAGACTACGGAAACGCTACCTCGACGCTAATGAGCGAAAGCGCGCCGCCAAGCGATAGATTCCCCAACCCGACAAACTACTGATTAATAAAACGTATGAAAACCATGATATTACGGTGGATTATCCCGCAGTAACACGCTATACTTGAGCATATGCTTCCCAAAAAAACCACAACAATTATCAAACGAACCCTCGCGCGTACTGCCCAACGCATTACGCCGATCAACCGCAAAGATCCCGACGAAAAGCTCGGGCAATTATTTCATGAAGTGCAGTCGCGCCGCGTGTTTGCTGATGGCAAAACATTTGTCGATCTCGTGCCGCGAAAGCGAGCCACCCGCATCCTCCAAGAGTATCGCCTGGCCCGGCGCGATCCGAACTTTCGGCTGGATGAATTTGTAAAGCTGCACTTTTATGAATTTGAATCACCGATCAAAAAGGTGAGTTTTGTTCAAGCGGATTCTGCCAGGCAGCATGTCACCAGCCTCTGGCCGCTACTCATCCGCCATGCCCACAAGTCAAAAGGTTCGCTGATTGCCCTGCCGCACGACTACGTGGTGCCGGGTGGTCGGTTTGCTGAGCAATTTTATTGGGACACGTATTTTATCATGCTCGGCCTAGCGGCGGATAATAAGTGGAAGCTGATCGACGGCATGATGAAAAATTATGTGTACATGATTCAGCGATTTGGTTTCATTCCGACTGCTAACCGGACTTATTTTCTCAGTCGCAGCCAGCCGCCGTTTTTTGCGGCGATGGTCAAGCTCCTGGCCAGCAAACCCGGCCGGCGCGCCCCGAGCTTGACTTATCTCGAGTATTTTCCGTCGCTACTCGCCGAATATAAGTTCTGGATGAAAGGCCAGCGCAAGCTTTCGAGCATCGACTTTATGGCTACCAACCGTGTAGTAGCCATGCCTGATGGCCAGGTGCTCAATCGCTACTACGACGACAAGGCCACGCCACGCCCGGAAAGTCGCCGCGAAGATATCGAAACCGCGAGGAATAGCCGCTCCGCCAACAAGGCCAAGGTCTACCTCGACCTGCGGGCCGGGGCTGAGAGCGGTTGGGACTTTAGCTCGCGCTGGTTCAATGATCCACATGACATTGAAACAATTATGACAACCGACCTCGTGCCGGTTGATCTGAACTGTTTATTGTATGAACTAGAGATGACGATCGCGCATTGTTACGGTGTACTGCGCCAGGCACCGCTGAAGAAACGCTTTATCCGTCTGGCCGAGCGCCGGGCCGAGAGCATCCGTCAGCACTGTTGGAATGAAACCGACGGCTTTTTCTATGATTATAATTTCCGCACCGGTCACCAGACGAGCCACGCCACACTGGCCGGCGTCTTCCCGCTGTACAGTGGTATCGCCACCAAGAAACAAGCCAAGCACGTGGCCGAGAAATTAGAGCGCGAGTTCTTACGCGACGGCGGACTGCGGATGACGCTGGTTGACAATGGCCAGCAATGGGACGCGCCAAATGGCTGGGCGCCACTGCAATGGGTGGCGGTTTGTGGCTTGAAGCGGTACGGGCTTGATGAATTAGCAGAAGAAATCAGGACACGCTGGTTGGCTTCCACCGAGCGCGTCTTTGCTGACAAGGGCAAGATGATCGAGAAATATGACGTTGACAGCGAGTCACGCATCGGCGGCGGTGGTGAATATCCATTGCAAGACGGCTTTGGCTGGACCAATGGCGTGTACGCGGCGCTGTATGATCGGTTTGATGAGCGCTGCCCGAGGTAGGCTAATTCTTGGTCGGACGCAGAATGTCTTCTGGCAAAAATCCTTTTTCGTGCTGGAAGCCAGCTTGCCATTTGTAATCTTTACTATAGCCCAGATCTTTCATCAGCTTGGTAGCAGCATTACGAAGGTGCAGCGGCACCGGCGAGTTTGGATACTCATGCGCCAGAGCGAAAGCCTCATTCATCAGATCAGTAATCTCGCGTGACTTCTGGCTGCGCGCCAGAGCAATGGCGCAGTGGAATAGATTATATTTGGCCTCAGGTAGCCCAACGCGCTCCACCGCCTCAAAGGTGGCAACCGCCAGACTCAGCGCGCCGTTACCCGCCAGCCCAATGTCTTCTGACGCAAAGACAACCATCCGCCGAGCGATGAATTTCGGGTCTTCACCAGCGTCAATCATGCGCGCTAAATAATACGCCGCAGCCACCGCGTCGCTACCGCGCAGTGATTTGATGAACGCCGAGATGACGTTATAGTGTGTATCCCCCTTTTTGTCATAGCCAGGCAGTCGCCGCTGAGCCGCTGCCCTAACAACCTCTGGCGTGACTTTCTCACCAAAGCTCAAAGCCAACTCCAAATTGCCCAATGCCACCCGCGCGTCGCCATCTGCCAATTCTGCCAGATAATCCAGCGCTTTGGGCGACACCCGCTTGGTTTGTTTCAAAACCTTCAGCGCCCGCTTCAACACTAGTACAATTTCATCTTTGGTCAGTTGCTGAAGCACCAACACTCGCGTCCGACTGAGCAGCGGCGTGATCACCTCGAAGCTCGGATTCTCAGTCGTCGCACCGATCAAGGTAATCAACCCACTCTCGACGTGCGGCAAAAAGGCGTCTTGCTGCGCCTTGTTAAAACGGTGGATTTCGTCAACGAACAAAATCGTCCTGAGGTTCAAATTCCAATTTTGCCTGGCGTGTTCAATTACCCGTTCGACATCTTTCTTGCCGCTGGTAACGGCCGATAACTCAACGAACTCCGCATTAACCTCACGGGCAATAATCCGCGCTAAGGTGGTCTTGCCCGTCCCCGGCGGACCCCACAAAATCAAACTGACTGGCTCGCCGCGCCGGGCAATCTGCCGCAGCAACTCGCCCTCGCCCAGCAAATGACTCTGTCCAATCACCTCATCTAGAGTTTGCGGCCGCATCTGCTCGGCCAGGGGTTGTCGCGCGTCCATTACTACCAATTATCCTCTGGTGGACAACACCGTGAAAAGTGCGAGAAACAATTAGCCGATCGCCGCCCGAGCGGCCTTGTCTGCAATGATAAGCCCCGATCAATATGCTGAGCACTTTCACAGACTATAGTAAACTCTGGCGACGCCACGTATTCTCGCCAGGTCATCCCATCCAGTGGCACACACTGATTAAGGATATCAAGCGTTGTTTGATGTACGCTATCTGCCTCTGATTGACCATCCTTACGACGAGACCCACGCCGCCCAGCTGCCGTCATTTCCGGCGGTAACGCACAGCCGGTCCAGTGTATAATCTGTGCTGCTGCTCCATTGACCAGGCCAACCCCACCGGCGCAGTGACTGGCCAGCCGCACAAGTGCCGCATGACGCATCGCCTCATCTGTAGTCAGCGCTGCAGTTGACGTATCGCCAGTTTTGACTGCCACCTCATATGCCAGTTTCTTTTGATCGAGCTTTACTAATAACTCATGCAGTTGCGTACCGCTGTCTTTAGTATTGCCAGCCAACTGCGGCAGATTGTTGACTACCTCTCCGAGAAGCTTAGGCTCGCGCTCACCATACTCACGCAATCGGGTAGCTCGAGATATCTGGCACAACCCCCCTATCGCCACAGCTATACCACCAAAAAATGTCGCCTGCTGACCAGCTTCTGGTAACACATTATGCCACACTTCACCCGATAGGGCTGTCAGCATGCCGGCGACTACACTAATATTACCGACAACCTCGCCCCTACTACACCTAGTCATTGGGTCACTACTACCGATGACCTCAGGTATCATCGATCTATTGAGCCTGTTCCCGTTACTCGCCATCATCATTGTAATTATATCACGCCAGAAATTCGCCTTGCCAAGGTACGATGCGCTATACTGGAATAATGGATAGATTACGCGTTCTCCTCATATTTGGCGGCGAGTCATCCGAGCACGAGGTCTCGATCAGTTCCGCTACTAATGTGTTGGCAGCACTGGACACAGCACGCTACGACATCAACCTATGCTACATCGACCGTGCTGGTCAGTGGCGGCTCGTCGAGACGATCGAGGCACGCAACCAGCCAAGCCCACAGTTAACGCCACAACTCGGCCAGCGCTCGCTGCTCATCGACGGTGTTGACCCGCTGCCAATTGACCTGATAATTCCGGTGCTTCACGGCAAAAACGGTGAGGACGGCAGCGTGCAGGGTCTGGCGCAGCTACTTCATACTCCCTGTGTCGGCCCAAGTCTCCTTTCGGCGGCTGTCACCATGGACAAAGACATGACCAAGCGGCTGGCGCTCAGCGATCACGTTCCGGTTGTGCCATGGCGAACACTAGCAAGTGATGCGCTGCGACCGACCTTTGCCGAGATAGCTGATGAGCTTGGTACGCCTATTTTTATCAAGCCATCCCGCGCTGGCTCGTCCGTCGGTGTCAACAAAGTCCACTCGGCCGAAGTATTCACCGCCGCGCTTGATGAAGCCTTTCGCCACGACGACACCGTGTTAATTGAACAAGCGATTACCGCCCGCGAGATCGAGCTAGCCGTCCTCGGCCGCGGCACATCTGCCCGCGTCAGTATGCCCGGCGAGATCCTTCCCGGCGAAGAGTTTTATAGCTACGACGATAAGTACAGCACCACTAGCACCTCGCGCATCGTTATCCCCGCGGACGTTGACGAGTCAGTGACGGCAGAACTACAGCGCCTCGCGCTGGCCGCCTACCACGCGACCGGTGGACACGGCATGGCGCGAGTTGACTTTTTCCTTGATCCGACGGGCCAGATTTTTCTCAACGAAATTAACAGCATCCCCGGCTTTACCAATATCAGCATGTATCCAAAGCTATGGAAAGCTTCAGGCCTCAGCCCACGGGCGTTGGTTGACGAGCTGATCAATGAGGCGCTTGCCAGCCATTCTATACGTGGCGTATAATTTCCTTATAAACAGGAGGTCAATATGGGAATAGCAATAATAGTAATTTTAGTCATCGTGGCTATGTATGTGCTGAGCGGCATCAAGGTGGTTAATCAATATCAACGTGGCGTAGTATTGACACTAGGACGATTTACTGGCGTACGCGAACCGGGTTTACGGGTGGTTGTGCCAATTTTTCAGACGATGATGATGGTCGACGTGCGCTCGACACCGATTGACGTACCAAAACAAGAAGTCATCACCAAAGACAACGTCACTGTTGGCGTTGACGCAGTGGTCTATTTCCGGGTGATCGACGCACCAAAGGCAGTGCTGGAGACGACCAATTATATTTATGCCACCAGCCAATTTGCCCAAGCTGCCCTGCGCGACGTCACTGGTAATGTCGATATGGACGATCTACTCGCCAAGCGTGAGGAGATCTCGCAGCAGATTAAGGAAATTGTCGATGCCGAAACTGACAAATGGGGTATCGATGTTGAGAATGTCAAGATTCAAAATATCGAATTGCCAGGTGACATGAAGCGGGCCATGGCCAAGCAGGCCGAAGCCGAGCGTGAGCGCCGCGCCAACATCATCAACGCTGACGGCGAAAAAGCCGCTGCCGAAACGCTGGCACAAGCGGCGGAGATCCTGGCGAAAACCCAAGGCGCGATTAACCTGCGTACCCTGAACACGCTAGAGCGCATCTCCACCGAACCATCACAAAAGACAATGATGCTCTTCCCGATTGAACTGATTGACGCAATTCGCGGGAATAAAAAGTAAGGAGTAAACATGAGCGAACAAAACCGTACCGAAGAATTTAGTGTTAACGGCGATCAAGTTGTCGAGAAGGTCAAGCAGCTCATCAAAGAAGGCAACATCCGCCGCGTCATCATCAAAAACGAAAAGGGCGAAAGTATCATGGAGTTCCCCGTCACTGCCGGCGTCGTTGGCGTGCTGCTACTGCCAACACTCGCAGCTCTCGGCGCAGCAGTGGCGTTGATGACGCAATGTACGATCGCGGTAGAACGATGGGATTAGCACCAATCTTTACAAATAACCTACTGGGCTCCGCAGCGCAACCCTTCAGTCCGAAAACCTTGTCAATCAACCAGCCGACTGTCCAGCCAATCAAAGACTACGCTATGCGCCAAACGTAAATTATTCAGCTGACAATGAGCGTCGGCGCCGCTTTGCGAATCAAACTCATGCAGCGTCGTATCAAGTTCGCGCCGGATAAATTCATCGTAGAGACATCGCGTTTGCCGCTGGAGTTCAGCACCTTCGCCTTCCCCCATAAGAAACAGCGACGGACAAGTGATAGCTTGGTGGTCGACAACCTTTGCCTGTTCGAAAACTTCATTGATCGCCGAGCGGAAGTCGCTCGTGCCGAACTGCCAAGCGTATTTTTTCAAATTGATATCGGCGGCCTCATTGATGTTCCCCGCTGATTTTAAGGCGAGATTCATCAGCCAGCCGGGCGCTTTGAGCGCTGCGCCGAACTCACGACGGAACAGTTCTGCCACGTCAAAAATAGGCGTGCTGGCAATCCATGCGCTAATCCTCGCGTCTTTTGCGGCCGCTTGAGCAGTAAAATACCCGCCGCCGCTAACGCCGTATAGCGCAATGTGACGCGTGTCGGGATTTTCGGTTTGCAGCCAGTCAAGGCACGCGGCAATCGGCTCGCCGGCGTCGACGGTAAAAGTGAGACCTCTGGCGGGATTAGAGCCTTGACCGGGTAAATCGACCATCAGTACATTATAGTTCCGCCGGCGCCCCGGCCAGCCGGCAAAATAGAACAAATCCTCCCGGTACGTATCACCGCCGCCGACCATGACCACGGTTGGGCGGTTATTGTCGCAGTAAAGATAATAGCCGGGTAAATAGCCAGTTTGATACGGAACGCGCACAGGTTTGATCGGTATATTTATCGCCCTGACCGCACCGGCGAAAGCGTTTTCCATAGCGCAAACAAGCTTCGGATATTCCGCAGAAAACGGATCAATGAACTGCAGTACTGCCCGATAGGCATAGGTTGCGCCAAAATAGCAGTCGGCGGCCATTTGTTCACCGGTGGCTGCCTTTGCCAAGCGAACGAGATAATCGGCATGGTCCGTAAAACAGGCTCGCCACTTACTCGGTTTCCCGTCACGCCCGATCTTATGCGCCAGATAAAACAACTCTCCATGCGACATACCGAACAGTTCCGCCACGCCGAGCATCCAGTTGAAAAAGAAATCGGCATCGTCATTGTCAAAGAAGATTTTAGTCGATTGCCGTTTGAGGATCTTTTCGTTTTTTTGCATGAATAATTCCTTTGGACGTTTTTTGAAACGAATAATTTTATACAGTATCGTGATCAGGCAAACAATCCTTCATCAACTTGGTGCGGATGGGGAGAGTCGAACTCCCGTCTCAACCTTGGGAAGGTCACATAATAGCCGTTATACGACACCCGCAATGGGGATATTATACCTGATTACCCACCAAACTACTAGAGTATTGCAGCATTTTCTTGACGCTTACGCTAAAAGTTTGACATATAGTTTCAGTACGTTACAATGGACATATGACAAAGCAAAAACTGATCCTAACAAGCATAGCAACTCTTGTTGTCATCGGCGGTTTGTCGCTCGGTGCGCTACACTTCTTTTCACAGGTCAATCATAATGCAGCACCTCAGGCAAAACAGTACGCCGACCGAGCTACCTCATCAACCGGTTCATTGAATACTGGTAATCACCCCCGCACCAACACAAACCCTGCGAGTGACAATCAGCAGTCAAATAAATCTGGTCAAAACACTGGAGATAAACCAACACCAGCTGGTCACAACTGGGTGACGCAGACAATGCGCAACAACCAAAACCAGACAGCAAAGCAGCAGCCTGAGCACCAGCATAAGTCTCAAGATTCAACCCCACAAGTCAATCAGGCACCACGTGACCACTCGTCAAACAATAACTCAGGCAATAAAAACTCCGGCTCTTCGAGTCAGCCACAACCATCAAAGCCTAGCAGCCCGGTAAACCATGGCCAGAATCATGCAGCAATCGATGGCTGGCGGGTTGATTACTTTGAGGGCTTTGATTCACCGATCAAGCAAACTGGGTGGGTACAGTACGGCTGGGGCGATCCAGCGGTCGGTCATGGCTGCATGGGTGTGATGTCACAACGCAATTCATTTACTCGAGACGGCAAACTGATAATTCGTACTCAATATGAAAATGGCCAGTGGAGTACTGGTGGCGCCGGCTCAGGTGATGTGTTCACCGCCTCACGCGGCCGCTGGGAAGTTCGCGCGAAGTTCCCGAAGGCCAAAGGCGTTGGCTACGCGTTCCTTCTCTGGCCAAAGGATGAAGGCTGGCCACCAGAGATTGATTTCGCCGAGGGGCGTGTCAATGGTCCTCGTGTTGAGGCAACGTACCACTGGGATCCGGACAACAAGCAACAGCAAGTATTTCTCGATAATCATGACATGAGCGGCTGGCACACATACGGCGTCATTGTCGAGAAGGATCATATCATTTTTACGCTAGACGGCAAAGAATGGGGTCGTATCAATCATCCAAATGTCACTGATAAGCAGATGTTCCTCGGTGTGCAGGCTGGAGCAATGAACCCAAATGGTATTAATAAGCATACCGAGACCGTTGATAGCGGTGTGCCTAATCCACTCACGCCAGCTATAGCTGATATCGAAATTGATTACGTGGCACATTACGTGCGAAAATAGCGACTTGCCAGACGGCAGCAACTTTAGTACAATAAGATAGCGAGTTTGTGGCTCTTTAGCTCAGTTGGTAGAGCAGAGGCCTGAAGAGCCTTGTGTCCCCAGTTCGAGTCTGGGAGGAGCCACCAAACATTGCATTTTATTCACGGCTTTGCTACAATAAATCGTGAACCACATGCGGGTATAGCTCAGTTGTTAGAGCGCTTCCTTGCCATGGAAGAGGCCAGGAGTTAGAGTCTCCTTACCCGCACCATAATCAAACTTTTTGATATCTCGTCGCCTATTTGGGCGACTTTTTATGATACTGTAAAGAGTAAAAACTCGAGTCTATATCGTTGCATTTGCCCAAATCATTCATCTCGCTTATACTTAACCCATGACAACCTGGCACGATATCGCCTCCCTGTATCAGATTTATCCGCGTAGTTTCCGGGATACTAATGGCGATGGTATTGGTGATTTGAATGGTATTACCGAGAAGCTGGATTATTTGGCGTGGCTGGGGGTTGACGCAATTTGGATTTCGCCGTTTTTTCTGTCGCCAATGACTGATTTTGGCTATGATATCGCTGATTACCGAGCGATTGATCCGACATTTGGCGGGCTGGAGGATTTTCAAAAATTACTAGAAAAAGCCCACAGTCTCGACATCAAAGTCATGATCGACCTCGTTCCCTGCCACACGTCTGATCAGCATCCGTGGTTTCAGGAGGCTCGGTCGTCGCGTGACAACCCTAAGCGTGATTATTATGTCTGGCGCGATGGGCAGAACGGCAATAAGCCAAATAATTGGTGTAGTCTGTCGGGCGGCAGTTCGTGGGAGTTTGATGAGCGTACCGATCAATTTTATCTCCATTCGTTCCTGAAGACACAGCCGGATTTAAATTGGGATAATCCTGCGGTTCGGAACGAGATAAAAAATGTGGTGCGATTTTGGTTTGATATGGGCGTGGACGGCATGCGTGTTGACGCGATTTGGGGCATTTCGAAAGACCCTGAGTTCGGCGACGATTCGCCAAATCCTGATTTTCACGGCGATCCTGAAGCCTACGGCGCGTTCATTCACGACCACTGTAAAATGGGGCCGCATTTTCAAGAATATTTGCGTGAGCTGGCGTCGGTTTGTGATGAATATGATGACAAGCAGATGGTGTTTGAGTTTTATCCGGATGAGAAGTTGGGCGATATTTACCAACAGTATCACCAGGTGCTAACAGCCCATCCAAAGGCGTCGGCATTCTTTATGGAGTACCGCCAGGACGAGTGGCACGCGGAACACACTGGGCAGAAGATTGAGAATTATCTGCGGGCAGCGGGCTCAGCCAAGCCATTTTTCTGCGTCGGTAATCACGATCAGCCGCGCATTGCCTCACGGCTCGGGACAGAGCGAGCGCGGGCCTTGCATTTTCTCAACCTGCTCACGCCGGGCGTCAGCGTGATGTACTACGGCGACGAGATTGGTATGATGAATGGCGAGCTGACCGCTGATGACATTCAGGATAATTTTAGCCCCGCTCATTCCGTCATCGACAGCCGCGATCTGGAGCGCACACCGATGCAATGGGACGATACGCAGTTTGCTGGATTCTCAAGTATACAGCCGTGGCTGCCTGTTCACGCCAACGCGATAAAAACCAATGTCCTGACACAGGCCATGCACCTTGACTCACTTCTGCATCTACACCGACGGCTGCTTTACCTGCGGCGGAGTATGCCAGTGTTGCGGCACGGTACGCTTGAAGTGATTAACACCGGTAATGGATTTGTCCTCGGTATCAAACGAGAGCTAGGAGGCGAGCGGGCTTATATTGTTATTAATTTCGCCGACCAAGACCAGACGATTCACCTACCCGAGCCAATGACAATACACGCCGCTACGTCAAGTCGACCTGTCGCACATGCTGACAACCAGACTGTCATCATCCCGCGCTACGGCGGGCTACTCATGAAACCAATATCACGCTAATACAGCTGCGCCCACGACGCAACATATCTATTGAGTCCATTCGGGCCGAGCCGCCCTGCACCGATACACTTCAATCCCAACTGCTGACCCAAGCCATTAACCGCAAAGAACGCCGTTGGATCAGGACCACGCAGCACTCGTACCGCCCCCTCAATTGGCCGATCATTTAACTCAGCCTTACCGGCCACCGACACCCAGCCGATATAGAATAGCAACTTATCAAGCTCATCACCACTACCCTCAAACTGAGGCTGCAGCACCCCATATTTATCCCAGCCGCCAGCAACTGGCGCCTGAAATCGTGGCGTCCGTTTATCTGGCACCTGATCCTCGACCCCTGGCATGATAAGCACCTTCTCCGGGTCAATAGCATCCGGGTCAACTTCGTGACATGACCATGGGCTGGAATGATTAATATCATATGCACGCCCTCCAGCCGCCAGTAGCCGCAGTGGCGATATCGCTACGTCCGCCATTCGTTTTAATAGACCGTATGGGAGTGGCCGCAGTGGCGCTTCACTATCAAATTGCTCTTTCATACTCGCCTCCTCCTTATAATAATCGTACCTTTGGGTATTTGTTATCACTGAGCACGCCGGTGTCTATAATCTCCAGTCCGATCTGTGTTCCGTCAGGATGTACCGCAAAAAATTCTGTCTCTAGATGCGCTGGACCACTCAACATTCGCACGTATTGATCATCGATTGGTAGGCGATGGAGTATTGACTGCTTTACCTGACCACTCCCACGTTCACGCACTACCCAGCCAATATGGAATGGCGGCTTAGCCCGCAGCACGCAATAATGACGCCAGCCAACGAGCCCTGGCGCATGAAAAAGAAATGAAAAGCGGCCCGGTAGTAGCTCATCTGTCTCACCATTCGTCGTCACCGTCAGCGCTGGATCTATCAGCGACGGATCAATATCACGCTGGCAATGCCACGGGTGGGTCTCCTGCATACTGTCTCGGCGAAAATCACCCAACACAAACATTAGCGGCCGCATTGCTACGTCCGCCATTTTCGTCCATACTGGTAGAGGCTCGGGGCGGAGGGCTGAGTGATTGTGTTTGTCTCGCTGCTTCTCCATAGTCACCTCACTGGTGTCAGTCACTTATCTCCTTACGGAAGTAAGTGAGGTGCGCACCCCCATAACTACGATTGTCCACCACAACAATTCCGTTCTGAATTGGCACCTCACCTATTCCTGAGTGTGATAATACCATATGTCCACCCGGTTTGAGAAGTCCCATCAGTCGCGAGACTGTGGAAAACTGCGGGTTGTGGTATGGTGGATCGGCGAAAATAAGATCAAACTTCTCTGTTACGCTCATGCTTTCTAGCCAATTTGATATCGTTGTTTTTATTACAATAGAGTTTTCACTGGCACCCACGGTACTGATATTTTCGGCAATGACCCGCTGAGCGACGCGGTCTCGCTCCACGAAAACTGCCGACCCAGCGCCGCGACTAAGCGCCTCCAAACCAATAGCGCCAGAGCCAGCAAAAGCATCCAGTACCCGCGCGCCACGCACGGTTTCGCCCAGTGAATTGAACATCGCTGAGCGCACCCGCTCACCCATGGGGTGCGTCGTCGAGCCTGGCGGCGCCTGGATGAACCGTCCGCCAAATTTACCAGCGATGAGTTTAACGCGCACGCTGTTCCTCGGCCAGCCACACTGCACTCAGCCAACCCAACACCACCGCACGAATGATCAGCGGCATCAGTTGACGGTTGGTCTGTCGCGCTAGCTCTGTTGTCCAGCCAGTCTTGGCGAACTTTTCATACATAGCCATGTCTGCCACCTGATTAACACAGCCGAGATAAAATGCCCGAAAGCCCGCTCGTCGCACCTCCTCAATGTCGTGCTGCTGCGGCAGGCCAGCAGCAAATCGTTGGTAGGCTACTACGCTGGCGACACCCGCCTCGAACGCCAGATGCATAGTCATCACACCCTTTGCGCCCCAAAATTCCCAGTTATTGCGCAGGGTTTTTAGCACCGTTTCGCCCGGCATTAGGCTCTTTTTGATCAGCGAGTTACGAGTCTCCATGCCCTCACCGCGCAGCTGAGCCAATTTCTCCTCCAGTGGAAAATGATGCGGCGGCGTCAAGCCATCGGTGATCGCGTGCGCCATCCATGCTGCTTCAAACGCCGCTCGCTCACAGTTATCAGCACTGAGTGCCGCTGCGAGATTAGTAATGTGCTGATCAATCATCTCGAGGAGCGCTACATCATTCGGATCATGCGGGTCAATGAAGTGCCACGGCTCATCAACAGCCGGACTTTTCCGCTTGATACCATCGGGGCCATTATTGCCCTCGAAATGCAAAATCTCCTTGCTCGACGGAAAGTTGCACCACGGTGGCAACAACTGCACGATGTGTCGCCGCGCGACCCGATCAATTTTTTGATGAACACCCATCAGATTGCCTGATTTGGTGTGAAATGTGGTTCCTGAATACATACTTATCTCACTAATTTAGCGTCGTTAATCGCTGATAGCGACTGACGGCACGCGCCAGATGATTATATTGTAGCAAATCCTGCCCCTCTTTGACAAAGCGCTCAGCCTCCGTTTGCGCACGAGCAATCAGCGGCGTGTCGCTCAGCGAGGCAATTTTTAGGTTGAGCGCGCCATGCTGCGCTCGTCCGTAAATCTCACCAGGACCGCGCAATTTCAAGTCGACTTCCGCCAGATAAAAGCCATCTTGCGACTTCTCAATTTCCCTGAGGCGCTGGCTTGGCTTGTCATGGCTCGACATCATCAGATGACAAAAGCTCTGGTACTGGCCGCGTCCAACCCGCCCACGCAGCTGATGAAGCTGGCTGAGCCCAAAATTGTCAGCATTTTCGATGAGCATGACCGTGGCGTTCGGCACATTAACGCCGACCTCCACCACTGTGGTACTCACCAACATGTCAATGTCGCCGTCCGCAAACCGCTGCATGACCGCTGCTTTTTCCTCTGGCGGTAGTTTACCGTGCAGCAGCCCAAGGCGACGATGATGAAACATCGTTTTGGCCAATTTGTGATATTCCGCCTCGACCGATTTTTTGTCATTGTCAGGATTATCATCAATCAACGGACAAATGACGTAGGCTTGGCGACCCTGAGCTAGCTCGTGGTCAATCGCTTCGTAGAGTTTCGGTGCTGAGGCTGGCGACCAAATTTTCGTTTGAATTGGCTGGCGACCAGCTGGCAGTTCGTCCAAAATCGAGATGTCTAGTTCACCATACAAGGTCAACGCCAAACTGCGTGGAATCGGTGTAGCAGTCATGCTGAGGAGATGCGGCATGTAGTCCGCTTTTTGCAGCAACGCCTGCCGCTGCTTGACGCCAAACCGATGCTGTTCATCAATCACCGCAAACCCCAATTTATGATACGTCACTTTTTCCTGAATCAACGCGTGCGTACCGACCACCACGTTGATATTACCATTTGCTAAATTATCCAGCAGCTGCCGCCGCGCCGCGCCCTTAACGTGCCCTGTCAGCAGTGCCACCGACACACCAAACGGCGATAACAGCTCATCCAGCGTTTTAGCGTGCTGAGCCGCCAAGATCTCCGTCGGCGCCATGATGGCCGTCTGAAAACCAGCCTGCGCCACCTCCGCCGCCACCAACCCGGCGACCACGGTTTTACCTGAGCCAACATCGCCCTGCAACAAGCGGTTCATCGGATGTTCGGACTCCAAATCTTGCAAAATCTGCCAGGCGGCGCGGCGCTGCGCGTTGGTCAAGGGGAATGGCAGTTGCTCGACAAATTGCTTAACGACCGGCTGATTGAACGGGATGCGCCAGCCGGTCAACTTGGTTTGCTCCTGCTTATTCAACTGCGCTGCCAAAATCATTTCAAATAATTCTTCAAACGCCAGCCGCTCACGACTGCGGGCAATTTCCTGATGATTTTTCGGCGCGTGGAGAAACTTGACGGCCTCCGCGCGGCTGACTAGTTTTTGCCGCTGGACGATGTGCTCCGGCAGCGTCTCAGGCAAAAACTCCATGATGGGACGCAAATTCTTCAGCAAATCCTGCACGGTTTTGGGGCGGAGGTTTTTGATGGATTTGTAGACTGGATGGATGCCCGACGTAGGCTGGGTGTCGGACGTATCAGTTGGCTTGGCGAGCTCGACCGACGGATTACTAATCTGATAGCTGTTATACTGTATGCCAAATTGGCCAGAAAACATGAACTCGGCGTCAGATTTGAGCTGCGATTCGCGGTACGGCTGATTGAACCAAACGGCCTTGACCTTGCCAGAATCATCCGCCAGCACCGCTGTGGTAATCCTCAAGCCTCGGCGCACAATGCGCGTGGAAATCGACTCGCAGCGCGCCCGCACCGTCACTTTGCCCGGCTGAAGATCAGCAATGTTGACCGCCGCTGAATAATCATTATACGCCCGCGGCAAAAAATCTAAGGCGTCCGCCACCGTCTCTAGACCCGCCGCCGACAGCGCCTGGGCAGTCTTGGGGCCGACGCCTTTGATGTGTTCCAGCGGGGTTGTTAGTTTCATCTAGGAAACGGCGTTGATGCCTTCCAATGCGTAGGCGGTGTCTTCCCATCCTCTCACCTCGATCGAATCAACACCCATTTGCTTAACTGGAAAATCATTGCCGCCTTCCTGTAATTTATCACCAAAGAATAGCGCCTCTTCCTTTGACCAGCCATTTAGCTCAAGCAACTTACCAATGCCATAGGCTTTATCAATTCCTGGCAGTGTAATGTCAGTACTAGTCGTACCACCAATCCTCACCTCAAGATCAGGTAATTTCTCCGCCACCTTGTCACGATAGACTGGACGAACATCTTTATACTTTTCTGCCCAGGCATATTTATCCTCTGGAGTTGCCTGTTGTCCCAGTGCCGACATGGTAATCTGGCTGTGGCGATCCTCAATAATTTCACCTGCAGGATTATCACACCAAATGCCCATTTCTCGAGCAACCTCTTCCAACACCGCAGTTATCTGAGTTTTCTGCTCATCAGACAGATCGTTCGCATATTGAATCTTCCATTCATTATCAGCAGTATCAAATCGATAATACCTCGTGCCGCATGTTGGCATTGCATGGAATTTCTGGAGCAGTTCAGGCCGAACATTGAGCCGATCGATCACTTGCTTTTTAATCTGGTGGAATGTGCCGCCCGTGATAACGCACATCTCATAATTTTCAAGTAACCGACCGAGGATGTCCGCCATGCGATCGCTAATTGGCGATTTAGTAATAGCCAGTGTATCATCCAGATCAAACCCGATAATCTTTTTCATTATTCTTCTCCTTCCGCATTTTCTGCAACTAGAATAAACGTATTTTTACCTTTTTTCAATAACGACGTGGCGTTGATAGCCTGGTCTTCGGCGAGTCTTTCGCCGTTGAGGCTGATGGCGCCAGATTTGAGGAGGCGCCTTGCCTCGCCGTTGGAGCTGACTGCGCCAGAGATTACCAATGCTTCAATGACGCCGACGCCGACATCAACGCGCGGGATTTCTTTGGCTAGGGCATCCAAATCATCGTCCGACAATTGGCGAAAATCACCGCCGCCAAACAACACTTCCGTCACCCGTTCCACTGATTCGCGCCGATTGACACCGTGGACGATGTCGGTGACTTCGCGCGCCAAGACTTTTTGCGCCGAGCGCGCACCTGGATTGACAGCGTGATTTTCAGCGATGGCCTCAATGGTGTCGCGATCAAGCATGGTGAAAATCTTCATGTACTCAATGGCGCTTTCGTCATCAACGTTCAGCCAAAATTGATAGAACTTGTACACGCTGGTTTTATTTTTGTCCAGCCACACGGCACCACCTTCGGATTTGCCAAATTTGCGCCCAGTTGATTTGTTGATCAGTAGCGGCGCCGTCATGGCGTAAACTTCAGCATTTTCCTTTTTGCGGATCAATTCCACACCTGAGAGCAAATTACCCCATTGGTCGGAACCGCCGATTTGCAAATTAACGCCGTGATGCTTGAATAAGTGCCAGAAATCATAACCCTGTAGCAAAGTGTAGGTAAATTCAGCAAAACTCAGCCCCTTGCCATTAGCAATACGCGCCTTAAAAAATTCCCGCGTCGTTAACTCTGCCATGTTGAAATTCTTGCCAATGTCACGGAGGAACGGCAATAGCTCCAGATTACCCAGCCAATCCGCATTATCCACCAAGGTAAAATCGCGTCCAGCAAAAATTTGCGAGACCTGCGCCTTTAAGGCTCGTTTATTGTGCTCAATCTCTGCATAAGAAAGCAGACTCCGCTCCTCGGTGTCGCGCATATCGCCAATCATACCCGTGCCGCCACCGACCAGCAGAAACACCTTGTGACCGCGCTCCAAAAAATGCCGCACCATCATATAGACCGCCAGATGTCCGACATGTAGACTGTCCGCCGACGGATCTGTCCCCAAATAGAGCGTAAAATTTCCCGAATCGATACGCTCATCATCGGTGAATGTCGCTTGATTCCAAAACCCGCGCCACTTTAGCTCCTCTGATAATTGCATATTCCTCCTTTTCTGGGTAATAGTATAGCAATTTTATGATTGAAGCGAAACATAGGCGTGATATAATGATAGTGTGAACGAGAAACCCTCAGATAAACAGTCGGGCTCCAGCGCCAAACCAGCGCCGTCACGTCCGCACCCAAAGCCAGCAAAACGGCTGAGTGTCTATGCAAACTTGGCGAATAAGCGTCGGCTCAAGAAGGACAAGCGCTCCCGCGAAAAAGCGGAGTACCTGGCGAGCCTACCAAAGCACCCCGTCAAGCGGTTCTTTTACCGCCTTCATCCGAAGCGCGTCTTTCGCTACTGGTTCTCAAAGCGCGGCGGCTTAATGGCGCTCAAGATCCTTGGCGTCGCCATTGTTGCGGTGATTATCCTGATCGGCGGCTTGTTCGCCTATTTCCGTAAAGACCTCGACAAGATCCGCCCAGGCGAACTCGCCAAGCGCGTCCAGACGACGGTCACGAAATATTACGACCGCAACGGTGCGCTACTCTGGGAAGATAAGGGTACGGATAATTATAAGCTAGTGGTTGAGGCTGATAAAATTAGCGATTATCTCAAGAAAGCGACCATCGCCATCGAGGATCGTGATTTTTATAAGCACCACGGCATCAGCATCAGCGGTCTGACCCGCGCTATGTTTAGTACGGCGTCAGGTCGGCAGGTTCAGGGTGGCTCGACACTAACGCAGCAGCTCGTCAAGCAAGTCTTCTTCGCCGAGGATGCTGACAAGCGCGGCCTCAGCGGTATTCCACGCAAGATTAAAGAGATTATTCTGGCCATTGAAGTTGAGCGTATGTATAACAAGGACCAGATCCTGGCACTCTATCTCAACCAAGCGCCATATGGCGGTCGGCGTAACGGCGCAGAATCAGCCGCTCAAACATACTTTGGTAAGTCCGCCAAGGATCTCAGCCTAGCCGAGGCGGCACTGCTAGCATCCGTCCCGCAAAATCCAAGCACATTTAATCCATATAACACTGCTGGTCGCAAGATGCTGTTGTCGCGCCAGCATACAACACTTGACTATATGCTAGAACAGGGCTACATCACCGAAGCGCAAGCCAAAGAAGCCAAACAATATCCAATTCTTGACAAAATCAAGCCCGAGACTGAGCAGCTCGCTGGTATTAAGGCACCGCACTTTGTGCTCATGGTGCGCAATCAACTGGAGCGTGAACTTGGCAAGGCGGTCGTTGGCCGCGGCGGACTGACCGTAAAGACGACGTTAGACTGGAAGATCCAAGAAAAACTTGAGACAGAGATGAAGGCCTTCTTTGACTCAGGCCGTCCGGGTCGTGTCAGCATCAGCAACGGTGCAGCAACGGTTGAGGATGTGCAGACTGGACAAATTGTTGCTCTCGTCGGTAGCCGTGACTTTAATTATGCTGGTTTCGGGCAGGACAACGCCGCTGCCGCCTTTATCCAGCCAGGTTCAACCATCAAGGCCTTTGACTATGCTAAACTATTTGAGAATCGCGGCAGTAATCAGCAAAATTACGGTTCAGGCTCAGTTCTGAGCGACGAAAACATTGACAAGATTTATGGCGCCAAGCTCAATAACTGGGATCGACGGTTCATGGGTAGTATCTCAATCCGCCGCTCATTGGCACTTTCCCGTAACATTCCAGCGGTCAAAGCAATGTATATTGCAGGCAATGGTTCACCAAAACCAACTGTTGATTATATTCATAACATGGGCAATACCAATTATTGTCAGCAAGAAGAAGCGGCCGGCGGCTATGGATTATCAGCAGCTATTGGAGCCTGCGGTACGAAACAGACCGAATTAGTGAACGCTTACGGTACCTTTGCCCGCATGGGCGTCGCCAAACCAAGCGCTAATGTCCTCGAGGTAACGAACAGCCAAGGTGATACGCTAAAGAAATGGAAGGATGAAAGTAAGCAAGCAACCGACTCACAGGTCGCGTATATCATCAACGATATCTTGGGCGATGTGGACGCGGCGCGCGACTTGCATGGATACGGTGCGATGAATGTGCCCGGCGTTAAAACTGCTGCCAAGACTGGTACGACCGACAAAAATGGCCACGCCAAGGATGTTTGGATCGTCAATTATAGTCCAGTGTTAGTCATGGGGATGTGGCTCGGTAACTCCGACACCAGCACCATTAACACCCCGAACTCGGCCTTTGGTATGCCGGTGGTGCGCAGCGTCATGTCATTTGCCCATACCGAAGTGTACGCCAAGCAGGGCAAGTGGAAGCCAAATGATTGGTTTAAGCGACCGAATGGTATCCAGCAGCAAGGCAAAGAGCTCTATCCATCGTGGTGGAATAAAAAACAGGGCGAGACTACCGAAAAGGTCAAGTTTGATCGCGTCTCTAAGAAGAAAGCAACAAATTGTACGCCAGCTGACGCCATCGAGGAGATCGAAGTTACCAAGACTATTGACCCGCTCACCAAAAAGCCATCATACTCAGCGCCCGAGGGCTACGACGCCAATGCTGATGATGATAAGCACAAATGCGACGACAGCAAGCCGGGTATTAGCCTATCGATCTCTGGTTCTGGCTCCAGCCGCACCATCACCGCCCGCGCTACCAACGGTACATTCCCACTCACCTCGATTGATATCCTCGTTGATGGCCGCAGTATCAAAAGCGAATCAATCTCTGGTAGCGGCGGCAGCGTCTCGGTCGATATCAGGATCAGCAGCCCAGGACAGCACAGTGTTCAGGTGGTCGCTCGAGACGAAGGCTACTACACTGCATCAGACAGTAGTAGCTTTTCGGTAGCCAGTAGCGGCTCGAGATAGCTCATTCACTCTTATCCCTATACAAAAAACCAGGCCCTTTGATGGGTCTGGTTTTTTGCTCTTTGACGTTAACTACGACTGCTCATCAACCATCCGAATCAAGTCAGCCTCGCGCTGCGACTGGGTTTTGGAATGAGCCGCACGCGACGATTGAGTCGAGGTGCGTGGAGCAGTGTCGGGTTTTGTCACCTTGCTGGCTTGCGGCCGACGACCGGTGGAGCGCTGCTTGGGCTGTTTGGGGGCAGCCTGAGTTGATGAAGACTGCACTGCTTCTTTTACCTCTTTTGGCTCGGCACAAACTTTCGCAAACATCATCTTGCCAGCGTCAGTTTGTAGACTACGAATGATTTCGATGCGTTTTTTCTGACCCAAGAACTTTTTGGCTTGCTCAACCACCACCATTGTGCCGTCATGTAGGTAGCCGACGGCCTGATGAGAATCCTGGCCTTTTTGCGTCAGCTCCAATACCAGCTCGTCGCCAGGCAAATAGCTCATGCGCAGGCTCTTGGCTAACTCATTGATATTGAGAATCTGAATACCTTCGACTTGCGCCACTTTGTTCAGGTTGTAATCCAGAGTCAGAATACCGGCATTCATTTCCTTGGCAAGCTGCAATAGCCGATTATCAACGCCTTCGGGAATGCGCACCGCATCATCAAGCAGCGTAAACGAGCCGCCCAACACGTCTTTCAATTCCTTCATGGCGTCCATGCCAAAGCGAGCACGTTCGCGCTTGGCGTGATCAGCGCCGTCAGCCAACAGCTGTAGTTCGATCAGCACACTGCGCGGCACGATAATCTGCCCCAGCAAGAAACCAGTCTTTGCCAAATCGACCACCCGGCCGTCCATCAACACCGAGGTGTCAACCAGAATCGGCATTTGCGTGCCGCTGCCTGCGGGCCGCCGAGGCTTAACCAGCAGATATATTTCCGCCATGATAGCCAGCAGCATGATAATGATGAGAAGTTCAATTGTTTTTTCCATATTAATTTCCTTTTATCTAATAACGTTATTGTAAATAGTCGATCAGTGCCTGGCGTAAATCACCGACGCCGCGCACAAATACGTCCTTGTGGGTTTTTGGCGCAATGGCATAGGTAAAGCCGAGCTTCTTTGCCTCTTTGACGCGGGCGTGCCAGCCTTGAGCCGAGCGCACTTCGCCGCCCAAACCGACTTCGCCAAACACCACCGCTTCGTCGCTGAGCTTGCGGCCAGCTGAGGCTGAGGCGATGGCCATGGCGACCGCCAAGTCCGCCGCTGGGTCGCTCAGTTTCAAGCCACCAACCACGTTGATGTAAATATCTTTGTCAGAGAGATTGAGTTTGGTGCGCTTTTCCAGCACCGCTACCAGCAAGTTCAAGCGGTTGAGGTCAAAACCGCTGGCTGCGCGCTTGGGATAGCCAAAATTCGTCGGATTGACCAGCGCTTGGATCTCCACCAGTAGCGGCCGCGCGCCCTCCATGGTCGCCAGGACAATTGAGCCGTCGAGGTTTTGCCGCTCTGCTAGCAAACTAGCCGATGGATTAGCCACAATCTGTAAGCCATCCTCGTACATTTCGAAAATTGCTGCCTCATTCGTCGAGCCATAGCGGTTTTTCTGCGCCCGCACTACGCGAAAACCACCGTAGCGATCACCCTCAAAGTTCAGCACCACATCGACCAAATGTTCCAGAACTTTCGGCCCAGCAATTGAGCCTTCTTTGGTGACGTGGCCGACCAAAATCACCGCAGTATTCGAGGCCTTGGCAGCGCGAATGATGACGTTGGATGAGTTGGTGATTTGGCTGACCGAGCCTGGCGCTGAGGCAATGTCTGCAAGCGACAATGTCTGGATGGAATCGACAATCACCAGATCATACTGGCCAGTCTGAATGGAGGCGGCGATGTCCTCGGCGCTGTTACTAGACGCCAGCTGCAGACTCTCTGAATCAACCGCGCCCAAGCGCTCAGCCCGCAATTTGACCTGGGACACCGACTCCTCGCCGCTGACGTACAGGACTTGGTTTTGCTGGGCAATAAACACCGCGACTTGTGCTAGCAGGGTACTTTTTCCAATTCCCGGCTGCCCTGCCACCAGCACCACGCCGCCTGGCAAAAAGCCGCCGCCGAGCACCGCGTCAAGATCGGCAATGCCAGTTGCTAGCCGCGCTTGCTTGGTCTCAGCGGCCGTTTCACTGAGCCTGAGCGTGGTGAGCGCCTTGCCCTTGCCGCTGCTGCGAGCTACCGCCGACGCGCCCATGTCAACTGGTAATTGCTCAACCAGTGAATTCCACTCGCCGCAATTTTCACACTTGCCGACCCACTTCGGATAGCTGGCGCCGCACTGCTGGCAGATGAACTGTGATTTTGCTCGAGCCATCACTCTACCGCCTTTTGACTATCGAGGCTTTGATTTAGCTGATCAATCTTGTGCCCCAATGCGTTCAATTTTTCAACATCAGCATTATAAGTATCGACCTTACTCTCGATAGCCTGCCGCTCACGACGAAGCGCCAGACCGCGCTGACTCAGCCGTGATCGCTCAGTCTGAAACTCAGCTTGTGTCTGAAAACCACCGCTCGTTGCCCGCTGATTAAATGTCGCTACGTCTTGGTTATAGGCATTAATGCGTGCATGGTATGTTGCCGTTAGCTGCTCAATTTCGCGCTTCCGCTTCTCGAGACTGGCCGTGAGGGCGTCGGCCTCGGCCTCGGCGCTGGTGAACTTTTGATTATACTGAGCATGCAATTTTAACAGCGCCGCTCGATTACTAAAGTATTCGGCATAGTGCGCCTCCAGCTCCGACCCGAGATCGGCAAACTCCGTGCCTAAAATCGAGTGCAGTTCATTAGCGCGCGTACCCGGCTGTGCCCGTTCATAATACGCCATCCGCTCCTCCAGCTTTTTGGTCTTGACCTTGGCATAAGCCGCCTCCAGTAGCTCGCCCAGCCGCCGACGCTGCTCCGCCGAATAGCGCGACCACGCCACGTGCAGCATTTCGTGAGCCGCCGTCACCTCTTTGATACCGTCTAGCTCCGCGTTCTGCACGTTATAAATGTGAATGGTCTCTTTGGCGTGAGCGTAACAGCCAACGATCGGGCTGGCCTGTTCGACACGACGACAATCTTGATTAAATTGCGCAGCGTTTTCCAGCCGTGGCTGGGCGAGATAAAAGCTAAATTTAGCCTTGTCAGTCATCGTTGCCCGCCGTGCCAGCGTCGCTATGTGCTGACTTGGTTGATACTGCCAGACCCGGACGTGATCCAGCACCAGCTGGCGATTGAGCACCAGCCAGCTACCGCCAGCGACCAGCCCCAGAAACACCACGACACCGAGGAGATTACGCAGCCGTAACATTGATCACTACCTCACGATTTTTTGCAGTCGCTACCAAGACCACACCAGGACGCGCTTGATCAGACAACAAAACGTCACTCAGCGGATCGGCCAACATCGTCTGAATCGTCTGCCGAAGTACTCGCGCGCCACGCTGCTCATCAAATCCGCTATCTATAATACAACGTTTAGCGCTTGGCGTAATTACCAGCGTCATCTGCTGCGCCTGCACTGCTTCTTTAAGCTCACTCACGAGATTATCAAAAATCTTGCCCACCACCGGCCGAGTCAAGCTCCTAAAATGCACCACCGCATCAAACCGCCCGATGAGCTCCGGCCGCAGTAGCTCTTCCAGCTCACGACGCGCCGCCCGAGCATTGCGCTCATTCACATCGTCCGCCCGTGAGGTATTGTCACCGTGCGAGCCAAAGCCCAGCTCACCGTCGCGCACCATCACCTCGGCACCAACATTGCTGGTCAAGATCACGATCGTCTGCTGGAAGCTCACCGACCGACCGCGCGAATCACTCAACTTGCCGTCTTCTAAAATTTGCAGTAGCAAGTTCAGTACATCCGGATGCGCCTTTTCAATCTCATCAAACAGCACCACGCTATATGGCTGCCGGCGAACCTTGTCAGTCAATTTGCCACCCTCATCATAGCCAACATAGCCAGCCGGTGCGCCAATCAACTGACTGGCCGTGTGCCGCTCCGAAAACTCACTCATGTCAATCTTAATCAAACTATTGTCACCGCCAAACACTTCCCGTGCCAACACGCGAGCTAGCTCCGTCTTGCCCACACCAGTCGGCCCGAGAAAAATGAACGACCCAAGCGGCCCCGACCGCCGACTCAGCCCGGCCCGCGCCCGGCGAATGGTTCGTGCTAATGTCGCCACGGCCTCCTCTTGACCGAGCACCGACCGACTCAGTCGCTGCTCCAGTGCTGCCAGATCTTTGCGCTCATTCACCGTCACTTTTTCTGCCGGCACACCAGCCATCGCCGCGACCGCTCGCCGTACATCATCCTCGGTTAGCTCCGGTAGTGCCGGATCATCAGCCGGCAGCTGCTTGGCCTGCTGCTCCAGCTGTTTGATGCGAACCTTGAGTTCAGCCGCGCGTTGATATTGCTCAGCCTCGACCGCCGCATCGAGCTTGCCCGCTAGTTGTTTGATCCGCCGTGCTAGCTGTTGCTGTTTGGTTGGCTTAGCTGGCCGCTGCGTATTAACAAGTGCCGCCGCCTCATCGAGTACATCAATTGCCTTGTCCGGTAAATGACGCTCCGTCACGTAACGCTGACTGAGGGCCACGCTCAGCTTGATCATCTCATCAGAAATCCGCAGTCGATGATGTGTCGCCAGCCGACCCGCTAGCGCCCGCACCATGGCCACCGCCGCCTGCTCATCCGGCTCCGCTACCGTCACCGCCTGAAACCGCCGACTGAGAGCCGCATCTTTTTCGATGTGCTTGCGATACTCGTCAAACGTCGTCGCACCGATCACCCGGACCTCGCCACGCGCCAACGCCGGTTTTAGGACATTCGCCGCATCCATCGACCCCTCGGCCGAGCCAGCACCGACCAGCAAATGCAGCTCATCAATGAACAATATAATCTCCTGATGATTACGCGCTGCAGTCACGACTTTTTGTAAGCGCTCCTCAAACTGACCACGAAACTTTGTGCCGGCGACCATGGCCGTCAGGTCAAGCTGAATCAGCCGCTTACCGATCAAAAACTCCGGCACCGTCCCCGCTGCGATGCGCTGTGCCAACCCCTCAACCACCGCGGTTTTACCGACGCCCGGCTCGCCGATCAGCGCTGGATTATTTTTGCCGCGACGCCCGAGTACCGTGATCAGCCGCTCCGTCTCGGCCTCCCGACCGACCACTGGATCGAGCAGTCCACTCCGCGCGCGCTCCGTTATGTCGACGCCGTAGCGATCGAGAATCTTGAGATCAGCCGACCGACGAGAATGAGGCGCCACACCTTCCTTCGACTCGTCCTGTATGGCCTCCAGCTGCTGCCGATCAAACACATCCTCTAGTGTACCGCGCAGCTCGTCCAGATCCACATTCATATCACTGAGCAACTTCGTCGCCCGAGCCTTGTGCTGCAACAGCATGCTATAAACAATGTGCTCAGTGCCGATGCGCTCCTGCCCAAACTCTGTCGCCAATTGCCAGGCAGCTCGTATCGTCTCCAGCACCTCAGCGTTCATCCCTTTATGAACAACCACCACCACGAACGACTGCGCCGTTAAGCCCAGCGCTAGCTCCGCCCGATCCAAGGTCACGCCATTCTCCGCCAAAATCTTCGCACCCAGCGACGAATTCTGCGCCAGCACGCCGAGCAGTACATGCTCGGTACCGACATACGGACTGCCGCTATTATGTGCCAGCAGCCCAGCGCGCTCTAAACTAGCCCTGGCGGTATCAGTGAGTCGAGATTCTAACTCAGAAAAATCTTCCGGCATATCGCCCTCCTTTCGTTTTTGGCGATTGTCAGGAAGTAGCTTATTCTGCCACCTCCTCAACTACGCTCATCAAACTGTCCTCAATATTTTTGCGAGGTTTTGCTTCAGGCTTAACAGCCGCCTTTGCCTCGATGTCCAGCTCATAGCCAGTCAGCCGACTTGCCAAGCGAACATTCTGCCCAGCCCGGCCGATGGCCACTGATTGCTGATCCTCGCTGACATAGACCGTTGCCCGCTTTTCATCTTCATTAACCGTCACGCTCAGTACTTCTGCTGGGCTCATGGCATTCGCGATAAAACCAGCTGTATCCTCCTCGAACGGAATAATGTCAATTTTTTCCTGCTCGCCAATTTCGTTCATCACTGCCTGAACACGCGTACCGTGACCACCGACAAACGTACCGACTGGGTCAACACCTGGCAGCGCCGATGCTACCGCCAATTTAGTGCGGCGGCCAGCCTCGCGAGCAATCGCTTTGATTTCCACGGCACCCGTTTCCATCTCTGGTACTTCCTGGCTGAACAAGAACCGCACAAATTCTTCATTACCGCGGCTCAAGATCAACTGCGGGCCACGACCTTCGCGCTCGATGTCCTTGATATACACCTTGACGCGGCGACCAACACCGTAGTATTCGCCAGGAATCTGCTCAGACTGCGGCATGATACCAACTGCCTTGCCCAGCTCAATTCGCACCACGCGCGGCTCAACTCGCTGAATCGTACCGGTCACCACCGTGCCAATTTTATCCTCAAATTCTGCCAGCACCACCTCGCGCTCTGCCTCGCGCAGCCGCTGCAAGATCACCTGCTTGGCAGTCTGGGCCGCCACCCGGCCAAACGTCGTCACGTTGTGAGTCTCGACCGTCACTTCGCTGCCTAGCTCAGCCGCCGGGTCAACGGTTTTAGCTTCGTCCAGACTCATTTGATTGACGTCGTTTTCAACTTCTTCAACCACGGTTTTGACAACCGACACTACAGCCGTGCCGCTGTTGATATTTAGGCTGGCGCGCACCAACTGCTCACGGGTACCGTTGTCACGCCGCCACGCTGCCGCGATAGCCTGCTCGATCACCTCTAAAACGGTTTCTTCTGGCAGGTTCTTTTCCTCGGCAATCGTCCGCACCGCCAACGTCAATTGCTTGATATTCAAATCTTCCATACTAGCTCCTTTACGCTTATATTATTATACTACGTTTCATTGCAAACGCCCAAGAGACGAAAAACTCCGACCTGATTGGCCGGATATGTCAGTAGTGTAGCATACCCAGCCAGGCAGCGTCAAGTTCAGCCGCCCTATTCGCCCATGTCAGCCTGCGAATGGGTATGCACCTCTAACAGAGCTAGCGGCTCATGGTCATCCACAATCTTGACAAAAAGCATTGACATTTTCTACTAATAGTGATATATATATATCAGCCTTTTGACAATTTTTATTATAAATTGTCAACTGCGCTTCGCTGCTGTAGGTCAGATACCTACGGTGGCTTGAGGCGCGGAACGGCCGCACCTCAAAAAAGTGGAAAGGAAAGTACTGTGCTTGAAGGATTGACCATCATCATCGGCGTGATCATTGTTCTCGGGGGGATTCTGATCGCTACCTCCAAGGGTGATAGCTTTGTATTGGTGAGCGGAATGATGATCACCACATTTGGATCTACAGCCCTGTACTGGATCGCGAAAGCAACTGCCCCATACCTTCGCGAAGAAGCGGAATCTATCAGGTGGTTGTATAAACCCCTTGCTAGCCTGCCTGAATGGGTAGGCCACATCGGCGTCGCGACCACCGCGATCCTCTGGGTTGCAAGTGTCGCACTACTGGTGGACGACTTTGCCCACCTCCCCCGACGCAAGAAAGGAGGAAGAATCTGATATTGAGGTGCGGGGCGGGATTGATACATTCTTTGTATCTCCCGCCCCACTCACATCACTGAACTTATGTTATAGAACTTATCACATCGCTGGCTGCTGGAGGTAGTGGCCGACGTCCGCCACCAGCTCGACCAGGCGATTAGAGTACCCCCACTCGTTATCGTACCAGACCATGATTTTCACCATGTTACCACCAACGACCTTGGTCAGCGGCAGGTCAACGATGCCAGAATGTGAATTACCAATAAAGTCACGACTGACCAGCGGCTCTTCACTGACACCCAAGATCCCTTGATAGAAACTATCAGCGGCGGCTTTTTTGAACACCTCATTCACCTGCTCGACCGTCACGTCGCGCCGCAGCAGCGCTGTCACGTCACTGAGCGACACCACCGGCGTCGGTACGCGCACACTGAGGCCGTCGAACTTGCCGGTTAGCTGCGGTAGGGTTTTGGTCACGGCGATGGCCGCACCGGTCGTTGTCGGCACCATGTTCTCAGCCGCGTTGCGACCCTCACGAAGGTCCTTGGCCGGCGCATCCTGCAGGCGCTGGCTGGCGGTGTAGCTATGCACCGTCGTCAGCATTGACTTTTCCACGCCAAATTCTGCGTCCAGAATCGCCATCACTGCACCTAAGCTATTGGTGGTACAGCTGGCATTAGAAACTATCGGCGTCGCGCCCTTGATCTTGCTGTCATTCGTGCCGAGCACAATGGTATCAACGCCGTCGGATTTGGTCGGCCCGCTGATGACCACGCGCTTGGCGCCCGCAGTCAAGTGCTTGCCCGCGCCGTCTTTATCGGTAAAGAATCCAGTTGATTCGATCACCACGTCAACATTCATCTCGCCCCACGGCAAGTTTGCCGGATCTTTTTCCGCCAGCACTTTGACATGTTTTCCGTCAACGACCAACTCGTTTTCTGTAAAGTCAACTTGGCGGCCATATTCCCCGTAATTGCTATCGTGTTTTAATAGGTACGCCAGCGTCTTGGTGTCCGTCAAATCGTTGATCGCCACAATCTCCAAATCGCTGCGCTCCCAGGCAATCTTAAAGGCGCTGCGCCCGATCCGCCCGAAACCATTAATCGCTATTTTCGTTATCGCCATATAATTATTCCTCCCAAGTAGCATTAGCTTTTTACTAATTATACTACAAAGTTGTATAATGAAACTATGACGCGCGAGGAATTACTACATCTAGCGGCGCCGCAGTACGATGAAGTACCGGTACTAGTGTTAGATAGCGCTATTGACTACGCCACCAAAAAGCATGCTGGCCAAAAGCGCAAAAGCGGCGAACCCTACATCACGCACCCGCTGGCGGTGGCTGGGATTTTGGTGGAATGGGGTATGGATATTGACACGGTGATCGCTGGCGTGCTGCATGATACCGTCGAGGATACTGATGCGACGCTGGACGAGCTGGAGAGTTTGTTTGGGCGTGACATTGCCTTTCTGGTTGATGGTGTGACCAAGGTGTCGCAGGCGCGCGCTGGCATGCGCAGCCTCGATAGCTACCTGCCGCACACCAAAGACAACCTCGCCAAGCTGATGATCGCGGTCGGCGAGGACATTCGGGTGATTATTATCAAGCTGGCGGATCGGCTGCATAATATGCGCACACTTCAATATATGCCGCGCGACAAGCAGAAGAAAATCGCCCGCGAGACGATCGAAGTCTTTGCGCCGTTGGCGGATCGACTGAATATGGGGCGCGTCCGCGTGCAGCTGGAAGAGCTCAGTTTCCGGTTTTTGATGCCCAAGGATTTTCAGCGCACTAAGAGCCTGATGGACAGCCGCCTAAAGAAAAGCCAGCGCAAACTCGCCAAAGTCCGCCGCGACGTTACGGCGCGCCTGCAGAGCGAGGGTCTACGGTTCGATATGGATGGCCGGGTCAAAAGCGTGTATAGCCTGTTCAAGAAGCTCGACCGCGTTGGCAATATTGATAAGATTTACGATCTGATTGCCCTACGCATCATTGTTGATGATTTAGCGACCGGCTATCTGGTACTGGGCGTGCTGCACGAGATGTACCAGCCATTCTATGAGCGCATCAAAGATTACGTTGCCAACCCTAAACCAAACGGCTACCAAAGTCTGCACACAACAGTGCAAACGCCGACCGGACAAATTGTCGAATTCCAAATTCGTACCCAAGACATGCATGAATACGCCGAGCGCGGTTTGGCGGCGAGCTTTCATTATAACGAACAAAAGATGTCTGACGCCTACCGACAAGGGCGAATTGCCGCGCTGCCGACGGATTTGGCGTGGATTCGCGACCTGCAGGAGACGGCGGCCCGGGCCCGCGAAGGCAAAGCCTTTGATTCAGAAAAATTCCGCATGAAGTTGTTTAAGGATCGGATCTTTGTCTATTCACCCAAAGGTGATATTTACGATTTGCCGCGCGGCGCCTTCCCGCTGGATTACGCATATCGCATTCATTCCGACATTGCAGCACACGCTAGCGGATTCAAAGTCAATGGTGTTATGAAGCCGTTCACCTATGAATTACAGCACGGCGACGTCGTTGAGGTCTTGACCAGCAAGTCCGCCAAGCCCAAGCCAGCCTGGCGCGACATGGTCATCACACCGCACGCCAAAACCAAATTACGCATGCAGCTATCGAAAAGCGGTGGCGTGCTCGCACACTTGACCGGGTTAACCGACGGCGTTTCATCGCTGTTTCGACATCGATAATACGCCTATGTTTTGCAATACAAAGACAGGCTAAAGGTGTTCGTCCAGTTTGTCTCTTTCATATTGTAGCCAATCTGACGTAAGCTGTCGTTTATATCTCCTGATATATTCCACCACTTCATCCTCAGACAAATTTCTTGGAACTTTAGAGTCTAATTTTCTAACAGCACTCGCAGGTACGCCATACTCAATAAGAATAGATAAATTTTCTGGAATAAAATCGTTTTCCAGTTGCTGAATAAAATAACTGTACGATCCAGCACTTCGACCGTAGCTCTCACAAACGTAACGCTGTAAGCTGTCAACTACACGAAATATCTTAGGAACAGTAAACAGAAACCAATGACGATGAATATGGAAAGCCTGTTCCACGGCTTCGTCATAATATTTGCCTGCATTTTTGCATGCTGTTTCCGCTTGCACCTTTCTTTTCCTATTTTCATAAATAAGGTTGATAATATCTATAATATCTTTGTTCTTTCGGTACTCATTCAGATATAGCACTAATTGGTTTACAGACATAATTCCATTATGATCAATGTGAAACAGATTATTTTCGGATAATCTTAGAATATATAGCATATTATTCCAATTAGGCATTTGCGACCAAGCGAAATCATCATACTTAGTCGTATGAACATCTTGTTCAAGTTGACGGTATATATTCATCTGACCGCAAACAGAAATACCATTGCGTTTAATAATTTCCAATAACCCAGCAGGCATCTCATACAATTCGTTATATCGATTTTTTAAATCATTCTTTATGTCATCTTTAGGAATATTAATGAGTATCTCATCGGATACTGGATCTTGCTCAAAAAACGGGATATCTATAAAGACCGATTCTTTAGATGGAGGTTTAACAAAATTAAATACGCGACCTACATAATGCTCCATAAGCCTGCCAGAACGCCCTTTGATATTACTATAATCAAAAAAATCAATAGCCTCTCCACCCTTCCTCCCATCAAACAAAACTACATTTTTTGCACTGGTGTTTACACCTTCAATAATTGTTGAGGTACAGAATATACAACGCAGAAGTCCATCATTAAAATACTTAATTATTGACGCGCCTATATGCTTCTGAAGGGAGCCATCATGTATAGCAATTCCATGTTTTAATTCATCCACCAAACTCCATTTTTTAGATATGCTAGTCTTAATCCAATCAATTAAGGGCAAGGATACATCGACAACAACGCCTTTGGAAATTAAATGATCTAAATATTTTTTTGCAAAACGGCGCGCTCTTGCAGGAGTAGAACAATAAATCAACGTTTGTTCGTCTATTAAATCGTCAAGTAATTTACAAAGTAGCTCACTTTTCTCCTCTTCTAAAGCACCCCTTGTCTTTGACATATCTAAATGTTGTGTCATATCAACCACGTTACAATCAACAAGAGAATAATCAGTCTTGTAGAATATAGCTTCGTATTTTTCAGCAAATCCATTAGTAATACCATCAATGTTAGGTCCTAGAAAATAAAATTTGGAATTATACTTATTCATAATCTTAAGAAAAGCATTATTAAGGATATCGGCGCGATCATCCTTGCGTTTAAGACTTAACTTATAGAATTCATCAACTATTAGCAAATCGATTTGCGGTAGCTGGTCATACTCCATAACTCTTTCCGCCGTCAATAAGAACAGATTACCCTTATCCGTGGCGGCGGGCTGTGTGGTGCGAACTATAATCTTATACTTTTTAGAATATTTCTTTAACTTTAGTCGCGTTTCATCTAACAATGCAAGTGTTGGTTGGACTATCACAATATTATTATATTTACCAGACGCGACAATCTCCTCAATTAATAAACTTTTTCCAAAGCTTGTAGGCGCACTGGCGATAACGTTCTTTTTTGACAATAGCATTTCAGAAAGCACCTTTTGTTCTCTATGTAAATATGTCAAAGGCAAGTATTCAGATAGATGTGATTTTTGACGTATCCCATCGGAAAGTGATTGAATAGTCATCGTCTTCTTATTCTTTTCAATATAAGGATAGAAACCAATAGTTTCCATAACATCCGTCCATATCGGATATGTCTCGTCAGGAATATTCTCCCAACTATTTAATATATGTATGGCGATTCTACGGACATCCGCAACCTCTTCACTACTTCCAGACAATAGTCTAGAGCAATACGATGCAATCTCAAAACTTTCATCGTAGCTCAGTGCCTGACCATCATCAATTCTACTTATACAATCTACCACTTAATATCTCACATTTCCTGCATATGCCACAGACGTTCATGAAGCCTACGGACAAGTTCTTGTTTATCTCTTATTGGGAATAAGAAGAGTATGATATTCAACCTATCTTTTAACGCATGGTGATTGTTAGAATCAAAATATTCTTTTAATTCCCGAACATTTGTCTCGTGATAACTTGTCGCCTCAGTACATTCTAAATTAGGGTAAGCTTCATATATGGCATTAGGATAGGTGCACAACATTGGTATATAAATCATGTCTATTCTATCTTTTAGTTGGTTGCAACTATTCAATATAGTTATCCATTCATCACGTTGAGGTATTCCATTATTGCTTAGATTCTTCTTTATAATAGTAAACTGCTCTTCTAAATATTCACTTTTAAAATGATCGTTCAAATCCTTTAATAAATCTGTTAATCCCCTCCTACTGTCTTTATAAAATTTGCTTTCTCCCAGCCACAAGATCCTTTCATCCGGAGATATATGGACTGCATCAAATCCATGTGCAGGCATCCCTGACGCATCCTTAAAGTAAACCTTGGAAACCAACGGGATAGTTGCTTTAAAATCTCGCAATAACAAATGTAAAATTAATTCTCCAAATTCTCCACGATTCTTACTGCTAGAAGCTTCTAACTGCTCATAGGCTGATTTATCACCATCCAAATACCAACGACGCATAAGATCGAAATCTTTTATTTTGTAAATACTTCTTGCAGCTTCACGCAATTTATCTACAGCATCTGTATTCGGAATATCCGGATTCTCATAATGAGCAAAGACATATTCTGGTATTGTATTAATTATCACTTTTGTAAATTCATCTAACTGATAATGCGGTTCACCACTGTCATCAATATCAAAATCAACAAGAAATGAGTTAAGGTCTTCGTCTTGAACCTTTGCCAATATGATATTTTTCTTATCAAATACTCGCGTCATTTTAATTTCTCTTCATCTTTGCGAACATAGCTACGCCTTGTTCATATCCAAACTCCCGCAAAGTAGTAAATATCATCCGCTTACACAACAACGCCTGTATAGCAATTTAAACTTAATTAATACAACTTCGTTGTACACCGCAACATTGCCATAACCATAATATAAGCTACGCCTGCTCGTTCCAGCGCTCAATCGCCGCCGCTACAACCTGCTTGGCAGCATCAACGCCAGCAAATTCTTTGACAATGGTCGAGCCTGGCTTTTTCAGATCCTTATAGTGATTGAAATGGAATTCAATTTGCTTAATCAGCTGCGCTGGCAAATCCTCCAGCGACTGAATGGCGTTACCATTATGGCGATCGTCGCTTGGCACCGCGATGATCTTATCATCAACCTCATCATCATCGACAAACTTCATTACGCCAAGGATCCTCGCCTCGACTACCAGCCCAGTCGTCAGCGGCGTATCCGTTACCAATAGCACATCCAACTCGTCGCCATCCTCGTCCAGCGTTTGTGGAATAAAACCATAATTAGTTGGCTTGGCGAAAATCGCTGGATCAACTCGGTCTAGCCGCATGACGCCGACTTTCCGATCCCATTCAATTTTATGATTTGACCCAGCCGGAATCTCCACGACAACGGTAACTTCGCCGTCCTGATAGTTTCCCGGGGTTAATACTTGGTTAAAATCTGCCATGATCTACTCCTCTCTGGCTTTTTCTTGTAAATATTCACGAATTTGCAGGGCCGCAACCGCACCCTCACCGACCGCTGAAGCAATTTGCATCGTTGCACCTGAACGGACGTCACCCGAAGCAAAGACGCCAGGGATATTGGTGCACAAATGCTCGTCGGTGACGATGTGTCCGCCGAGGTCCAGTGTAACATCAGAGTCCACTAAGAACTGGGTGTTCGGAATTAAACCAATGAAAACAAATAAGCCGTCTGCCACAAATTCTTTTTGCTCGCCGTTTTGGGTTGTTTTGACACCGTAGAATTTGTCATCTTTGACGATAATTTCGTCAGTAACGACACCAAGGTGGACGGTTATATTGCCTGCATCAACATATTTTTGTAGCTCCCTCTGCAAGACCTCGCTGGCGCGGAGTTCAGATCGTACGAGCAGATCGATATGCGTAGCGTAGCGAGTCAAAAATATCGCCTCTTGCACTGCCGAATTGCCGCCACCAACGACGATCAAGCGCTTGTCACGATAAAATGCGCCGTCGCATGTCGCGCAGTAATGCACACCACGACCATACAATTCGTCCTCACCCGGTACATCCAGCTTGCGGTGATTTGAGCCAGTCGCTAGCAACACGGTTTTCGTGCGCACTGGCTGGCCATCAATTGTTAATTCAAATTCGTCGTCAACCTGCTTCAGTGCCGTGACATCGCCGTACTCAATCTTTGCACCAAACCGCTCAGCCTGCTGCTGTAATTCTGATGCCAATTTCATACCGGTCACGCCCTCGGCGAACCCTGGATAATTATCAATCTGATCAGTGATGGCCGCCATACCGCCGACCACGCCACGCTCGTATAGTGTCGTCGGCACGTCTTCGCGCGACAGGTAAATTGCTGCGGTCAGCGCGCTTGGACCAGCGCCGACAATGATAACTTCTTTAGACATGTAACCCCCTTGACCTATAATATCGCTTAATAATTTCTGGCATTGCTGGCTGTGGAATCTCTGTTGGCTTTTCGATAGCCATGACCACAAACTTCAGCGGCGCATTAGCAGGAATTTTATCGCCCTGGCCTTTATCGCCATAGGCTTTGTCCGCTGGAATTGCCAATTCGCGCACACCACCGACCTTCATACCAATCAACCCTTCTTTCCAGCCCTGAATCACCGACGTATGTGCCGGGCCGTCCACTGCAAATGGTGATTTCAACTTACCGTTATTGATTGACTGGTCAAAAATCTCGCCCTTAGCATTCCAGCCAATGTAGTAGACCGCAAACTTGGTGTCATCCTTGATCTCTGCGCCACCGCCCTCAACCAAATCTTCTTTGTGTAGCTCTTTGACGTCGCCAGCCTCAAACGCACCGACTCGCGAACCGAACTCGGCGAATTTAGCATAATATTTATTGTTTAATTCCGCCGTCTGAGCGTCAACTTTCTTTTGCCACTCGGTAGTTGCCTTTTTGTAGTCTTCTTGCGCCTGCTGCAGCTCGGCCTGATCTTTGGCATCATTGCCCGGCTGCACCATCATGGCGATAAATCCGCCAATTGTCCCAATCGCTAATGTCCCCGTGATGATCCATATACCGAGTCGCTGTCCCCTCGTCGTCGCCATAATCCTCCTTTATCTTACCTTGAAATTATATCAATGTTTCCCCTCAGCCGCAATGTCATAACGTGCTAGTTCGTCGTCAATCCCCACACCGGCTGTCCGCTGTAGCTTGAGCAAATCAGCATAAATGCCGCCTGATTTCGCCAGCTGTTTCGGCGTACCAATCTCATCGACTCGACCATCTTTCAGTGTCACAATCCGATCCACCGTAGCGATGGTGCTCAGCCGGTGAGCAATAATCAGTGTCGTCCGCCCCTTCATCAGCCGCTCTAGTGCCTGCTGCACTAGATGCTCGCTCTTGCTGTCGAGATTGCTTGTTGCCTCGTCGAGGATGAGAATTGGCGCATCCTTGAGCACCGCCCGCGCGATGGCGATGCGCTGCTTTTGACCGCCAGATAGCTTGAGGCCACGTTCACCAATTTGCGTGTCATACCCTTTATCAAGCTCGCTGATGAAGTCGTGCGCGTTGGCGGCCTTGGCGGCGGCGATCACCTGCTCGTCCGTCGGTTCGTCGGCGCCATAGGCGATATTTTCACGAATTGTACCGGAAAAGAGCGCCGGCTCCTGAAACACCGTGGCGATGTGACGGCGCAAGCTCTTTTGCTGTACCGTGTCAATGGCCACATCATCAATCGTAATTTCACCACTATCTGGCTGGTACAAACGCATCAGCAAGTTCGTCAAGGTGGTCTTGCCGCCACCCGACTCACTGACGAGAGCGACATGCTCACCGGGATGAAGCGTAAACGAGATGTCGGTCAACACTGGTTTTTGCATGGCAGAGGCGTAGCGAAATGAAACATTGCGAAACTCGACCGCCCCACGATTCACCACTAATTCTGGTGCGTGAGGCAGATCTTCGATCGCTGGGCGCAGCATCATTACGCCAACAAAATCCTTACTCCCAGCCAGAGCCTTTTGGAAATTATCAACAATGAAGCTCATGTTAAATAGCGGCATCCGCAAATTATTAATCAGCGTGATCAGCAGCACCATATCGCCGATCGAAAAACGCCGCTCAGTCGTCTGCACAAAAATGTACGCAAAAATCATAAAGAAAATGACCGACAACACCACACCGCGCACGATATCCATGCTGTGCCAGTAGCGCGATTGCTTGCGCGTGATGGCAATTGTTTTGCGGTAACGCTTGGCAAAATGACGATATTCGAGCGACTCGCGGACATAGCTTTTGACAACTTTGATCTGAGCAATGACTTCGGCAAACCGGCCACTGGCCATATCTGTCTCGTGATTTTTACGGTTCTGAAAGGCCTGCCATTTCTTGCTGGTCAGCGCCGTCAGCCACATAAATAGCGGGTACATAATGACCACCATTGCCGCCAGTTCCAGACTGTACACCAGAACGATGCCGATGGTGATACCTGTCGTGAGCAGCATCTGGAAAAAGTTGTTGGCAAACATGTTCAGGAAGTTCGTCGTTTCGGTAATCGCACGGTTGAGGCGATTGATAATTGTGCCGGTCAGCTCGCCATCAAAATAACTTTGCGGCAAGCCAAGCAAGTGATGATAGTACCGCGTCGACAACTGCTGCTTGAGCCGCGTTGCCATCACGTCGCCCCAGTAACCGCCAAGGTTTCGCACAATCGTATTCGTCACGTCAAGCGCCAGCAGCACCAGAGCTAAGAGAATTGCCTGCTCAATTCCTACATTGCCGCCCTCAACCACTTCAACCATCAAGTTGGTCGCCCGCGAAATCACGAACGGCACCGCGATGCCGGTCAGCGCCACAACAACTGAGCTAATACTAACCCCGATGTAGTATCTGCCCATGCCGCGTGCATATCGGAGCATGTGAATCAGCGGCTTCATCAGACTACTTCAGCGCCCCACGCATCTTTGGCCGCCCGCTCAATCTGCTGCATCACCGGCGCGATATCCTTGTCCGTCAATGTCCGCTCATGCGAGGTAAACGTCAGCCGCCATGTCATCGTCTTCTGCTCCGCATCCTCCTCAGACTGGTAAATAGTGAGTGGCTCAATCCGTACATTCATATCGGTGGTCCGTATAGCCTCATCCAGCGTCTGCAGTAGTTGCTGATACCTAATAGCGGATGGTACTTTGAGCGAGATATCGCGCGTCGTTGATGGATAGCGGCTGAGTGGCTGATAATGACTGGCACGTTTGGCGTAGACAGCCTCCAAGCCAGCCGTGTCCAAGCTCGCCGCCGCCACGTACGCCGGTAATTTGAAGTTCTTGATGACTGACTGTTTCAATTCGCCGACTATACCAATGAACGTTCCGTCAGTTGTCTCGACCAGCGCGCTGCGCGATTGATCAAACAGTGCCGTAACTGGGTAGTTGAGCTCCTGTTCAATTGGCTTGAATACCAGCTCGGCGCCAAGGTCACGTGCCAGCTGCTCAATCAAGCGACGAATTGTGTAAAATGGCGCACCCGCTCCCGGTTTTTTGGCAGCATAGACGATGTCCGTAAACTGACTGGCCTCTGGCAGACCATCTTCGCCCAAACCATGCATTTTGATATGACCCTTGCCCATTTCAAACAAGGCAAATTCATCATGTCCAGCCTTGATGTTGGCGTGAACCTTGTCGAGCAAACTCGGCAGTACCGTCAAGCGGTAATATTGCAAATCAGGACTGAGGGCGTTTGATAATTTGTATGCCTGAGCAACGTCCTGCTCGGCCTTTTTTAGGATGCGCTCGTGAACGAAACTGTAGGTCAGGACTTCGTTGGCGCCAGCTCGTGATAGACTTTGACGAACGGCGTTTTTCAATTCTCGGCGCAGGTTTTTCGGCGCTGATTTAATACTACGACGAGGCAATTGGCGCGGTAACTTATCAAAGCCATACAGCCGTCCGACTTCCTCAACGATGTCCTCGGGTAGCTCAATATCGGTGCGCCAAAACGGACTGTAGACCTCACAGCCATGTTCATCGACTTCAACCATACATTCAGTGTAGCGCAGAATGTCAGCAATTTCGTTGTTAGAAAAGTCAGTACCCAGCCGTTCATTGATAAACTCGTTTGAGACACCTTGTGAATCAACGCAGTGCACACCATCAGGCATAATACATTTATCGTATGAGCTGACATCAAACACTTCGCTGGCCTGCACACCACCCACCATACTCATCAATTGTTTGAGAACAGGGTCGGTTTGTGCTGGTGACTGACCCTTATTAAACCGCGTCAATGCATCGGTAAAGATACCGTGGCGCATGGCCGTGCGGCGTAGTGCATACATATCAAAATTAGCACATTCGAGGACGATGTTTTTTGTGCCATCCGAAACTTCAGTGTCAGCGCCGCCCATAATTCCCGCGAGACCAATCACACCCTCGCCATCAGCAATGACGATGTCGTCACTCGTCAGCTCATACTCTTTGCCATTGAGCAAACTGACCTTCTCGCCATCACGAGCCATCCGCGCCCCGAGTTTAGACCCGCGTAATTTATCATAATCATATGCATGGGTCGGCTGTGCCGTCATGAGCATCATGTAATTCGTAGCATCGACGATGTTATTAATCGGCTTGCCGCCCATCGCCACTAACTGACATTGTAACCACAGCGGGCTTGGCTGCACCTCAATATTTTTGATAGCTACCGCTGAAAACACCGGCACTACTTCAGTCACCTCATTGAAGATCTCGAGCTCAAGACCGTCGCCACCGGCAAATTCTTGAATCACATTGTACCACTCAGGACTGGTAAATTGCTGATGAAAAATCCCGGCAATCTCGCGCGCCACGCCGAGCTGCCCAAAGCAATCCGGCCGGTGCGTAAACATCTTATTTTCAATGTCCAGCACGTAGTCATCCAGCCCAAACGTTTTAGCAAAACTCGCACCCGCCCGCAGCTCAACTCCCGCCGGCACGTCCTGTTCACGAATCTCAATAATCCCCTCGTGATCCGTACCAATCGCCAGCTCGTCCGCCGCCGCCAACATACCTTGGCTGAGCACGCCGCGCAGCGGTCGCGCGTCCAGCACAAATGGCTCGTCATCATCAAAACTTGCTGGCACCGTGCTTTTTGGCGGCAACCAAATCGCCCACATATCCGCATGCACATTTGGTGCGCCGCAAACCACTTGCACTAGGCCGTTCTCATCGCGCGGCACGTCCGCCGCCGCACCGCCATCATCGATCTTGGTCACGCTCAGCCGGTCAGCATTAGGATGCTTAGCACATTCAACCACCCGAACGATTCGCGCGCCACCATATTTAGCGTTGAGGTCGATCACTTCCTCGACGCCACCAAGCTGCTGATTGACCCGCGCCACTAACTCGTCCACGGGAGGCAATTCAAAATTAATCAATTGTTTGATAATGTTTAGGCTGACTTTCATATATACCAGTATACCATTCTAATCAACGGTGTAGTCAAACACCTTGGTGGGGATACCTTTTTCCCTGGCTTGATCAATCGTAAACGTCGTGCCAGGGCTACCATTAACCCGAAATGCCACTAATTCATCTGCCAAGTCAACGATTTGACAATTACGCGCATGAAATGAATCAGCGTTAACTTCATTAAAATCAGTAGCATCGCGCAGTACTCCTGGCCGATGTTTGGCGATATCTCGCAGAAGCGCGACCGTCGCAACCGCATCATCCTGGCGACATTTACCGACAGCTGCACGATCATACAATGCTTGGCAATATAGCTCTAGCTCTACTGGCAAAAATATCCGAAACTGTGCCGCCTCTAGACCATATTCATACGCCAGCCGAGCCGCTTCGTGATCAGCACCAGTCGCACCACCCGACACAATCCCGCCGCCTTCAGTAATCTTTTGCTCGACAAACTGCTCAATGTCACGGCGAATTGTATCATTCACTTCACGCGTACCAACAACTCCAAGCCACTTCATATTTCGCCCCGTTGGCTAAATATTACTCCCGAGCAGCAATGATCTGCGCCTGAATCCGGTCTAGTTCGGCCTCGTCCATCCTCGGCCCCTCGGTCGTCGTCAGCCAGCCACGATAGTTCTCGTGAAACTCTGCGTTCTCCGCCCAGACATCAGTCCGCCCCGCCAAGTCACCATGTAGCGGATACAGCTTGGCGTGCACATGCGCCACGCCCGTTCCCTCGAACACCAGCGCTACTCGTGGCGTATTAAACGCCCGTTCTAGTAGCCGCGCCACTTGACGCACTGCTCGCATAAACTCGAGGTATAGCGTCTCGTCAATTGCAAAAATATAATCGCCCGGGTTGCGCTTTGGAATGACCACTGTCACCCCCGGGGTATTTGGAAACGGCGTGAGAAACGCCAGGAACTGCTCATCCTCCCAAACCTTCCATGATTTTACGGTGCCTGATACAATGTCGTCGAAAATTGTATGGTTCATATTCCTCCTTTATGCAAATAAATCGTTCAATGCCTCACTTACCGTTGGATGAGTGAATATTTGGTCACGCAGTACAGTATATGGCAGGTCATTATCCATTACAGTTTTGATAATATTAATGACTTCTGGTGAGTTACGACACAATAAACTAGCACCCAAAATTTGTTCAGTGTTTGCATCAATCACCGCACGCAGCAAGCCTGTTGTAGCATTATCAACATGCAGACGTGGAATCGCCATAGCAGGCAACTCTTTTACGATAATTTCGCGCCCCGTCGCACGCGCCTCAGCCTCTGTCATACCCACCCGACCTAGCGGTGTTTGCATAAAGACCGCGTACGGCAAGGTTTTTTGCTTGGCGCGAGTGTATAGACCATCACCCAGCAACTGGCTTCTCACAATCCGAAAATCATCCAGCGACGCATAGGTAAATTGTGGCCCGCCCGTTACATCGCCCATTGCCCAAATATGCGACCGGCTAGTGCGAAGTGTTTCATCAACCACAATTGCACCGCGCTTATCCGTCGCTACACCAGCAGCTGGTAAATTCAAGTTCATCGTCGCTGGGCGACGACCCGTAGCCGTCAGCACCGCATCATAACCGGCATAATCATCATGATTTACTGTGCGAATCGTTGCAGTAGACTCACCATCAATCGCTGTCACATCCACACTAAACACAATCTCGATACCCTGCGCCTGCAGCGCTTCAGTAGCAGCCTGAGCAATTGTTGGATCTTCACGTGTAAGCAGAGCATCACCCCTCTCAAATACTGTTACTTTTGTACCAAGTTTGGTATAAGTTGAGGCGAATTCTAACCCAATATAACCGCCACCAATGATAGCTAGTCGTTTTGGCTGTGTCATTTTATCCAGCAATTCAGTACTGGTATATACAAACGGCTTATCAACACCTGGAATCTCTGGGATGATTGATTCCGCACCGGTGTTAATAAAAATCTGCGGTGCACTCACTACTAGCTCGTCATCACCCGCCACAACCTTCACAGTATGATCATCTACAAACGATGCCTCACCTTCAATGACGCTCACCGTTTCACGATCCGCCAGCATGTGATAGTTCTTCTCATTCAACCGCGTCACTACCGTTGTCTTATGTGCCATCGCCTCATCAAAACTTTGATGATGTTCGGCCGCACTGACCAGCACCTTAGTAGGAATACAAGCAATATTAATACAGGTGCCGCCATACATCTTTGGTGACCGCTCCACCAGCGCTACCTTTTTGCCCGCATTCGCCAACGCCACCGCCAATGTCTTGCCAGCTTTGCCAAAACCAATAATAAGTGCGTCAAATTGTTGTGTATCCATTTACCTCCTCCTATCTTTTTTAGTGATCTCTCTCGCTGCAATAATTTCTCTATCGGCATACAGAACTGCCTCTTTTATTACAAGTTTTTGAGATACTACTATTATCATGTGCGCAATAGCTCCTTAAAACTGCTCCAAAAAGTCCAACTTACCACTCTCAAAATGTCGTACGTCCTCAATGCCGTATTTCATCATCACCAGCCGGTCGATGCCGCAACCAAAAGCAAAGCCCGTGTATTCGTTCGGGTCGATGTCAGCAGCCCTCAACACGTTTGGGTGAATCATACCGCAGCCCAAGAGTTCAATCCAGCCTTCGCCTGAGCAAACCTTGCAATCCGGGTTTTTACCCTCACAGAACGGACAGCTCAGCGCAAATTCAAAACTCGGCTCGGTGAACGGGAAGTAAAATGGGTTGACGCGCACATCCAATTTCTTGCCGTAATATTCCTGCAAAAACTCTTGCAAGGTGGCGATCAGGTTGCCGACGTTAACCCCCTTAGCGACATACACGCCCTCGACTTGATAGAACGTGTGCTCGTGCCGCGCGTCCAAATCCTCGTTGCGAAACACCCGGTCAGGTACAATAGCGGCGATTGCCTCGCCCTTCGCCAAATTGCCATGATATTTTTTCAGCACGCGGTTTTGCATAGTCGAGGTGTGCGCCGGGGCAATCAAGCGGTCGCCATTAGCATCAGTCTCCTCAGTCATGAACGTATCATAATCATCACGCGCCGGGTGACCCTTTGGAAAGTTCAGACTCTCAAACATATGAAATTGATCATCAATTTCACGCGACTCTTCCGTCACGAAACCCATGCGATTGAAAATGTCAGAAATGCGGTCGATCTCGCGCATCAATGGGTGAATCGTGCCCCGCTCACTCGGCAGTAATTCAGGCCGGGGAGCATTCACGTCCATCGGCGCCGTCACGTCAATTGGCGGTAGGTTAACTTTTGATAGTTCATTTTCACGAGCCGTGATTATCCGCTCCAATTCCTGCTTTAATTCATTAACTTTCTTACCAAACGCTCCGCGCTCTTCGGCTGGCAGCGTCGCAATGACGCCGTATAGTTCCCGTAGCTCAGTACTCCGCAACACACTGCGCGGTTCAGCCGCCTCGGCTACACGTGATACTAATACTGATCGAATTTCATCTAGCTTTTCCATATCATTGTCCTTGCATTAAAAACATCCCGACAACCACCGCCGCCATGATAATGATCACAATCCACACTGGTGCAAGCGTCGTCGTCTGTTTTGTGCCCTCCAAATACTTCACATCTTCCACGCCATCCAAGCTGGCTTTCTCCTGGAGACCCGACGCCTTGGCCTTCTCACGCAGCTCCGCCGCAATGCGTTCTTGTAGTTCACTACGACTATCTTGTTGATTTACAAATAATCCCATAGGTATGATTATACCAGATATGTTATAATGGCAATAATAGTACAGTAAGGAGGGACTATGGCCACGAAGAAGACTACTAAAAAGGCCGCGACTGCAAAATCCAGTCCAAAGAAGACGACTGCTGCAGCTGCTACATCGAAAACAACCGTAACGCGTGTCACCAGCAAGACCGAGACGAAGAAACCAGAGGTCAAAGCAACCACTGTCAAACCTGTTGAGTCTAGCTCATCGCGCAAAAAACCAGAAAGTAAACTGCCGCGTAATCTCGTCAATATCGTCCTGGCTGAGGTTGCTGGTACGTTTATCTTGACGCTGGTCGCCTTGTTCTCGGCATACATGATGACGCCGTTTTATGTCGGTCTTGCACTTGTCGTACTGGTCCTTGGCATCGGCGCGGTATCCGGTGCGCATATTAACCCAGCCGTCACATTCGGCCTCTGGACAATGCGCAAGGTTAAAACTGCTCTCGTACCATTCTACTGGGCAGCACAATTCCTCGGTGCCATGGCCGCCGTTGTCTTGATGGGAGCACTTTCATCAGGTAGTTTCGTTATTAACTTTGACCAATTCATGACCTTTTCATGGGCAATCTTTGCCGTTGAGCTCATTGGCATGGCTGTCTTTATGTTTGGTGTTAGCGCTGCTCTATCGCGCACCGATCTCAAAGATACCAGCAAAGCCGTGGTTATCGGTATGTCATTGACGCTTGGCTTGGTAGTTAGCGGTGCATTATTGCCACTCGCTCAAAATGCTGCAGTCCAAAAGTATCAACAAGAGCAAGCAGATGCAGCTCAGCATGCGCAGCAGTCAAAAGATCAGCGTACCTACCCACGTGAGGTATACATCAGTGGCGCAACGCTGAACCCAGCGGTTGCTCTAGCAGTCACGGAAAAGACTAATTCACAGCTACAGAACGCCTCAGCACCGGCACAAAAAACCGAGAAAATGTACACTCGCCTCAGCCTTGAGGTTATTGCCGCAACGCTCGTTGGCGCAGCACTTGGCGGTAACTTGTTCCTATTGATCGGCTATCGCAATAAGGTTGAAGAATAATTCACCTCTTTGATATTTGATAGTTATTAAATCCCCGTCTCATGAGCGGGGATTTTTTATAATAATTACTCTTCCTGCGCCGGCCGATCGACCAACTCTGGCTGCGTTTGATGATCACCACCAGCGATTCGCACCACGTCTTTATCAATCTTACCGAGCTCCTTGTACGAATTATTATAGTGCCCGACGGTGGTACTGAGGCTCTTGCCCATCTTGGTCATCAGCTCATCAAACTTTTTGATATGCACGCCCAGCTGACCGACACGCACCTGAATGTCCTTGGCCTGCTCTTCAATCTGTAGGCTCCTCAGACCCTGCAGCACCGTCTGTAAATACGCCAAAAAGCTGGTCGGACTGACGATGATCACCCGCTTGTCACGAAAGGCATATTCGATCAAATCGCGGCTCGAACCGCCCGCACCAACATTGTTGATGAGTAAGTCATAATATAGCGACTCTGACGGGATAAACATAAAGGCAAAGTCCATGGTGTTCTCACGCGGCCGAATGTACTTGCTGGTTTCGTCAATGCGACCCTTTAGGTCAGCCTTTACCTTGTTCAGCCATAGCTCGCGCTCAGCTTTAGTCTCGGCGTTGATCATCCGGTTATAATTTTCCAAGCTAAACTTACTGTCCACTGGCAACATCTGCCCCTTGTCCAGGAAAATCACCGCATCAACAACCTCGCCATCCTTGAAGCGATATTGCATCTGAAACTGCTTGGCGGGCAGCACATTGTCCAGCACACTCTCCAGGTAAAATTCGCCGAACACGCCGCGCTGCTTTGGATTTTGCAGGACGTTTTGCAGGGTTTTCAGGTCAGTTGCTACGTCAACCACCCGCTTGTTCGTTTCATCCAACTTCGCCAGGCGCTGCGTCACGTCCGCTACCAACTTGGCGCTTTCTGACAATTGCTTTTGTACCGAGGTTTGCACCTGAGCGTTGCTACGCTCTAATTTGTCGCTGACTGATTCATTTAGCTTGGCGATGGTCCGCCCCAGCTCCACCACGTCGGTTTTGATAAGGTCGACCGATGATTGATTTTTCAACTCACTTAACTTTGACTGCAGTACGAACAGCGTCGCTCCCAAGCCCATAACGATAATACCTAAGAGAATAATGATAATGATTTCCATACTCTTAGTGTACAAGGATTACAGAGACAAGACAACTCGTGCCAGTAGGACAAATATAGCCAAGAAGATAATTGCTGCCACGTTACCACGGATCCGGTTTAGCCACATCGCGGTTGCGTATACGAAGCCAAATGCTATGGTCGTCACTATTAGCGACAACCACCATGCATCGGTAGCCGAGACGCCAACGCCCCACAATGCACCAACCGCAGCGAGCACCACGAGTAGCGGTCGCCGGACTCGATTGAGGGCGATAATCGGCACAATGATAATGCTAACTAATACCAGTGCGATGTAGGCGCCAATCTGCCCACTGCTCGCACACATTGATGGATCAGCCGCTGGCCCACAAATAATCTGCTTTAAGATAAAGCGGTCAAGCGCCAAAGCGATTAGCCACGTCACGACACCGCCGACCATACCACTAATGACAACTCGCCAGAATACCGCTGGCGTCACATGAAACATATAGTCTGATTCTTCCTCGTGAAAAACTTTCTCAAACCACTTCACAATAGGTATAACTATAGCAGTAATTTGATAAAACCGCAACCCTATTTTGCAGTGCGTGACACCTGCCGCAATGGCATGTACCAGAATATACCCGCCCAGGCAATGATGAGCCCACCGGCCACATCAAGCGGCGTATGTACCAATGCCACTACACGCCCTATGCCAACCAATAAAGTCATTACCAAACAAGCCATAGCCCATCCTTTACACCTTGTCCCAAACCACACGGCCAGCGTAATCGCCATCGTAAACAGAGCGTGATCCGACGGGAAGCCCGGATTATCCAAGAACGAAGCACCAGCATTTACGCCCGCTAGCTCAAACGGACGGAGGCCTGATGGTTGATATAGTAACCCGATAATTTTTGCCGCGACAAACGCCGTCAGTCCCGCCATCAGCACCCGCGTATACACCCGATAGCGCTGATCTCGCGGCACATGTCGGATAAGCGTATATACCCCGATCAACACCACCGGGATCACCAGCCCGTCGGCAATAATTTTCACCATCCATGAGATATCCATAAGCCCCATTATACCCTGCTGGGCGTCGGCGTCAAACCCTGGAAATCAGCTTGCTGGCTTGCACTACTTCATCATCCATAGTATAATCAAATACGCATTGGGGATTCGCCAAGTGGTAAGGCACCGGGTTCTGGTCCCGGCATTCGGGGGTTCGAATCCCTCATCCCCAGCCAAGAAAAAGGATTGACGTGTTGTCAATCTTTTTTCTTGCGCTTTGGTTTAGCATGATCTTTGCGGGCAGTCGACCTCTCTCGAGATTTTACCGTGGTTGTCGCACCCTGGCCGAAACCACTTGCCCATATCGCCAAAATCCACACGCCAGCCAGGAACAGGAGCGACCAGCTACCACCCGGTAGATCAAATGTCGCCCCAAATATCATTGATACTCCGTGATGAAATGCCATACCCTCCAGCAATGTCAATAGCAGTAGCGCCACGACGCCCATCACGGCACTGACCTTTCTCAATCTAGCTGATATATCCATGGCAAGTAAGAACGGCAGCGCCCCAACCTCTGTAACAACGAGAATAATGGCGCACACGACCGCCATCACGCCCGGCATTCCAGCTAGCATTGCCGGAAACTTGTCAAACGAAAATAGCTGGCTCAAGACAATAACGAGAATGTATCCGGCAACGATGAACCGTATAATTTGCACAACTGACATTGGTCGTTTAGTCGATGTCTTCTTCATAGGTACAGTATACCGCCCTACCTCAAAAAGCTCAAGCTTGTTGTATTATTTACCAAAACACTTGCTTTTTTGATAAAAAACACGTACAGTAGCAACAAGCGAACGATACAAAAACAAACACTACTGACGTTTCTTTCGCTCTACGACATCCACCACAACAAAATACCGTTACGAATGTGTAGCGGTATTTTCCGTTGTTGGACTGCTGTCTCGCTACTTAGTCTCCGCTTTTTGCGACTGCTGCTCGCGCCACTCGGCGATCTTGCCGTGATGCCCGCTCAGCAAAACCTCCGGTACTCGTAGGCCATTAAATACCTCTGGCCGGGTGTACTGTGGATACTCAAGCGTCTCGCCGTCTGAGAAGCTCTCAATCTCTGCTGACGTTTCACCGCCCAGTACACCTGGCAGCAGCCGTACGATTGAATCAATAATGGTCATCGCCGGCAGCTCACCACCAGTCAGCACAAAGTCACCGATACTCCATTGTTCATCTACTAATTCCATAATGCGCTCGTCAACGCCCTCATATCGCCCACAGATGATAATGAGCCCCCGACCATCATCCGCCGCCGTACGCGCCATTGCCTGTCGCCAGCGCCGACCACGTGGACTCATTAGGACGACTTTCGCGCTCTCGTCACGCGACCTCGCAAATTCCACCGCCCGCCACAGTGGCTCGATCATTAGTAGCATCCCATCGCCGCCGCCATATGGCGTATCATCGACTTGCCGACGCAGACCCAGGCCAAACTCGCGCAAATTCACCGTCTCGAGCGAAACGATGCCGTCTTTTTGCGCCTTCCACATCATTGAATTTCCAAATACTCCAGAAAACATCTCGGGGAACAGGGTGATGACTTGAAATTTTCGCATATCCTTCATTATACCGCGCCCACATAAAAACCACCAAAAAACCGCCCTTTAGCTAGGCGGTTTTTTAGCACAAATAAGGCTCTCAATGGTTACCCATTGCTCGCATAGAGCTGTTCTCGCATATCGTCTGTGCTTGAACTAGTTATGATTATATATCAAGGTCGTCTAGTTCTGCAAGCTCTTTTCGAGCATTTTCTGCATAAGAAGAGCTATTTTCCACAGTTTCATCTGTTGAGTTGTCCACAGAATCATTATCTGAAGCGGTAGTCGTAGCTTGTTTAGCACCCGTAAAGCCATCATTGTTGACAATTTTCAGATTGTAGCGCGCATCGTTTTTCGTCCCCAATGCCCTGAGCAGCGTCCGCAGACTTTGCGCTGTACCGCCACGCTTACCAATGACCCGACCGAGATCCTCGGGGTTAACTGTCAGCGTGAGCAACACTCCTTTTTCATCAATCAAACGCTCGACGACGACATCTTCTGGATGTCCAACCAGCGCCTTTACCACGTATTCTACAAATTGCTGATCTATCGTTGACATACTGCCCCTCCTTGGAATTAACTGTACTCCTAGTATAGCATAGGCGATTTGCCGAGGGCAACTATGGCAACTGGCACTTTTTGGCGCAGTGAGCGGTAATGTTCGCTTTGTGCTCAGCCTCGGTCTTCGCAAAATAGGTTACGTTATCGTCGCCGCTTAAGAAATAAAGGTAATCCTCCTGAGCTGGATCGGCCACAGCATTCAGTGCCGCGAGACCAGGCGCAGCAATTGGCCCAGGTGGCAGCCCCTTGTGAATACGCGTATTGTACGGTGAATTGAGCGTGTGTGAGCGAGCAACGCCAGCCTTGTCGGCGGCATAATGGTACGTCACGTCTGACCCGAGCGGTATATCCTTTTTTAAGCGATTATAAAATACGCTAGCGATCCGCCGCATGTCCTCGCAGGTCGCTTTACCCGGGCAGCCAATTGACTCGCGCTGAACAATCGAAGCCAGCGTCAACCCTTGATACAGCGACAGCCCTCGAGCTGCAAATTTCTTTTCGAGATTATTCTCGGTTACCACCCGATCTAGCTCACTGATGGCCCGCTGCAAGGCTTGCTGGGCGGTGGCGTCTGATGGCAAAAAGTACGTATCGCCATAAATATAACCCTCGAGATCGGCGATCGCTGGCTTACTTTTTAGCACCGCACCGGTATAAGTAGCAGCAAAGGCGGCTGTAATCTGCTCATCGCTATAACCAGCCCGCTTAAGAGCACTAGTAACATCGGTCTTTTGGGCAGCGGGGGTCGAGGTCTTGTCACGCAGTGTTGCCCCCGGATAAAACAGCACCGAACGCCGGTCTGGTTTGCCGCTGAGTAGATGATCAAGCACTGATGCTACATCTTGATCTTGCGTAAAGCTATATACGCCTTTATTGAACGTGCCGGTGACATTATTTAACTTGAGGTAAATCGTCATGGCGAAGGCACTACGAATAATCTTTTTATCTTCAAGTTTTTTGGCGATAACTTGCGCTGTGTCGCCACTGGCGATCTCGACACTAATTTTTTGCCGCGCTGCCGCATCGACCGGACGAAGCATTTGCTTGTACCAAATGACACTGCCAAGTAGCACCACGCCCACTACCGCAACAATTGCTGATATGATAATGAGCCATAACCGCCGTTTTTTGATCTTCATTTTCTTCATCCATGCACCTCCAAATAATCTTGTAGTATGATACTCGCCGCCTCGGCATCGATATCGCCTTTATCTTTGATCTTGCCAGCCAGGCGCTGTTCGGCCTGAACGCTGGTTAGCGACTCATCTTGGTAGGCGATCTCGGCATTAATATCTAGTTGGCTCAGCCGTCTAACAAAATCGACCACGAACTCCGTTTGTTGCGTTGGCTCGCCGGACTGATTACGCGGATAGCCGACTACCACCAACGAGATATCATGCCGCAGCATAATCTCTGCCAGCTCCTCCATAACCCGCTCGCCATTAGCCACCCAGCCAAACGGCACCGCGATCCGTACCTGCGAATCGGCCATAGCCAGACCGATCCGTTTCTCGCCCACATCCAGCGCTAGGAAGTTTTTAGCTTTCATTGAGCTTGAATTCGATATTTATTCGTTTGGTATCATTTGGTACGGTGCGCACCCAGAACGGAGAGAATTTCACATCAACATTTTCGATACCCTTGATGGCTTCGAGTGCTGACTGGATGTCGCCATAACTTTTACCGCGCGACTGCTCCTTGACCTTTTCTTCATCAATAGTTGGACCGACAACAGCATTGGCGGTGATGTGAGTAATGAAGTTACCGCCTTGACCGCTGAACTGTGCAAACTTTGCGCTATCGACACCATCTTTATAGATTTTTTGTGACTGCTTGCCCTCTAGCTCCTTGTTAGCGGTTGCCTTCAAATACGTACTTAGCTCGGCCTTTTCGATACCAACCATCGAGGCGGTCACCACTGTTTTAAGCGTCACTGCACTGGCTGCCTCACTGTCAACAGCGACGCTTGGAGCTGGTGTGCTACGCTGCTCTTGGTAGCTTTCTTTGATAATGACAGTCGACCCGCTGAATGATTGTTCAACCTTAGCACGGAGAGAATCGGCTTTTTTCTCGTTCAATAGGTCGCCAGCACGCTTGACATCGTCGCTACTGACCACTGTCACTTCGCGGCTGGTACCGCCCGAGGTTTCACCGACAAGGGCAGCGCTGACCCCTGATGGCATCCCCGATACCGAGCCGCTCTCACCGTTATATTCCGCCCCGATATTCGCAGCTGTCACCATGACGGTTGAGCCCGAAGCGTTGGAACGGCTAAATGTCACTGCGCTATCGGTCGTAAAGGTCATCCCACCACTCGTGCGAATCGACGTACCAGCCGGAACGGTCTTATCGAGCAGACTGATGGAGTCAGTTGCGATACGTAACTTGCCCTTGGCACGCTCACCGACTTTCTTCTTGCCGGTCGCCGAAAACTCAACGGACAGCTCTACCTTTTGCTCCTGCCGGCGGGCCTTGATCATGTCAGCGGCCGGGTCAGTCGCCCCATCGGTCTTGAGCGTTACTTTTTTATTTACCGTCACCGTTGTCGTCTTGGCCGTGATAATTACTCGCGCGTGCGGCGCAAACCAAATTGCCCATATCAAAAATCCAATGAGCAGCAGCGCAGCACCACCAATCAGTAGGAACTTTTTACGAAATAAATTAAAGTTCGGAACTTTTGGCGCTGTCTTGTCCTTATTGGCTTTATCTGCTGGTTTTGGGGCCTCATCGTCTTGCTTCGTGGACGAGTCAGCAATGGCCGAATCAATCGCCTTATCTGTTTCATTAGTGGATTGCGCGCTCTTTTCTAGTTCGCCAATTGGTAGCTCGCGCCCATCAATAACATCATTTTCATCGTCCACTTTTAGCACCGGCACCTCGGCCATTTCTGGCTTACTCTGGAGCGTCTTGGCTACCGGAATTTTGGCTGCCGCTGCTAGACCAGACAGAATCGCATCACCGGTAATCAGCACGACTCGCTTATCAACCGATGCAGCTGTCCGAGCAATGAGTCGCATGTTGACCGCACTACGCAGCACACCAACTCGCTTGGGTGGCACCAGCGCAATAATCCGCTCCTTTGACGCCTTTACCTTGCCAACAATGGCGGTGATATCATCTTCGACGTCAATGTAAATAACATCTTTATTCATCTATATTTTGAGTAATCGGTTAACTTTATCCATCAAGCCATGAGCGTCTTGATTACTTACCATTGTATCATACCCAACTCGCAGCAGACCCATTACCGTGATAAATGTATGATCCGTGATATCGCCGGTCGTGTCAGTGATACCGATGACATCAGAGGGCTTAATGTGCTGAATAGTTGGCTTTTTTGTAAACGGCAGATCCTTATACCACGGCTGACTGGCCAGTGCATCAACCAGTTGTTGCAAGCTCGCGCCACCGCCACACAGCAAGATCCGGTTCGGTAGGTGATCGACGCTATCAAAATCACCGAGCGCCAGCTCAACGCCCGACAGCCATACCTCAAGGGTTTTATCAATCGCCCCATCAAGTTTGCGCTTGAGCGTCGGCTTGATATATTCCTTATCAGTATTTACCTTCAACTTTTCCGCCTCTTTGTAACCGAGGTCCAGGTCCGTCGCAATCATCCGCGTAAAGCTCCGTCCGCCGATACCGAACATCTTGGTGCCCTCGACGCCACCGTCATTAACGACCGCAATATCTGTCGTGCCGCCACCGCAGTCGATCAAAATCGCTGTGAAATTAGAATTCGCATCTGTACCGAGCACGCTCCGGCTGACCGCAAATGGTTCGGCCGCCACGGCGATTAGCTCCAGCGCTAACTCGTCGGCCACCTTTTCCAACGCCCCGATATGCACCATTGGCGCAAATGCCGTATAAATCTGCACCGCCACGTCCCGCCCCTGAAAACCGATCGGGTTCGACACCTTGTAGCCATCAATATGAATACTGACTAGCGCTGAATTAACCAGCTTCACCTCGACGTCTTCGTTGCCAGTCTCCAGCGCAATCTGCGCCTGCGCCTTGCCCTGCGCCCGTTCCTGCACCTTCTCGATGATGAATTCCATCTCAGCAACGTCCAGTGGCTTATCGGGCTGCGGACGGCGATAGCGAATCGTGTTGGTCACGCCCTTGACCAGCTCGCCGGCAATACCGATGATCACCTGCTTGGCCTGAACGCCAGCCTTGTCCTCAGCCTCGGTCAGCGCTGCTTCGCAATTGGTCACTACACCAGCGATATCAGCAATTGCACCCTGATGCATATCGCCCAGGTTCTGCTGCGCCCGGCCGACTCCGATGATCTCGATATCATCATCCTTGATCTCGGCGATCAGCGCCTTGATATACTCCGTACCAATGTCGAGACCGACCAGGTACTGGTGTTCATCTTTGTCTGTCTTCTTGAAAAGCCTATCTAACACCATAGTCTTTATGATTATATACCATTTGCGTGTAAATTGGCTAGTTTTTTACGAGGATACCTAACCAACCTCAAATAAGTATCGCCTTAATCCGGCGAATCCCAGCAGCACTCGCCTCTTCTTTGGTGATCGTGAAGCGTTTGCCACCCTCGGCCAAGACGCCGGTGTGTTCGACGTGCGGGCCGCCGCAGACCTCAAAGCTAATGACGTTATCGCCTTCGCCGATGGAATAGACCTTCACTGTATCGCCGTAGCGCTCGCCAAAGGCGCCGATTGCACCCATGTTTAGTGCCTCATCAGTCGGATAAACGGCAAAGCTGACTGGTAAATCAGCATCGATCCAGGCATTGACTTGATCTTCCACCGCTTGTTTTTCCTCTGGTGTCAATTTATCGTGATTAAAATCAAAACGCAGGCGCTCAGCAGTAATGTTACTACCATGCTGCTGCAAATCCGGTGCGTTGAGGACTTTGCGCAGCGCCGCTCCTAGCAAGTGCGTCGCTGTGTGATATTTCAGATGGATTGGGTCATGACCCTCCAGGCCACCGCTGAATTGTCCTTTGCGTGCTGTCTTGGAACGTTGACGCTGCTCGGCCATTCGCCTATCAAATTCACCGCGCCAATCATCAGAAAGCTTGATACCTTGCTTATACGCCTCCTCGGTACTCAGCTCCACCGGAAAACCAAACGTATCATACAGCGTAAATAATTCTTCGCCAGTCAAGCCGTCGTCGATATACTGCTGCATTTGTTTTAAGCCTTTACGCAGTGTCTGACGGAAGGCTTTTTCTTCCTTGACCAGCACCGCGATGATATTCTCACGATTCTCTTTAACCTCTGGGAAATCCGCCTCATACAAATCAGCGATTACCGGCACGACCTCCTCAAGGAAATTCTGCTCAATGCCGAGATCGAAACTATAGCGAATCGCCCGGCGCAACAAGCGGCGCATCACGTAACCCTGCTCTTTATTACTCGGCACGCAGCCATCGACCGCCATAAAGGTAGCAGCCCTCAGGTGGTCAGCGATCACCCGCATACTTTCGGTATGTGAAGCATACTGTTTGCCACTCAAATCCTGTAATTTTTCGACAATCGGCCACAGCAAGCTAATTTTGAAAACATCAGGGTCGTTATTAACCGCTGCCGCGATCCGCTCCAAGCCCGAACCATGATCAATGTTTGGCTTTTCGAGCGGCTCAAACATGCCATCCGCCACCTTTTTGTAGGCCATAAAGACGTTGTTACCAATCTCCATAAAACGACCGCAGTCGCAGTTCGGATGACAATGCTCACCAAACTTTGGATCATGCTCAATGAAGTCAAACTCATAAAACATCTCGCTATCCGGCCCACACGGATCACCAATCGGCGTGGTTTCTGGCCCACCGTTCCGACTCCACCAGTTCTTGCTACCATCATAGTAAAAAATTCGCTCACCTGGATGGATACCGCGCGCATAACCAGCTTCTTCTGAACCAATATCGGCCTGACCACTGCTCAAGCCTGCTGTTTCATATAGCCCTGCCCAGACTTCCGCCGCCTCAGTGTCTTTGGGAATGCCGTAGCGATCATCACCGATGTAACACGTGATGTACACGCGGTTCATATCGAGCCCGACCTCCTCGGACAAGAATTGCCACATCCAATTGATCTGCTCTTTCTTGAAATAATCGCCCAAGCTCCAGTTACCGAGCATCTCGAAAAACGTCGTGTGGCGGTTGTCGCCGATATCATCAATATCTTGCGCTCGTAAGCACGTCTGCGAATCGGCGATCCGCTTGCCTTCGGGGTGCGGCTCACCCAGTAGGTACGGGATCATCGGCTGCATGCCCGCACCGGTAAATAGCGTTGTCGGATCGTCAGTTAGAATCAGCGGCGCGCGCTTGATGACTGCATGAGCCTGTTTGCTGTAAAAGTCGAGGTATTTGAGGCGAATTTCTTGAGCGTTCATAGGAGTAATTATAACACAAATCGCCTGAGGCACTTTGGATCTTTATGAGCGTTTTTTCCGCACTAGCAGCACTACACCGCCGACAACAGCAGCAACCCCAGCCCCAATTGCGATCAATAAACTCATGCCGGTATCAGCTAGTTGACTGCCCGCTCGGCCTTGCGAAGCGCCCGGCTGCCCTGGTTGACTCGGCTGACCCGGCTGGTTAGGAGCACCTGGATTACCTGGCGCTGTTGGCACAGCATTCCACTTAGCATATAGCGTGAGGTTAGAATTTGGCATGGTGTGTGCGTTAAAATCCCACTGCATCAGATAGCCTGAATCAGCATACCACCCAGCAAAGGTATACCCAGCCCGTGTTGGATCGGCCGGCCGCACCGCCTTGGCAGTGTAGGCGACCGTTTGAGATGGCACTGGTGAGCCTGATCCGGTATTAAACGTCAGCGTATAGGTCGGGCACTGCTTGGTATCGCCATTAATTGTCCAGCCGTGACCACCGTTAGCTACTGCCTTTTGCAGTGCTGTATGTGCCGCCTCCGCCGTACAATATTTCAGGCCGGCCGCACCCAGCGTCACTGGTGACTTGAGTACTGCATTGTTCCAAGCGATCAGTGTTGCATCATAGTTTTGCACCGATAGCGCCGTATTATCAAGCATATTCGCTCCACCGGCATATGGATTTCCCGTGACATCCTGCAGCGATGTTAGCCGCCAGCCAGCCAGCGATTGATCAAAGGCCCGAGCATCAGCCAACATCCTGACCATAGCATGTGCCTTTGTCATATCCCATAGCCCGATCGGCTGATTGAACGAATTTGCCCACTCAAACATACTATCAGTGTATTCAAGTTTTGCGGTATTCCAGCTGGCAATCGATGAACTGCCGCCGTTATTGAACGCCCCTGCATACGCAAACATGTGACCGGCACTCGTTACATTTCCCATATCCCATGAACCAATGTTTTGGTTAAACTGACTGGCGCCATGAAACATGTTGGCGGTTGTCGTCACATTTGACGTATTCCACTGCCAATTTGCACCCTCGCCTTTGAGTGAGCGAGCTGTATCAAACATACCTTGCAAGCTGGTTACATTCGTGAGGTTTGGCGCATCAGTCGCTTTAACGTCCATATTCTCAGCACCCCGAAACGCTGAGGCCATGCTGCGCCACACACCAGTTCCCCATTGGTCAACCGACATGATTTTCAGGCGATCACCGGCATTATTCACATAAATCTGTGGAAATGTACCACCGATACGAATCGTGTGGCGACCCTCATCACCGTATGTACAGGTGTGACTACCCGTCACGCCAACAGCATCGGGAATACCGTCATTGTTACAGTCAACCGTATAATTATATCCCCCGCCTGTCACTGGTATAGTAAATTGATCGGTGTTTGATACGCCCGGTTTCGTGGTGTCAATCGTCATGACAAAATCAGTATTATTAATCGCATCAGCTTTCGCCGGCTGCGTCATTGCAAGTAGCGTCAGACTGCTAACACCGAGCATGATAACTCCCGCCGTTAGCATCGGCAGTGCGCGCATACGTCGTCGTAAATATTTCATAAACCCCCTATCATGTTCAAGTTACTTCGTTGTACTATTACTTCAAATAATACGTGACTAATCCCTCTGTTGTCAAGAAAATCCCGCCCTCATCACGGGCGGGAGATATCTCAATTTATCATGTTGTATTATTCAGCGCTTGGCTCATCAGTATCCGACTGAACTTGCTCTTCTTTTGGCTGGTTTTTACGAAGCTTCTCTGGATTGCGGATAGCTTTATGCCTATCGGCAGCTGGCTCTTTAACCCATTTTGGTAGTGTAACACCAGCTTCTTTCAATAACTTAACAACGCGCGGTGTCGGCTGAGCACCATTATCCAAATACTTCTGCGCTAATTCAACCTGAATATTCGCTACTTTTGTGTGTGGATTGTAGCTACCAACGTAGGTGATGACGCGACCACTTGATGGATGGCGCTGCGCCTCTTGTACTGCCAGGCGGTACACTGGATAACCCTTGCGACCCAACCGTTGCAAACGAATTGCTAGCATGTGTGATTTCTTCCTTTCCTTACAACTCTTTGATTAATGTATTACTCCTAGAGAGTGTACACTATTTATGTACTGTCGTCAATTCTACCTTGAGATTGCTATTGACTTTTTATGTCTATCTGTTATAATATCCAGGTATGTCACATGAACATATCCAACCTAGGGAAATAGATGATAGGTTTATTATTTCGGGTCTACTTGGCGAAGGAGGCTCAAAAACAGTGTTTGACACAGTCATCAATGGAAAAAGAAGAGCGCTGGCGATACCGAATAGTATTGACGATCCCGATACACAGGCAGAGAAATGGAACAGTGTATTACAAGAACCCGAAAACGCGAAACTACTGTCTGAATTAGGACTTCTCACTATTCCAGAATACGAAATAATGGTTGCTACTATAAACGGTCGGGAATTACCGGCACTAAGCATGACGCCATTTTCTGATCTTCCTTTTAGGGTCTTTGACGGCAAGGATGGAACACAGACATATACACGCGGTCCACTTTCTCATATTGAACATTTTTCAGATATCTCTTCCTATATCACTGGTTTTGGCGCCGATATCGCCACGCTCACACAATCGGGAATTGTCCTGTCACGAGACAGTATATCGTTTGCTACTTTGCCCGATGGATCAATGCGCTTGTTTTTTTATGACTTACAGGATATGATAATTAATAATTCGACTAACAAAGATAATCTTCGAGCTGGTTATTCAGGACTAATTGTCTCTATGTTAGATAACATATTTGACTACCAGCAGTTGATGCGTTTTAAAGAACAGGGCTACGATTTTTGTGAGCGCATGAATCTATCACAGAAACTTCAAGTAATCGCTAATTAAACTTTTAGTATTGCTCGACGCGAAGTGTATAATTTAATTGTAGATAAACTAATAGAAGCCGTAGCCGACAGAGCAGAAAAAGAGAAACGCCAGCTTGAAGATCCTGATGTTGCGCAATGTCTGAGAGAAAGGATCAATCACTAAAGCTCACATTTTTCAAAGTATCGTCGAACACGAAGAAAATTTTGAACGTCTAAAACAACTGTTTAGCCAAATTCCTAACCGTGGTATGCTTATCGAGGCTATGATGAATGAAGGCCCGCAGGTATGCTTCTCAGTGGCAGCTAGCTAGCAAATAATCCCGCCGCCCAAACATTCCTCACCGTCATAGATCACAGCCGACTGACCTGGTGCGACGGCGCGTTGCGGCTCAGATAGTTTCACTGTCACTTTCTCGCCAGCATCATCATTCACACGCGTAACTTCCGCATCAATCAATGGCGCTCGGTGTCGCACCCGGATTTGATAGGTATCATCTTTTGGCGACTGACCAATCCAATGGACGTCGGTCAACGTCAATTCTTTGCGCCACAGGTTCGTATTATTAATTGATCGCGACACATAAACCTCATTCTTGGCCATATCTTTGCCGACAACATAATATGGCAAGCCGCCACCAACATTCAGACCATGCCGCTGCCCCAAAGTGTAAAATATCGCCCCATCATGCCGGCCAACGACCGTGCCCGTTTGCTGATCAATGATATCACCCGGGCTAGTCGTAACATATTCTGACAAAAACTCGCGAATCCCCACTTGCCCAACAAAGCAAATCCCCATTGATTCCTTTTTACTGGCTGTCCACAGCCCCCGCTCCTTGGCCATCTGGCGCACCTCAGCCTTGGTAAAATCACCCAGCGGAAACATAGTTTTCGCTAGCGCCTCGGACGTCACGCGGTACAAAAAATAGGTTTGGTCTTTGTTGTCATCGTGAGCGCGCAGCAAATGACCATCACTCGTCCTAGCATAATGCCCCGTCGCAATATACTCCGCACCCGCCGCCAACGACGCCTCTAAAAATAACTTAAACTTCACCTCTTGATTACACATCACATCAGGATTTGGTGTCCGACCCGCCTGGTATTCGCGGATCATATAGTCAACGACATTTTGCTTATACTCTTCCTGAAAATCAAACACCCGAAAATTAATTCCCAGCCCCACCGCCACGCGCTTGGCATCAGCCACATCTTCTGCCCACGGACAGTGCATACCTGGTAGATCTTCCGACCAGTTTTTCATATACACGCCAGTCACCTCGTGGCCTTGCTCAACTAGTAGCGCTGCCGCCACCGACGAATCAACGCCACCTGACATACCGACGAATACCCGAGCCATCAGCGCGACACTCCCAGTGCAAACAAACCGATCCGCAGCAATTCGCCGACCGCCAGCCACCAACCCCACGGTGTCAGCCACCACCATGCACTCCAATGCTTGTCGTGCGTCGTCGGGTGTGCCCGTAGTTCAACATTCGGCAGTTGCGCTGAAAACTCAGCCAGCGCCCGCCGCATGTGATAGCCGCTGGTGACCAGAATGACGCGCTTGATGCCGCGCTGCGCTATGATGTTTGCTACTTCTTGGGCGTTTTGTTTCGTGGTTTCTGAGCGCTCATCCATCACCAAGCTCGCCACCGGGACACCCGCTGCTTCGGCCTGTTTTCTCATGGCAGCAGCGTTAGACGGGCCGGTTTTATCGGCCGCAGCACCAGACAAAATGATCGTCGGTGCCCAGCCAGCTTGATATAATTTGACTGCTTCAGCCGTGCGCGCTTCGGTGTCACCGCCACTGATAACGATGATCGCGCCTGCTTTTTGACACTGCCCCGAGCCAGGTTGTGGACAATCTTTTAAATCATCAGGTGATAAATAATAGCTCAGGCCGACAATGACTGCGACCGCAATTAACACTAAGCCAATTAACCGATGAATCATTGCATTCGCTCCCGTTCCGTACGTACCGCAGTAATAATCTCGTCCGCCGCCCGCATAACTTGTGCTTCATCGTTCAACCGCCCGAGAGTGAGCCGCAAGCTACCATCAATCGCCGCATCACTCAGTCCAATCGCCGCCAAAACATGTGATCGCGTACCCGAATTAGCCGCACAGGCACTACCCGTCGCCACTAGCACGCCGCGCGCTTCTAGTAAAAACACCAATCGTTCAGCATCAACACCAGGAAACGAAATATTGAGAAAATTAACTAGTGATTTTTTCTGATCAGAGGAAATAATCGTGTCAGGGAAGGCCGCCGTTATTTTTTTTGCTAGCATGTCGCGCAGTCCTCGTAGCCGTTTTACTTCACCGCTGCGACGCTTGGCAGCTAGTTCCAGCGCCGCCGTAAAGCCGACCACGCCAGCCACATTTTCCGTGCCACTACGCAGACCCGCCTCCTGTCCGCCGCCAACGATATTTGGCCGTAGCTTGATACCCGGCCGTATCCATAGCAAACCAACCTGTTTCGGCCCGTAAACTTTTGCCGCCGATAGCGTCAACAAATCAACACCCAATCGCTTAATTTTTACATCCATCAGCGCCGCGGTCTGCGAGGCATCGGTATGAAACATGAGCGGCGTTGACTCACCATTTTCCTGACGCCGCACGCGCTCACACCTCACAACTTCCGCAATTTCTTCAATGGGCTGGATATACCCGAGCTCATGATTCGCCAAGGCAATACTCACAAAACTAACGTCGGGCGTCAGCAATATTTTGACGGTCTGTGGATCAATGCGACCATTGTTCATCGGCGGAATGAGCCGAACTTCCGAGCGCACTCTTGCAGCATTGATAACCGAACTATGCTCGATCGCCGAGACTAAACTCACGCCAGACGCCGTGGTAAACGCCAAATTGATAGACTCCGTGGCGCCCGCCGTCATCACTAACTCATCCGCGCCCACACCCAGCATCCGCGCGATACGCGACTTTGCCTCGCGGTAGTCACGCTTGACGGTGACCGCCGGTGCATATGGACTGGACGGATTAAAGAACTTATCGGAAAAATACGACTGCATCGCCTCAATCACCAACGGATCCATCGGCGTGGCAGCAGCGTGATCAAGATATATCATAGAAGACTCCACACATACCATTATACCAAGCAGCCCAGACGGCGACTACACCAGCTGTCCAGTTTTCGGATCACGATTATATAGTTGGCGCGCCACTCGTTCATGATATTCATTAACCGCCAGTACGAAGTTTTGTAGCTCCTGGCCTTCGAGATAGTTATACTGATAATTAGGCTGGATTTTCAAGACGCCCTTCGGCTGCACCTCGTAGCGCGTCGTCAGCTCGTGTCGCTTGCCGTCCTTACTCATCACTTCTTCGTGCCAAATCCACGTCGTTTTATCGAGGTTAAAGAACGTCCGCCGGACAACGTGGTCAGGCTTGTCACCAAAAATCGTTGCACCAATTTCACTCTCCAGTTGAATCAGTTCGCGCTCAGTCAATTTTTTCAGCGGCCGATCTTTACGAGTGAGTCGCAGTAGTGAGCGCGTCGATTTCGGGACTTTTGGCGCCGAGGCGGCGTGAGCCGGCTTTGCCGATTGAGATGAGCGTGAAAGACGCGTGTTATCCGCCAAGACGAGACCAAGGGCTTTTTTGAGAATCGTTGGCATAAATCACCTCCTTTTAGGCTGCTCGTCTATAATTATTTCTATAATCCTTTGGCATGGTGTCAGACGCGCCGAGTGTTCTTGCTGCATCTGTATTATAACCCACTCGATACTCCTCAATGAGCCGACCAATTGCTGTAACAGTTTGCAAACATTCCTCAACCCAGCTCTCCAGTCTTCGTCGCTCCTCTAGCGATATCTTTGCCGGCTCGGCCGTATCAGCCACCACCTCGGCACTACCGCGCACCGCCGCTTCGGATAGACGCGGCGCCACTCGCTGTGATCGCTCTGGGTGTGCTTGCGTCGCCAAATCCAGCGCTTTGTCCCGCGCCTTTTGAATCGACATCATTTCTGTGATTGGTCTTGGCTGCTGATTCATTATCTCTCCACTATTACAAGCCAAAAAGTTTTACCGTGTTATCGGTCGCTGCCTTTTCGAGGTCACGAAGCACTAGCTTGCGCTCCGCCGCCCAATACTTTGCCACCAACTCCACATATTCTGGCTTATTCAGCTTACCACGAAATGGCTTTGGTGTCAAGAACGGCGCATCGGTTTCTAGCAATAATCGCTCCAGCGGAATCGAGGCGAATAATTCCTGTTGCGCCTGGTCTTTGGTGAACGTGCTGATGCCATTCAAGCCAACATACAACCCGCGAGCAAACCCCTTGTCTAAATTGAGGCGCGTATCAGTAAAACTATGCAGCACTCCGCGCAGGCCATGAAAATTATCAAAAATCGGCCAAAAATCATCCCACACCGATGGCTGGTCAGGTGCACCATCACGCACATGAAAACTAACCGGCAGATTATAATCCACCGCTAACTGCAGCTGTGCCTCCAGTGCCTCAATCTGCACATCGCGCGGGCTGTGATTGTAATAATAATCAAGACCGATCTCGCCAATCGCCACAATCGGCGAATTATCCTCTCTACTTTTAAGCAGTCGCTCCACCTCCCCCCAGCCATCTTTACTGTCATGCGGATGAACACCAACCACCGCCCAGGCAAAGTCGCGACTTGCAGCAAACTCCACTGCTTGCCGGCTGCTGCGCTGGTCAGTACCAACACAGATCATGCCGATACCCGCTGCAATTGACTGCTGGTACAATTCCTCGCGATTGTCCGCGAAAAACTCCGTATCATGTACATGACAATGCGAATCAATCAAACGCAAACTTGTCGCTATATTATTCTCCGTTACTGGGCTTGCCATTATTTACCTTGGTTTCTGCTTTTGGCGCACGTGGGTCGGCTGTGTGGAGATGAAGACGCGGGAATAGTGGTGTCAGCTGTGATGGCACGACACCGCTAGCAAACATGTCGTGAATTTTCTCAGCAGTTTGCGGCATGAACGGACGCAGCATGTTGGATACTTGAAGCAACGTACCGCTGGCATGCGCCAAAATCTCTGCAAGGTGCGTCTCGGCATCTGGATCATGATCACGCTTTTTCGCAACCTGCCACGGCTGGACGCGCTCGATGTATTGATTCAATGAACGGATAATCTGCCAAATCTCATCAATCGCTAGATTGAAATTCAACGCTTCCATATTAGCACGGTACGGCCCCATATCGTGTTCAGACTGTGGCGCGTCACCAATAACACCCGCCTGATACGACTGCACCATCTTTGCCACTCGCTGCACCAAATTACCGAGATCATTGCCCAGTTCGCCGTTATAGGCCGCCTCAAATTTCTCCCAAGTGAAATCACCATCATCCTGAGTTGGTACGTGGCGCAGGAAATAATAGCGGAACGCCTCAACGCCGTAGTGTGGGATGATGTCAGCTGGACCGACGCCGTTACCGAGACTCTTACTCATCTTGGCGCCACCAACGTTGATAAAGCCGTGCACCAACAGCGCCTTTGGCAGCGGTAAATCCAGCGCCATCAACATTGCCGGCCAAATCCCAGCGTGGAAACGAAGGATATCCTTGCCAATCACCTGCACATCCGCCGGCCAAAACGCTTGCCATTCATCAGCTCGATCAGGATAACCAATGACCGTGATGTAATTACTCAGCGCATCCAGCCAAACATACATCACCTGCGTATCATCGCCCGGCACCGGCACACCCCAGCTGAGGTTCTTGCGCGGACGCGAAACCGACACGTCTTTCAGGCCATCTTTCATCAACTCCAAAAACTCTTTTTTGCGAAATTCAGGCACAATTTTCATCTTGTTTGATTCAATGGCTCGGCGAATATTCTCCGAAAAAGCGCTGGTCTTGAAATAATAGTTTTCCTCGCTTAGCCGTTGGTATGGCGACTGATGGTCAGGACAAATACCGTTATTTTCAGTCGCTTCTTTGTCAGTGACAAATGCCTCGCAGCCCTGGCAATACCAGCCCTCATACGTGTCTTTGTAAATATAGCCAGCCGCTGCCAGCCGCTGCCAAATATACTGCACCGCACTAACGTGATGAGCATCAGTCGTGCGGATAAAATCCGTCGCCGAAATATTCAACTCGGCAATCATGTTCTGGAAGTTGCCATGCATTTGATCAACGTAGGCTTGAGGCGTCTGATTTTGACTGGCAGCCTTAGCGGCGATCTTATTGCCGTGTTCATCCACGCCCGTCTGGAAACGTACTTCACGACCGTTTTGCCGCTGATACCGCGTCCACACGTCCGCCAACATGTAGTCCATGGCATGCCCGATGTGCGGCAAACCGTTGACATAAGGAATAGCAGTAGTAATGTAAGCATGTTGTTTAGTCATGAGGGGAATTATAGCAGTTTTTAAGGGTAATTGCCACCATTGATCAGTGGCAATTCGTCAATTTCTTATCTACAAATTACTCTGTAACTGAGATCTTATTGCTCTTGCGCAAAGGAGATTCGATTACCATCCGGATCATGAATATCAAAGACTAAAACAACTCCCCAGTCGATTATCTCACCCACTTCAATACCGCATGCAATTAATTCAGACCGATATGCCCGGGCATCCTCAACGCCAAGTATTAGTGATCCTTTGCTTGGCTCAGGACTATCCTCAACGGTCAGCTGCAGCCAGGCAGTATCAGTAAGTTTATATTCGGCTGTGTTCTCCATTGGTATAGCATCAGGTTGGCCAAACCACTTCGCATACCAAGCTATCGCAGCCTTGATATCACTCACCTCAAAAACACTGACCGCACTTAAATAATTTCTTCGTATTACCTTCTGCTTGCGTTGTCATATCTACCCCCAAACGCGCTATTATTCTTCATTTCATAGTAATATAGTCCAGCGCAACCTGTCAAAATATTACCATTTAACGCTTCATTGCAGGTCAGCCGAGGGGAGCGTGAGCCACACGTGCTGTAGAAAACTAATATCTTTATATGGCTTCAAATCACACACGGCTAGTTCAACCTTTGTTAATTCTTCCAGCCATTCATCACTTGACTTAAATTCATTCGGCTGCAGACCATAGAATGTTCTGATTGCCATATACTTTTCTAACCGTAATCCAGATATAGCTAAAAGCTCATCTATCGTGTAAGTACTACCCTGTGTGAATGAAGTAGCATGAAAACTTTTTCCGCTTAATAAGCCGAGGGCCGTCTCTATATCATTCGAAAAGACAACACTTTGCATAACCTTACCCGCTTGATTATGCTTTATAATTGAGATACGTCCATTATCCTTAAGGAGGCGCTTAAACTGATTGAGATAGTCCACTCTATCAGCTGGTAGAATATATTCCAAAACATTATGACAGATAATAACATCAAATGACTTCTCTTGTAATTCTACTAACTGCTCAATGCTGCCCAATAATCTCTCGTAAGCAACATTCTTATCGGCATAGAGCATATCTCTGTTGGGCTCAACGGCAATAACCTCATTATTTGTCGACAAGAACTTACTAACCAGCCCAAAACCCGAACCAAAATCCAAAATTTTTAAACCTTTCAGGTGTTTCAGCTGTGCAAACGTTATTTCATACTGAATCTTACCCCACGGTTGCTTGAGCATATCTCTGTAGCTCTCTAGATTGACCACCATAAATACCCTCCGTTCTCTAACTTATTTTATACCATAACTACTAACACCGCAAATCTGCCATCTGTATCACCGATAGTATGTGAAAAGTAATGCGGATCATCTGCTGTGTCAATTGGTGAGATGAAAATATTATTGCCAGGAACGCCCGACTGGACGGCTAATGAACGATTAAACCCTTGCATGTCCAGATAAATTCCGTCAGCCGTTTGGCGGCAGAAATTGCGCCACTTCGTATCATCCACATGATCAAAATAATCCATACGATAATTTTTCCGCGTGATGCTTGGCGACATCCAAACTAGTAAATCTTTTGCTTGGCTACCGCGCTCGACAAAATACTGGATTACCCCTGTCATCAACTGCGCGACTGTCGAATGCCGACCTAAATGCGCCAGCATTAGCACCCGACGCTTTGGATCATAAATGACTGTAGCAATACAATCCGCCACTGGCAACAACAAACCGACGCCAGCCGCTTCGGTATAGAGCGCGTCGGCAAAAATCCCCTCGCTGTTATATTTAACCGTGTCAGCTTCAGCAACTTCGGCGATACTATCAAAGGTTTGTGATTGGTCATATGAAATCACTTGATAGACAACATCGTCATAGGTAACACCAATTTGATCACAAAACTGCCGCCGATTCTCCAGTACCTCGGCTACGTGACGACCGCGAATACGATCAAGCATGGTGCCGTCGTCTTTCGACGAAACCGCAACCAACAAGTCAGATGGAAAGCAGGCGGGCTGATCTGCCGCAATCATCGCACCCGCCATTCTCGCGCCAACCGCTGCCAATCCTCAATCGCTAAATCTTCGGCACGAGCATCGGGTGAAATACCAGCATTGTTTAGTAGCTGTTCGGCGTTAGCTTTACTAATACCCAGCCCGCCGCTCAGGCTAGAACGCAGTTTTTTACGCTTAGCCGAAAAACCGGCTTTGACGACACGGAAAAAATCTTTTTGGTCTTCAGGGGCGACTAGTGGTTCGGTGCGAGTGTTCAATACCACCACCTGCGAATCAACTTTTGGCGGTGGCGTAAAGAACTGCCGCGGCACTTCAATATCTAGTTCTGCCTCCGCAAATAGCTGCGCGCTAACCGCTAAAATGCTCATTTCACCAGGCTCCGCCGCGATACGCTCAGCCACTTCTTTTTGCACCAGTAGCACCACTACATGTGGTTTATTTTCCGCCGTCATCAGTTTCTCGACAATTTTGCTGGTGATATAGTACGGCACATTGGCGACTACTTTGTAGCCGGTTGGTAGTTGATTCAAATCAAAGTGCAAAATGTCTGCGTTGATAACTTCCAAGTTTTTGCCAGGAAATTGTCCTGGTAATTTCCGCGCCAAATCCCCATCAAATTCTACCGCCACTACACGCCCGGCTCGCACCAACAATCGACTGGTCAACGTGCCAAGCCCCGGCCCAATTTCCAAGACCACATCATCCTTGCTCAGCTCAGCCGCCTCGGCAATATCCGCCAAGATTTCTGGATCACGCAGCCAATGCTGACCTAATTCTTTTTTCGGCCCATGCGCTGACGTCATCTAACGTCCGTCCCCGTTCGTCCAGTCAGTCGCCAGGTCAAATCCATGTGGATGCCGCACGGCAAACCCGCCGGTATCATACACCTTACCAGGACCCATGCTGGTTTCTACTACCGAACAGCGCGGATAATTACCGTAATTTGCCGCCACTAAAATATAACCGTCCTTGTCTACCTTGGCACCATCTGCCCGCACCGTATAGCCACCGCCGCCGCACGCATTGATAACGATATTCATTGGTAGATCATAGTAGGTTTCGCGATGTGCCACACCCTTAGAGTCGGTAAATATTTGCGCACCCTTACCTTTGGTTAGCGGATTTTTTGGCTTGGTGCCAATTACTTCGATTTGCTTTTTAGGCTGTTTGCTAATACGACTACTTATTTCCTTACGGCTGATCTCAACACCGCGCTCGGCCTGGGCTTGGTAGGTTACGCTACGGATGCCCTTTTCACCCAGCTGCTTAATTTCTTTGAAACCAATCGGCTGATTCGCATCCCTAATCTGCTCCACAGGGAAGTCAATGTCAACCTCCTCGGTCACAGTTCGTAGCGGCGCACGAGTAATGTTCATCAGCACATTTGCCCCATCCAACAGCATATTATCGCTCGTCATAAATTCAACTTTATCCTCAACATACAGCGTAATTCCCGCTGCCTTGGCAATTCGCTGCGGCGTCTGTTCCGCCGTAGTAATATGTGAACGCCGCGACCCATCAATGATGGTCACCGGCCGAGCCCGGAAAATCGTCACCGTAAATGTCGTCCCTGTTAACTCGAGGTCAATATTTGGCTCAACTGCGTCGCGCGTTTCATCGACCATCACCCGCGCCAACTGCAACGCCTGGCGTACCGTACGTGCTCGAGTCATGATCGTCTGCTCACGACCACGGTCACGAATCGTTACGAGCCGCTCCGCTGACGATTGGGCATGATTATCTTGTGCTTGGACAGGCTGGACTACTAATAAACCAACTACACCAGTTACAAGAGCCATGAGACAACCTAGGAAAACGACCGGCCGCCAACCTTTCTCTCTGTACCATTTCCACCATTTCATCATTCTGCTCTAGTACCTAATCAACGGGTATATTATATCACATTTATCTAATAATTACTAGTACCATCCCCTGGCCTTGCTGTGCGCCACCGCCTTCTCCCATGAGCCATATCGCCCCATCACGTAACCATGCATCCAATTCAGTGAATCGATCGGGTTGAGTGGATTTCCCGGTACTTTACTACATGGTAATGCTTGTGCGAGACCACAGGCACCGCTCCGGTTGCGAGCATTTGGGTTCCAGCCGCTCTCTTTTTGCACTAGCCATTCCGCATAGCCCCACTGATCACGCGGGATGTTTGATGAAGATAGCCACTGATCTTTACTGCCACCACCAGTATACGGCATAGCAGCATTCTTTGTCCCAATAATTTCAACTTGTTTTTTAGGCTGTTTTATTACTTGGCTAGCAATCTCCCGACGGCTCACCTCCTTGCCATTTTGCACGTCAATCTCGTAGGTTACCGTCCGCCGGCCCTTTTCGCCGGCCTCTTTTATCTCTTTGTGGCCAGGCTCGCGATTAGCATCCCGCACTGTCTCGACCGGAAAAGCGACATCTTCATCAGTGGTAATTGTCTGTTTACCATTGCGCCAAACATCCAACCGCATCCCACTGGTAATCGGCGCCCCGAGCGGCATTGATACGGTGTCGTTACTGGCCAGCTGGATATGCTTTTCCTTGAGTAGCGCGCCAACGGTTTTTGCGTGGGTGCGCACTTCAGCGAGAGACCCATAGAGATTGAGCTGCAGTGGCGTCGCCCGCTTGATAGTCAAGACTGCATTTGTACCGCTGGCAACCACATTTTCAGCAGCGTGAATATCAACAATATCCTCGCTGTAGAGCGTAATCCCCGCCGCCTTGGCAATTGCTGCCGGCGTTTGCTCAGCCGTAGTCAGCCGAATACGTGCCCGGCCATCAATTACCGTCACGGGTCGAGCTCGAAAGATATTAACGTTATATGAGCTAGCGACCAACTGCTCGTTAAGCGCTGGCTCTACCACATCTCTTCTCTCGTCAACGTCAATCCGCGCTGCCTTTAGTGCCTCGCGCACTGTCTTTGCTCGGGTGATAATTGTTCTCTCAACACCCTTGTCATACACACTCATCAGGTGTTGACCGTCACTTCGCGATGGACGCTCGGTACCCTGCGCCAGTGCAGCATCCGCCACGTGGATCAGTGTTGCTCCAAGCACAAACAAACCGATTAGCAGAAAAATCTTCTTTGAATGATGACGAATCGATAAACTCTTTTCCATAATCCCGCTCGTGGGCAATACCACAAAACTGTTATGTATTATATCAAATTTTCTCTAATCTGGCGAATTCTACATTAAGCTTCTTTGTATTACCATCATCAAATTGCACCGTGACCGCCATTCCATCAACATCCACCACCTCGCCCACGCCAAATTGCGGACTACGCACCCAATCACCAACTTCTATCCCTATATCATCAGGATAAAACGTGTCATCAGCTGGCGGCGCGGCAGGCGTATCCAGACCGCCACTCATTAACCCCATCTCATCAAGAAATCGCGACGGCAGATTATAGCCAATCTGACCAAACTGCGTCCGTGAACTAGCACAGGTCACAAACAGCACCTCTCGGGCCCGCGTTATCCCCACGTAGCAGAGGCGGCGCTCTTCCTCAATGTCGTCCACCTTGCCGCTATCAAATACCCGCGCGTGCGGCAGAATCCCCTCCTCCAAGCCAGTCATAAACACCACCGGAAACTCCAGGCCCTTCGCGGCGTGCAGCGTCATCAAGGTTACTTCCTGGTCCGCTTGGTCATCGCTTGACGACATCAACGCCATATCTTCGAGGAATGTCGACACGTCGGCATAGGCGCGCGCCTCGGCCACCAAAACACCGAGGTTTTCCAGCCGCTCTTCAGCCTGCACACTGCCATCATTCACTGCTTCACCATAGCCAGTCTGCTCAATAATTTGTTCAATCACCTCAGCCGGTGCACTGTTAAGCAATTGTTGTAATTTTTGCAGCAATTGACCGAATGCCTGTAGCGACCGCTTGGCACGAGTCGTCAACTCTGTAGCCTCATCAACCGCCACCAACCCTTCGATAATATTCCGGCCCGATTGATCAGCCCAGTCGAGAAATTTCGCCACGCTCACTGCGCCAATACCACGCTTCGGCAGATTGACAATCCGCGCGAAGCTAACACGGTCACTAGGTTGATACAACAACCTGAGATAAGCCAGCACATCTTTGACGACTGCTCGATCCAGAAACCGCAGGCCGCCCACAATTTTGTAGGGAATGTGCCGTTGACGCAGTGCACGCTCTATGGCATAGCTCTGGGCATTAGTGCGGTACAGCACCGCCATGTCGTTATAAGCTCGGCCCATTCTAGCCTGGCGATACATTTCATCAGCCACTGCTTGGGCCTCCTCAGCCTCGCTGTATAACTGCCACAACTGTGGTGCTATCCCGCCAACCGCTTCTGTCCAGAGGTTTTTGTCGGTGCGCTGGGTGTTATGCTGGATTAAGTTATTTGCTAGCGTTAAAATTGCGCCCGTTGAGCGATAATTTTGCTCTAGCTTAATCACTGTCGCTCCCGGAAAATCACGCTCAAAATGAAGAATATTGGTATAATCTGCGCCACGAAAACTATAAATTGACTGCGCATCGTCGCCAACCACACAGAGGTTGCGCTCCAGGCCAACCAGCAACTTGATCAGCGCATACTGCACCGCATTGGTATCCTGATACTCATCGATAAGAATGTGGCGAAATTGCTGCTGCCATTTGTGACGAATGTCAGGCGAATTGCGTAGCAGCTCCACCGCCTTGAGCAATAAGTCATCAAAATCGAGTGCCCCAGCCTGGTGTATCGCTGCCTCGTATGCAGTAAACAATTCGGCAATTATCTGCTTGATGGGGCCGACCGCCTGCATCATATATTCATCGGGTGAAAGCATATCATTTTTTGCCGCAGAAATAGCCGCAGCGATACGGCGCGGCTTGATATCGCGATCAGTCAGCCCGCGCGATTTCATCAACTGCTTGATGAGACCCAGCCGATCATCCTCATCATAAATAATAAAATTACGACCGAGGCCAATTGACGTTCCGTCCATTCGTAGTAGCCGCACGCATATGCTATGAAATGTCCCCATCCACGGCATAAATCGTCGATCCGAGGCGTCTTCGCCCAGCATATCAGCCAAGCGCTGGCGCATCTCTCGAGCAGCTTTATTAGTAAAGGTCACCGCCAAGATACGACTAGGAAAAATTCCTCGCTCCCTAATCAGATAGGCGATACGATGTGTTAGGGTTTTTGTCTTGCCACTCCCTGCTCCCGCTAAAATCAGCAGCGGCCCGCCATCATGCTGGACGGCTCGCCGCTGTTCGGGATTGAGCTCAGATAGGATATCCATTACTTATAGTATAGCAGGAAAAAGTACGCCGCCGCACCGCCACCAACACCAATGAGGGCGAAGAGGATGATCAATAGAATGGTACCGATGCCGGATTTTTTCTTATCAGGCTGGAGTGCTTCCCCGGTCGCTGGCTGGCTAGCGGCAGCATCAAACATTGGTTCTGGATCTGGTGCAATCTCATCACTGGTCGTATACTGCTGAGGAATATCACCCGGAGCGTGCGGCCGATATGGCGCCTCATCGGCTGTATCAATACCGCCCTCGTCCATTGCCTCAATTGCCATGAGCTCACTGTCTAGCTCTGATGTGTCGGCAGCAGAGTGTTTAGGCAAAGAGTCTGCCGACGTGGTGTCTGCGTCAAGCTGCCCGCCGACCTCACTGGCCTCGATTTCATCAATGGTTGCTTCAAGGCTTGCACGACCAGCAGTAGCATCAGTATCACTTGTTTTATCGTGGTGTTCCACCGAATCTTCATCATCGGTCACTAGATGATCATCATCAGCCGTCAGTTCATCCATGGTCAACCCTTCACTGTCAACTACCTCGCTTGGAGCATCTTCTGCCAGCAAGCCCTCCTCGATAAACGCACTATCGGTACTAGCCTCGGCCTCACTGGCCATCGATTCATAGTCGGGTACATCTTTGGTATTGAGTGACACATTATCCGATGTTAGACCTTCAGCCACATGTGATGGATCGGGCTGCAGGACAAGGCGCGTTGGCCGGCGCTTCATCTCGCGACCAGCCTCCGGTGAGCGAGCAGTGCTATCATCCGCCATCATATCACTTGACGCGTCCTCAGTAGTTTCAGCCATGTTAACACCCTGCTGGCCATCACTGCCAGTTCGACCAGAGAGATATGAGCCAGTTGGCTGAAGCGTCACACCAGTGCGCGGCTGATGAATACTGTGTCCACGCATAACAGACGACGGGTGCACAACGTCCATAAAACGGCCAGATGGTCGACGAGATATAGCCGGCGATGGAGCAATAGTAGGCTCGTCATCATGTTTTGTCTCCGAAACATCACCAGTCGGCTTTACTACGGGAGTGTCAGCCGGCTTATCCGATGATGTGTCTGAACTGGTCTGCTCATCGATCTTTTCGGTCTTTTTATCTGATACTTTACTATCCGGAAATATAATAGCTGGTTTGGTTTCTGCGGCAGCATGCGGAAAGCCATTAGCCTCTGTTGCTGGTGAGGTCACCTCGGTGGATGGCGATGGCTGTGTCGGCACTGATGTTGGCTCTGGCTGCTCAGTCGGGCGTGGCGTGGTGGATGGTTTTTCCTGCGGCTCGCCACGTGACTCGTCGGGGGTAGACGCTGGTGCCGATGACTGTGCTGGTGACTCTGAGCTTGAGATAGATGGCGATGAAACCGGTGATGAGGTTGTTTTAAATGATGGTATTGGCTCGAGTGTTAGCCTCGATGCAGGCTTTGGCTCTGGCTTTGTAATAGAAATTGGGACGGCAGCTGATACCGGTGTTATTTTGGTCGTTGGTGGTTCGGTAGGTATCGGTGCATCGGATGGGGTTGATGACCGTGTTGCCTCGACTGAGACCGACGGCTTATTTATATCAGGAGTCGGTGATGGTGATGGAGATATAGCCGCTAAAGCTGGAGATGGAGATTGGGATAGAGATGTCGAGTCAGACGAAGCTACCAGTGCAGACACTGGTGTCGGCATTGATGGCGATGAAGCAGTCGATGACGATGGTGTCAGCGGCTTGATGGTGAGCGGTGGAATCGGTGTCGATGGCGCTGCAGCAGGCGAGGATGGGGTTGATGAGACAGAAGTTACTGATGTTGCCGGCGAAGAAGGCATGGGGGTAGACGGTAATGGCTGTGTCGGCGTTGATGTTGGCTCTGGCTGCTCAGTCGGGTGTGGTGTGGTGGGCACCGCTGCACTTGATGCAATCGATAATGACACCGTAGGCGATGCGGCTGGCTGAGGCTGAGGGCTCACCTGTGGCACCGAAGGCAGCGCTACTGGCGACTTAGACTGCGATGAGCTGACCGCCGGCTGAACTGGCTGCGAAATTGGTGCCGGTGATGATGCATCCTCCGTGTCTTTAGCACTACCAGTCACGGGTGTTGTCGATGTCGCTACACCTGTATTACTATCAGCTGTCTGCTGAGCCGCTTCTTTTTCTGCCCGTTTTTGCATTAGTGACGTCACTGCCCGATCAAGTTCGTCAAAATCAATGTCTGACATAAGCCCCCCCTATTCCTTATGCGCCTTTTTTACTATCTCCGTAAATTGATATGCGTCCAGACTTGCTCCGCCGATCAGTAGTCCATCAAGTCCTGCCACCGCGAGGTAATCACCGGCGTTGTCAACCGAAACACTGCCGCCATACACTACGCGCACCGCTTCGGCTGCTTCCCTGCCAAATAAATGCGTAATTTGCTGACGAATTACCTTGAGCGCCTTAGCGAGATCGCCTGGCTGTGCATACTCGCCGCTACCGATTGCCCAGACCGGCTCGTAGGCGATTACCACATGATCTATTTCCTCGGCCGTTATATTTGCGAGACCGTTTACAATCTGATCCTGGAGCACCTCACGCGTTTCGCCTAGCGTCCGCTCGTGTGCTGTTTCACCAATGCAGAGGATTGGTTGAAGCCGATTGCGCAGTGCCGCCTGCACCTTGAAACGAATATCCTTGTCGCTCTCCATAAATATATGTCGCCGCTCGGAGTGACCAATAATGACATAATCAACCATACCGTGCAAATGCGATGCTGGCACTTCGCCGGTGTACGGACCGTGATCGCGCCAGTAGCAATTTTGAGCAGCGAGCTTGACGATCCGACGCTTGACCTGCAAGCTTAAGCTCTGCAAGGTCAACATCGTTGGCGCCACCACCACCTCGACGTCACGACGCACTGGCAGCTGCTCCATGAGTTTATGTAAATACAAACTGGCCTCATGCATGGTGAGGTTCATCTTCCAGTTGCCGATAATGAGTGTTTTTCGCGTCATAATGCTTATGCTTAGTGTATCATTTTAGTCCGTGCGCGTCTAGTAAACTTTCCACACCCGGTAATTTTTTGCCGCTCATTAGCTCGAGGCTCGCTCCGCCACCAGTAGAAATATGCGAAAATTGCCTGCCATCATGTCCATCCCACCCAAGGACAAACTCCGCCGTATCGCCACCGCCAATAATTGAGGTAACGCCGCGATTTTGCACAATGGCTTCGGCGATCCGAGCTGACCCCCGAGCAAACAACCGATTAGTCGAATACCCCAGCGGCCCATTCCAAATGACTGTTTTCGCCGAGGCGATCACCGAGGCAAATTGCGCCATTGTCTCAGTGCCAATATCTAGCGCCATCTCATCGTCACCGATCCCATCAACCAACACCTCATGGCGATCACCCGATGTTTCTGGTGATAAAGCCACCGCTACGTCGCTAGGCAGCCGCAAAAACTGATCGACCCGTTCCTCACCAACTTTATCAGCAGCACGGCGGTAGATGGCCGCCAGCACCTGCTCTTGATCCGACTCAATCGTACTGTGACCCATCCTGTAGCCACGATAGGCGAGGAAAGTGTTGGCCATTGCCCCACCGATGAGAATCGTGTCGGCTTTATCAATCAGCCGCTCAATCAGCGCAATCTTATCAGCAATCTTCGCTCCACCGATAATCGCCACTAGTGGATGCGCTGGACGCGACATCGCTGCAGTTAGCGTGGTGTATTCGTGCACCAATAGGTCACCGGCTAGCCCCGGAACGTATAGCGTAATCGCGTGGGTACTGGCATGAGCTCGATGCACCACCGCAAAGCCATCCTGCACAAAGTAATCTGGTCGCACTGCCCTGGCAATTGCCCTAGTAAACACCATATCATCACGCGACTCCTCGTCATAAAACCGCAGATTTTCTAGCATCAATATATCACCAGCCGCCATATGCCGCACTGTTTGACGAAGCTTATCACCGACACAACCATCAATAAACTGCACTGGTTGCCCAAGCAGCTCAGCCAGTCGACGCGCCACTGGACGCAGGCTATATGCCGGGTCGACCCCCTTTGGCCGCCCGAGGTGACTCATCAAAACAATCTTGCAGCGTTGCTCTAATAAATAGCATAGGGTCGGCAAACTAGCGCGAATTCGTAAGTCACTGGCAATCCCACCAGTCGCAGTCAAGGGCACATTATAATCAACCCGCACCAGGACGGTCAGCCCGCGGAGATTAACGTCACGAATTGTTTGCTTGAAAAATCTGCCCACCCTTTTCTCGTCCTACTCCATTGTCCGAATCTGGATATTATCGGTCTTGCCCGGCCGGCCCGGTTGATGGCCACTAACCAATACCAACGTCACTGGATCCTCGCCAAAGTAACCTTCGGCCTTCAATTCTTCTGCTAATTTATTGGCCGAACCCAGACCACTTGGGCGAACGTATGAACGCGTGGCATAACTTAACGCTAATTTCTGGGCCGTTTTCTGGCTATCGGTAACGCTGATAATCGGCATATTCGGCCGAAAGGCACCGACATTCACCGCAGTTACACCCGTACTGGTCTCGGCAATAATTGCCCGCGCCTTGAGCTCTGTGGCGAGCCGTGCTGCCGTATAGCTAAGTAGCGCGTCATGCTTGCGGCGCTTTTCACCTGGCTCAACTGCCATGACATCACTATGCTCCTGGGTGTACATAATCGTCCGGCGCATCGCCTGTACTGTCTCGATCGGATATTTACCATTGGCTGTTTCATCCGACAACATCACCGTGTCGGCGCCCTGGATGACAGCATTAGCAACGTCGCTTACTTCAGCGCGAGATGGCTCAGGATTGTCAACCATGCTACCCATCATCTGCGTCGCGACGATACTGAGCTTGGAGTGTTTGCGGCAAAGTGCGATAATACGCCGCTGGATAACCGGCACGATCTCTGCTCCAGCTTCCACCGCCAAGTCGCCGCGCGCTACCATGACGCCGTCACTGGCCTTGACAATCTCCTCCAGATGCTCATCAGCAATTGCTGATTTCGTCTCGATCTTGGCAATGATATACGCATCTGATCCCAGCGCTGTCAACCGCGATCGTAGATCGATAATGTCATCCTCTGTCTGCACGAAACTAAGCGCCACATAATCAAAATCTTGACTAGCTGCCCACTCAATATCGGCGATATCTTTTGGCGTCAAGATATCCCCACCAAAATCAGTATCCGGTAAGTTCAGACCCTTGCGGCTCATCAAAAAACCATCATTCTGCGCTTCCACCGTGATAGCCGTTGGGCTGGTAATTTCACGAACGATCGACTTGATCTTGCCATCAAACATATACAGCGGCTCGCCGACTTTCATTTTTTCAGCGAGGTTATATTGGACAGGCAGATTGGAGCTACCGTCATGTTCCGTGATTGATGAATCAAGCGTCAACATATCACCAGCCCGCACCGTCAGCATATTGTCTTTGAGAATACCGAGGCGAATTTTCGGACCCTGGAGATCCTGGAGAATGGCAACTGGCTTGCCCTGCTCGCGGCTGGCTGTACGAATCCAATTGATTTGCTCGCGCCGCTCATCATAACTACCGTGGCTGAAATTTAGACGAAAGCCATTGACACCGGCCTGCATAAGTTGACTGACTTTATCCTGGCTCATCGTTGCCGGACCGATAGTTGCTAGGATTTTGGTACGTTTAAAAATTGTGTTACTCATTCTTTTGATTATAGCACCGGTTAGATGCTGAGAAAAGGTATAATCACTGCTCGGATTCAGCCGCTTGATAGCGAGCGATCGCTTGGCGGGCGGCTTGCTGCTGAGCAATTTGTTTGGACGGACCGGTGCCGCGCCCTATCAGCGTTTCGCCGACGAATACCCCGAGCGTAAATACCTTATCATGATCAGGACCTTCCTCGCCTAAAACTTTATATACTGGCGTCTGGCCATCAACACGCTGAGAAATTTCCTGCAAATATGACTTTGGGTCGCGCCAACTACCTGACTGTAAAATACCATCCAACTTAACAATGATATATTTCTGGATAAAATTGCGCGCATCATCAAAGCCGCGCTCCAAATAAATTGCGCCAATTACCGCCTCAAAAGCATTAGCCAGAATCTGTAAATGCGCCCGATCCGAGCCATTTTTCTCGCCCTTCGACATACGGATCAGCGGCCCGTAGCCCAAGGCATCACCCGCACTGCCGATACTTTCTGTCCGCACCAGCGCCGCCCGCCACGCTGTCAAAATACCTTCTGGCTCAGAAAAGTTCGTAAACAAATATTCCGTTACTGCTAGCTCTAACACCGCATCACCTAAGAATTCCAGCCGTTCATTATGCTCGTGAACTGATTTTCTGTGTTCATTGACATAACTGCGGTGCGTCAAGGCGGTCACGAGTAGCTCAATGTTTGTAAACTCAAACCCCAGCTTCTCGCGCGCAAATTCCTGATACGGCGCCGTATTCATCCCGCTCATCTATAGATTCTCCTGCCTGATTCGCTTCATGGCGAGCAGGATCAGCTTGCCAATATCCTCGTACTCAATTTCATCCAAAGCTTCATGAAACGTAAACCACTTGAGACCATTCATCCAGTCTTCTTTTTGCAGTTTTTCGTCGGGATTCAGCGCCTTCATCAGGTATACTTGCTGTGAAATTAGCACTAACTTATCGAGCCGGCGGTAGCGAAAATTAATTTTACCCAGCCAGCCGCACACCTCGATATTCTTGAGGCCAGCCTCCTCGCCGACCTCACGCTTGGCGGCGGCCTGTGCTGTCTCGCCGGGCTCAACGTGACCCTTAGGAATTGTCCAGCGATCCCGTGCGTCTTGGTAGAGCAGGAACTCAACATCGCCTTTTTTATTGCGTCGGAATACCACACCGCCGGCGGTTGGCTCGCGAACTATTTCTTGGATTGACGGTTTTTTGCGACCGCCAAAATATTTCTTAATATGATCAAAGCTGCTTGTCTTCATCGGCATCCTCTTGAAGGGAGCGATACGCTGTGCCGAGCACACCGTTCACAAATTTCCCTGAGTTATCCGAACCAAACGTTTTTGCAAGTTCCACTGCTTCGTTGATAGCCACTTTTGGCGGCACGGTTGCCCGTGAGAACAGTAGTTCATGGAGTCCCAGCCGCAGCACCGCCCGATCAATTCGCGATATCTGCTCAATCGGCCATTCTGGCGCCAGCGGACGAAGTTTATCATCAAGCTCTGTCTTGTGCGCGGTAACGCCATCGATCAAACCCCGCACAAACTCAACATCATCGACCGACGATTTGTATTTCTCAAGATTGCGCGTCAAGATATCGGCGACATTAACCTCGCTGTCGCCAACTTCCTGGCGAAACTCAATCTCGTATAACGTCTGCAATGCGACGATTCGTCCCAAGTGACGGTTTGAAGCCATGACAAAAACGTTCCTGTTCGTGTTAGTTTATTTTGTACTCTTGCTACCAGTCTCACGTTTGGTCGTCTTGACCTTCACTGGTGACGTCCCGTTGACGCGGCGTGCTAATTTCAGTACCAAGTGGCTGCGACGCAGACCGGTCTTGCGCGGACTGCTCTGCTTTTTTGGTTGTGCCATAGAAAAATCTCCTTTATTTCAGTTTATCGTAACACTTGGGCTTCATTATACCGGTTTTTAATAGATTTCTCAAGGGGATATATACTCTATGGCTGTTTTACCAACCCTTGCACCCGGCTCAGTAACTCTCTTGGCTATTCTCTTCGTTATCAGTCCCGCTCCGCTCTCCTGAAATCACAATCCAACAGGTGATCATTAACCATTCCTACTGCTTGCATAAACGCATATACGATGGTGGAGCCGACAAACTTAAAGCCTCTTTTCTTCAAATCTCTGCTTATCTTGTCTGACAGCTCTATTTTTGCAGGGACTTCTTCTATTGATTTCCAAGAATTGATAATCGGCTTATGGTTTACAAATCCCCATACATAACTGCTGAATGAGCCAAATTCATCACACACCTTAAAGTAGGCTTTTGCATTAATTGCAACAGATTTCACTTTCAAACGATTACGTATAATTCCTTTGTTTTGAAGAAGCTCTGCTTCCCTTTTTTCATCATAGGTTACAACTATTTCAGGGTCAAAATCATCATAGGCTTCACAGAGTGATCCCATTTTCTTTAGCACAGTAGCCCAGCTAAGTCCTGCCTGCATTCCCTCTAAACAAAGCATCTTAAATAATTCTTTATCCTCAAATACAGGAATGCCCCACTTCTCGTCATGATATTCCTGTTCAAGCTGATTATCATTTGCCCAGCCACACCTTTTACTTTTCTTTTCCATAACTACTCCTTATTTCAATTGGTATATTCGAACAAAAATACTGCAGAACCTTTATCAATTATATCTACATACATTGGATAAATCTAATTAGTGGATGGTGCGAGGCAATAGTAATAGGCTGTCGCGGGGGTATTATTGACTTTATACAGTTTTTATGGTAGTATTAAGGAACTGTATCTAACTATTACGTAAGGATTATTTTAAGATGCACAATTTATTACACAACTGGATCGCTGAGACAACCCCAAAAACACCAGAGCAGGCAGCAAAGCGGCGCGGCACATTAGCTACGGTGGGCGCTACAGCCGTAGGCGTGGCAATGGTTACATTTGGGTGCAACCTTACCGCTCAGCACTTAGGTAGTGCCGAGAAGGAATCAATGAATCATATTGCCGACACCGGAACCCTTATCGTGGAAGGCAGCGCCCAAATACGCGATACTGGCGGAGTCACCGATGATAACCTTTTAGCAACTTTTACGTCAACGGGAAAACTAGAGGTCGATGTGACTGATGGTGTCTGGCGTAATGACAATCCAAACAGTGGACAATGGATTTGTATAACTGAAAGCACTGCCGGCCAAGCTATGCCAGGAATAGGATTAAACTCCAACAATAAAGACAATCTCGTGTGCATTAACGGCAAAAAAGCCTCACTACTTGATGCTTAAATAGCATAACATCTAGACAACAATATTCACCAACTTCCCCGGTACATAAATCACCTTCTTCGGTGCCCGAGTATTGAGGTAGGCGCGAACTTTTTCGTCATCGAGCGCTCGTTGCTCAATCGCCTCTTTATCGGCATCAACCGGCAGCTCCAGCTTTGATCGAAGCTTACCATTGACCTGAACGATGATCGTCATCACATCACTCACCAGATATTTCTCATCCCACTTTGGCCAGTGATTGATGTGGATAGTATCAGTATGACCTAATTCCTGCCACAACTCTTCAGTAATGTGCGGTGCGAATGGCGCCAAGATTTGTAGCAAGCTTTCTAGGGCAAACCGCCATGTTTCCGATGCTTGAATACCGTGCGACTCCTTGAGCTTGTATAGGCCATTGACCATTTCCATCATCGCCGCTACGGCTGTATTGAACTTCTCGTCCTCGATGTCATGAGTGACTTTTTTGATAGTGAGATGAGTGAGGCGAAGTAGTTCCGCGACTACATCACCATCCTCTTCCAGAGTACACTCTTCGCTCAAATCTCCACTGGAGATTTCTCGCAAGCGTTCGGCTGAAGCGTCCGCTATTCGCGAACACTCCACAGCCTCTGTCAGAGAAGGTAATGTAGCCGCCTCAACAAACTCCTGCACCACATTCCACACTCTATTCAAGAATCGATACGTCCCCGGCACCCCGCGCGGATCCCACGGTGCATCCATATCGTAGGGCGCGATAAACATCTCGTATACGCGCAGTGCGTCAGCGCCGTAACCGCTATCCATAATCTCCATCGGATCGATGACATTGCCCTTCGACTTAGACATCTTTTGGCCATCGGGCGCCATGATGTAGGCATTGTACATCATCCGCTTGAATGGCTCTGGCGTCGGCACTAAACCAAGTTTGTAGAAAAAGCGCATCCAAAAACGACTGTACAGCAGGTGCGCCACGGCGTGGTCGGCACCGTTATAATAATCGACTGGCATCCAATGATTGATGCGCGCTGGATCCCACGCCTTAGCGTCATTGTGTGGATCAAGATAACGCAGGAAATACCAACTGGAGCAGGCATAGCCATCCAGTGTATCAGTTTCGCGTCGGCCCTCATGCCAATTGTCGCCCGCTGGTTTCGGTTCGGTGATCGGCACGGTTTTACCCGTTTCAACATCAACCCATACGCGCACCCAATCATCAACTTGCTCTAGGACCGACGTATTACCGCCCGTTGGTTTGAAGTTCTCGACCTCTGGCAAAATCACCGGCAAGCATTCGTCCGCCACAGCGATTGGCCCGAAACCATCAACATGAACCATCGGAATTGGTGCACCCCAGTACCGCTGGCGAGAAATCAACCAGTCACGCATTTTGTAAGTAGTTTTACCGCGACCAGATCCCTGCTGTTCCAGCCACGCTACGATTTGCTCGCGGGCGTCGCTTGTTGGCACACCATCAAAGGCACCAGAATTGACAAGCACACCTTCTTTAGCACTAAATTCATCTTTCCGCCCAGAGAGGTAGGCGCGCCACCCGAGAAGGTGATGCTCCCATTTGATGCGCTTCTCAACCTCATCCTTATCAACCCACTCGACGGTATGTTTACCGCTCTCAATCTCGCTCTCTATCTGCGTATCATCGGCGAGCATGACTTCATAGAAAGCTCCCCACGTTTTTTGATTTTTATTCTTTGTATGCCGATAACCATTACGCGCGATAATCGGTGAAACCTGGCGAATTGACGCAATATTGACATAACCCGTCTCCTCTCGGACTTCACGGCGCAGCGCATCCTCAAGCGATTTATCTTCTGCATCGACGCCGCCGCCAACAAAGTGTACGTGATCGTCTCCCTCAATCTGCAATAGATACTTGCCGTCAGCCCGAGTGATAATCGCATCGACAACCGGTCGTTCAATTTGCTCAACGTCAGCACGTACTGCACCCGGGCCTTCAGATAATTCCTCATACTCAGCCACTACTTGGACAATCGGTAGGTCATACTTTTTCGCAAATTCATAGTCGCGTTCATCATGCGCCGGCACCGCCATGATCGCACCAGTACCGTAACCGCCGAGAATGTAGTCAGCCACCCAGATTGGCAGCTTTTGGCCGTTGACTGGATTGATAGCATAGCTGCCAGTGAATACGCCGGTTTTGTCTTTGTTCTCCTGGCGCTCGACGTCGGATTTCTGCTGCGCTGCCATCACATAGGCCTCAACTGCTTGGCGCGTATCAGCATTAACCAGCTGAGGTACTAATGGATGTTCTGGCGCTAGTGCCACGTACGTTGCACCAAACAGTGTATCGGGACGCGTGGTAAAAACAGTTATAACATCATCGCGGCCTTCAACTGCAAACTCAACCTCTGCACCGACCGACCGGCCAATCCAGTTTTTCTGCATAGTCTTGACCATGTCCGTCCAGTCTAGGTCATCGGTCGCCTCCAACATCTCATCAGCATATGCCGTGATGCGGAAAAACCACTGCTTGAGGTTGCGCTTGGTCACAGGATTGCCGCAGCGCCAACATTTGCCGCCCTCAACCTGCTCGTTAGCCAGCACGGTATTATCAGTATCACACCACCATTGCGGTTGCTCCTTTTGGTATGCCAAATCGTGCTTGTATAGCTGCGTAAAAATCCACTGCGTCCATTTGTAGTACTCTGGATCAGCAGTAGAAATTTCCTTTGACCAGTCATAACTAAATCCGAGTCGCTTCAACTGGGCGATGAAATGAGCCTTGGCTTCGTCATGCGCTACGCGCGGCGTTTTACCAACCTTGATGGCGTAATTTTCTACGGGGAGGCCAAAGCTATCCCAACCAATTGGATGGTACACATTATAGCCCTGTTGGCGCTTCAGGCGCGCTTTGATGTCAGCAAACTGAAACGTCCGACCGTGACCGATGTGAATGCCAGCTCCAGTGATACCAGGGAGCATACTGAGGCTGTAGTACTTTGGGTGTGTCGTATCACCAAGGTCAGTGACGTAGGTGCCGTCAGCCTCCCATGTATCTTGCCATTTTTTCTCAATTTCTGTCGGATTGTAGCGTCTCATACCCCTTAGTATATCATCTCTCGACGCTAATATTCGTATCTCCATCGCTCGCGCCTGTCGATGTATCACCTCCTGCAAATGGTGATAGTGGTGATGAGCCAAGAAAATCTTGAAGTACTGATTTGAAACTTTTGGCGTTTGATGGTATATCAATTTGTTCCGACTTACTATAGTCGAATGTCATATCTATGGCGATGTTCCGACTCTTGTCGTCATCTGAACCGTGTGCCTTAATCTCAATCGCTTTCAGTTGATGCGACCATGAGTCGACCCAAACACGCAGCGTAGGCAGCCCCTCTGGCGGGGTGGCTTTTGTTACCGCGTTGAAGGCCTGGTCTCCGTAGCATTCTTTGATTTTCTTGCCAAGTTTCGTCTCTCTCAGAGAGTCGACAAATGCACGTAGCTTATCAAACATTTTACCGTCTGAGGTCAGATCAATCTCAAAACCGGGCGCACCGTCACGCGGCTCAATCTTAGCATCCTTTTTCACGGTTATAAAACTATTTTTGCGATATGCATCGATTAGTTCATTACGCGCCTGCTGATCATTATGAATCAGATCGTAGACTTCCCGTGAACATTTATCATTACTGCCGTGCGATGATTCAAAATCATCAGGCGATAGCTTAAGCCACTTGCCCTCAAGCTTGTCGAATTTTTCGTCAATATTCTTGAGAACTTGGTCGCGCAGTGCCGTCGACTGCGCGTTCGGTGGTGCCGCCTGTTCTTTAGCCTTGATGATCGTTTCCGCCATCTGGCGCATGATGTCCTTTAAATGATCAACCTTGATATACGTGGTATTTTTAGCGCCATCAACTACCATCATGAGTACAATGTCACGCTTAGTCTCCATGCCGTTAATAGCTAACTTGATCGTAGCTTCGGTTTTTGATTTTGGTGCATCGGCGGCGGCTTTGAGCTTGATGTCAACTTTATTACTATCACCAAGATTCATAACAAGTTTACCCGAGGAAACTGCTTTTTTAACCTGGAAGGAATTGACTATTGCATCAGTTACTATTTTCTGCGGATTTTGCCACCAAAAGAAGTACAATAATACCGCAGCGATAGCTAGTAGCAGCACAATGAGGCCAATAACAATACCGATGATACGACCTGTTTTCTTTTTCGGCGGCACAACCGAATTCATGATCGGCGATTGTGATGCTGGCTGGTTGGTCGCTACTGATGAAGTCGCCGTTGATTGTGATGTGGCTGTTGATTTCGGGGTTGCTGACGGTGCTGCTGCAGCTTTACGCGCTGGCGTTTTCTTGCTGTTCTTGGCCTTACTATTATCCATATTCCTCCTCGTTATACTTCCATTGTATCATCCACGAAAGCGTGAGAAAAATTCATTCTTTCGCTTGATCCAGTCAGGTGACTGGCGTACCAACTTTTTCTCATCCTCGGTGCTGTGTAAATTAATCTTAATCGCTTCTTCGAGCCAAACACCGCCGCTTGAACCTTTAAAGAGGGCTACCCCGCCAGCGTGAAGTTTCTCGCGCACAAATCCACCGGCCATTAGTGCATCGCGACACTCCTTGACCTGACAGCCGCGACGACGTGCTACCGGCGCCAGATATTGATTAGCCATCTCGCCAACGGTCACCACCCAATCCAATTCGTCCGGTGAACACTGGGCGCCGAGCCTCGCGTGGCCGGCCTGAGTGTCCTTGCGCAGACCATTCATATTGCCAAACACCACGATGCGCTGCGGCACTTCGAGACTATACAACGTTTGCAATGCTGACAATGCCGTCAGCGGCGATGAGCTATAGCTATCATCAATCAAAATCGTCTGATCCGCACCACGAAGTACCTGCATCCGTCCCGGTAGTGGACGTAACTGACTCAAACCCTTTTCGATTAATTCTTTCGTCATACCCATCCGCACCCCAGCGAGCATCGCCACGACCGCTGGCCGCAGATTATGCTCACCAAGTAGCGGCAGCGTCACTGCGATGCCATCAGGATATTCCGGGCCGATAATTTTACCGACATAACCGTGCTCCAGCGAGAAATCCTGCTGCTCAAAATAATACTCAGCGACTTCGCTGGTGCCATATGTCGTCATTTGGGGATTCGTCAAAAATGCGGCAAATCGACCGTCAATGTCATCTCGGTTAATAGCTGCAAAACGAGTGTTATTTGCCAATGTCAACATCTCGCTAGCTACCTCATCAACGGTATGCTCAACCCGCATACGACCAGAGGTTACTGACGTCACGACGGCCATGTCCGGCAAAATAACCTGCTGAAACCATGCATTAAAACCAGGTTGCATTGGGCTGAACTCTTGGACAATGATCTGCGCTTCGGGGTGCTCAACGCGAGCACGCTTTTTGACAGCTCGCATCATCTTGCGGCGGTGCCAAAACCCCCACTTCTCCTCTGGACGATTTTCAGGGTAGCGCACACCCATGATCTGGAGAAGCGTTTGCAAATGTGATGTTGGCTCAGCAGCGTGCATGGCGACAGCAAACTGCTGCGATAACACGGTAGCAATCGCCGTTTTAGCACTCGTTTTACCAGCGCTTCCGGTCACTGCGATCAACTTGACATCAGCATGGTCAGCAAAAAATTGCCGAACATAGCGTATCATTTTTTTCTCAAACGACTTCTTGAACATCCCCTTTATCATACCATAAGCGCTGTCAAACGCGCCACTCGACGAACAAAAAAGAGCTGTTACGCGCCCACCCGGGGCAATTTCGTGTGTTTGTTTTGGATGGCAGCATAGGAAACGCCCCTATGCGTACCAGCTCTAACGATATTATGCGCTTTTTTGCTAAAAAGCACAAGAGGTTTGTCCGGTATTTATCTACAATTCCTTAGCAAAAGCGTTAGTACTGCGCACGACTGCACCCTTCCTCAAGTAGAATTGCTGCGCTGCTTCACGCTCTGGGCGCGATGTAAACTCTAATTTCAAAGCACCCTGCTCGTGGCCCCAGTCAATGACAGCGTCCCAAAGTCGAGAACCAACACCCTTGCCTTGGACAGTCGGATCAGCAACGAAGTCATCAAGGTAGATCTTGCGCCCAGCAGCCGGCCCCAGTAATAACGCCACCGTTGCCATGCCAACAACTTTGCCTGATAACCGTGCCAGCAGCAACACATGGCTCGGCGAGTCGATAATCTGCTGCAATAACTCGGCGTCAGCCGGATGTGGCTTGCTGGTAAGCGCCGCAATAAGGTTGGTGATGTCTGCCACATCAGATTCGGTGATATGGGATGCACGTTCAATTGTCAATTCTTCCATAATTCCATTATACTATACTTATGAATCAGCACATACGAGACTTAGCAAAAACCCTCGCCTTAAACCCACCGCGTGTGGTGTTTCCCGAGGGTGACAATCACATTATCCAGCAGGCAGCACACGCGCTAGAAGAAAGCGGCGCAGTGCAGCCGGTGTTGCTTGATAGGGAAGATGACGCTATCAGTCGCGGTGCAACGATGCTCAATAGCGGCGAAGCTGACGTTATGGTAGCCGGAATTGATCATCCAACAAAAGACGTGCTGCGTGCTGGACTGAAAATTGTTGGACTGGCGCCCGATGTTCGGTATGCGTCCAGCTTTTTCGTGATGGATATCCCGCAGTTTCAAGGCAGCGAACAGGGGCTGCTACTCTTTGCTGACTGTGGTATGAACATTCAGCCAAATGCCGAGCAGCTGGCAGCAATCGCTATGGCCTCGGCGGATAGTGCGGCGTCGCTTGGCTGGGAGCCGCGCGTGGCTATGCTGTCATACTCAACAAAAGGCAGCGCTGGCGGCGACAGTGTCGAGCTCGTCACCCAGGCACTGCAGCTCGTCAGGACCAAACGGCCCGATATGCTCATTGATGGTGAGCTGCAATTAGACGCGGCAATCATCCCGGCTATCGGCCAGAAAAAATCACCAGACAGTCCGGTTGCCGGCAGGGCTAATGTCCTTGTGTTTCCTGATCTTGATTCTGGTAATATCGCTTACAAGCTAGCCGAGCACCTAGCTGGCGGTCATGCGTACGGGCCGATCTTGCAGGGTTTTGCCCGGCCGATCAGCGACTTATCTCGCGGCTCCAGCGTTGATGATGTGATTGGCGCCACGCTCATCACTGCCAGTATGGCGCGGGGTGCACTCCTAGCGACGAAGACTACTGGGTGACATACCACTGCGCAAACTGATGCCATTGCTGCAGCGTGTCGGTCTCGACCGCCAAGCCTTGGTCGCGCCGATCAAACACCTCGGACATCGTCAGGCCGTTACTGCCATCCATCGTAATAATCTTGTTGACCGACGCACCACTCTTGCCACGCGGCGGAGCGACAAACTTCCCCGACTGATCAAAGATAAATGTCTGTAGATTATGCCCGTCGTAATAGGCGATAACATCGTGCAGGATAATTTGCCAATCATCTTTGTCTCGTAGCAGCGCCAGAAAATCCTCGGGCGTCAACCAGTGTGCGATATCCTTCATGTAGCCACCCGGAAAGCCACCGAGCGCGGGCACTTCCCAATTACTATCATTGACAACAACCGGCTCGCCAACCTTCTCGTACGCCGCCCGAACTTTAGCCTCGGTAATTTTCAATGGATCACGGTGTTGAATCTCATCGATAGCGAGATTAATAATCTCCACCGCTATGTCGTATTGGCTAAGCGTGGCCGTCGCTTCCTCGATTTTACGTGGGTTACCGGTAACGAGATTGATGTGTTTTGTCATGGGGTTTATTATAGCATTTCTTATTTTAGTGTGGTGAGAAATTGACGGACAGCAGCAATTGGTTTGAAAGTGCCGGCGTCCTCATCTGGTGTTAATTCGGCGCGCGTTTTGCCCTCGTAGCCATCCGGACAAAATATTTTATCCCAGCCAAAACCACCGTTGCCCGCAGGGTGCTTGGCGATGACACCACCAAGTTCAGCGCGGAACAATTTGATCTGCTCACCATCGTAGTAGCCAAACACACACGCCGCCACCGCCGATCGGTCGTCAAAACCATCAAGCATCCGACAGAGATGCTCTAAGCCGTTCGGCGCCTCGACAAAAAACTTGATAAACGGACCCGGCAGTCCACCGAGCGCCGTAAATTCAAGCGCCACATCCTCGACCAGAACCGGACATTTGGCGACCATATACGCCTGGCGAACCTTATGCTCAACAATCTCTTCCAAGCTCGTTGATTGAATCTCCGTTAGATCAACTGCCCGGTGTGCTAGCGGCAAATCTAGCACGCGCGCCAGGGCATCTGCTTTATGTTGATTGCTAGTGATGAACGTAACTGTCTTCATCACACTTACACCCGAGTTTTGGAGGCTATTTTCTGAAATCGCGGCACCGATTTTCCGTCTAACACTACTGTTTCCGTAAACATGCTGACAGGGCGGGCAAATAGTTCATATTCATTTTCATAGAGAGGTCGGTAAATTACTAAGAGTTCTTCTGTCTCAGTTTCCAATGCGATGCCGATCACCTCGTATAGCTTGCCTGATTTGCTGTGCCGGTATATACCTTTGCTAATCCCTGCAGAATGGCTCTGCTCTTCGCTATCTACCATTTCTTCGCGATACTTCTCTGGCTGAGCGCGGAAGATTTCCACCCATTTACTATCGTCCGCCAGATCATGATATGTAATGTAATGTCGTTTATAAAAGCCACCTTTATCCTGTTTTTTACGTGCCATTTCCTCTTGGACTTGTTCTATAGAAAAGCCAAAATCTTGGCGCAGCGCATCAACGACTTCTTGCAAATCAGCCAGCTCTTTGAGCGATTCATCACGATGATTATCGCCCAGCGGAATCTCGTCCGCCTCCTCGTGAACTTTGCGGAGCAACTCACGGCGAAATTCCTGCTTGTCTAATGTGTGGTACTCCGTATGTAAAACTTCTTCGTCATCCAGACACTTTTTCACGACTTTATCGCGAACTAGTTTTTGTAAGTAAAATCGAATCATATATATTCCCCTTTATTCTTGTAGCATACGCATCAGTTCCTGCTCGTCAATAATTTTCGTGCCGTATTGTTCGGCTTTTTTCAATTTGCTGGCGCCGACTTTACCGCCAGCTACCAAATATGTTGTATCTTTTGCAACAGTGGTTTGGAAGGTGCCGCCCAGATTACGGATTCTTTCAGCAGCGGCGTCACGCCCCATCGACTGCAGGGTGCCAGTGATGACGAAACTTTGGCCAGCCAGGTGGTCGGATTTTTGACTAAACTGCGGTGTCACACCTAAGTCAGTAAATTTCTCGAGCAGCGTCACATTATCTTCATCAGCAAACCACGCCACGATCGACTCGGCAACAATTTCGCCCACGCCGTCTACTTCACGCAGCTCATCAATAGTCGCCGCCAGTAACTTTTCGATACTCTCAAACCTATTGGCGAGGTCAATCGCCGTCTGCGCGCCAACATGACGAATACCGAGGCCGAACAAAAATCGCTCCAGGGCTGGCTGTTTCTTAGCAGCAATGGCATCAATGAGTTTTTGCGCGGAGATATCAGCAAAGCGCTCCAGCTGCAGCAAATCATCTTTCGTCAACCGGTAAATATCCGCCAAGTCCTTGACCAACTTAGCCTCGACTAGTGCCTCGACATTTTTCTCGCCCAGCGTGTCGATATCTAGGGCACCTTTGGACGCAAAATGCGTCAGAGATCGCTTCAAAATCAGCGGACCGCTCAAGCCTTTAACGCGGTACACCGCCTCGCCTGCTGGCCGTACAAATTCTAGCTCTGGGTATTGGCGCGCCAGCTCTGCTGGATAATCAATTGGCTTAGCATCTGCTGGCCGCAATTCTTTCAGTACGGTTTGCACCTGCGGGATGATGTCGCCCGCCTTGAAAATCACCACCGTGTCGCCGCGGCGTACATCCAGCCGGGCAATTTCGTCGGCGTTATGCAGACTAGCATGCTGCACCGTCGTACCGGCCACTACCACTGGGTCAAACACCGCTACTGGCGTGGCCGCACCGGTTCGACCGATGGAAATGACGATATCGCGGACAATGGTCGTGGCTTCTTCGGCAGCAAATTTATAGGCTACTGCCGCTCGCGGTGTTTTGCCGACAATACCCAGCTCGGCAAACTGTCGCCGGTCGTTAAGCTTGATGACCGCTCCGTCAGTGTTAAACTGCAGCGACTGACGAACTTCATCCAGATGATTAACATAGCTCATCACCTCGTCCAAGCCATAGACAATTTGCGTCTGCCGACTGGTGGTGATGCCCAGCTCGTTCATCATCTGATAGCCAAAGGCAATTGTCGGCGTGTCCTCGAGGTTGTCGCGAATAATGTCATAGCCAACAAAATGTAGTGGACGCTCTGCCACGAGTTTTGGATCAAGCTGGCGAATCGTCCCTGCTGCCAAATTGCGCGGATTGGCAAATTCAGGCTGACCGGCCGCTCGCCGACGCTGATTTAATGCTGCAAAGTCAGCCTTGTGCATCACAATTTCACCACGAATTTCCGTTCGACCACGCAAAAAATGAGCAAATCGCTGGTTAGCGCGCAGAGTCAGCGGCACATTTTGAATCGTCCGCACGTTCATGGTCACGTCTTCACCGACCAGCCCGTCACCGCGAGTCACGGCCCGCGTCAGCACACCGTCCTCATAAATCAGCGCGCAAGCTAGGCCGTCCATTTTAATATCACACAAAAATTCTTCGGTGATATCTTGGCGCACTTTGTGCATACGCTGTATCCACACCGCAACCTCCGCCCGGTCAAACACGTCCTGCAGCGAAATCATTCGCGTTTGATGCTGGACCTTGGCAAATTTACTGAGCGCTTTTCCCGCTACCCGCTGAGTTGGGCTATCTGGCGTGATGAGTTCAGGAAACTGCTCTTCCAGCTGCGACAATTCGTGCTTCAGACTATCAGCCGCCGCCTCACTCATGATCGATTCGTCGAGCACATGATAGTGATAGCGATAATCATTGATCAGATCTCGCAGTTTGATAATTCGTTGCTCGGCCGCCTGCCGGTCAAGCTGGCGCGCTGTCATCGGCAACAACCTTTCGGTAGAATAGATAAATGTAGCACGCCGAAGCAACGATTGACAGTGCCGCTAGCATTAACGCTACCAGCGGCACTAGTGGCAGCCAGTTTAGCGCCGGTATCGCCGCCTTGAGCGCACCATCAATGATAATGACCGGAATGAGCACCACGGCCCAAACTACGGCAAGCACCACCAGTAGCCACATCAATCGCAATAAGATCCGCATCCGCCGTCCCAGTACAACATCCGAGGCCAGCCGCGCCGCTTCCAGCGGATACATCCCTGGTAGCGTGATAATTACCATGGCAAATAACGTACTCGTCAGCCAGTATATTGACAAGGTAACAATTAATATAGCTGCACCAGCCGCCAGCATTAACACGACCGTTTGCTGTAACATACCCGATGTGTCCGCCGCTCCGTAGATGATGACCGCTATCGCCGCTGGTAACAATTGAACAAGTGCGATAAACACCAGAACCGATAGGGCGATGACTGGCGCGCCTGCATTATAGAGGCCATCGCGAATCTTTGGACGTTTGCCAGCAGCCACGCCACGAACCAGCCAAATTGTTGTTAGCCATATATACAGCCCGATCAGCGTACCAACAACCTGCTGCGATGACGCCACGCCGCCAGTCGAGCCGCCGAGCTGGCTGGTAACTACGCCGGCAAATAGCGTCAATGTCGGCATGACAGCGCCCAAAGCTCCTTCTTGGTTTGCTTCATTAATTGTATCTTTGAGTTGCTGATACGTATCTTGTGACATTAACCCTGACAACAACACACCTAGCACCGCATATATCGCTGCCAATCCGACAAAAATCCGCCAATGTTGTCGCATCAGTTGCCATGCTTGGTTCGTTAGTGCAAAGTAACCCGGCAGCTTGAGCGAACGACGATAGTCACGCCGCCTGGTGACTCGAAAACTACGGTGTGGCCGACGGCGGAGAAAGGCTTGACGGCGCCGCATCAGCTGCTGCCAAGTCCTACCAATTCTCTCCTTCAACGACACGTTCTTTTTTGTTGCAGAGTGATTATCCGTTTTTGCTGCCGCTCGTTTACGCCGTGTGGTATGTTGTTTTTTGGCTGGCTTCGTCATAATTACATCTTTGTTGCATTATTCCTTAAGCGAGCAATTCGATCTTCAAGCGGCGGGTGCGTACTAAATAGCTTTGAGAAAAAGCCAGGGCGCAGCGGATTATTCATAAACAAGTTCGCTGTCGAGGTGCTCTGCTTGCGCATTGGCCGACCATAACTTTGTAGCTTCTCAAGCGCCATCGCCAGCCCCTCCGAATCGCGAGTCAAGAGTGCCCCTGAGGCATCTGCGAGATACTCGCGCTGACGACTGACTGCTAGTTGCGTAATCGTTGCCAAAATTGGTGCCAAGATTACTACTATAATACCGACGATATAGACAGCTGGACCACTGTCCCCATCGTCATCATCACCATAAATCATTATCCGGAGTGCAATATCAGCGAGTAGCCCAATCGCACTTACCAACCCAAAAGCAATCATGCTGACACGAATATCATAATTGCGCACGTGGCTCATTTCATGCGCCATCACCGCCTCTAGTTCGCGCTTGTCCATGATTTCTAGCAGCCCAGTAGTCGCGCCGACGATGGCGTGCTTTGGATCGCGGCCTGTCGCAAACGCGTTCGGCGCAGGGTCATCAATAATATATACCTTTGGCATTGGCATACCGGAAGTAATTGCTAAGTTTTCTACTACTCGCCATAGCTCCGGTGCATCATTCTTTTCGATCCGCTGTGCGCCACTCATCGCCATGGCCAAACTTCCGGCGATATAGTACTGTAGCCATGCGTAGAGGAACGCGCAACCAACAATAATTAATGATAGCGAATAGTTCTTGAGATACATGCCAACTAGCACGCCAATCACACCGATAATTGCCACAAATACCGCCATGATCAGCACGGTATTTCGCTTGTTATGAGAAATTGCACTATACATGTGATCATTATATCAAAAATCGCCCGCCGAAAATAGGCGAGCGATTCAGGTTCAGGCGCAGAATATTCTAGCTTTAGAATTTTACCTCAACTGGATTCTCAATACTTGCTCGATCAGCAACCTCAAAGAATTCTTTTGCCTGGAAGCCGAACATGCCGGCAACTATATTAGCTGGGAACCTTTGAATCCTTGTGTTCAGATCGCGAACGCCACCATTATAGAACCGGCGTGATGCTTGAATTTTATCCTCGGTGTCAACCAACTCTTGCTGCAACTGCAAAAAGTTCTGATTAGCCTTTAGCTCTGGGTATGCTTCAGCGACAGCAAACAGGCTCTTCAAAGCACCTTCCAGCATATTCTCGGCCTGGGCTGTATCAGCCACACCTTTTGCATCCATAATAGCTGAGCGCGCTTCGGTGACCTTTTCAAACACTTCTTTTTCGTGTGTTGCATAGCCCTTGACTGAGCTGACTAGATTTGGGATCAAATCAGTCCGGCGCTTGAGCTGCACGGTAATATCGCTCCATGCTTCCTCAACACGGTTGCGCAGTGTCACCAGTCCATTGTAAGTACCGATCAAAAAGCCGACCAGCAGCACCAACAGTACACCGACGACGATTAGTACAATCAACCATACTTCCATATACGTTCTATTCTCCTTTATTATTAGTTGTGCCCTTTATTATATCAACCAAGTGCAGGGTGCGCAACAGGAGGGCTAGGTTTTCGGCGCTCTAATCGTACTAGATATACCGTTCTCCATCAGAATGTTAATTCTAGACAATAATTCCAAATACCACACTGGTGCGCGAGGCGGGAATCGAACCCGCACGACTTTTGGTCAAGGGATTTTAAGTCCCTCGCGTCTACCAATTCCGCCACTCGCGCCTACCTCCATAGTATACTATATTTATGAAGCAAATTGTACACATCCATGGTGGTAATTACATTTAATAATCATGCACAATTATCTTAAGGCGCTTTACCATTACATCTGAAATGCCGTCACCCAAAAACATATTCCAGCTATAAGTGAAATTGGAGTCATTACATATTTTTCTTTCTTACTTTTTGAAATGATGTTCATAATAGTATTCAAAGATAGATACGCGGCAAAGAAGAAGCAAATATATTTAGTAACCGTAAAAGGCAACCACAAGGGAATAAAACCTCCAGCTTGCAAAATAATTATCATGGCAAAAATTTGGATAGCCACCGAAATGACTGCTGCAACCCTCAAGTTCTTAGGCAAGATTTTATGTTGCCCACCCATGGTAAATTCGCCCAGAGGCAAACCGCAGGCAACAAGAACGGTCATGATTGCTATAACTCCAAATAATACGGCACCTGATATTGAAAACATAAACCCCAATTATTCTCCCTTCGCAAAATACAAAAATTTAGTTACAAATTCAACTTTATTTCACTCAATATTTTCACTTATATTGTAGCTCCCCAAGAGAACTTTTATCGACAATCCTGGAGGCACGTACGAGAGTCGAACTCGTCTAAAAGGTTTTGCAGACCTCTGCGTAACCGCTCCGCCAACGCGCCGCTCTGTTACATTTGGTGCGAGCGAGAAGACTTGAACTTCCACGAACTTGCGTTCACTAGCCCCTCAAGCTAGCGCGTCTACCAATTCCGCCACGCCCGCATGACCACTTACCATTATACCTGATTACGGTGTTTTGTAAACGGATTCACGGCGAACGGTCCAGTAGATCACGTCAGCGAACCGATCGGTAGGATATACGAGCCGCACTGACTCGCCGAGCGTCGAAACAGAAGACAGGTGAATATAGTCCAGTTGCACTTGATATAATGCGAGAGCCGGCACATCGGACTGCCAATGCTTGGTGAACGCTTGATATTTGCTAACTCGCTGTTTGGCATTTTGTTTAGTGCGACCTGCAGCGAGGGCATCATCGGCCACGGCACTATTATAATTAGCAAAGTTGAGCCCACTTTGATTAGCCTGTGATGAATGCCAGTAGGCAAAGACATCGGCATCACCACCCAGTACCAACTCATACAGTAGTACATCAAAGCCACGCGGCCGCAAGACGGATTGCAAAACGTTCTGCGAGGCATCATTTGGATCAACCACCCGCAGATCAACGGTGATATGCAGCGTTTCCTGCCAGGCTTTTACTAATTCACGAGCAGTATTTTCAAAATCAGAACCTTTGAGCGTCACAAATGACAACTGCAAAACTTGCTCGCCCTTTTTACGCTGATTACCGACTACCTTCCACCCTTCTTCGTCCAGTAATTTTTTTGCCGCTTCTACGTCATACGGCGAACGACCAGCCAGTTGCCCATCCACTTGGTTATCAATAATTGGACCATGTAGTGGTTTCTTGGCAAAAGCAAACTTCTCGCGCAGTGCTTGAGTATTAATCGACTGGACCAGTGCTTGCCGAACCTTGCGCGAACTCACCACCTCGCTCTGGATATTAAACAGTGCGTAGACACCATCGTTAATAGCATACGACTGCGATGCGTACATGTGGCGAATCTGCTCTGATTGGGCCGTATATGACAATTCCGGTGTCGCCATAATTTCGCTCGTCTTGAGGCCCTTGGTAATCTCGTCCCGCGTCGGATACACATACAACTGAAAGCGATCTAGCTTTGGTGCACCATGATGATACTGTGAATTTGCCACCAAATGAAGCACTTTTTTCGACCCATCAGCATTAGTATTCTGTAAAATCCGCATAGCAAACGGTCCAGAGGTTACGGGCGACTTACCATAACCATGCTCGCGGAGCTCAGCCGGATTAACTTCACTGAGGCTGTGCTGTGGTAAAACCGGAAAGGTGAGAGCGTGCATGAATGGTGCGTATGGGGCTGGCAATGTAAACTGTACTGTCTGCTCGTCAACTTGCTTAACGTTGATTGATTGCCAGCCAGTAATTGTTGATTGTGTCCGCGCATCCTTGAGTAAGTTTACGGTAAATACCACATCGCGAGCGTCTAGCGGTGCCCCATCCGACCACTTGAGATTGCGGCGCAATTTGATTGTATACTCGGTCTCGGCCTCATTAATTATAACTGACTCAGCGAGGTCACCCTTGATGTGACCAGTTGTATCATAATTATAGAGACTCGCAAACATTAGCCGGGCCGCCGACTTTTCAGCACTACTACGAGCAAAGATTGGATTAAGTGTCTCTAACGGGCCTAGCACGCCCTCTGAGTATGACCCACCCTTGGCTGGTGCACTATGAGCGTATAATTCACGAAACGATAGCCACTGCACCATACTAACAGTGATCAGCAAGATAACCAGAAAAATCCACCCCAAGACATGCCGCTTCACCCCAGCCAAGTGCTCGAGGCGTGAGGAAATAAACATATGCGCGTGACGTAGGGTCGTCTTGGTGAGTTTCTGCGCTTGTCCATCAAGCTCTTTCGTCGAGAAGTCCAGTCGCAGGAATTTCTTCCAAGATGATTTTTTTGTATCCAAGGTGTGCCTCTAGCCTTTCAGACTCGGCAGTACCATACTTGCCAAGATTGACAGTACGAACACAACAGCAAACACAATAGTCACATCAAACAAGTTCTTGTCAAAACCTCGCCGTGTCGTGAACAGTTCGCCCGATGAGCCAAATCCTGCACCCAAGCTAGCACCACGCTGCTGTAACAGTATGGCGATGATCATCAAAATAGCTGATCCCAATGTAACATACGGCAAAATAGTATCAAGTGACATGTTTTCTCCTTATTCTGGCGCCGGCTTGATAACGAAGGCGCTACTTACTATATAGTTTACCAGACTGAGTATGATTCCGGCAAGAATCGACGAGCCAAAACTCATAGACAACCCTGGTGCCAGTGCCAATGATATATAGACCATGATGCCATTGACCACCAGCGTAAACAAACCGAGCGTGAGCAGGATCGCCGGTAGCGACAAAATGACAACGATCGGTTTTAAGATAGAGTTGATGATCGAAAAGATGAGGCCAGCGATGACAAACGTTGCCGTCGTCTCGACCACTGGCTCACTCGTCCCGAGAAGCCGTACCGCCACCCAGATACCAACAGAATTCAGCACCCACCTAACAAAAAATATTGCAAATTGTCGTCTCATGACTACATTTCATTATACCATAACCCTAGCAGGCGCCGTCGACCACCTTACGCTCGGTGCTCTTGATGTGCATCTGGAGGTGCTGTCGACTATTTACTCCCTCGATACAGATTGCGGCGGGCGCCGAACCAGACGACGGAATTGTCCGTACGGTAACCACGATGTCTGGTGAACCGCTCTTGAATGACTGGGGGAGTGTCGTCGGATATGATCCTTTAAAGTTCTTTTCCTGCTCTGCCGCCGATAGCGCATTCTGCAAATCCGATGTTATAGCTTTACGTACCGTCTCTTTGCGCCAGCCGTTATAACTGACAAAGCCAATGCCCGCCAGAATACCAATAACTACAACGACGATTAATATTTCTATAACGGTAAATCCATACTTGCGACTCATACTTATGATGATAGCATAAGCTTAATCTTTTTCGCCAGCTCTTTACCTACAATCTTTTCCAGGTCGGTGAGTGAGGCACTCCGTACATGATTGATACTGCCAAATTTTTTCAATAATTTCGCACGGGTTTTTGGTCCTACACCAGGAATCTCCTCCAGCTGGTTTTTTGTTTGCTGTTGGCGCTTGAGCGCCGTGTGGTAGCTCACGGCAAAGCGGTGCGACTCGTCGCGGATGCGTTGAAATAATTTGACGATATCAGTTGCCGCGAGAATATTCTTGTCTGTCTTCGAATGCTCTTTATAATTTTGCTCAGTGCTAGCTCGTAAGTTTTTTGAATGCGAGCCAGCGTTGCGCTGACTTGGGTGTAAATTCACGACATAAACATCACCATCTTCGTGGATAGCGATATCTGACCGCGGCTGCGATTGAACCTGTTTGATGAACGCCGTATCAATCTGTGAACCAGTTTGGTGTACCAGCAACTCTTCCTCGCGCTTAGCGATGCTGATAATCGGCACGGCGATGCCACGCTCATCACGAGCTTTGATGGCCGCCGCTAGTTGACCTTTACCGCCGTCAATCAGTAGCAGATCAGGACGACCCCAGCTTTTTAAATGACGCTCGCTCAGCCGGCGAAAAATCGTCTGATAGATATTACCCGTGTCATCATTTTTTTCGCTGACCTTGAATTTACGGTACTCCGCCCGGTCGCTCGCGCCGTTCGTAAATACCACCATACTGGCGACAACCTGCCGCCCGCTCATATGCGAAATATCATAACCCTCAATGCGTGCTGGGATACCGTTTAGGCCCAACAATTTTGCCAAATCCGCTAACGCCTTGTCTTTAGAAATATCCAAAAATTCCTTATCACCAAAACAAACCCGCCGCTGCAATTCCTGCATGGCACGCAGCTTATTGCGAAGATCAGCCGCCCGCTCAAAATCATGCAGCCCAGCCGCCGTTTTCATGTCGCGCTCCAGCTCGGCGGCAATGGCTCTACGGTTGCCTTTGATGTAGCTGATAAGCTTGCGCAAAGTGGTCTTGTAGGCGGCCGAACCATCACTCAGCCGCGGACTCAAGCCCAAATCTTCATCCAATTTCGATTGTCCTGGACGGCGCCGCCTAGTCAAATACGGAAACACCCGCCGCAGGTAGCGCAGCGCTTTTTTCAAGGCAAAGCCATTGTAAAACGGGCCAACATATTCCGCACCATCATCAGCGGGATTGCGCGTAAAACTGACGGTCGGCCACTCGCTTTTCATGTCAATTCGCACATACATCTGCGATTTATCATCGCGCAGCAGTACGTTGTAGCGCGGCATATAGCGTTTGACCATCTCGCTCTCCAAAAACAACGCATCAACTTCGCTCTCGGTCTCAATCCAATCAGTGTCAGCAATTTCCGCCACCAACGCCATGGTTTTATTGTCCCGCCCACGCGAATCCTGAAAATACTGGCGCACGCGGTTTTTTAGCACCGCCGCCTTGCCCACATAAATAATCTCGCCGCTAGCTGACTTGTGAAAATAGACGCCGGGAGTACGGGGCAGAGTTTTGAGCTTGGCTTCGAGTATAGTGTTCACCTATTCATTATAGCAACTTGAATTATCGGCCTACAAATAGAGATGGTACGTTCTAGCCAATCTTATTCGTCGCCTAGTTCTCGGTCAATCCGCTTTTGAGCACGGCGCGAACCCAGCTGCACCAGACCGTAAACCACCGTATTACACAGCATCATCGCTATGAAGACAATACCAAAAATTGCTAATAGATATGGGTCAAGCCAGCTACTGTACTTCTCCGAGTAATGACGATAATTTACCAAGGTGACGATTGCCGCTACAGCCAATGATATTATTACTAGACCGCCGATGACCTTGCTACGGCGTTGTGGCGTGTGATGAGACGCTTCGCCGCCACCGACCAGCAGTCCACGCACAAATGGATACACCACCGCCAGCGCCAACAATCCCCAGTCGCTCGTCGATGCTTCCGGTGGCAGCTTCAAAATATACTCTTTGGTGATGATCGACAGTACCAGCGCCACCTCGGTAATCAGTAGTGCCTCACTACGGTATTTGTTCTCCTCCATAATGACACGCTCGTCTTGGATTGATGTTGGTGATTTGCTCATTTGGCTTCCTCCCAAAATAATTCATTTAATGTCATGTCCAGTGCCCAGCAAATTGATAGGCATAATTTCAGCGTTGGGTTGTAGCGCCCTAGCTCAATCAGTCCAATAGTTTGCCGAGTCACTCCGACTGCAGCCGCTAGCTCTGCTTGACTCATACCTTTCGCAGTACGAGCCAGTTTGAGCCGTCGGTCTGGCGTGAGTTCTTGTTTTTTAATTCCAAACAATGATCGCTCCTTTCATATTCAATGGTAAGCTATTGCCGACAAAAAGTCAACTATATATTGCAAAAAGTTTTATTTAAATTGCTTTTCGATGAAATAACTATCTCACGCGCAAGAGGGGGATACTCAAGATCCTATTCACAGCTACCATTTTATATCAAGCAATTACATCTTACCGACAAAACCACTCAGTACGCCGTCCAGTTCGCCTTGAGCGAGCCGCACTGCCCACTCTTGACGCTCCAGGAATGACAACAATCCAGCCTTTAGCCCAAACCAGCCTAACTTTTTTCTAGCTTCGGCAACTTTTCTAAATTGCTCCCTGAATGTATAATACTGGTCGCGACAATCTTGCGGAATATCTGAAATTTTGCGGTTTGGCATTATAACATTTACTAATTCCTCAACTTTTTCTTTGTCTTTTGGACGCCAGCCGGTAATTGAACGACATCCGTACGCTCCTAATTGAGCAATTGGATTAAGGATAGCGCATACTGTCTCGCCATCTCTCTTCACAAGCCACTGATCAAGACTAGATGAAGGAATTTCCGTCTCAATACCGCCAAGGCGCCAGTATAGACGACCTTCTTTATCAGCATAACGATCACCAACGAAGTCAAATATACCATGACAATTTTTTTCGTATGGATGAAGTCCAAATGCCGAAACTACCAACTTATCACCGATAGCGTCAGCAATTTCCTGCCGATAACTCTTCACAACAGCTTTATCTGTGCTTTGCACTAACGTATCAAGGTCTCGCACCGTACCGTTATCACGTAGACGCGGTAAATACACGTCATTAGGCAAACAAACGACATGATTATCCCAATCAATTTCGGCAGCGTTGGTAACTGCAACCTTACTCTATGCATTGTAAACTATATACCTTACTTATATCAACTACCAGCCTATTTTCATTTTACCCAAGAGGCGCTATAGTAGTGATGTGAAAACAGCCGTGAAAAGAAAAGTACCTGAATTTATCAAGCGATCATTAGGGCGGATCCCGCGACTACCAACGCCGGGACCTATCTGGCAACTGGACAAGATTGACGAGAGTCTGACGCCAAATATGCGAGCGCTGCGGATGACCATGGCAATTGCCGAGGAATTGCTGGCGATGGGAGTAGCCGCTCGGGACGTGGTACATATGGCACTGGGGATTACTGGTACATACTGCAGGCGACGAGTCCATATTGATGTCAGCTCAACGCTTATTACCATATCTCAAGACCGCGGCACCGAGCGCGAACCGCTCACACTAGTGCGGACAATCACCTTAAAATACGTTAACTACCAAACAATTCAAGCTCTGCAAAACTTAGCTCTCATGATCCGCGACCATCACCTACCGCTAGTCGAGGCCGAAAAACGCACCGAGGAATTACTAGCACATCCGCGGAAACATTCACGTTGGGTTGTCTGCTTGGCGGGTGGCGGTGTATCGATGGGCGTAGTGATTTTATTTAACGGCTCAATCCTGATGAGTGCATTAGCATTTGCGATGGGTTTTGTGGCAACGGCGACGATGCGGATTTTGGACCGATGGGGCCTTGCGACATTTTACCTCCAGATTATTACCGCACTCCTAATCACCCTGGCAGCAGGCGCCGCACAGTGGCTGAACGGCTGGTTGGGCTGGCAGGTTGATACGACGATGCTGGTGATTAGCGGTATCGTGCTGCTGGTTGCAGGGTTGATGATCGTCGGCGCTTTTCAGGATGCAATTGATGAATATTATGTGACAGCAAATGCCCGGCTACTACGGGTGACTATGGCAACAACAGGTATTGTCGTCGGTGTAATGACCGGCTTATACATCATTCAACGATTTGGGATCAGTTTTCCAACGACGCCGGATCGACTGGGGTTAGCGGCAGATATACGAGCACAGTATTTAGGCGCGTTAATCATTGCTGCAGGTTTTGCGGCCGGTAATCACGCACGTTTGTTCGGAATGCTAATTTCTGGCGGCGTCGGCGTGTTGGGATGGTGGGTATCAAGCACCCTGGTTGGTTCACTTGGAGTCGTTATTGCCAGTGGCGCCGCAGCGACAGTGGTTGGATTAATGGCAGTACTTGTATCCCGGCTATGGCGCTTTCCTTCAGTAGCCATTATCGCTGCCGGCATCGTGCCACTAGTGCCAGGTTTGTCACTCTATAATGGCCTAATGGGAGTGATAGAGAATCCACCAACTGACCCTGAGTTTTTATTGTCACTGGCTGTCCTCGCGCGAGCCATCATGATCGGCGTGGCCATTGCGATCGGCGCATCGCTTGGTAATATGATCGGCCGACCAGTACGACGCGGTATGGTCCGTTGGTATACTAAACTCTTGCGGCGGCGAGAGATAAAAGTTCAGTAGATCACACTCAGATTTTATTTCAAGACCACACATTCATCGCCCAGCGTCTGACGCAGCTGATCCATCAGCTGGTCGCCAGCCTCAACACGAAACGGCATGCGCATAGCAGATTTATTGGCCTCGCCCAGCACCAACACTACATCAGTCATACCAGTATATTCGGAGCAGAGCGACTTGAGAGCCACCAACTTGTCATGGTCGCTCGGATTTTTGATATGTAGGAACAGCTTTTCTGTCTCGGGCACAGCGTGGGTGGCTACTGGACGTGGCGGCGTATTTCTCGTGTCAGCCGATATCGATTTCATATTTGCTCCATTCGTTGTCGATGCTCGGGATACGCTCACTCGCTGAGCCTTTTGAGCGCGAAACGCTGTACGCCGCTCTTGTTTGACCTTGCTGCTCATCTTTGGCGCTTCCATTTTGCGACCAGTTGCCTGATACTGCCTGATGTCATCGTCAGAAATCAGCTCAATTTCATCAGCAATCATCTTGCTCTCTGAGCCCAAATTACCATCACGATCGCGGGCTGAGTTTTTGCCGGTCACCCGAATGACGGCATCTTGGATAAGTTTGGCGCCGACTTGCTCATACAAATTCGGAAAGACGATAACTTCACCCTCGCCAAATTTATCTTCGATCCCGACGAACGCCATTTTGCTACCTGATTTGGTCATAATGGTGCGCACCGTCGTGATAATACCGCCAATTGTCATCAGCCGGCCATCATATTCTGGCACCAGCTGCGTCAATGGCTGCGCCTGCTCACTCAGATATGTTTCATACGCATCGAGCGGATGCGCCGAAATATACAACCCCATCAGCTCGCGCTCCCACATCAGCCGTTCTTTGTTAGTGTGCTTAGCCGGCGCTGACTGTAGTTGCATCGTTGGCTGAACATTAGCCGACTCGTCACCGAGCATACCAAACAGGTCAGTCTGCCCCGACGCAGCCTCTTTCTGAGTTTTTTGAGCAAAGGCGACAATGGTATCAAGATTAAATAATAAATCAGACCGATCACCAAAACTATCAAAGGCGCCAGTTTTGATCAGCGACTCCCAGGCTTTGCGGTTGAACTTGCTGGTGGACACGCGCTTGGCAAAATCTTCGACTGACTTGAACGGGCCATCAGCCTCACGAGCACGAATAATTTCTTCCACTGCGCCGACACCGACGCCCTTGACCGCCGCCATACCAAAACGAATCTTCTTTTCATTAGGCACCACCGCGAACTCGACGAATGACTCATTAACATCTGGGTTAAGCACTTCGATGCCCATGTGCTTACATTCGGTCATCTCGATGGCCAGGCGCTCAGTATCATCCTGATCACTGGTCATCAGCGCTGCCATAAATGCGTCAGGATAGTGCGCCTTGAGATACGCCGTCCAGTAGGCGATCAGGCCGTAACACGCCGCGTGTGACTTATTGAAACAATAGTTAGCAAATTCTTCCAGCGCATCCCAGAATTGCTCAGCAATTTCCTTGGTCGCGCCACCGACCTTAACCGCACCCTCAACGAACTCCGGTTTAACCTTTTTCATCAAGTCGATTTTCTTTTTGCCCACCGCCTTACGCAGGGTGTCAGCTTGGCCGCCGGTAAAGCCACACCACTCTTTGGAAATCTGCATAAATTGCTCTTGATAAACCAAAATGCCGTACGTATTCTTCAGCGAGTTTTCCATACCGGGGTGCAAGTAGGTGATTTCTTCTTCGCCGTGCTTGCGTTTGATGAACGAGTCGATAAACTGCATCGGCCCCGGCCGGTACAGGGCCACCATGGCGATGATGTCTTCAAAGACGCTCGGCTTTAGCTCGCGCAGGTACCGCTTCATGCCAGCCGATTCCAACTGGAACACGCCGGTGGTGTCACCGCGCTGGAATAATTTATAGGTTGCTTCGTCATCCAGCGGCAGCGTTGATAAATCAATATCCGTTTTGTAGACCTTACGAATAATACGCAGGGCGTTGTTGATAATGGACAAGTTAGACAGGCCCAAAAAGTCCATCTTCAGTAGCCCCAACTCTTCAACTGGGCCCATGGGATACTGCGTTGCCACCACACCCTTTTGCGCCATCTCGAGCGGCACGTATTTCACCAAGTCATCCGGTGCAATCACCACGCCGGCAGCATGCACACCATGCGAACGAATCGTTCCTTCCAGCCGCGAAGCAAAGTCATAGACAGTTTTGGCGGTTGGGTTGCTTTCATATTCTTTCTTGAGATCAGGGTCCTCCTCCAGCGACTTTTTGATGGGTACATGACGACCCTGCACAGGCGGCGGAATGAGCTTGGCCAGCCGGTCGGACTCGCCATATGGCACCTGCAGCACCCGCGCCACATCACGCACCGAAGCGCGCGCTGCCATGGTACCAAAGGTACAAATGTTAGCCACTCGTTCTGAGCCATATTTCTTGGCACAATATTCAATCACCTCACCGCGGCGGGTATCTTGAATGTCGATATCGATGTCGGGCATGGAAATACGGTCGGGGTTGAGAAATCGTTCGAACAGCAAATCGTAATGCAGCGGGTCAAGATCGGTGATATTTAGGGCATAGGCGATGATTGAGCCAGCTGCCGAACCACGCCCCGGCCCAAAAATAATTCCTTGAGATTTGCCCCAGTTGATGAAATCCTGGACGATCAAAAAATAGCCGTTATAGCCCATGTTGTCGAGCACGCCAAACTCCATGTCCAGTCGCTCTAGCTGCGCCTCTGATAATTTGGCTCGCAGCTGGTCATTTGGTAGTTTCTTTGCATCCTCCAACTTCATGCCAGCATACCGCGCGGCCATGCCGCTGTACACCAGATGATCCAGATATTCCTTTTCGGATTCGCCGTTTGGGGTTGGGAATTTCGGGATGAGAATATCACCAAGTTTAATTTCTACGTCACACCGATCGGCGATGGCCTTAGTATTGGCGATTGCCTGAGGATTGGTTGTTTGCCACCGCGAAATGATGTCTTCTGGTGTGGTCAAATGCAACTCAAAATCCTTCAAGCTCATCCGCTTTTCATCACTCAAATACGCACCAGTACCGACGCATAGCAAAATCTCATGCGCCTCTTGGTCTTCGTGATTGAGGTAATGGCCGTCGCTGGTCACCACACACGGAATGTCCAGTTCTTCGCTGATGCGCTCAATGTAATCATTGACCTTTTTCTGTTCCGGCCAGTGGCTACGCGCTTCGAGGTGGCCATGGTCTTGGAGCTCCATGTAGTACCGATCGCCAAAGACCGACTTGTACCAGCCAGCGATTTCTTTAGCTTTGTCATAATCATCATTGCGCAAATTCTCGCCCAACTCACCACCGATACAGCCGGACATACAGATGATGCCTTCGTTGTATTGTTCGAGTAGCTCGTGGTCAATACGCGGCTTGTAATAGACACCTTCGAGGTTAGCGATAGTACTGAGCTGCATTAGGTTTTGATAACCCTTGTGATTCATGGCCAGCAGTGTCAAGTGATAACGTGCCTTGTCCTTGGCTGGGTCGCGGTCGTGACGAGTGCGCGCCGCCACGTAGGTTTCAATGCCGATGATTGGCTTGATGCCAGCGCTCTTAGCCGCCTTATAAAACTCAATCGCGCCCGACATCGTACCGTGGTCAGTAATGGCACAAGCCTCCATGCCCAGCTCCTTCACCCGAGCCACCATGTCAGGAATTTTAGTCAATCCGTCTAGGAGTGAATGGTGAGTGTGGTTATGTAGGTGTACGTAATCAGACGGCTGCAACGTGGCCGCGGCTTGGACTGAAGCTGTCGTATGTTTGGTAGCCATTATCTATCACGCCTCCTTGGGCGTCACCTCCTCTTTCTCCACCAAGTATAGCATGTTAGCGCCGGCGCTGCATGGTATCAATCAACTGATTGAGAAAATCCGCCAGTGCCGGAAAGATATCAGCAAACCGCCCCAGCAGCCAAGCCGACACCATGATTAGCACCGTCACACCCACGAGGCTACCCATGCCAAAGAAAAAACCTCGCCAAAAGTTCATCCAATAAACCTGCCGGCGCGACCGATGAAAATCAAAAAACAGATCTTCGATCATTGCCTGCCGAGCACCGTTCTCATTATCACGCTTGATGCGATCAATGGCGCGGTGGGCTACCGATGGACGTGGGTCGGCGGCCTTAGCATCCTTATAGCTACGTTCTTTTGGTGACTTAGCTGGCACTATTTTCCTCAAGCCGCTTGACTAAATATTCACGAAGGCTCGCACCAAGCTTTGGATCACGCATACCAAAATCAATCACTGTCTTGAGATATTCCAGTTTATCACCAGTGTCATAATAGGTACCATTGGTAATTTCTACACCATAAAAATCATAGCCATCATCAATCATACTCTGCATGATTGGCTGCACCGTAAATTCACCGTGACCATCAAACGCATGTTTGGCCTTGTCGAGATAGGCAAAGAACTCGCCCGGCAGCAGATAGCTACTGACACTCGCGAGATCGGATGGAGCATTGGCTTTGCCTGGCTTTTCAACGATGTTCGTCATCTTGATCACACCGTCGGCAACCTGCTCACCGTTAACCACGCCGTAGCGATCAAATTCAGCATCATCAATAATCTTCTTGCACGATAGCACCGCACCGTCTAATTTCTGTGCCGCAGTGATCATCTGGCGGAACCGACTGGGGCTGGCGGCGATAAAGTCATCAGCAAAGGTATAAATAACCGGCTCATCGCCATTAATCAAATGCGCGGCGCAGGTCAATGGCGTGGCGTTGCCGTACGGTCCTTTCTGGCGAATATAGACAAAGTTGGCCATTTCTGACAAATTATTCACGATGTCAATCAGTGGCTGTTTCTTGGCGCCGCCCGCCCGTAGATTGACCAGCAGTTCCTCGTTCGGCCTGTCAAAATGATCCTCGATTGCTCGTTTGTTAGCACTGCCGATAATAATGATATCTTTGATGCCAGCCTCAACTAATTCCTCGACGACGTATTGGATAATCGGCTTGTCGATGAGCGGCATCATTTCTTTTGGCATGGCCTTGGTCTGCGGCAAGAACCGCGTACCGAAGCCAGCGGCAGCAATGATAGCTTTGGTTGGTTTTTTCATGATAGTTCCTCCTGTCGTAGGTTATCTAAATAATCAAACAATAGCACAAACGGCCCCGTCACACATAAATCACCCGCCCGAGCGATGGCAAATAACTCTGCCGCCGAAACAAACCGTAGTTCAGCGCCTTGGCTACTTTCAGCTTCATCGAGGTGGATTGCATCCTCATTGTACACGCAATCAGTCGCCAAGTACACTGCAATCTTGATGTTAATGTACGGGCCCTCATAGCATTCACCAATATATTCAAAGTGCCCCGGTGTACAACCAGTCTCTTCCACTAGTTCACGCCGCGCCACTGTCTCTACTGCTTCACCTGGCTCCCCGTCGCCACCAGGGAAATCATAGAGCCACTTTTCTGGGCCAGCTCGAAACTGGTAGGTCATAGCAATCTTGTTATCCGTCGTCACTGCCACCACCAACACTGACACTAGCTCCTCAGAAAAGAAGGTCGTAAACTCATGCTGTTCACCATCATCTGTTTGATACCGCTTGATGACGGCTGAGCGCTTGTACGCCTCGCCAACAGTCTGTGTGGTGGTTGGCTGAATACGCGTGAATGTTTTCATTGCAGTCGCTCTCGGATTAGCTTCTGGGCGAGGCTCGGGTTGGCCTGGCCCTTAGAGCGCTTCATGACTTGACCGACGAGGTAGCCGATAGCCTTGTCTTTGCCCGAGCGAATGTCAGCAATAGATGCTGCCGAGGCTGGGTCGCTCAATACTTCGTCAACGATAGCAGCAATTGCACCCTCGTCAGACACCTGCAATAAATTCTTGCTCTCAGCAATATCACGCGGTCCCTGTTTGAGATATTGTCGGTCGAATAGACTAAGGAAAATCTCCTTGCCGCCAGTTGAACTGACGTCGTTATCCTCAACGAGCAGCGATAGTTCGGTCAACCGGCGCGGCCCGACATAGCCCTCCCCAATGAGATCCATATCAATTAGATCCTCCGGCGTCGAGGCAAACCAGTTAAAGATCCGCTTGACCAGCCGCTGATATTTTATCTTGTCAACTCCTAGCTCATCAAGGACAGCCTGCTCGTTATGTACCGTCAGCGTCTTGATAGCATCAAGCAATATCGCGAGTGGCTGATGGCCGAGGATCGTCGTAATCACCGAATGATCCAACCCCAGATCAGCCCAACGCTCTCGGCACTCGCCCGGCATCAGTGGCATATGTTCCTGCATACCGGCAATTTCCTCGTCAGTCAACACAATCGGCGGAATGTCCGGATCAGGCATGTAACGATAATCCTGAGCATCCTCTTTCGAGCGCTGTGAAGTGGTGATTTGCTGGTCATCGCTCCAGCCACGGGTCTCCTGCACCACTGATTCACCGCGCTCAAGTAGATCAACTTGGCGCTTAAATTCGTATTCAGCAGCACGCTCGACGCTGCGGAACGAGTTGAGATTCTTCACTTCCGCACGTTTGCCAAGCTCGGTCGCACCTTTCTTGGCCACCGAAATATTGACATCAAAACGCATGTTACCATGATACAAATCACCGTGCGTCACACCTGCATACACCATCAATTTGTGTAGCTCCGAAGCGTACGCTTTCGCCTCCTCGGCAGAATGCATATCCGGCTCAGAAACAATCTCGATCAGCGGCGTACCAGCGCGGTTGAGGTCAACCAGCGAATAACCGTCATGGTGCGTCAACTTGCCAGCATCCTCCTCCATGTGTGCGTGATGAATTCGCACTCGTTTGAGTGAACCGTCTTCTAGCGGCGCGTCAACATAGCCAGCCAAGATAATCGGCTGGTACATCTGCGAGGTCTGGTATCCCTTTGGTAAATCAGGGTAAAAATAATGCTTGCGATCAAACCGGCTAACGCGGGCGATCGGCGCGTTCAATGCTTTACCGGCACGCACCGCCAGCTCGACAGCGTGCTTATTCAGTACCGGCAGCATTCCTGGCAGACCAAAGTCGATTTCATGTGTTTTACTGTTCGGCTCAGCATCACGAGCATCGTTATCAGCCGGGCTGAATAGCTTGGTTTTGGTCGCCAGCTGGACGTGGCACTCGATGCCAATGGTCATTTCATATTCATCATATACACTCATCATAACGCTCCCAAATCTTTTAGTGCTTGTTCAAATGCAGCCATTGCCCGCTTGAATGTCTGAGTCGTGATGGTGACCCGACTTTCGTGAGCAATTTGATTACGTAGTTTATGTGCCGACCAAACGGCGTCCTCACTCGTCCACAGACCACGACGCGCCTTGAGCCGTTCACCCATCGTCGTACCGCTAACGCCGTATTCACGCATTGCCCGATCGAGCAGTTTATCAGCCTTGATAATCGCCATTTGTAGGCTGTCAGGATTGTTCGTGTCAGCCGCACGGTGAACTGCCTGCCAGACCTTTTGGTATAATTCCCTGTCAAGTTTCTCCGTTCGTTTCGATGTCAGCTGAATGAATAGCATCAACAGGCCACCAATTACCAGCGCCGCCACCACGAGCGCAATTAACAGTACATCCATCAGATCGCCTCCACTTGTGCCGCTAACTTCAGCAAGTTACTATCCGAACGGTAGTCGCCGACTAACTGTACGCCGACCGGCAAGCCCTCCTCGTTATTGCCAGCTGGCACAGAAATTGCCGGCAGCCCAGCCAGGCTAGCTGGTACAGTCATGATATCAGATAGATACATCTTGATCGGGTCGCTGGTATTTTCACCAAGTTTAAATGCTGGTGTTGGTGCCGTCGGCATCAATAGTGCATCATACTGAGCGAATAATCTAGTGAACTCGTTGATGAGTAGCGTTCGCGCTTTCTGTGCCTGCACGTAATAGGCATCAAAAAAGCCACTCGACAAGACAAAGCTACCGATCATAATTCGACGTTTATTCTCAGTGACAAATCCCTCATCACGACTACGACCATAGAGTTCAGCCAACGTCTTTGCCTCATTGGAACGATGACCATAGCGCACACCGTCATAGCGCGCTAGATTTGATGATAATTCTGCCGATACAATAATGTAATACATTGCTAGTGAATATTGCATCATGCTTAAATCCACTTCTTCAATTTCATAGCCCAGCTGTTTCAATTTTTCAGCATAGTCGAGGGTTTTTTGGCGAACTGTCGCGTCAACATCATCAGTCATACATTGCTTGACCAAACCAATCTTTTTCTTCCTAAAACCTGGCTGATTCTGCCAAAAGTCAGGTAGCGTCGTCATATCCTTGTCGTCGCGGCCCGCCATGATTTCCATCACCACATTAGCGTCATCAGCATTCGTTGCGAAACAACCGATTGTATCTGTACTTGATGCCATGGCCACCACGCCATAGCGGCTAACCGCGCCGTAAGTTGGTTTGACACCAACCACGCCGTTAAAGCTGGCGGGTTGACGAATTGAACCACCAGTGTCTGTCCCTAGCGCAAACGGCACCACATCAAGCGCTGTCACGACCGCTGAACCACCCGATGAACCACCGGCCACTCGAGTTTTGTCCGCAGCATTTTTGGTCGGACCAAATGCCGAATTTTCTGTCGAACCGCCGTGAGCGAAGGCATCCAAATTCGCCTTGCCAATACAAATTGCACCTTCAGCCTCCAGCCTCTCAACGGCTGTAGCCTGTAGCGGTGCGTCAAAGTTCGCAAGCATCTTTGAAGCAGCAGTTGTCGGCGCCCCAAATGCTAGAAAATTGTCTTTGACAACAAATGGCACGCCAGCCAGCCGCCCAGAAATTTCACCCTGGTCAACCTTGGCCGCTCGCTCCAACGCCCGCTCTTCCGTCAAGCTGAGCAGTGCGTGATATTCTTCAGCGTCGCGTGCCCGCCGTAACGCCTCTTTAACATTTTCGACTGCACTTTTTCCGACAAAATCACTAATCTGGCTCATTACAATACCTGCGGCACTTTCACTTGATTATTCTGTTTCTCAGGCGCCAAGTCAAGTAGCGTCTCTCTGGAAACCCCCGACTGAACCTCATCTTCACGCCAGACATTCGCCAGTCCCGTAACCTGATAGGTTGGCTCAACACCAGATGTGTCAAGCTCCTCTAGCTGCTCAATGTAGCCAATTATATTTTCCAAATCTTGACGGAGTCCATCGACTTCATCATCGGCTAGTGCCAGATTACTCAAACTCGCCAAGTGTTGAATATCACTGGTAGAAATAGTTGTCATGCAGTCTATTATAGCACTGTCTCTGGGAAAACCTAATAACTGATTAGGCGCGGTGAGTGGAGCGTCACCATCTGTGGTAAACCATACATACTGATACCAGATCCCAGTGATAAGCCACCGCGGTTCCAGCCAATGGCTGTTGCCGTTGCCGCATCTGTCGCTTCGTTTGGCGCATCTGGCCGCTCAATGTAGCTAATTTTACTAGCACCACGATCAGCAACGTACATTCGACCATCTGGACCGCGTAGGACTTGGCCACCGCCATCCGCTCCTCTACTTAAATCAATTGAATCTCGATAGCGCGGCGTCGAGACTATCGGCAGCGAATCACCCAGCGTACAGTCTCGAAAATGTTCACATCCAGTGAAACCAATGAACCGTTCTGTCCCCTTGATTGTTGCTCCATTGCGGCTTCGAATATCATATCGCCAGAGCTCCCCTGTGTATATCTTTGATATGTAGACATAATCACCATTTGGTGAGAGGTCCGCGGCGTAGCCATAGCTTTGATCAGGTAGACCGCCCGTAACGACGCCACCGGTCCAATGGGCAATGGGAGTCATATTAGTATCGGCACCAGAAATATCAAAAATGTGTGCCACACCAGCATTCCCAGCATTATTTGGACAGTTACTTCCACCCATAAAGACAAGCATCTTGGTCGCCTCATTGTTGAAATTAATCGAGCCAAAACCAGTCAGCGACGGGTTTGATGGGTTTGGCTGCGCGATACATGGCTGGCCTGAGCCAGATGGCACGGTATACACTGCCGCATTTGGCGTTTGAATAGTTGCCCCGTTATCAGTTGAGAAAATATTAAAAGCATATATCTCGTTTGGCGTGGCTGATCGATAGGTATAGACAATGGCACCGTTGCCCGCATTATTCGGTACTGCATTCATCGCCTCGCTACTGTATCGACGAGCAAAGCTACCTGCCATGCCAATTGACATATTCTTTTTCGTCACTCGCCCTCGTGGACTACCAGTAAAGTCGACCACGTGGTAGTATAACGTACCGAACTTTAACTGCTCACGACCATTGGCAGTGTTTGATACAACAACATATTTAGACTCTTCCTTATTGATCGGGAAGGCCACCACTGCTTGCGTACCAGTGCGCGACCCACAGAGTCCTTGCGGTGATTCACTATAATAAGCCGACTGACCATCATCACAAGTAGGATTACCGTTAGCAGCTGAGCCATCAACTTGCATGAGATTACGCGTCGAATCCCAAATACGAATACCGTCAGAGTAGAATTTCAAGTTGCCATTACGGTCGGTAATGGTTGTGAGTCCTTCGCTAGATAGCCCACTTGAGTGTGGCGGGAAAGGATGCGGTGTAGGCTTCTCTGAACCACCAGTACCAAAATCAAGGCATACGGTACCACCAATACACCACCAGCGTTTACTAGCACGCGTTCCGGTAAAGTCAACCTCCGGAATAGCCTGTTGGCGTGAATTATAAATATATGTCTTGTATGCGCGCCCATCAGACTTCCGAACAAGCTCAAGATACCCTTTGACGTCAGCACGCCGTGGATTGGTCGTTGAGGTATATTCACCAACAAAATATGAACGTAATTTATCATTACGAAATACGTCAATTGCCGTGCCATTGCCACGACAGTCAGTGCCCGGACGCACACCCGAGGCGATAGCACTATCGTAACCACGGCTGATACATTCATTCATGCGGACCACACCAGCCTCGGCCGCTTCACGTGCTAACTGATTATAATACTGCTCTACTAAAGCATTAGCTGCCGCTGACGCCAACTGAAGACCAGCCAGCAAGAGCAGCAGCAGCATAATACTTGCTACAAGGACGGTCGGCAATACAAACCCACCGTCCTTGTCCCACCCAGATGTTTTGTTAGTCACACCCGACTCCATACTTGCTGCACATCGTCGAGCGAGTACCGCGCTGTGTAGTACTTCCAGTGTTATGTGCTTGAACAGCCACTGTAATTGCACCAGCAATTAACGCCGCACTTGCTGCACCGAGCAAGATCAATGTCATCGCCTTTGACGTATTGCTGCCGGAAATAATCCCCTTCAGCATCCATAGCGTTACACCGATGACGCCGAGCGCGAGCAGATACGGCACGAATTCACCCAGATACAGCATACCGTAGACTTTACCAGGGTCACCCGCACCAATAAATAGCAGCGAGCTGATGAGAATCGTCCCTAATTTTGCTACGAGGACTATCGCTGGAATCAACAACGCGCCAAATGCACCGTATGTTATTACCTTATATGAGCTACGGCTGGTGTAGTTGTCACGATCTGGGATAGCTCGCGAGACACGACCAAACGTGATAAATGCAACTACTGCAAACAACACCGCTGATACACCCGCCATTACGATTCCAGTCCCTGGTGTGACCATATTCATTGACAGGACCGCACCCAGCCAACCATCGACCGAACTTGTTCCTGCTGCAGTACTGGTGGTTTTTACCCAAGCACCAAATAGGGCAACTAATACCTGCGCAAAGAGCAGTGCTGATAGTACCGTCGATACCATCGCCAGCAAATACTCAAAAGTCAGCCACTTTGCCTTGCCACGATTTGGATCAACCGCGGTTTGAGGATAGTATGCTGCTGCTGGCTGTGGAGCATACTGTGGTACTGGTGGAACACCTGCATCCTGCACCGGCTGCGCCACCTCTGGTGTTGCTGCTGTTGTCTTTTGTGTCATAATTATTACCTCCGCTTATGCTACCCTCATTCTACATGGTCTGGCGAATTTCTGCAATTAAATCACGCAGCTGAGCGGCTTTTTCAAATTCTAGATTGGCGCTATGTAGCTCCATTTGACCAGTCAACTCCTTGATTAGCGCTGGATATTCGTCCTTTGGAATCTTCTTTAAGTCTAGCTTTGGCTTTTTATCCGACTCTTTTTGCGGGATGATGGAGCGCAGGCCATCATCAATCTTCTTCTGGATGGTTTGCGGCGTGATACCGTGCTCTTCGTTATATTGCTGCTGGATAGCACGCCGACGATTCGTCTCATCAATCGCTCGCCGCATACTGTCAGTCACATTGTCGCCATACATCAGCACCCGCCCATCCACGTGCCGCGCCGCCCGGCCAATCGTCTGAATCAGCGCCTGCTCACTACGGAGGAACCCTTCTTTATCAGCATCCATAATCGCTACCAGACTGACTTCCGGCAGATCCAGCCCCTCGCGCAGCAAATTAATACCAACCAAGACATCGTACGTCCCCAGCCGCAGATCTTTGAGAATATCGCCGCGCTCTAGTGTGTCAATTTCACTATGTAGATACGCTGTTTTCACGCCATTATCGGTCAAATAAGCACTCAAATCCTCGGCCATACGCTTGGTTAAGGTCGTTACTAATACACGGTGACCGTTGGCGATGGTCTGGCGAATCTCCTCCATCAAATCATCAACTTGCCCCTCAGTCGGCCGCACTTCAATCGGCGGATCAAGCAGCCCTGTCGGCCGAATCAACTGTTCAGCCGGCTTTGGAGAATGAGCCAGTTCATAGTCGCCCGGCGTGGCAGAAACATAAATCGCCTGATGGATATGCTGATCAAATTCATCAAACCTGAGCGGACGGTTATCCAGCGCACTGGGTAAGCGAAACCCATGCTCTACCAATACTTCCTTACGCGCCCGGTCGCCGTTGTACATACCGCGGACTTGAGGCAGCGTCATGTGTGACTCATCGACCAATAGCAGCCAATCGTCCGGAAAATAGTCAATCAACGTCGCCGGCTGCTCGCCCGGCTCGCGGTCCGTCAGATAGCGCGAGTAATTCTCGATACCTTTGACAAAGCCAGTTTCCTTGAGCATTTCTAGGTCATATTTGGTACGCTGAGCTAGGCGCTGTGCCTCTAGTAATTTATCGTGTGATTCAAGCCACTTCAGCCGCTCATCAAACTCTTTTTCGATGCCAATGATGGCTTTTTCAATTCGTTCACGCGGCGTCGAATAGTGGCTCGACGGGAAAATCGTCAGGTTAGCTGGCTGATCCAAAATTTCGCCAGTCAGCGGATCGATTCGCGTGAGTCTCTCAACTTCATCACCAAAAAACTCCACTCGCACCGCCGTGTCCTGCCCGGCCGGGAAAATATCCACCACATCGCCGCGCACCCTGAAAGTCCCGCGCACAAAATCAACGTCGTTACGCTTATACTGAATATCGGTCAGCAGGCGAATAAACTTATCCTGCACCCGCCGCCCACCGACCGTCAATTGAATCGCCATATCGGCGTACGTCTCCGGCGAACCGATGCCGTAAATGCAACTGACGCTCGCCACGATAATCACATCGCGCCGCGTTAGCAGCGCCGAGGTTGCGGCATGCCGCAGTCGATCAATTTCATCATTGATCTTTGAATCTTTCTCAATGTAGGTATCGCTACTGGCAATGTAAGCCTCCGGCTGATAATAATCAAAATAGCTGACGAAATAATGCACCTCATTCTCCGGAAAAAACTCCTTAAACTCAGAAAATAGCTGCGCCGCCAAGGTCTTGTTATGCGCCAGCACCAGCGTCGGCACATTAGCTCGGGCGATGATATTCGCCATGGTAAACGTCTTGCCCGAACCGGTCACGCCCAGTAGGGTTTGCTCGCGCTCACCCTGCTCCAAACCATCCACCAACTGAGCAATTGCTGTCGGCTGGTCACCGGTCGGCTGATAGTTGGAGACGAGATTAAAAGCGCTCATATCATTACTATTGTACCACTGTTGACAAATGGCGAGTTTTCATGATATAGTTAACTAGTTATTAGCGATAAAACAAAAAGGGCACTTCAATGACTCCACAAAATACATGTATTCCGCGTGATGTACAGCTACAGGCTGCAATGTTCCGCCTCGGCAAGATGGAAGACGAAATCCAGAGCGGCTACGAGATCCTCCGGAAATATCAAAAAACCGTAACCATCTTTGGTTCGGCACGTACCGATCCAAATAGTGCTTATTATCACGCTGCGAAAGAAACAGCTGAACGTCTAGCCAAACTCGGTTATGCCATTGTTTCTGGTGGTGGACACGGCATTATGGGTGCTGCTAATGAAGGTGCTAACAAGGCGGTCCAAGAGGGCGCACGAGCCGCTGGCGGTGAGTCGATCGCATTCAATATTCGCCTGCCGCATGAACAGGAAGTCAATAAGTATGCTACTGAGGTGTTTGAGTTCCAGCACTTTGCCCCGCGCAAGATTGTCATGACCATGTTTGCCGACGCGTATATTTACTTCCCGGGTGGCTTTGGTACACTGGATGAGCTAGCAGAAATACTGACATTGATCCAGACTGAAAAAGCTAACCGTGCACCAGTAATTTTGTTTAACACAGCCTTTTGGAGTGATTTGGATGCCTTTTTCCGTAATCATATGCTATCCGAGGAGGCTATCGCCGAGAAAGACCTCGATATCTATACTATCACCGACAGTGTCGACGAAATTATCGAGTTAGTACAGGCAAACAAGACGTACCACACGACAAATTAGAGTACATTAGCCACCCGGCTCTTCTTGTAGCGTTCAAGCTTTTCGGAATTTCTTTGGAGTATTACTATTTTGCCGGGTCTTTTTGTGAGGCTTTTTGCTGCTGGATTTTTTAGGTTTCACAGACGTAGATGCGCTGGATGACTTGTGATTTTTTGGTTTAGTGTTAGCTACCGGTAGCCGGAAGGGCGACGCTGACTTCACCGGCTCACCAACCGCCGAGGCAATGTAGCAAATCCCGCCCTCGCAGACAACACGCTCAACAGTTGGCGTATGGGTACGTGGATGAGCTGAAAAACGACGGGTTATTTCATAACCAAGCCCGCGCTTACCAGATTCGATACGGTGCTGGCCGTAGGGTAACTGATGATGATAATTTTCGACGATATCCACCGGATGAAACGAGATGATCTGCCCATCAAAATCCATCATCACCCAGTCGCTAGCTCTCGCCCAGGCTGTCTGGTCAATTCGCGGCGCAGCAGCCATCAGCGCCTGATACACTTCCTTGCCTGTCGTGTCCGCCGGATCAAGCCCAAGTGCACGGATAATTGAATGGGCTCGCGCCAAGATCTCAGTGATTAGCCTGACATCACTATCATCACCAGTCATTCGCCTAAGCTCACTGACGGCAACTCGTGTCTGTGCCGAATCACCCAATAATTTTGTTAAGTTTCTTGACATTAAAACTCCTTTTCATTTAGTGGCATGGCATGTAGTCGTGCGCCTTGATATAAGATGCCGGTTTTAGCACCAATATGATTAACAACCGAGCTTGAATTTGCGCTGGCAAATATTACTGCATCCTTCAGCTGAGCGCCACGAACCCATTGACTCAAAAAGCCACTGGCAAATGCATCACCTGCACCAGTACGATCAATTGCCGGCACATCCTCGTACATCGCCGCTCTGACAATCGTTACACCATCAGATGCCATTGAACCATTAACGCTATCTGTTAGCAGCACCACCGGCACGAGCTCTTTTGCTCGCCGCACTAATTGTTCCAGATCATCACCCGGTACTAACTGCTGCATTTCTTCTTTGTTTAGTGCTAATACTTCTACATCACCCAACAGCCCCATTAACTTTTCCCGCTGCGCCAGCTCTCGCTTACCTGGATTAAAACAAATTTTCATACCAGCTGCTCGCGCCTCACGAAATACCTTATCTAGAACCGTCATCTGGCCTGCCAGTGTTGATACATACAGCCAGTCAGCTTCGACACCTGCTACGGTAAAATCAGCTGCGTGATAATGCGTCGATGCACCGCGATACGTCAAAATTGTCCGCTCACCGTTCGGCGCCAACAATAGCACCGAGTAGCCTGTATTATATTGCTGGGAAAATTGAACATACCGGGTATCAACATTCTCCGCATCCAGATCATCCAGTACCGCTTGGCCAGCCGGATCGCGGCCAACAACGCCCATAAACATTACTTCATGACCTTGTCTGGCAAAGGTCACTGCAGCATTCGTCGCACCGCCGCCCGTCGAGAAGTGGATTTGATTTACATCAGCCTTAGCGCCGAGTTCCAACTTGGCAAAACAATGTTCTGGACTTTCGCACACGGGTGTTAGTGCATCTGACTGACTTAAAAAAACGTCTTGTACGCCTGCACCGACAGTAATAATTTTTGCCACTACACCACTGCCTTCCCGGCCGAACCAAAGGCCTGAATTTTAGTCTCGACCACTTCCTGAACGGCCGCATAGACTGGTGGCATTAGTTTGACGATGGCGTATTCGTTTGGATTTTCACGCAAGGTTTTTTCCAGGGTGGTACGGAAAGCGTAGCGCATGTCAGAGTTGATGTTGATTTTGGAAACACCAATTTTTGCCGCATCCTCAAAATAATGCAATGGCGTGCCCGATCCGCCGTGGAGCGAAATTTGACAATGCAGTGTTTCGCGGATGCGTGTTAATAATTCCAGATCCAATACTTTTGGTACTGGATACCGTCCATGCAAGTTGCCAATCGCCGCCGCAAATGTGTCAATTCCCGTCGCTTCAACAAATGCCCGCGCGCCGTCTGGCGTAGAAAAAGTTTTCTTGATTTCTTCATAGTCAATGGCTTCAGCATGAACATTGGAGCTGCCACCAAAGTAGTGGGGCTCAGACTCAACCAAAGCGCCGGTAAACTTGGCATATTCCACCACTTCGCGAGTTTTGGCGACAATCTCCTCATCCGAGGCATCATGATTTGCCTGGGAAATATCAATGTGTACAAACTCATAACCCGCGTCAATCGCTCGCTTGCAGCCCTCCACCGTTGGTCCGTGATCCAAGTTCAGATACATCTCGATGCCGTATTCAGCCTTATAATTGTCCACCAAATCGCGCACGTTCTCTAGCCCCATGGCCTTCACTTCGGCGTCTGATACCTCGACCAGCACTGGCGACTGCAGTTTCTGTGCTGCTCGCGCTACCGCGATCAGCGTTTCTTGATTATCAATATTAAACGCCCCGACCGCAAAGTGTTGCGCTCGCGTCCGCTGCATCAAATGGCGCGCATGCGTGGTATTGCGCCGAATGTCAGAAATTGTCAGTCCCATAACCTCGCCTTACCCCTCTATATTACTTATGGTTATTATAGCAATAAAGATAGAAAATGAAAAGAGATGAACTAGGTTTGTGGTTTATCTTTATACAATTTCCATTAAGACGCTGTCCTTGATTTTTTGGAGTAATATATTATTATATTGGCTATTCGCATATGATACGGTATAGTGAATTACATGGATACCGTGATGCTCGCTACCATCATCCCTCTATTTATTATTGCCCCGCTAGCCATCGCACCAGCCTTTGCCTGTAAAAGCAGTATCGGCACTATTATCAGCATGATCTTAATCGTAGCCAGCCATATTATTTTTTGGCTCACTATAGGACCAATACTAATGAGGGAACTCGGTCTTTTTACTTATGCAGCAGCATGGGAGATCGTGACGCTTGTAACAATTTCTTGCATAGCCGTGGATGCTCGAGACATTCCCTGGCGGCTGCGCGAGCCTAGATGAATGACAGGTTGTCCTTTACGCATTGAGTCATGGCTTCAACATCTAGTCCATGCTTTTGCCATAAATCAGCCACCGTGCCGCTTTCGCCGAACTGGTCGCGGACGCCGATACGCTTTATTTTAACTGGCAATTTCTCGCCGAGTACTTCCGCCACCGCGCTACCAAATCCGCCGGCAATTTGCCCTTCTTCTGCTGTCACCACACGGCCGCATTTTTGGGCGGCAGCAATGACCGCCACTTCGTCAAGTGGCTTGATAGTACTAAAATGCACGACTTCTGCCTGGATGCCAGTGCGCGCCAACTGCTCCGCCACCATGAGTAGCTGATATGTCATCGTACCGGTACCGAGTAGCGCCACATCAGTGCCCTGCAGCAGCACAGACCCCTGGCCGATCGCCACTTCACCATCCAAGAACAGCGGCATATCAGCCCGCGGCAATCGCACATAATTTGGCCGCGGATCAGCTGCCATCACCGCTGCCATCATTTCGGCCTCGTAGGCATCACCCGGCGCCAAAACCACCATGTTTGGCAAACTCCGCATCAGCGCGATGTCCTCCAACATTTGATGTGTTGCGCCGTCCGCACCAACATTCAGCCCAGCATGTGAACCGACCAGCTTGACCGGCTGATTATTTAGGCAAATTGTCGTTCGAATTTGCTCCCAATTACGCCCCGGACTGAATGCCGCATAGCTGGCCGCGAACGGAATATTACCCATCGCTGCCAGTCCTGACGCCACCGTCACCAGATTTTGCTCTGCCACGCCAACTTCGATAAACCGCGGCGCACCGATTTGCTTGGCAAACTCGCCAAAGCCAACGCTTTCTGCTAAGTCAGCGCTGAGTGCCACAACCTGTTCATTGTTCAGTGCCGTGTGAACTAAACCGTGACCAAAACCAAGCCGTATCGATGCGGTATTTCCAGCGCGCCAATCGTCCCGCAATACGCTCATACACCCATCCCTCCTTCCGACTGTTTCTTAGTCAGTAAACCCAATTGTGTCAGCGCCGCGGCGGCCTGCTCAGCATTTGGCGCCTTGCCATGCCACCGATAATCACCCTCCATGAAATTAACGCCGCGCCCGGGCACCGTATGTGCAATGATCATACTTGGCTGTTCACGTACCACCTGGGCCGATTCAATCGCTGCAATAATTTGCACCATATCATGTCCATCAATTTCCTGCACATACCAGCCAAAACTGCGCCATTTCTCGCCCAAATTACCTAGCGGCATGACCTGCTCGGTGCTACCGCTAATTTGAATGTCATTACGATCAACGATGGCAATTAGTCGGCCTAATTTATACTTGACTGCAAACATTGCTGCCTCCCAAATATGACCCTCGTTAAGTTCACCGTCACCTAAACTACAGTACACGAAGCGATCCGCATTCTGTAGATACTGAATATGATATGCCATACCAGCAGCCTGGCTCAAACCGCAGCCGAGTGGTCCGCTCGTCGTCTCTAACCCTGATAACTTTACTCGCTCTGGATGCCCTTGTAGCCGTGAGCCAAACTGCCGCAAGCTCATCAACTCTAATTCTGATAAAAATCCGCGCATCGCCATCGCTGCATATAGCAGCGGTGCATAATGACCGTTACTCATGATGAATAGATCGCGGTCGATCCAGTTCGGCTCTTCTGGTCGCAATCTAAGGATCCGAAAATACAGCACAGCCATCACATCAGCAAAACCCAGTGGCCCCGCCACATGACCACTACCAGCAGCTGTCACTTGGCGAACAACCAGCTGTCGTAGTTCTCGCGCCCTTGCTTCCAGCTGGCGAATTGTATGTTCGCTCATAGCAAACTACCCGAGTACACCCGTCTTGCTAATCTCCTGTTGGAGTTTAGCAAACATCGCCGGCGGATCAGTTGCTTTTTGAATTGTCCCGCCAACGTTCAGTATGTTCACGCCGCCCTGAACAAGGCTATAAGCATTATCAACCATCACACCACCGTCCCAGCCAATTTCAACGTTCGGATTAATCATCTTGACCAGTCGAATTTTCTCGAGCTGCATCAAACTGGCTGTTCCGCCAAACTTGCCTAGCTCACCGCTGAAAATCAAGACATGCTCCGCTTCCTTAATAAGCTCCTCGACGGTTTGCGGCACTGTTGGTCTCAGTAGTGCTAGTCCAGCCATGATACCCGAACGCTTAATTTCTTTGAGTGCTCCCAATACGTCACCTTTGGCCTCGGCATGAATGATAATCAAATGCGGCCTCAGCGCGATCAGCTTTGGTACATACTCATCCAGTTTGTTCACCATGGCGTGAATATCAATTGTCCAACCTTCTGGTGCCCATAATTCTGGGATGCTGACCGTAAAGGTTGGCGCAAACTCACCGTCAGTTAAATCAATATGCACTCGCTCAGCAAAGCCGGTAATTCTATCGACTTGCTCTTTGTATTGCTGGGCATTTTCTGCCAAAATTGCCGGGGCGATAACACTACTCATACGATTTCATCCAGTTGCGCATTGCGCCGATTATACCGCGGGGCGTCTGCGTATGCAGTATTGAGCCACGTTTCAATAATGCCCTTCCAAGCAGCTTCGTTATCCTCGAGAACCCTGGCTGGTAGACACAGTACATTCGAATTATTATCACGCCGCGTCATCCTCGCCTCATGTGCGTCCCAGATAACACTGGCGCGGATCCCCTTGAAACGGTTCGCTGCCATGCACATACCTTGACCCCCGCCGCAAATTAAAATTGCCCGTGGGTCACCGTCGCTATCATCACCAATCACCCGCAGTGCCGCTGCCGCTGCAAACTGCGGAAAATCGTCATCGGGATTGAGCTCACGACCACCGACATCTTCGACCACGTAACCATTCTTTGCCAAATACGCAAATACTTTTTCTTTCAATGCAAAGCCGCGATGATCTGAACCAAGATAAATCTTCATGGGTTTAGTATAAGCGGTTTGGACGATATTTGCAACCAATCAAGTCCTCGGAAGTCTGGCCCATTACGACGCCGATCCACAGCTGGCCAACACCTTATCCATCGCCTCTTTCTCTGCATTTGTCACCCACAGACGATATCTACGCTTAACCGCTACCTGCCGTTCAATATACTGACAGCGAAACGGTTTGTTGGCAGGCAACCAGGTTGCGGCGTCGCCATCACCCTTGGCTTGGTTGGCGGGCCCATCAGCAGCCAATAAATTTAGTGGGTCATTCGCTAATTTTTCTCGCTCCTCACGTGGTAATTGCTGTGCACCTTTCTGCCACGCATCACTTAATGCCACCACGTGGTCGATTTGTACTTTTGACGAAGTCTCTGGCCCACGCCGAAACTTAATCGTCTGACCAGTATATGGATCACGCAGTGTCCCGGCCAACACGCGACATTTATCATCAATTTTTGTTTCCGTTAGATCCCGCGCCAAAATCACTTCGCGTACAGAGCAACCACCAATTTTGCCCCAGCCATCACCAAATTGCTTACGAGTATAATCTGTTTTAGGCGCGCGGCCCTTAACCTCTAACTTGGCCAACTCCGCCCGAGCGTTTGAGTCACCAAATAATTGTTGCTGCATAAACGGCGAAGTCGGTGCAACCCGCGGCTGCTGCAGCTGCACTGCCAACACCAGCACGCTCACCACTGCCATAACGAGCAGTACCATGATTTGCCGACGCCTTATTTTCCCCGTTGCCATATCTATATTATAATGAAAGTATGAAAACAGTTCCACGCCTAATCGACACATTTATACCAAATCATTACGCATTAACCCTCGACTTAACACGCGCCGAAGAAAAATTATTTTCTGGCACAGTGGTCATTTCTGGTGAGTTAATTGGTGATTCAATTTCGCTGCATGCCAAAGATTTGACTATTCATACGGCGGCGATCGACGACCAGCCAGCTGAGTTTTCTCATGGTGAATTTGATGAATTACGGTTATCACGCCCGGAACTATCCAGCGGCAAACACGCTATTCGCATCGACTTTTCTGGCACCATCACTGACGCCATGCACGGACTGTATCCGTGTTACTTCACCCACAATGGTGTGAAAAAACAGCTGTTTGCCACCCAATTTGAATCACACCACGCCCGCGAAGTGTTTCCATGTGTTGACGAACCAGCCGCCAAAGCCACGTATGACGTTACGCTCGTGACCGCTCCGGAATTGACTGTCCTTGGTAATATGCCCGTCGCTGAATCATCCGAAAAGGACGGCACGCTGACTACCACCTTTGCTACTACGCCACGAATGAGCAGCTACCTACTCGCCTTTGTCGTCGGCGAGCTCCATAGGAAAACCGCCCGCACCAAATCTGGCGTTGAAGTTAATATTTGGGCAACACCAGCTCAGAGCGAGGAGACTCTGGACTTTGCACTGGACATCGCTACTCGCTCCATTGATTTTTATGATGAATATTTTGGCGTGCCATATCCACTACCAAAGTCTGACCACGTAGCGCTGCCGGATTTCTCGTCAGGCGCCATGGAAAACTGGGGGCTCATCACCTACCGCGAAAGCTGCCTGCTGGCTGACCCGAAATTAACGCCGGAATCATCCAAGCGCTTTATCGCCACCGTCATCGCCCACGAACTTAGCCACCAATGGTTTGGTAATCTGGTGACCATGCAGTGGTGGAATGACCTGTGGCTAAACGAGAGCTTCGCCAATATGATGGAATATGTGGCGGTCGACGCGCTACACCCAGAATGGCGAATGTGGGAAGAGTTTGCGACGGGCGAAGTTACGGCGGCGCTCCGGCGCGATAGCCTCGACGGTGTACAGCCAGTGCAGGCCGACGTTAATCACCCAGATGAGATCAGCACTTTGTTTGACCCAGCAATTGTTTACGCTAAGGGCGGACGGCTGCTGGTGATGGTACGGCGGCTGATCGGCGAGGAAGCATTTCGTGCTGGGCTGAAATCGTATTTTGAGAAGTTTGCTTACCAAAACACTGTCGGCGATAATTTGTGGCAGGAGCTAGAAGCCACCAGTGGCCAGCCGATTGTTACATTGATGAATACCTGGATTTCTCAGCCAGGACAACCGATTGTGCAAATCGAACAGAATAGTTCTGACGAGCAACCGACCGCCACCCTCCGCCAGGAACGATTTTTCATTGGGGATCATCAGCCGTCCGATGCCTTGTGGCCAATTCCATTGTTCGCCAACCAACCAATTGATGACACAATTTTGACCGAGCGCGAGAAGACGTTCACCATTGAAAAACCGCTGCGAGTAAACTGCGGGCTGAACGGACATTTTGTAACGCACTATGACGCGACAACTCGCGAGCATCTGCTCAGTCACATTCACGCTCTGTCTACTCTGGACAAAATCTGCCTGCTTCAAGACGCCACACTGTTGGCTCGGGCTGGATTTGAAAGTTCAGCTTCACTCCTGCCACTGGCACTGTCGCTGAAACATGAAACCAACGAAAAGGTTTTTAACATGGCGGCTGGTGCGCTGGCGGAGCTACGGAAGTTTGTTGACGATGATGACGACGGCAGAGCCCACTTGAAGCAAATTTCTGGTGAATTTGCCCGTGCTACATTTGATGAGCTGGGCTGGGACGAAACGCCTGGCGAATCTGATGATGACCGTGAGCGACGTGTTACCGCCCTGGGATTGATGATCTATAGCGAAGACCAGGCAGTGCTGGCGGAAGCCAAGCGACGCTTTGACGAAATTAGCCCAGATGATTTACCAGCTGAGACTCGCCCGCTGATCATCAACGCTAATGTCAGACATTTTGAGACGCTAGAAATGATTGACAGGCTTTTTATGATATATCAGAATACGCCGTCAGCCGACTTACAGGTTGACATCGCGCTAAGCCTGACCTCGACGAAGAATCCAGCAACTACCGAGCGAATTTTAACAGCGATCAAGGATACTAATATCATCCGTCCACAAGATGCCAGCAGATGGTTCACCTATTTAATTCGTACACGAGAAAACCGACTAATCGCTTGGAATTGGCTGAAAGATAATTGGACATGGGTGAAGGATACGTTTGGTGGCGATAAGAGCTATGATACTTTTATCCGCTACGCCGCTAGCGCCCTATTGACCCGCAATGAGCTAAACGATTTCATCAAATTTACCACACCGCTAAACACCGAACCAGCCCTGGCTCGCACCATTGATCTGGGTATCCGGGAGGTCGCCGGCAGAGTAGCACTGATTGAAAGGGATCAGGCGGCGGTTATTGATGCACTTAATAAGTAATGTGAGTTATACACTTTTATAGTTGACTTATTTAATATTGAGTGGTATAATCGCCAACAAACATTAACCATACTGAGTGGAGTTGGTGCATGTTTGAGGTAATAAATTAACTCAATTTAAGGAGATTCTATGGGAAATCACAACACTATTGGTAGCCAGGGAGACCGGAGAGATACACTGCACCAGATAGCTGACACCGTGCGTGGGCTGGGGCGAAAGGCCATTGCTTGGGCCTTAATGGCTGGCACAGCCGCATTTGGACTCGTAGGCTGCTCGTCGGGGGAGAAAACCACTGAACACAAGACTGTCTCAGTGGCTTGCGGCCACGATTCGTTAGCAGTACCGCAGATTGAACGTGCTGAAACTTACGAATATAATATAACTGGAGAGCCAAGGCTCGGAGTAGTTACTGTTGGTTGCCCCCGTGGCGGCAATGTCATAGTTACCGGCATAAATGAACCAAACAGTAATCCTGCGCCAAAGGGTGAGCTATTTCCACATACTCTTGAGATAACTGCCCTTTGCTCACGAGGCGATACAGGCTTCAAAACACGTGTTACCGACACGCCGGCCGGCAACAATATATTTGAAGCCACCATACAAGACTGCTCTATCGAAAGTGCAGTAATCAACCGAGACCCTAGCTAACGACACATCGCCAAATTACAACCTACACCGCTAGGCACTCGGCATTGTAATCCCTATCAATAGCTACAGCTAACATCCGCATATCACGCCCCTCATACTGCGGATGTTTTGCTATGAATAATTCCACCGCAAAGCGCATTTGTCGCTGTTTTTTGGTGGTAATCGCCGCCAGTCCACCGCCAAAGTTGTCGTTTTTACGATATTTTACCTCTGTAAAATACAACGTACCGTCCTTCAAGCTGACAATATCAATTTCGCAGTACCGTGTCCGCCAGTTGCGGGCAATGATTTCATGACCGTCCGCCACTAGCCAGTCTGCGGTGGCCTGTTCCCCCCCGTCCCCAATCTGGCGGGTTGTTACTAATTTTTTCCGAGGATATCCGACAGGCGACTCATTCGGTAGAGCACTTGACTTTTTCTGGTGCAGATTCTGTGAAGTCATATTATGCACATACTTCTGTAGCGGCGCAAAACTCAGCCGATGCAGCGGCGTCACACCCAACCTCTCAATTGCCGCACGATGCTTCGCCACACCATAGCCAGCATTTGACGCGAAGCCATACCCTGGATAGACTGCATCTCGCTCGGCCATAAACTGGTCGCGCGCTACTTTAGCGATGATCGACGCGGCCGACACACTTGAGATCAAGCCATCAGCCTTGGCCATCACCGTCACGTATCGCTCCAGCGCCGTATCCGCCAGAAAATTTACCGTCCCGTCAATGATAATTTCATCAAATGCCAAATTATTCTCTTTACACTGCGCCTGAATTTGCTTGACTGCTCGCCGTGTCGCCAGTCGCAGCGCCTGACTCATGCCAACGTCGTCCAATTCCCCGGCGCTCACCCAGCCCAGCGCCCACGCAGCCGCCTGCCCACGAATTACCCGGTCCAGATCCTCGCGGCGTTTTTTGGTTAACTTTTTACTATCATTGAGGCCCTCAATCTCGACACCACCCAAAATCACCGCACCCACCACTAGTGGTCCCGCCCATGGCCCGCGCCCAACTTCATCAATGCCGAGGATCATGTGCGTGCTGGCCCTTTTTTGCCGCCAAAGTTACGACCATCCAGCCACACCAAACCGTCACCGCACCCAATGTATTCGCCAAAATATCCCAATTAGTATCATCCAGCGTGATACGAGCCAAGCTAATTTTTACCATTAATAATTCCGCCAGTTCATTAACACAGCCGAGCGCTGACACCAGTGCAAACAGCGAAAACGCCATCACCAACCAGTGCGACCGCCAGCGTATTGCCAATACTAGATATACCCATAACAACCCTGTAAACACTCCGCCGCCCACGAAATGCGTACTAAAACTGGTGTCTCGCCCCTCGATGAGCGGCGACGGCAAGTACCACGAGATGAAGAACAACACGCAGGCAATATACAGCGGCCAGCGGTACTTCTTTTCATCAGTGAAGCCATGATAGCGCAACACGTACGGCACCACAAATACCAAAGTCACGGGGACAAACACAGAAATATAATGAAAGATTGACATACTGGCATTATACCATAAGAAAACCGCTCTCAGAGAGAGCGGTCCGTAATGTCTTGAGAACTAATTTACGCTGCTTTGTGGCGGGCCTCTACCTCAGCAGCCTTGGCGTCAAGCTCTGCCTGAGCAGCGTCTTTTTCAGCCTGTTTGGCAGCGGCTTCTTTAGCAGCCTCTTCCTTTAAACGTTCAGCTTCTGCCTCAGCCTTGGCGTCGTGCACGTTGTTAACAGCCACGCGGTCAAAGTTTTTGGCGGTCAAGCGAGCTGACTTGCCAGAACGCTTGCGCAAGAAGCTGAGGAACTTGCGACGGACCTTGGCACGCCGGACAATTTCAATTTTTTCAATCAGTGGGCTGTGCAGTAAGAATGATTTCTCCACGCCAACACCTGATGCGATCTTACGAACCGTGATGCGCGAGGTGTGTGACTGCTTATTGTCGGTGCGGATAACCACACCTTCAAACATCTGGATACGCTCTTTATTACCTTCTTTAATCTTCTGATACACACGAACGGTATCACCGCTGCGGGCATCAACAACTGCTTGCTTTTTCTGTGCTTGATTGACTTTGTTGATTAGATCAAAACTCATGACATTTCCTATCCTTCAAACTCGCTACAGCTGGCCACGCAGTTGTACCCCTGCGGCTCCACACCTAACAAAGCTTGAATAATTTAACTCTGTACAACGTTAGTGTATTTTAGCACAGAATATAGAACTATACAATATGGTCCAGGTGATATAGAGCACGAATTACTTTGATCTACAAGTTTCTCAAAATAGCGTCAATTGACTTTTCTTTGCCATAACCAACCCAGATATCATGGTCATGATCATCATCGTCATCATCCAACTCGACAAAGGTGCTTTGCTTGGTCACGCCATATTTTTGACGGAGATCTTGACGACTATCATAGTCAACTTTCAAAATTTGCACGCCGGCCGGAATTGGCCCTTCGCGCAAGACCTTATCAAAAGCCTGGCAATCACCACACCATGGAGCGTGAAAAAATAGGATCGTCTTCTTATAAGCATGTTCCATATTTTTTCCATCAGCATAATCAGCGTAGCGACCAGCATTTGGATTTGCTGGCTGCTGTGAACCAGTAGATGATTGAGATGTTGGCTTTGTTTGGGTGCCTGATTGAGATTGAGTAGGTGATTGCTGTGAAGTATCCTGCCGTACTGCCGATTCATTAGCTGGAGTTTGCGGTCTTAGCAGCCAAATAGCCCCCGCTACTCCCCCAAGAATAACTGCGGTGATAATACTTGTGACAACAATATACTTCTTATTCATATCACTAGTATACCAAACCCACACTACTTTGGAAGCTCACGCCAACTACAGATGCTACATGATTGATTAATGGAGAAAAAACACCAGATGGAGTACAATGGTGGTATGGATTATAATACATTAGCACTCGAATTACACAAGAAATATAAGGGTAAGATTACCACTAGTTTGCGTGACCGGGAAGAGCTGGATCGCGATAAATTGAGCGCCTACTACAGCCCGGGCGTTGGCGCAGTCAGCCAAGCAATTGCCGAAAATCCAGCAGACCTGCCAAAGTATACCTGGACGAACAATTTGGTCGGCGTGATTTCTGATGGCTCAGCTATTTTGGGCCTCGGTGATCTGGGACCAAAAGCCGCCATGCCGGTGATGGAGGGTAAGGCACTGCTGTTCAAGCATTTTGCTGATATCGATGCTGTGCCGGTTGTACTGGATGTTCACGAGCCGGAACAAATTATTACTACGATCAAGGCAATCGCACCGAGCTTTGGAGCGATTAACCTCGAAGACATCGCCGCACCAAAATGTTTTGAGATCGAAGAGCGCCTGAAGGCCGAGCTGGACATACCAGTGTTTCATGATGATCAGCATGGTACCGCAGTTGTGGTATTGGCGGGGCTGATCAATGCTGCGAAATTGACCGGACGAAGCCTAGCGAACTGTAAATTTGTGGTTATTGGCGCTGGCGCAGCTGGCACGGCCATCATTAAATTATTACATCTATACGGTGCACGGAACATTGTGGCGGTAGATAGCCGCGGCATTGTTGGTGCATCTCGTACGGATCTGAATGCTGAAAAAACTGCACTGTTAGAATACGTCGACGCTTCACAAACCGGCTCAATTGAAGACGCCATCACCGATGCTGACGTATTTATCGGTGTGTCACGGGCTGGATTGCTCACGCCGGAATTGGTACAAAAAATGGCCGAGGATCCAATCATCTTTGCCCTAGCCAATCCAGTACCAGAAATCATGCCAGATGTCGCCCAACAAGCCGGCGCAGCCGTGGTTGCTACTGGCCGCAGCGATTTTCCAAACCAAGTTAATAATTCCCTGGCCTTTCCGGGTATCTTCCGTGGCGCGCTGGATCACGGCGTGAAAAAGATTACCGACCAGCATAAACTAGCAGCAGCCGAGGCATTGGCAGCACTAGTTGAAAGCCCAACTGCCGACGAAGTCATTCCTTCGCCATTTGATGAGCGGGTGGCATCAACCGTCGCTCGTGTTATCACATAGTTCTATTGACTAACTCCAGTGACGATATAGAATTAACGGACGATCGGCACTGATATATGACTGATGATGTCTACTAGATAACTCGATTAACTTCCTCGAGCGTCGTCTCGCCGTGCAGAGCCGCTAGCACGCCCGCCTGCAACAATGTCACCATACCATGTTTCTTAGCTGCAGCCTCAATCGCTTCAGTATGAACGTCAGCAATATCGCCACGCAGGAACTTCTGAATTTCCTCAGTCACCACCAGCTGCTCCATCACCGGGATACGCCCCTTGTAACCAAACGGTACCTCGTCAGTCGCCACGGGTCGCCACAGCTTGAAGGTATCAAGATCAGGACAATCAACGTGTGACGGTAGATCCCGCAAGACCTCCTTTACCCAGTTGCGCGTTGCCTCATCTGGTTCATATTCTTCCTTGCTCTCATCATGTAGCCGCCGCACCAACCGCTGAGCAATTAATAGTCGCACCGCTGAGCTAAAGATTGGATTCTGGCCAATCATATCAATGATTCGACTAAACGCTGCTGACGTCGAGTTAGCATGAAAGCTTGATAGCACCAGGTGTCCGGTAATCGACGCCTGAATCGCCGTCTTGGCCGTTTCCTGATCACGAATCTCACCAACCATCACCACATCCGGGTCGAGGCGCAATACGCTACGCAACCCATCATCAAACCGCTGGCCCGCCGTCGTATCAATCGGGATCTGCGTGATGCCAGGAATGGTATTCTCTACCGGATCTTCCAATGTGATCACTTTACGATCTGGTGTATTGAGCGCATTGAGGATGCTATACAAAGTCGTCGACTTACCCGAACCAGTTGGCCCAACGAGCAGTACCAGACCACGCGGATGAGAGATAATCTCATCAATTTGCTCCCGCTCAGCCGCACCAATACTGAGTAAATCTAGGTTCAACATCGAGGTATCAAAATTAAATAAGCGCATCACCACATCCTGGCCATACATAGTTGGCACCGCTTCAACACGGAGATTGAGGAGGTGTGATACACCATCGCGGTAGATTTCTTGCTGCATGTGGCCTGACTGAGGCTCATTGGACGCCGTCGAAATATTTGCTCGCGAGGCCAGCGCCGCCATGATGACTCGATACCGATCACGGCCAAGTTCTGCTACTGCGTGCAGTGCACCGTCAACACGCATACGTACCCGAATGGTGTCACGCTGATTTTCAATATGAATATCCGAAGCATTGAGCCGATCCGCCTGATCAATTAGATAATTAAACACGTCATTCGTACCAACAGTTGCCAGTGTTTGACTAACCTGCTGAAGCGTATCGCTATCACCCTCTTTGGCAATTTCGATATCATCATAGATTACTTTCTTCGGCGGATCAAATCGCAGCATCAAGGACCGAAAGCCCGAGGCGGATATCAGGAAGAACTTCGCAATAATCCCCTGTTCACGGTAATTATTGGTCATCATTGCCACTAATGATTGCGGTGTCTGTGATGTAATACCAAATCGGTATGACTGCTCGTCAGGATTTACCGCCAGCGGCACAACATGCCCATTATACATTTCTTCAATTGTCAAAATGTCACGAATAAGTGGAATTGTCTGTTCGAAATCACGAGTATCCAGATATTGCAGACCTAAGATTGCCGCTCGCTTTCGCGTTGCGTCCTCATCCTGATCGCGACGTTGTTGTTGAATTCGATCTTCGTCCATCGTATGTAATTATAACAAAAAGCTTATCCTTGAGCGAGTGCTATAATGATAGTATGCCAGAAATTACCCTCCTCGCGCACAATATTCGCTCGACGTACAATGTCGGCGCAATTATGCGAACCGCCGAGGGTTTCGGTGTGAGGCAAATCATCTTTAGTGGCTACACACCATACCCTGATTTACGACTAAGTAACCCTCAGACTACCGACCCTAGACTACCGCATATTACCGAAAAACTGACCGCTCAGATTCATAAAACCGCACTGGGTGCAGAAACGATGCTACCTTTTACTTACGTAGCTGACATTCATGAGTGGCTGCTCAAAAATGCTAATGACGAACATTTACCCGTCATTGCTCTAGAGCAATCAGCATCAAGCGTGGCGCTCGACACATTTCGGCCACCAGATCGCTTTGCCCTACTCCTCGGCGAGGAAGTCCATGGCATTGAGCCAGACATTCTAGCGCGATGCGATCACATTGTCGAAATCCCCATGTGGGGCGCTAAAGAATCATTTAATGTCTCAGTCGCGGCTGGCATTGCACTCTACGGCCTATGTTTTCCGCACTAAGCAGCAACATACTCAAGGCTAAATCATAATTCCAACGGGCGTAAAGGATGTAACAATTGCCATTAAAATCAACGTCACGTACCAGATCTTGCGATTAAACTGATATTTCTCGATTAGCACAGCCAGTATCAGCCCCACGATTAGCCCGACCGGCAGCGCTTGTATCGCCACGATGCCCAGTTCAATTGGCTGCTTCAATCGTAGCCACAACGCTGCTAGCACGACACATACCACCAACTTTACAAAAAATATACCGTCAGTTTCATGCAGCCGCTCCCGACCCTTGCGATTCGTGACAATGCTTGCCTTCGAGCGATTCCGAGCATACGTTCGTGATTTTTGTTTTGCCATAAGCCTTTTTATCATACCATAATCCGTACACCACAACAAATTTACCCCGCCTATCCTATCGGAGACGGGGCAAAAATGATCAGCTAAGCTTTATCTACATTCGAATCTCAGCATCAACGCCAGCTGGCAAGCTCAGATTCTGTAGGCTATCAATCGTCTTCGGCGTGGCATTGGTGATATCAATGAGGCGCTTGTGGGTGCGCATCTCGTAGCTTTCACCACCCATTTTATAGACGTGTGGGCTTTTTACCACCGTGTAGGTACTGCGACGAGTCGGCAGTGGTACAGGACCAGCAACGCTCGCGCCAGTGCGAATTGCTGTATCGATAATTTGTTTTGCTGACTGGTCGATGACTTTATGGTCGTACGCCTTCAAGCGAATACGAATCTTAATACCAGTGTCTTGAGCCATAGCTCCTCCTTTATGTGCGACTCCGTAACCTCTGCTCACGCCCGCGCTTCGCGACTGGCCGAGTTCTCGGAGTAAATTAATACTGCCCGGTAATTATATCACAATGTCCAGTGTATGACTAGTCAAGAATGACCGAGCTTACGTTATACGAACACTATTTTAAACTACGAATCGCTTCCGCCACTACTTCTGCCGAATGGTGCAGCGCTGTCTGTTCACGCTCATTAAGCGGATATCCAGTCAGGATCTTCACGCCGTCAGCACAAATTGTTGATGGCAGGCCAAGCACCACATCGTGCAGTCCATACTCACCCTCAACCAGTGAGCAAACTGGATATACCGAACGCGACGATGAGCGTAGTGCCGAAACGATCTTGGAGATAACGAAACCAATTGCAAAATACGTCGACCGTTTAGTCTCGATTACCCGATACGCCCGCTGGCGAATTTTCTCCTCGATATTATCGACCATCTCTGGCCTAAACCCAGGATAATGAGCAAGCGGCACTTCACCGACTTGCGCTGATTCAATGGTCGCAAATGATGAATCACCATGTTCGCCCAAAATGTACGCGTCTACCTCCCGACTATGCACATCCAGCTGATCTGCGATATATGATTTCAGTCGCGACGTATCGAGCGTCGTCCCCGTACCAAACACCCGACTCTTTGGCAGGCCTGATTCTTTTAGCGCTACATACGTCAGTGCGTCAACTGGATTTGCTACCACAACAATATAGGGGCAAGCACCGTTTTTCATAATATTTCTCACCGTCCCACGCATAATTTCAGCGTTCACGCCAAGTAACTCCAGTCGTGTCTGTCCTGGCTGCTGCGGCGCACCGGCAGTAATAACTACAATATCATCAGTCTTGATGTCATCATAGTCACCCGGTCGCACTGCAACACACCGGTCGATCCCCATTGCATCATTGATATCAGCCGCCTGCCCCCACGCCAAGTCAGGGTTGCGGTCAATTAACACAATTTCCTCAACCACACTCCGCAGCGCGCACGCATACGCCGCCGTTGAGCCAACCATACCGCCTGCACCGACGATCACCAACTTCTGTTTGTTCATGTTTATCTCCTGCTTTTTATTGCGATAACTTCTCTACTGTAACGCTATATCGTTACTTTGTCAAGATGCTTGTGGTAATTAATTACCAGTATAGCCCATCAAAAATCCCCCAGTTTCCCGGGGGATTCCTAGGATTGGAACGCAAAGACTATTTGTTAATCTTTGTCACCACACCAGCACCAACGGTACGGCCACCTTCGCGGATAGCAAAGTTCAAACCTTGCTCCATAGCGATTGGGGCGAGCAACTTAACCTTGAAGGTTACGGTGTCGCCTGGCATGACCATTTCTTTGTCAGCTGGCAATTCAACTTCACCCGTCACGTCAGTGGTACGGAAGTAGAACTGTGGCTTGTAACCCTTGGAGAATGGAGTGTGGCGACCGCCCTCTTCCTTCTTCAAGATATACACTTCAGCTTCAAACTCGGTGTGTGGCGTAATCGTGCCTGGCTTCGCCAAGACCTGACCGCGCTCAATGTCGCTGCGCTCAATACCACGTAGCAAGACACCGGCGTTGTCACCTGCTTGACCCTGGTCCAGAGACTTCTTAAATGCCTCAATACCAGTCACCACTGACTTCTGAGTTGGACGAATACCAACGATTTCAACTTCGTCGTTGATCTTAACAACACCCTGCTCGATACGACCAGTTGCCACAGTACCGCGACCCTTGATCGAGAAGACGTCCTCAATTGGCATAATGAATGGCTTGTCCATGTCGCGTGGTGGCTCTGGGATGTAGGTATCCATAGCCTCAACCAATTCCATGATAGCATCTTCGTACTTCTCGTCGCCTTCCAGCGCCTTGAGAGCTGAACCCTTGATGATCGGTGCGTCTTTGTCAAAGCCATTCTTCTCAAGAAGTTCACGAACTTCTTCCTCGATTAGCTCGACCATGTCTGCATCAGCCATGTCCATCTTGTTGAGGAAGACAACGATCTTTGGCACACCAACCTGCTTTGCCAGCAGTACGTGCTCGCGGGTTTGCGGCATTGGACCGTCGGTTGCAGCAATCACGAGGATCGCGCCGTCAACCTGAGCGGCACCAGTGATCATGTTCTTGACGTAGTCAGCGTGACCCGGCATGTCAACGTGTGCATAGTGACGGTTCGGTGACTCGTATTCTTGGTGCGAGCTGGCGATGGTAATACCGCGCTGGCGCTCTTCTGGTGCGTTATCGATCTGATCGTACGCAATCGGTTTGTTAACTGCGCTTGGGAGGCGCTTTGCGAGCACTGCCGTAATTGCGGCGGTCAGTGTCGTCTTGCCGTGGTCAACGTGGCCCATAGTACCGACGTTTACGTGCGGCTTGCTTCGGTCAAATGCATCTGCCATTTGTAGAAGTTCTCCTTTATTAAATTATATTTCACGCGGGTACAGTCCATTAAACAGACCTCACGGCGTATGTCATTGATTATAACTGGTTTGCAAACTGTTGTAAATAGGGTTTATACTATGAGCATGAGTATCTTTTCTAAGAAAACAACACCCGACACAACACACACTGGCATATACCCAAAACAATTATCATACGACGAGCGTCAGAAACTAAACGCCGAGTATAGTCATCGCCGCGAAACTAACTTACCAAAACTACCTTCACTGAGTATCGCCCTTCTTCTAACCATAACACTGGCAGTGACCTGGACGCTTATCAAGTTCACTAGTTTATTCATCAAGACAAGCGGGCAAGCTGCTATCTTCCTACTATTCTTTCTCTTTATTCTCATAGCAATTTGCTACGGCGTCACATTTTTCTATGTTAAACACACCCTCGACAGACTCAGTGTTGGCGGTACAAAATTTGTTATTATTTACGCCGCGCTCATCTGCATCATACTCGGGTGCTGCCACCAACTTGGCATTGCTCCCTTTCACGCACTCCTATCATTACCATTTCCGACCTTGTTAATTACCGCGAGCGGGCACTACATCATGACAAGTATACTCGCCAAATGCTGCATTTACTTTGAGTGGTAATAGTAGTAATTGTATTATATACAACAGTTTATTACAGGGGTGAATTGTTGTAATTATTACTTTTTGTTTATTATTTTCTATGTAGTACCGTATACTAGGGAGCAGGTATCGGTTAATAACTAGAGGAGAAATAATATATGTGTGGAATTGTTGGCTATATCGGTGAACGTGAGGCGCAAAACATCCTTGTCGCTGAGCTCAAGCGGCTCGAATACCGCGGCTATGACAGTGCTGGCATCGTTACTCTGTCTAATATCGCAGCACCAACTCTGCTACGTACTAAGGGCAAGGTCGCAGCACTAGAAGAGCTCGTCGGACAACACAAAGCTAGTGATACGGTTGGCATCGGACATACTCGCTGGGCAACACATGGCGAGCCAAGTAAGCGTAACGCCCATCCACACCACGTTGGTGATATTTACTTAGTACATAATGGTATTATTGAGAACTATCAAGACCTTAAGACAATGTTGATTGGTCATGAGTACGAGTTTAAGAGTGATACTGATAGCGAGGTATTGGCAGCCCTGATTGACTATCTGCGGCACGACTCACCAGATTTGCTGACGGCAGTCACTGGCGCACTAAAGATGGTAGTTGGTGCATACGGCATCGCGGTGCTTGATACGACAAACCCTGAAGAAATTATCGTGGCTCGCCAAGGCAGTCCATTGATTATTGGTGTTGGAGATGGCGAAACATATATCGCCAGTGACGCTTCGGCGCTGGTCGGCTACACCAATCAAGTGGTGTATCTACACGATGGAGAAATCGGCCGCTGTACTCGCGATGGTCTAGAACTACAGACAATTGAATCACGAAAGCTTGACGTCAAGATCGAAATGCTTGACATGGATATGCAGGCAATTCAGAAGCAGGGCTTTGATCATTTCCTCGCCAAAGAAATTTATGAACAGCCAACCAGCCTCGCAGCCACGCTAGCTGGTCGCGTACTACCTGACCAAAAATATGCGCGCCTGGGCGGCCTCAATATGAGCGACGACGAGCTACGCCACGTCAAGCACGTTATCATCGTTGGTTGCGGCACTGCCTACTTTGCCGGTGTGCAGGCCAGCTACTTCATTGAACAGCTGACTGATGACGTAACTATCAGTGTCGAGATCGCCAGCGAGCTACGCTACCGTGCGTTCAACGTGCCCGAGCACTCGGTCGCTATGATTGTTAGCCAGAGTGGCGAAACAGCTGACACCCTCGCCTGCCTAAATGAATTGAAGCGACGTGGTGTTAAATGCCTCGGCGTCGTCAATGCTGTCGGCAGTACGATTGCCCGAGCAGTTGATGGCGGCGTGTACTTACACGTTGGCGCCGAGATTAGTGTCGCCAGCACCAAGGCCTTTACCTCACAGGTTGCCGCCCTAACCATCTTTGGCATTATGCTCGCCAAAGCAAAGGGTACCAATCCACAGTTTATTGATAAATTTGTGCAAGAATTAGCGATACTGCCAAGCGAGATTCAGAAAGTCCTTGAACATCAGGGCAAAGAGATACCGTCTATTGCTGCAGCCTATGCCGACTATAATCACGCACTCTACACCGGCCGCGATACCCTGTATCCGATCGCTATGGAAGGTGCGCTGAAACTTAAAGAGGTAAGCTACATTCATGCCGAAGCGTATGCCGCCGGCGAACTAAAACATGGCCCGATCGCCCTGATTGATGATCGTTTCTTTGAGGTCTGCTATATCCAAGATAACTGGCTGTACGAAAAATCCCAGAGTAATTTGATCGAAATGAATACTCGCGGCGCTCACGCCATCGTCATCACTGACACGACGAAAAAAGTACCGGGCGAAACAGTAATCCGTGTCGCAACGAAGCTATCGCATCTCACCCCACTCTTGTTCAATGTCGTATCGCAGCTACTGGCTTATCACGTTGCTGTCAAACGCGGGCATGATGTTGATCAGCCGCGCAACCTCGCAAAGAGTGTGACGGTCGAATAATGCTCTTTGCACTAGCGACGATAGTACGTCGCTAAAAATACCTCGCGAAATTCATAGAACGTTCCGTCCTCTAGGCTGGCACGGATGTCATCAACTAATTTAACGATAAATCGTTCGTTGTGAATCGACAGCAATGTGCCGGCCAGAGATTCACGGGCGTGGAGCAAATGACAGAGGTAAGCGGCAGTATAATGGCGACACGTATAGCAATCGCAATTTTCCATAATCGGCTCAAACAGTTCGCGGTATTTTCGGCCACGAACATTAACCCGGCCAGACAGCGTATAAGCCGCGCCATTTCTGGCCACGCGCGTCGGACTGACGCAGTCAAAGGTATCAATTCCCTGCTCAATCGCCGCAAAGATGTCGTCTGGCTCGGAGATACCGAGCAAATGCCGCGGCCTGTTCTCGGGCAAGATCTGATTGACCCACTGAATCGTCTGGGCCATGGTTTCCTTTTCCAGCGCGCCGCCGATACCGTAGCCGTCAAAATCCATCGCACCTAAAAATTCAGCCGTTTGCTTGCGTAAATCTTCGTAATTTGCACCTTGCAGTACACCAAATAATGCTTGATATGGCTTGTCGGGACGAGCTTCACGCAGACGTTTAACTTCCGCCAAACTCCGCTCTGCCCACGCGTGCGTCCGCGCTAAGGCCTCCACCTGATAATCATACGGATCAATGAGCGAGGTCAGCTCGTCAAAAGCAAAGGTAATATCCGCGCCAATGCCCGCCTGAATTTGCATGGATAATTCCGGCGTAAATTTATGGTACGAGCCGTCTAGGTGCGACTTGAACATCACGCCATTTTCGTCTACCCAGGCGTGGCGCGACGATTTTTTAGCGATGGCGATCTCCTCATCAACATCGGTACTCATGGCCAAAACCTTCTTAAAACCCGAGCCCAGACTCAGTACCTGAAAGCCACCGCTATCAGTGAATGTCGGCCCCGACCAATTCATAAATTTACCCAAATAGCCAGCCTTTTCAATAAGTTCATGGCCCGGCTGCAAATATAGATGATAGGCGTTCGCCAGCACCGCTTGCGCACCGACATCCGCCACCATCTCGGGCACCATCGCTTTGACATTAGCCTTAGTGCCAACCACGATAAATGCCGGCGTTTTAATATCTCCGTGCGGCGTATGAATAATGCCGGTGCGCGCCAGCGTATCGCCAAGCCTAGCTGTGATCTCAAAAGAAAACGGTTTCATTTGATAGATTATATCAGTTTTTTCCGCTACACTAGAAGCATGAGCAAGAAAACCCTGGTTGAGCTTGATCCGTGGCTGGCGCCGCATGAACCCGTCATCAAGGTGCGCGAGGCGTATGTTTCGTCGACACTGCGGAAGGTTTTGGACGGCAAATCGCCGGCTGAATTTGCCTTAGGGTTTTTACATTTTGGCCTGCATCAGACGGCGGCGGGCTGGACATTTCGCGAATGGGCGCCGAATACTACGCGCATAGTGATGGTGGGCGATTTTTCTGATTGGCAGGAGCATGAGGAGTTTACCCTGCAGTCTGGTAGGCACGGTGAATGGAGTGTTGATTTGCTGGGGAGCGCACTGCACCATGGGCAGAAATATAAATTGCGCGTCTATTGGCCAAATGGCGATGGCTGGCGTTTGCCATCATACGCCACCTACGTCGTCCAAGACGATGATTCGGTGGATTTTTCGGCCGTGGTCTGGCAGCCTGATGAGCCATATCAGTGGCAGCATGATATTCCGCCTGCGCCAAAAGTGCCGCTCATTTATGAGGCGCATGTTGGTATGAGTAGCGAAGAGGAAAAGGTCGCCAGTTTTAACGAATTTACCGCGGGCGTCCTGCCGCGCATCAAACAGGCAGGATACAACACCATCCAGCTGATGGCCATCGCCGAGCACCCGTACTATGGTAGTTTCGGCTATCACGTTAGCAATTTTTTCGCGGTCAGCTCACGGTTTGGCACACCGGATGATTTCAAACGGTTGGTTGATGCGGCACACGGACTGGGACTACGCGTCATCATTGACATCGTTCATGCTCATGCCGCTAAAAATGAAGTCGAGGGCCTCGGCAATTTCGCGGGCGATCCAACGCAATATTTCAAAGCTCACAACCATCCAGCGTGGGATTCGCGGTTGTTTGATTATGGCAAACCGGAAGTACTGCACTTTTTGGCCAGCAATTGCCGCTGGTGGTTGGATGAATATCATGTTGACGGATTTCGATTTGACGGTGTAACTAGTATGTTGTATCACGACCACGGTTTGGGCAAAAGTTTCACCAGCTATGATGACTATTTTGGCGACGATGTTGATAAGGACGCCTTGGTTTATCTTAGACTAGCAAATGACGTCATTCACACCGTTCGCTCCGATGCTACGACCATTGCCGAAGAAATGAGCGGGCTACCGGGCTTGGCGGCACCGACTGAATACGGCGGCCTGGGCTTTGATTATCGATTAGCAATGGGTGCGCCTGACCTCTGGATCAAAACGCTGAAGGAAAAGCGCGACGAAGATTGGGACTTAGGCGAGTTGGCACACACACTGAGTTCGCACCGCCCAGAGGAAAAAGTCATCACTTACGCCGAGAGTCACGACCAAGCCTTGGTTGGCGACAAGACGCTGATTTTTCGGCTGATTGATAAGGAAATGTACGAGCATATGAACAAGGATGACCCCGACCTGACGGTAGAGCGCGGCGTGGCACTGCATAAACTGGTTCGACTGCTGACAGCCGGACTGCACGGCGGCGGCTACCTTAATTTCATGGGCAATGAATTTGGACATCCCGAGTGGATCGACTTTCCGCGCCGGGGTAATGATTGGTCGTTCAAGCACGCGCGGCGCCAGTGGAGCTTGCGCGACAATGGTTTCTTGAAGTACCAGTGGCTGGGCGAGTTTGACGCGAGGCTGATAAAAATCATTAAAACCGTTGACGACCCCGGCATTCACTACCTCACCATTCGCCAGCACGACCATATGGTTAGTTTCATGCGCGGTGATCTGCTGTTTATCATCAACTTCTCACCCAACCAGTCGTGGACGGGTTACGGCGTGCCAGCGGCAGCCGGATCATATCATTTGGTTCTGGATAGTGATGATACGCAGTTTGGTGGGCAGGGACGAGTTGATTCTCGTGGTAGCTACTTTACGACGCCACATAACGACGAGCACATTATACGTGTATACATACCGGCACGAAGTGGCCTCGTACTACAAAAAGATTAACCGCAAAGCTATGTTAGTATGAATACCCTACCACGATCTTAACTACTGTGCTAATTCTTTAACCATCTTAGATAGAACCGAAATAACGTCCGTCTCAAACCATGGATTGTGCGCTCGCCAGCGAAAGTTAAGCGGTGATGGATGGACGAGCGGAAAATAATGAGGCAGATACTCCGCATAATGCGCAACTGTTTCGGTCAGGTTGCGCTTCACCTGCTTATTGAGATAGTATTTCTGAGCATGAGCACCGACTAAAATCATCAGTCTCACATCCGGCATCCGCGCTAGTAGTCGTGGATGCCACTTTTCGGCAAACTCCGGTCGCGGTGGTAAATCGCCGTGCGTAGACTTACCTGGATAATAAAAATCCATTGGCATTAGAGCAAACAAATCAGGATCATAAAATTGCTCATCGGTAACCCCCAGCCACTGACGTAACGTGCGACCACTGGCATCATTCCATGGCGTGCGTGTTTCCTGTGCTATTCGCCCCGGCGCCTGACCAACCAGCACGATACGTGAGCGGGGTGAAGCGGTATAGACTGGCGGCCAACCACGAGCGTGAAACGAAGCATTCATACTATCTTGATTGATTTCATCATATAGCAACGGCCCAGTCATTACGTCAGTATATCACAATTATTACTATACTACTTACGCTACAGGCTACCCTTCGTCAATATTATATGATATATTGTTCACATGGATGTAAACTCGAAAAATATCATAGCTACCTTGACCTCGCTCGGTATCCCACCAGCCTCAGCGACAATCATCCATTGCCTCCTTATCGCCCCGCCATATCACCACAGCCACACAAGTCTCCACGAGCAAACTGGCTTTAGCAAAGCAGCCATTACTGGTGGACTACGCTACCTAGAAACACTTGATATGATCTCCTACCGAACAGACGGTTCACGACGGCAGCATATCGCCCTTGCTATCAAGCCGCTCGTCACCTATACCCAACAACGTATGTTGCTATTCGACAAACTGGCTGACGAATTACATGCAGCATCAGCCGAACAAGCAGACAGTGAGTTTTCATCGGATATCGCCATGGTAGCTGAGCTGTGTAGCGCAATCAACGAAACAATTTGGCAGGCTATAACGACCTGGGAAGAGCAATATACCTCTACTCATCCATTGAAGTAAGATATTCTTCCAGGAAATCACCCCACTCCGGTGCATTCTTTTCTCGAAAATAGGCACGAAGAAAGGTAACCATAGTTTGTTGACGAATTAATGCTTCGTCTCGGCCTGGGTCGGTCATCATAATCTTTGGTAGCTTCAACAACTTTTCAAAGAAATAATTAATGAAACTATCACCATCATGCGTGCCACCGTTAGCGTTATATCGATGCGCATCAATGTTCACATCAGGCCAAACAGTTGGATCAAATATCCGACAACTACCGTGATTCACCGCATAAATAAGTGCCCGCTCGATACCGCATGCCCCAATCGCATCACACATATCGGCGTCAGACACTATCCGACCGGCCAAACGTTCTGGCCGCACACCATGTAGATAACGACTATAGCCGATCCGAGCAATATTATGACGCACTGCATCCTGCAAATCAGCCGCAACACCAGCTTTTACCATAATTGACGTGGCATTGTTGAGTTCATCCGCTTGCTTTTTGCCAACTAATTTATAATCATCAACATCGTGCAGCCATGCCGTCAGCAGCACTTCATCCATCACAACCGCTTCTTTATACTCATTCGCGAATCGCTCCGCGAGTAGTGCCACACGCTCAACGTGATCGTCGCTATGGCCTGACGTGTCACCACCAAGCATTCGGCAAACCTCTCGTCTTATTACCGTCATTGATTTGTTCATAGACTTTATTATACACCCCATGCAAATTGTGGGCGTAAATCTATTTATTAGCTACGAAATCCCAAGGTGCATAATACATCATACACGCTCGGAACAACGTAAACTAGTTCGCGCAGCATGATATCAACCGGTGCTGTTCGTGAAAAGATTGGCTTCTTTAATGCGAGAGCATAACCAATCTCCATCGCGGCACTTATGCCAACATAGCCTTTGGGGGCATGCAGTAAAATAAAATCAGACTGCTCAATAGCCCGTAAATGCCAGTTTTCTATCTCTCGAGGCGACAGGCCAACTTCTGCAGTATCAACAACAAATTCACCGTCCATAAAGTCCACTCGTCGCGGTGACAATACCTGACAGCCAGTTACGGCTAGCTCGTCGTAAGCTCGCCGCAACCCGTCAATATCGCGCCTGTACGACCCACACAATACCGCACGTGCTGCCCGCGGTCTAGAACTCCGCATTACCATATTCATATATTATTTCAGTCAGCTCGCCGCACCCGTTAATACACGCCGTGATTTCTTGCAAAAAACTCTTGTACTTTTTTGGCTCATCACGCATCTCATCGAGTGTACGCCAGGCATTTCTGCCGCCCTCAAACTGTACGGCCAATTTGCCCGAAAATACCTTACAAAACATCAGGTGAAAGATCTTGTCTTCGATAATTTCACCTGTTTGCGCATGGCGCACACGTTCATGGTACACCCCGCGATGAACAAACTCACCCCGTAAACCCGTCTCCTCCGTCAATTCACGCGAGGCCGCATTGACGATTGACTCGGCCCACCGCACTTTGCCAGTAGGCGCACCCCAAAACCCATAGTAGGGGTGCTTGAGCCGCTGTTGCAATAAATACTGTTTTTTTCCATCATGCTCACGTTCGATCACGAGCATAACTGCCACCTTTGGCTGCCGCTCAATAACACCGGCATCAGTATCAAGCTTATTCGCGTACTCTTTACCCTTGACCGAGAGACAGTACCCGCCGTCGACTTTCTGTACATAACCTAGCTCAACGAGCCGTTTGATATGAAATTTGATATGATCGCTTTCTAGACCGCTTGCTTTTTGTAGTGTTGCGAAATTAGCCACTGGCAAAAATAACAATTCCCGCAAAATTTTCGTTTGTGCCTCATGGATCTTTGCTTCAAAACTCATATCGTCTCCTTTTGGCTCTAGTGTAGCGCGATCAGATTAGAAAAACTAGGGAAGTCGACTTCCCTAGTGTAGAGACATAGATACGCCACGCTCCCTCGGCTACCTTCTATTCATAGTACGCTAACATTCTTCCATCAGTTGACAGTCGCCACACCTCTGTTATACAATGAAATTTGTATTATTATCGTGAGTCTTGGTCGCCCGAGCCAACCATAACGGATCGTGGATGGCCTATCTTTATATCAAAATATAAATCTAAGGAGTTTTACCTTGCGACAACAACACGCAAAAACAACATTACAATTACTATGGCGAGCGTCACGTCCGTACAAATGGCGACGCAATCTAGCGCTCATTACAGCTACCCTAACCTTGGTAGTGGGCACAATCGTCGGGCCGCTGATTATCGCACAGCTCCTGGATATGATTCAACATGGTCAACTACAGACCGGCTCTGTGTGGACGCTTGTCATTCTCTATGGCCTGAGCCAACTGTGGTCAGAGATTATTGGGTGGCGAATAGTACTGTATTTAATGTGGACGCTGGAAACTGCTATGCAGCGCGACATTGCAAACAAGGTGTTCGCCAAACTCTCTGGCGAGACCATGTTTTTCCACTCCAACAAATTTGGCGGCTCGCTCGTTAGCCAAAACAGCAAGCTCAGTAGCTGTGTTGAGCGGTTTTGGGATGAGCTAGTGTGGGCAGTGCTGCCGCTGGTCATCTCACTCACTGGATCAATTGTTATCCTGTCAATGTTACTCTGGCAGTACGCACTCTTCTTATTCATGTTCTCGATTGTTTTTGGCATAGCTGTCTTCTTTGGATCGCACCCAATGGCAAAATTAAGTCAGCGTGAGGCAGAGGCTAGTAACAAGGTAAGCGGCAACCTTGCTGACATGGTGTCAAATGTACTTGCCGTCAAATCATCCGGCGCCGAAAAAATCGAGCAGCAACGCTTTGATAAAACGAATCGTGCATGGCGCAAGGCTAGCCTGGCCACCATGCGAGGGTTCCTCACTGTCAGCAGTGTTTACTCAACAATAAACACCAGCATCAGGATTGGTGCCATTATATTTGCTATTTACGCAGCACAGCATAATATGGTTTCAGTCGCGGCAGTGTACTTAATCATCACCTATACTGGTAGTGTCGCCCGTGAGCTGTGGAATATGAATAGCATTATGCGAAATTATAACCGCATTATTGGTGATGCTCACGAGATGGTCGAGATATTGCATACACCAACATCACTTGTTGATAGAAGTGATAAAAAGCTTCATATTGATCGCGGTGTTATTGATTTTGATACCGTAACCTTTACGCATGACGAGGGTAAAGGCGCAACCTTGTTCCACAATTTTTCACTGCATATTACGCCGGGTGAAAAGATTGGTCTGGTTGGTTCTAGCGGTTCGGGCAAGACAACTCTGACAAAATTGTTACTGAGATTTGCCGACATCGACTCAGGCAGAATCATGATTGATGAGCAAAACATTGCCGAGGTCACCCAGGCCAGCCTCCGTTCGCAGATCGCTTACGTACCACAGGAGCCACTACTGTTCCACCGTTCGGTGCGCGAGAACATTGCCTACGGCAAGGCTAATGCCACCGACGCCGAGATTGAACAGGCAGCCAAAAAGGCGGGGGCTTATGATTTTATCATCAAGCTACAGGATGGCTTTGACACACTGGTCGGTGAGCGCGGCGTAAAGCTATCAGGCGGACAGCGCCAACGCATCGCCATCGCCCGAGCAATATTAAAAGACGCGCCTATCTTGGTGCTGGACGAGGCGACCTCAGCGCTTGATTCTGAATCAGAAGTTCTAATCCAAAAATCACTCAAGACACTGATGAAAAACCGTACCTCAATCGTTATCGCCCATCGACTTTCAACAATTGCCAAGCTTGATCGAATTATCGTAATGCATAATGGCACGATAGTCGAGGATGGCTCGCATGACCAGCTTATCAAGCGCGGTGGTCATTATGCAAAGCTATGGCAGCATCAATCTGGCGGCTTTATTGACGCATAGCTGAGTACAACCGCTAGACAGTATGCTATAATGCATAGTGATATGATGCACGCATTTATTGATTTCATTGTTCACTTTGGCATTATCGCGATTTTGCTGGTTGTCTTTGCCGAATCAGGCCTACTCTTTGGTTTCATCTTTCCAGGCGATAGTCTGCTGTTCACGGCTGGCTATATGGTGCAGCAGCATATTCTGCCAATTGATATTCATTTTTTTGCGTTGCTACTCTCGCTGATGGCTATCCTTGGTGATAGCGTTGGCTATACCTTTGGACACAAGGTCAGTCGTAAGTTATTTGAGCGCGAGAACTCTCGCTTCTTCAAGAAGAAATATCTCGTGCAAGCCGAAAAGTTTTACGAAAAGCATGGCTCACTGACTGTGGTGCTAGCACGGTTTGTACCGATTGTGCGTACATTTGCGCCGATCGTGGCTGGTGCCAGCAAGATGCATTACCGAACCTTTATCGTCTTTAATATTATCGGTGGCGTTATTTGGGCCACGCTTTTCACCTACCTCGGATTTTTTGCTGGCAAAGCACTGACCGACGCCGGTATCAATATTGAGGTTGCCGCGCTGATCATCATCTTCTTATCAGTCCTGCCGGTGATGATTCACACGCTCAGACAAGAGCATACTCGCGCGGCACTGCGCCAACAAGTATCAGTCCTACTCGGCAAAAATCGCCGTAAAAAGCAATAAGTCTTCATGGTGAAGATTGCTTATTAGTAGCCGTAATCCAATCTATAGCAAACTTTTCAGATACCTACCGGTAAATGATTTTGGTGATTTGGCGACTTCTTCTGGCGTACCGCTCACCACCACCGTACCGCCGCCGAGACCGCCCTCAGGCCCCATATCGATAATCCAGTCGGCCGATTTGATAACATCCAGATTGTGTTCAATGATGATCATACTGTTACCGCCATCGACCAGCTGCTGTAAAATACCCAGCAGCCGCTTGACGTCGGCAGAATGCAGTCCAGTTGTCGGCTCGTCCAGAATGTACATTGTCTTGCCCGTCGAGCGCTTGGAGAGTTCCGTCGCCAGTTTAATCCGCTGCGCCTCGCCGCCCGAAAAGGTGGTTGCCGGCTGGCCAAGCTTGATATAGCCAAGGCCAACTTCCACCAGCGTCTGTAATTTGCGGGCAATATTTGGCACACTATCAAAGAAGTCTGACGCCTGCTCAACTGTCATATTCAGTACGTCGGCAATCGTCTTATTTTTATACTTAATCTCTAGCGCCTCACGGTTATAGCGCTGGCCATGACACTCGTCACACTGGACGTAGACATCCGGCAAAAAGTGCATCTCGATCTTGATCATACCGTCGCCTTGGCAATTTTCACAGCGGCCACCCTTGACGTTAAAACTAAACCGCCCCGCTTTATAACCACGGACATTGGCCTCAGGGGTGCTAGCAAACAGTTCGCGAATTGGCGTAAAAATACCCGTGTAGGTTGCTGGATTGGAGCGCGGCGTACGGCCAATTGGCGACTGGTCAATGACGATGGCTTTATCTAGCTGCTTTACACCTTCAATCTTGTCGTGCGCACCTGGCACATCACTGGCTCGATTCAGTCGCGCTGCTAATTCCTTGGCAATAATATCATTAACCAGCGTCGACTTACCGCTACCTGAGACACCAGACACTACCGTCATTAGACCCAACGGGAACGCCACGTCGATCTGCTTCAAATTATTCTCGCGAGCACCGCAGACGATCAGCTGGCGGCTAGCATCAGCCTGGCGGCGATGTTTTGGTACAGCAATTTTTTCTGTACCCGACAGATACCGGCCGGTTATACTATCCGTGCATTTAGCCACCTCACCTGGCGCACCCAGCGCCACCACTGCCCCGCCATGAACACCAGCACCCGGCCCCATATCAATCAAAAAGTCGCTCTGACGAATCGTGTCTTCATCGTGCTCGACGACCAGCACCGTATTGCCGAGGTCGCGCAGGTGCTTGAGCGTCGCAATCAGCCGATCATTATCGCGCTGATGTAAGCCAATTGATGGCTCATCCAGCACGTACAGCACACCTTGTAACCCACTACCAATCTGCGTTGCCAGGCGAATCCGCTGCGCTTCACCACCGCTCAGTGTATTAGCCGCCCGACCCAGCTCCAGATAATTCAGCCCAACATTACTCATAAACCCGAGCCGAGCAGTAATCTCTTTCAAAATTAGCCGCGCGATCATCGCTTGCTGCTCATTTAGTGTTAACTTGTGAGTGAACAAGTCAAGTGCATCATCCACGCCGAGGTCACAAATATCCATAATATTCAGGCCCTGCACCGTTACTGCCAGGACCACTGGCTTCAGCCGCGCACCGCCGCAAACATAACAATCCCGCTGGCGCATAAACCGCTCAATGTCCCTGCGCATAAATTCACTATCGGTTTCTTTCCAGCGTCGCTCCAGATTCGGAATTACTCCCTCATACACTGCATCATAATACCGTCCATTACCAAGCTGCACCGGATATTTCTGATCACCCGTACCGTACAGTACCTTGTGGCGCGCCTCCTCAGATAGCTGCCCGACCGGCGTCCGAACGCTAAAACCGTGGGCCTCAGCTACCGCCGAAATCTTGCGCATGTAAAAATTATCAACATTAATTCGGTTGTATGGCCGAATCGCCCCCTCGGCAATCGTCAGATTCTCGTTCAGTACTAAATGAGGATCAACCTCCAGCCGGCTACCAAGTCCAGTACAACTCGGACAGGCCCCTTGCGGTGCGTTAAAACTAAACAGGCGCGGCTCAAGCTCTGGGATCTCCTCATCCGGATGATCAATACAGGCATAGCGCTGCGAGAATGTCTTTAATTCATCCGTATCAGCATCCAGTACCTCAACCACACCCTGGCCAAGCTCCAGCGCCTGCTCGATACTCTGGCTCAACCTGCTGGTCAGATCATTGTTCATTACCAGGCGATCAACCACCAGCTCAATACTGTGCTTGTAGCTCTTCTGCAGCTGTGGAAACTCATCCAACGCATACACCACCCCATCTACGCGCACTCGGGCGTAACCTAAGCGTTGATACTGCTCTGGAATGTGCGCAAACTCGCCCTTCTTATTTTTAACAATTGGCGCGAGTAGCAGCAGTCGCTTACCCTCATATTGCTTAGCAATCTCCTGAATGATCGCCTCGGCTGTGCGGCGCGACACTGGCTTATGGCAGCGTGTGCCGTCTGGTTTGAGAGCCGGACAATGCGGCGTGCCAATCCGCGCAAACAAGAGTCGCAAATAATCATAAATCTCGGTCACCGTCGCCACGGTTGAACGCGGATTACGGCTGGTTGATTTCTGGTCAATTGAAATCGCCGGACTCAGGCCCTCGATGCTATCAACATCCGGCTTATCCATAATGCCTAAAAATTGCCGTGCATAGCTTGACAGACTCTCGACGTAGCGGCGTTGCCCCTCGGCGTAAATCGTATCAAATGCTAGCGACGACTTACCACTACCACTGAGACCAGTGATCACTACTAACTTATCGCGCGGGATCTCCACGTCAATATTTTTCAGATTATGTTCACGAGCGCCCTTGACGCGAATTACCTCTGGCATATCTGGTCTATTATACCGAATAGACGTTCATTTTTCCAGTTGCAATAGGTGGAACAATTTACCTAATATTTATATTTTGATTCATTTATAGAAACATATTAAGCTTATGATTGCAAATATGATAATCGGCTGTTATAGTAAAACACATGAAGAGGTTTGTGATCATCTGTGGAATTGCCGTTGCCGTCGCAACCTTATTTTACCTGACCCGCGAAGAATGGTTTTCATTCATGGTTATCGGCAGACTTCCGTTCACCGGTATCATTCTGCCAGCGGCTGTGATGATGGGTTTTTGGATGATCGTTGTGCCCGTATGTATTATCTGGGCGAAATCGATTAGTGCTGCATTTTGGAGCAGTATTGAGATGCTCGGAACGTTTGATCAGCGTCGCATCAATCGACAATTCCGTCTAGCGGCAAATGCTCGTCACGCAACAGCACAGCATGTCAGTCTGGCTATGGTTGCAACGTGGCTCGTAATGGCGCAACGCCATCTGGCACAAGCCGATGCTACTCTCAAGGTTGACGACCAATCTACAGCACGATTGGCCGTCGCAACAAATTAAAGGTATCAGCCCACCCTGCTTACTCAGTCTGATTTGCTTCTGGCGATGTCAGCTTCTTGATCATTGGCAATATGGTATAGATACCGACAATGGCCATCGCTAGTCCAGCGCCAACAATCAGGCAATATAATGGTGTGATAACTGGCTTTAGCGAGGTTGGAAGAATACTAATAAATACCAAGCCTGTCCACACACCGATAGCACACGAGAGTAGGGAGACACTCACCAATGGCACTAATGACTCAAAGCCAATAAGGCGCTTTAGCTGACTAAGCTTCATCCCACCTAGTCGCAACGTAAACAGTGATCTCCGTCGCTCCAAGAGTCCACCAATCGTCGATACAATTAAACTCGCCACAGCGACAAACAACGTCACGCCCATACCAACATAGGCAAGATCAGCGAAGTTTTTGATGACTGGATTAATGGCTGGCCGTTTAGCATCAGTACCGCTAACGACCCACGTTGGATTGGCTGACTGTAGTCGCTCACCAACTAGGCCTCGTAACTGATCAACATCAACTGCATTTTGTAGAGTTACGAGATAATTAACGTTGCTTTTTGTCTCAACAGTATTCATCAATGTCACCGACTTCGTAACTGGCGCATCAAAATTAATGAGTGCAAATTGATCCGGACGAGCACCACTTGGGCACGTATGCTCAGTGTATGACGCTAGATCGCTACACCGCATAGCATGGCCTTTTTCGAGAGGATATACTGCTGCACTATTTATAATATATTGCTGCCTATTAAGCATTTGCTGCATTGACTGCGGCAGTGAATCACCAATAATTATCGCGGTATTGCCCTTCAGCTGTGAGTAGCCATTATTATTAACTGATGATGCGCTCAGCATTTCAATGCCACTAACTGCCGTCAGATAAAAACTCCCTGCAAATAATGCCAAGACGACGCCACTGACGCTACGGAATACGGCTCGCGAATGTACCGCAATGCGCTTACTTGCGATCAGCACCAGACCGCTACGTGCCCACCGAGCACACCATCGTGCGACACAATTCGTCAGCCAACCACCGGCCAATACCAGGCCAAACATAACAAGCACCACTCCCGCTGCGAGCACCATCATTGCTCCTAATGAACTATCTGCTTGCTCATAAAGCCACTGATGTCCCGCAGGGGTTGAGGCCCAGGCAAAGATACCAAGACCTATTGCTAGTGGCAGTACTCGCCAAATACGCAACTTCTTTACTTTTTCTTGCGTCCGGGCTACGCCAAGCGGTGAAATCTGTGCTCGCCGCATCCGCCGCCAGCTCACACCAATAGTTAACGCCAGTGTCAATGCAATGATTAACAGATACTGTAGCCAGTTTAGCTGCAAATCAGCCGGCCAAAATCGTGCACCACCCATCTCAAAATTCTGTAGCGGCGCCTGAAACAGCCAAAACGCTACGAGACCGATAACAACTCCGACAATTGAGGCTATGAGTGACTCGAGGAGAATCACGCGTGTCACTTGCTTTTTTGTGGCGCCAATCAACCGCAATGCTGCATAGCGTTTCTCACGCTGCACGCCACCTAGCTGGGTCGCAACCGCGACAAACATGACAATTGGAAATAGTAAAATTGTTCCACCAACCCCGAGCACAATAACCGATATTGGATCAAGACCAATTGTTTGACGATAGCCAGTCGTTGCATCAGTTTGGTATATATTGGTAAAGTATGACGATTGCCCACGAGACTGAGCAGCCTTATCTGTGGCAGCAACTTCCTCAGCACTCACCCCTCGAATAAGCATCAGTGCGTCTGGACTTTGTAGGTATGCATCAGGGATCGTACCAAGATACTTTGTATGCTTACCAAATCTATCAATAATCTTATCCTCAGGATGCTGGGCGACCTTCTCGGCCAGGGCCTTTGACATATAATATTCACCAGATGCTGGTGTTGGCAATTGAGCAAACTGGACCGACCCTTCTACGCCATGGAGTGACAGTACATCAATTTTTTTATCGCGCCATTTTGTCAAATTACCTAGCTGTACGTTTGACGCTTTTAGCGGCTTGACGGTGGTGTCTCGTTGTCGCTGCTGTGGTGCAGCATTCTTTGCTTGAAGTATAGCCGTATTAATGATCGCACGGTCAGCCCGTTTCAATAGACCATTTACACCGGCTACAAAATAACAAACCAACACTATACCAAGTGCGATAGCCGCCGATGTCAGCACTAGACGGGCCATTGATTGGCGACCAGATTTACGAAGAAGCATCCAACTAACGCTCATTATATAACCCTCCTACTATGAACATCAGAGCTCACTGATTGTGCATGTCCGGCGCTTGCAATTTGACCATCACGAACAATGATTTCACGGTCTGCATAAGCAGCAATCGTTGGTTCATGGGTCACCATAATAACCGTTGTTCCATGCTCTTTAGCGGTTGCAATAAATAACTCCATAATCTTCTCTGAGTTAAGGCTATCCAACGATCCAGTTGGCTCGTCGGCAAACAGTACGGTCGGATTAGTCACCATAGCACGCGCAATCGCTACACGTTGCATCTGGCCACCCGATAATTCACCAAGCATACTGCCAGCCTTGTCACTAAGCCCGACCGCTTTGAGCCAGCGCTCAGCTTGCTTATAAGCCTCCTGCCGCTTAGCACCATTGAGTAGTAGAGGTAGGGCTACATTATCGAGACTAGTCAATTCTGGCACTAGCTGTCCAAACTGAAAAACGAAACCAAAGCGAGTCCGCCGCAAGATACTACGTTTATCATCATTCATTGCATCGATACGTTGACCATCAAAATGAATCTCGCCACTATCAACGCCGATAATTGCTGCTAGACTGTGCAATAATGTTGATTTTCCCGAGCCACTTGGCCCCATAATCGCCAGCACCTCACCAGCCATAACATCAAGCGATACACCACGCAGCGCTTGCGCCTGTCCAAATGATTTCTTTATATTCCTCGCACTAATAATTGGCTTGCTCATGTAATAATTCCTCCTTTAACTTTGTTAAGCGTGAGATAGTTAGCTCAATCCATCGTAAATCTGCCTCCAAATGAAATAATGCATGATCAATCAATAACATATTTGACAAGTCGCTATCACGCCGCTGAACGGTTAGCTCACGCATGCGTTGGATATGTGCGGTACGCTGATTATCCAGGTATGGTGCGGCATCTCCCTCCTTGAGAATGGCGAGTACCGACTTAATATACATCGTTGCCTGTAGCTGGGGTGATGGCGCTTCGGGAGTCTCCAGCCATTCTTGTAGCTTGTGACGTCCTTTTTTAGTGATAGCATAACGAACTCTGTCTGGGCCACCCGAGGTGCCAGTATCGACAATTTCTTCAACCTTGCCATCACGTTTTAACCGCGCCAATGTTGAATATACCTGACCGGCTAGAATTGGCTTATCTTTACCAAAGTAATCATCGTACTTCTTCTTTAACTCATATCCATAGTTTGATCCTTGTGCTAAAAACCCAAGAAGTGTGTACTGTGCATTCATACTCTTACTATACACCACGTGACTAGCTATCGCAAGGGTTATTATAAACTTAGTGTATAGTTGCCTTATAGCGTTGAACAGCCGAATCATATGCCTGCCATGCTGGCATCGAAACCTCTAACCGCCTGCCGTCAGCCAATACTTCATCATATCCAGCTAGCCATTCGTTAAATCCGTGCTTCATATGACCCGTTACAATATCAACTACATCGGGCTGTTGAAGTACATGCTGCATTATTGCAGTAGCTACCCTTAGTGGCATTATTGATAGTACATTGAAAGGGAAAACTCGCCACACTGCGACAGCTTGATGACGACATAGAGACATGCCATCACGCAGTGCCATAATTAGCTGACGAATCGCCCCTGAATCATGCGTTAATGCCGAAAAACTGCCACTACTAGCTATAGCGCCAGCAGTTGCTGATTGCTGGAGATAATGAACTTTCATCCAGTCAAGCAGACGAGCATCATAGCTGGTCGCCACCCCAGATTCTTTTAAATGCTGCATGAATAACTTTGCTCCCGCCCTTGCACCACCAACCCGCGTCGGCGTTGGAAAGATAATAACCTTCACGCCATGATTATCTCGCCCACCGCCAACACTTGAAGGAAAGGCGATAAAATAATTATCAGGCGATATATATTGATCAACCTCACTAGCCAGATTCCAATTGTTTTGCATAAATCCAATCCACCTAGCCTTTGGCTGATACTTTGCTAGCACCGGTAGTACCGATTGAAGTTGACAGCGATTAACTGTTACTAATATAACGTCGTAATAACCTGCTGGCGACGTGACGCACTGTGGGTGAAATACTGTCGACTGATACGTATTGTCACGCTGACGTAAATCCTTTATAGCAAGTGGCACGCCTTGCGACACCTCTTCATACCGCTCAGGCATCACCAGTACATCCACGTCATGGTGTGCCGCTAATAAATGTGCATATGTCAGACCGATTGTTCCCGCACCATAAATTAAGTACCGCATCCTAGTCCTCAGTGGGCAATATTGCCTCTGCCCATAGCTGCAATTCCTGCAAGATGAACTGTTGCTCGTCAGTCGCTGTCGGCGCTAACCGCTGTAAAGACGCCATGAACTGTGGTAGCTGCGCCTGCAAATGCTGAGCCCGCCACACTTCCCACTGCGTTAGATCATCTTCGCTGAGCGAGCGCGGAAAGTTGCGCGCTTTGTAATGTAATAATAGCGGCGTTAACCGCTCGTCCTGGAACTCTGGATGAAAATCAGCTAACTTACGCTCATCAGCATTGCGCACCGCCTCAACTCGCAAGCGGTCACGGTCGTTCAAAAAGCCGTCATATAATTGTGCTTCTGGATCGGGCAGTTTTTTGAAGGCTGGCTTGTTTTCAAAAATACTGCGTAATTTTTCGGCAAAGCCTGGGTGGTTTAGTAATATGTTTTGGTGCTTTTGGATAGTTTCAGCATCCAGTGATATCTTCCGCCAGCCATCGCCCTGCTCTAGCACACCCAGCGGAGCCACCGCCGGACAGCGATTATACTGCAATTCTTTGACTGGTAATTTGACGAACTCCTCGGCCTGCCGCTCTTTCCACGACGCAAAGATTTTTGCCGATAATTCCTCCGCGCTCAGCCCAACAAATGGCGTAGGATCATAGCGCAGATCATAGACAACCACGCCGCCGTTTCGACTAGTCGTCAGCGGAAAGGCCACCGTAGTTTTAGCAAATTCTTTATCGTAGCGCCCACTGGCATAGACGAACGGTTTTTTGTCGTCGACATTGACCAGTTGCTGGACTGCTTTTTTGTCACGCATCTTCAGTAGATATTCATATAGCTGCGGCTGTCTTTGTTTGATCAGTTTCGTCACGGCAATCAGCGCCGTTACATCTGCCAAGGCATCGTGGGCATTTTCATGCGCTATGCTATTAGCACTAGTGATTAATTCCAGGCGATTGCTTGGCTCGCCTTTGTCATCGAGCGGCCACTCGATTCCCTCCGGCCTAAGCGCCCGCGTCAATCGCACCACATCCAGTAAGTCCCAACGCGAGCGACCGTCCTTCCAGCTCCATTCGTACGGATCATGGAAATTGCGCCACAACAAATGGCGGATAAATTCGTCGTCAAACCGAATATTATTAAAACCAACCACAGTGGTCTCGGGTGTAAAAATCTCCTTACTCAACAGCCGAGCAAATTGTGCCTCGCTGTAGCCCTCCTCGACCGTCTTTTGCGGCGTGATACCGGTCACCATCAGCGCGTCAGGACTCGGCAACGTGTCATCATTCAGCGTCACCAGCAAATTATACGGCTCACCAATCGGCTTGAGATTCATATCCGTCCGCTGCCCAGCAAACTGCATGATCCGATCTTGCCGCGGATTTAGTCCACTCGTCTCAAGGTCGTAGAAGAAGAGTGTTTGCGCCATATAACCCTACCCCTTGTCTATCGCCCGATATATTACTTCAAATGGCCGGTGTTTAATTTGATTAATTGTACCCGTCACAAAGACGTCCTTTGATGGACAATAAAAAGCAAAGCTACCACTCATACCACTATGGCCGATAATCTCTGGTGCTGGAACAAAAGGAGACAATATTCGCGGAATTTTGAGTTGCATCATCCCGCTTCCGTACTTGAGCGGCACAAATTGAATAGGTCGAAAAGTAGGATCAGTAATGTGTTTTTGAGAAAATAACTTGCCGCCGAAAAATGCTCGCAAGAACTGCATTAACTCGTTATTAGTTGAGACTATACCACCCTGTGCCATTTGTGTTGATAGATATTTCGGGAGCATGACCATACGGTCGCCATTATAAACCGGCATGATGTCCTTTTCAGATAACGTATGGTAGTGCGTCTTAGTGAAGCCAAGCGGTTGGCAGATAATTTCTTCGAGCAGCTTATGCAATGTCTTACCAGTAGCACACTGACAGATCTCGCCGATTAGGAGTGCGTTGATATCGGCGTAATAAGCACGCTCACCGGGTTTACCTTTTGGCGGCAACTCGGCTACCATTTTCAACGCATTCTCTACGTTCACTAGACGGTCGTGTCGCAAGACTTCCTTAAACAACACCGTACCGTCTAGTAATTTATCTATCTCGTAATTTGCAAAGCCTGAAGTCTGATCAATCAAATGCCGCAGCGTTACCCCATCGACATTTGGTAAACCACCAACCATAGTCACCGGCAACAGCTCTATCAACCGTGAAGTATAGCTAAGCTGTTTTTGATCAATCAGCCAGAAGGCTAGTGCATCGGTATATAGCTTTGAGATGCTTGCAATCACAAATGGCGAATCGCTGGTCATATCACCTTTTGACAGCTCTGCAATTTTCTTATCACCCCTGTATGCTAACAGTGTCGCCTGATGAATCTTCTTATTCTTAAAAATCGTATCATTCATAAACCCGCTCCTAACTAAGTCTAGTATAACATACAATCAACAATCCTCTGTTCTTCGGTTTTGTGAGCCGGCACAGATACCCGTTGGCCTTCACATATTTAATATATGGATCTCTTTTATTACTCAACCAGCGTAAACGGCATCGATTTACCAATCTGCACTACGGTCTCACCGACTGCGCCCTGACGAATTAGCTCGTGAGTAATGCCCATTTTTCGCATGATATCGCGCAGGCGATTGACCGATTCATATTGATCAAAGTTAGTGCGGCGAGCAAACTTTTCAATTTTAGCGCCGCGGATGATGAAGCTAACCACATCTTCCTCGTCTGCAGCTTCAAGTGTATCACCAACAATCCGTTCTACTGTCCAAGCATCAGACGCTGCTCGTGCATCCAAAGCAATTACCGGCAAATCATTGCCCTCTTCCTCAACCATCTCTGCCTCACGTGCCCGATAGTCAGTAATTTCACGACGCAATAAACGCAGCAGCTCAGTCACGCCAGCATGCGTTTGCGAGGAAATGGCCACCACCGGCGAACTGTTCGCTACGTTTTGTAGCGCCGTCGACTGCATGGCAATAATCTCATCATCCAGCCCTTCACACTTCGTCAAAGCGATGATTTCTGGACGCGCCGCCAATTCTTCAGAATATTTTTCCAGCTCGCGGCGAATGGTTTGATATTTTTCTACCGGGTCGTCACTATACGCATCGATCATGTGCAGCAACACGGCCGTCCGCTCAACATGGCGCAGAAACTGATCGCCCAAGCCCTTGCCTTCTGAGGCACCCTCAATCAGCCCCGGGATGTCAGCAATCAACATTGAACTGTCATCAACATCTGCCACGCCCAGATTTGGCGTCAACGTCGTAAACTCGTAATTAGCAATTTCCGGGCGAGCGTTAGAGACCACGCTAAGGAAGGTCGATTTACCAGCATTCGGCAAGCCAACCAAGCCAACGTCGGCCAGCAATTTTAGTTCCAGCTCTGCCCCAAATTCTTCACCCGCCTCGCCGAGTTCAGCAATCTTTGGCGCTTGACGTGTGCTTGATGTAAAGTGCGCGTTACCAAAGCCACCATCGCCACCGCGAGCAACGACCGCTTGTTGCTGGTCTGCCGTCAAGTCTGCCACCACCTTGCCGTCACGCTTGACCAACGTACCCATCGGCACTTTGACGATCAGTGGCGAGCCGCTCTTGCCGCGTTTATTGCGCTTACTACCGTCACCGCCATTTTCTGCTTTTAGTTCTGGCTTGTAGCGAAAATTCAGCAGTGTATTAAGGTCTTTGGTCGCCAAAAACACCACATCACCGCCACGTCCACCATCACCACCATCAGGACCACCTTTATCAACATATTTCTCATGCCGAAAGCTGACTGCGCCATTGCCGCCTTTGCCAGCTCGTACGAGCACCTTCGCTGTATCTACAAACATAGTTTTAGTATACCAAAAAGCGCCTCCAAGAGATAGCGGAGGCGCTTCATAATTTTTAGAACATCCTAGTGGATAAAGTTATACCGGCCGACCTCAGACATCGGGATTGTTCGATGCGTCACGATGTTGTACCCAGCATAATTCATATCACTGACATAAATTGTACCGCCCTCAATCCGCTCGACTATACCAACGTGACCAAGGCCGCCACCACCCCATGTTGTCTGGAAGATTGCCCCTGGTTCTGGTGTGTGATTAACAACAAACCCTGCCGACCGGGCACTTGCTGCCCACGATGTTGCATTGCCCCAGAAGCTACCGATCGGTCGACCAAGTGCCGCTCGCCGCTCATACACATACCATGTACAGTTACCAAGAGCGTACCGATTACCAACTGACGCCCGAGCATAGCCGTAACTTACACCACCGACTGCACCGCCTGTTTGCCCTGCGCTACGACCGCGACGACCCGAGCGTGGCGCTACATAGCCTGGTTGTTCGTTCTCTGGCAACACGCCACCTGGCAAGACAATTCGCGTATCTTTCGCGAGTGGTGCACCACTCGCGAGGTCATTATATAACGCCACTCGCTCAGGATTTGCCTTATATTTTTCTGCCAATTTCTCAATGGTATCGCCATCCTTAACGGTATAGACCACGCCATCAACCATCGGAATGGTCAATGTCTTGCCAGCTTCAACTGCATCAGACGTCGTATTGTTTGCCCATCGTACCGTTTGAGCTGTCACGTTAAACTTCTTAGCGATGGAGTCAACCGTATCGCCCTGTTTGGTAACATAGGTCTTGATGCCACGCTGAGCGGACTTTTCTGGCTGGATAATCTGCGGTTTAGAGATGACCTCGGTATCACCCTGAGCCAATTCTTTCTTGATCGATAATGTCGCTGTCGCTTCACGTAAATCACCAGCGGTCGGCAAATTAACTTTCTCAGCAAGATCAGTCACTGCGTTAGCGGCGGCTAACTGATCCACCGATACCTTATTTGTCTCATGCGTCGCACTAGTAGACGGCGCAACTGGCTGAGAGGCTGAGACCGAGCCTTGCTGGCTAGCGACGCCACCTGTCTGGTAGCTCAGCGCCAGGAATGAAATAACTAATAGAAAAATCCCACCGTACGCAGATACTGCGCTTAATTTGAGTCTTTTGCCTCGATGGGCAGATGCTTGGTTACGAATAACGCTTCTCCCGTGCTAATGTCTCCATCAACACTAACTACCATAATAAGTCTTTCTTCTCGCATAAGAACGGGATACATTGTCGACCTAATAATTAGTTGATATTGCTAAACGATTAGTTTTCCGTATCCGTACGACCGTTCTGGTAGGCCCACGCTTACGAGGTATGACCACGATATGAGCGCAAGCTTGTTATCATTATACGCGATCACTTTGTTATTTGTCAATGTTTTAACTATATACGCGCCTCACCTCACCTTCAAACTCTCATCCGCCTTGGTCATCAGCGGGTCAAGGAAGAACTCAATGATGCGGCGCTGGCCGGTAGTAATTTCTGCGGAGACGCTCATGCCTGGCAGCAATTTGAGTCGGTTTTGCTTGGAGCTTTTATCGTCATTCAATTTAATTTTAGCTTTATAAATGAGGCCTTTCTTGTCGTCCTGAATAGCATCGGGGCTAATACTTTCAACCGTCCCCTCCAGGTAGCCATAACGCTGGAATGGATAAGTAGCGACTTTAACGACCACGCGCTGGCCAGGTTTAACAAAACCGACGTCTTGATTATCTAGCGCTGCATCAACATAAAGTGGCGCCTTTTCTGGTACAATTTGCGCCAGTTGCTGCCCGGCATTCACCACGCCGCCAATTGTTTTCACCGTCAGCGACAGTACTGTACCATCGACGGGCGCAGTGATGGTAGTCTGCGCTAAAATTTGCTTGGCCTTTACTAGATTATTTTCCAGCTCAATAATTCGTTTTTCCGCCGCGATGATTTGGCTACTAAAAGCACTATTGATTTCGGCAGTTTGGGTTTGCGATTGATTTTGCGCCTGAGTGAGCGCCGACTGCGATTGTAACAGTTGCTGATTCTGACCAAGCACGGCACTATCAGCACTAGTGATTCGCTGATCAATATTGCTCAGTTCATTCTGTAGGCGCAGCTTATCGACAGGATTGGCGTTTGGTAATTGCTTTTCAATCTCAGCTTTGCGATTTTTAAGATTTTGCGCGTTGGTTTCCAGCTGGTTTTTCGCTTGCTGATTAAATTGTAATTGTTGCTGGTAGTTAGAAATCGTACCATTTACAGCTTGCTGCCTGGCCGCAGAAAGCGCGGTTTGCGAGCCGGCAAATTGCCGCAACATGGCTTTAGTCTCATCTGGCAAATCTGCATTGTTGATGATCTCATCAGTGTTGCCGCCAACAGCTAGCCGCCGCAAAATATCGCGCTCGACTCGCGCCGTATTCAGGCTTTGATTGACGGTAGCAACATCTTTTTCGGCAGTTATTTTATCAAGCGCCAGCAAGGTTTCACCCTTTTTGACGCGCTGACCTTCATGTACATTAATATTTGTCACCACGCCAGAAATCGCCGGCTGGATAATCTTGGTGCTGCCTTCAGTAGATATTTTACCGTTAGCTACCGCTACAATATCAATCCTGCCAAAATATGACCATGCCAACGCTACAATCAACAACAATGTAACCAGCCAAACCACCAACGCACCCAGCGGCGCGGCTGGTGTTTCAACAATTTCCTCAGCTGCTGGCAAAAATTCATACTGCAGCCGGTCGCGTTTTAACCAACTCATGCTTCGTCTCCTGACTGTTGCCTATGCAGGTATGCGTACAAACCATTCTTTTTCAGCAGCACCGCTGGCGTACCATATTCAACCAATTGACCGCGATCAATGGCCATAATTTTATCGACCGACTTGAGCGTTGACAAACGATGCGCAATGATAATGACCGTTCGACCAGCCGTAATCTGTTTGAGGTTTTTCTGAATGATATTTTCCGACTCATAATCGAGCGCCGATGTCGCTTCGTCAAAAATCAGGATTTTAGGATTATGTAGCAGCGCCCGAGCGATAGCGATGCGCTGCTTTTGCCCGCCGCTCAAACCTTCGCCTTTTTCACCAACCATCGTGTCGTAACCGTTTGGCAATTCGGTAATAAACTCATGAGCACCAGCAATTTTTGCCACCCTTACGATGTCGTCCATACTACTACTCGGCGCATGTACCGCAATATTGTCTCGCACGCTGGCATTAAACAAAAAGTTTTCCTGCAAGACCACACCAATTTGCCGGCGCAACCAGCTCGGGTCAGTCGTGGCAATGTCGACGCCGTCAATCAAAATCTTGCCTGATTCTGGCACATACAATCGTTGCAATAATTTGGAAATCGTACTTTTGCCCGAACCGCTGCGCCCAACCACGCCGACCACCGTACCAGGACGAATGCCAAACGACACGTCACGGATGACTTCCGGGCTATCTGGCGCGTAACGAAAACGCACGTGTTCAAACCGCACATCGCCAGTGATGCTCGACGGGCGCGACTTACTCGGATCAAGCGTCGGTTCAGGCTTGGTGTTAAAAATATCACCTAACCGCTTCATGGAAATACCTGTTTGTTGAAAATCTTGCCATGATTGCACGAGGCGTAATACAGGTCCGCTCACCCGGCCACTCAGCATCCGAAAAGCAATCAACCCGCCGATAGTCAAGCTGCCCGCCATCACCATATGCGCACCGACCCACAAAATAGCGATGTCGAAAATCTTTTGAACGAGTTGACCGAGCGCACCAGCATTACCTGACAATAAATTAGTTTTATAACTAGCGCGAACATAATTACTCAGCCGGCCTTCCCAATTTTTCTGCAGTTGCGGCTCCAGCGCGAAAGATTTGATAGTCTGCGCGCCAGTGATTGACTCAACCAAATATGACTGAGACTCGGCGCCAGTGTTAAATTTTTCATCCAAACGCTGGCGAAGCAGCGGCGTGATGATACCAGACAATATCGCAAACACCGGCAGACTGCCTAGTACCACCCACGTCAATGTCGTGCTATAAAACAACATGACAATGATATAAACAAACATAAAACTAATATCAATCAGCGCGGTCATCGGCGTGCCAGTCAAAAAAGCCCGAATTCGCTCCAGCTCCAGCACCCGCGCCGTAGTATCGCCAACTCGACGGGTTTCAAAATACCGCAGCGGCAAGGCAAATAAGTGCCGAAACAACCGCGAACTCAAAATTACGTCAATCCGACTGGTAGTGTGCGTGAAAATATAATTGCGAGCGATGCCGAGCATCCCCTCAAACAGCACGATAATCACCAACCCGCCAACGATGACGTCAAGCGTCGAGACGCTATGATGCGCGAGAGCTTTATCGATGACGACCTGCGTCAAAATTGGCGTAAAAATCCCGATAATCTGTACCACCAGCGCTGCCAACAACACCTGAAGCAGCGGCTTTTTGTATTTGATGATTGTCGGAATGAACCACCTGAGGTTGAATTTTCTGTCCGCCTCTTTCCAAAAGCGCTGCGTAAATAGTACTACGCGGCCAGTCCATTTGCGCTCAAATTGTACTCTGGTTAGTATGGTCGGCGGCGTACCATCGGGCATTAGCATCAGTAATTTTTCGTCGTCTATCCTGGCGAGTAGCGCAAATTTTTCTTTCTTCAAACCGACCACGGCAGGTAGCGGTATTCTTACCAGTGTCCTATACGAAACACTAGCGGCCTTGGCTTTTAATTTCAGCGACCGCGCCGCACGCAACATGTCCGCCTCGCTCATGCCAACCTTCGGATCGATAGCCAATGCATGCGAAATCTGCTCCGGATCAGCCGGTAAACCATGAAACTGCGCGATATTCACAAAACAATATAGACCAGGATCAAGTTTTTTCTGCTCTTTAGTCACAACAAAACACTACTTACTCCCACCTCGGTTTTCACTAGTGTAACAAAATAGTGGCGCGCGCCAAAGCTTAAGCGGTTGGCGCTGTCCAATATTGTGAAATAATAGACTGCACTTCAGCCGGGTGCGCTTCAAGAGCTTGCTGCCAATTCATACCATGGGAATTACCAAATGAGGCCATAGCCTGGATTAACTGTTGAACTTTTTCAGGTTGAATAGTATAGCCGTCTTCGGCCTGGATTGTTTCAATTCTTCGATCGCTATTGTAATTATACCATCCTTGTATCTGAACGGAATCGCTTGAACCACGCATCTCTAACAATAAGTCAGTACTATATATTTTCTTAAATACAACCTCGGCATGAGTATGCCCGAGCCGTATTGTATCGTTGCCACCAGTGTCAAATACTCTATCTTTGCCGTCACCTCGATTAAAGATATAAGTATCATCACCTGCATCACCGATCAAATAATCATCGCCCGTACCGCCGACCAAAACATCATCGCCCTTATGGCCCTGAAGTGTATCGTCACCACCCATACCATAATACGTTACTGGCTTATCGTCATAGGCGACAAAAATATCTTTTGCATCGGTACCGACTAGATTATGCATCTTATCGTCAATCGTCTCGGCAGTCCATACAGTACCGTCATCAAATTCAAACTTTTCAATTTTTCGCTGTGGCGCTGCATAGTAACCACTGTAATTTGATGAACCAAAATGGCTAACAACGGTAATCTTGTCGTCAGTATCCTTAAATGCCAGAACAAGATTATAATCACCGTACCAAGGGACACGAGAGATTATAATATCTTCTGGCCTTATACCTTTACCGAAGCGAATAGTGTCGATACCGTTGTAATCATTAATTGTATCTTGTCCATCACCGCGGTTAAAGACATAAACATCATCACCTGCAATACTAATTATTTCGTCATTACCCTTACCGCCGACAAATACGTCATTGCCACTATTGCCATCAAGCGTGTCATTACCAGCATCGCCATAAAGTTCGTCATTGCCTTCACTGCCAACGAGTGTATCATCACCGCCACGCCCGTGGTATACCACTTTTGCCTTATCGTACGCTGCCAGCCGATCGTTGTTTTCCGTACCGGTCAAATGATGCATTTTGTAGTCAATGTCGTCTTTTGTCCAAACGGTACCATCGGCAAACTTGATCTGCTCCAGTGTATGGTTTGAGCTCATAGACGGCTTTGTCGGATCAAAGTGGCTAATAAAGGTAACCGTATCCTCAGTATCTTTGATGGATATTTCAAGACTCCAGTCCCCATTCACATAAACTCGTTTCAGTACAGTATCCTCCGGCTTAATTCCTTCACCAAACCGTATTGTGTCAAACCCGTTATAATCTGCAATAACATCCTTGCCATCACCACGATTAAAGACGTAAGTGTCATCCCCGCGAAAACTCTCAATTGTATCATTGCCCCTACCGCCGATAATTAAATCATTACCTTCTCCGCCAAAAATTCTGTCATCACCATCCTCGCCGTAGAGCTGATCATCACCCATAGCACCCCTGAGATTATCATCACCACCTAGTCCGTGATATACTACGCCACGCTTACCATACGCTTCTATCGTATCTGCTCCATCGGTACCAGTCCTATTGTGCATCTTGTCGTCAATATCTTCCTTCGTCCACACTGTGCCATCAGCAAACTCGACCCGCTCTATTTTCACCGCCGGGTTGTCTACCGAGCCCCATGGTGAATTCGTACCAAAATGTTCGTATACCGCCACTTTGTCGTTAGTGCCTTTGATGCATAGTTCGAGATTATGTCCGTAGCCATTGCCAACGCGCTTGATGACAATATCATCAGGACGAATACCATCACCAAAACGAATTGTATCCATACCACCAGTATCGGTAATTAGGTCCTGCCCATCACCGCGGTTGAATATATAAACGTCATCGCCCTTACTTCCATAAATTCTATCATTACCCGGCCCACCAATGAGCGTACCACCACCAGATATGGAATCGTCACCAGCATCACCATAAAGTATATCCCTGCCGCTCCGACCATTAATATTATCATTGCCGGCTAACCCATGATAGACCACTGGCGCATTACCAACTGCACTAAAATTATCGTTACCATCAGTGCCCACCATATCATGAGCGCGGCGGTGAATCTCATCAAGATCCCATGCCGTTCCGTCGGCAAATACAACTCTCTCAATTTGATTACCTGGACTAGGGACATCTCCTTGGTAGTAGTTGTATTGACCAAAATGACGATGAATAGTTATCTTATCATTCGTGCCTGTAATGGATAGCTCTAACGAAATACTGTTTCCCTCAGTTGATATAACACGGGCAACGACATCATTCGGTGATGTTCCCTCGCCAAATTGAATCGTATCAAAACCGTCTGTCTCCTCAATATAGTCAGTGCCATCGCCTCTTGAGAAGAGGTAAGTGTCATCCCCAGCTCCACCACGGAGTTGGTCAGTACCAGTGCCACCAATGAGTGTGTCATTACCATCTTGACCGTACAGATTATCCCTACCCTCACCACCAACAAGAGTATCGTCGCCACTGAGACCTTGGAGATAATCGTCACCAGTATCACCATAGAGGAGATCATTTTTAGCTGCTCCGATAAGAGTGTCATTACCGTCACCGGCGACTATGGTATTATCTTGGTCAACAACTCCTCTAATGCTATCACCCACATCAGTGCCCAGCATGGTTGTAAGCGGTGCAGTATCAATAATCCTCTGATATTTAATTGATTTTTTAGCAAAATATTCACGTAAATGAGCAAACTCCACATCTGAAATAATTCCACGATTCCGTAGTACTCGTGTCACCTCTGCTAGCATTTTTTCGCCAGTTGCCGCGTCAGATTGAAGTTGCTTATCTAAATATGCTTGAACGCTAGAAACGTCAAGTTTAATCGGATTTTTCGACTCCAGATCCAACGAGTAATTAAACTTTCGGAAGACGTCCACTAGGCCTGTCTGCATAGATAGCATCGTGTAGATACTCTCAAGAAGTACTGTATATGAGCGCTCCAAAATCGGTGTCTCAATGGTAGTCGGTGAACTCGTCGGAGAGTTGCGATAGCTTGTACCCGTTACCGCCTCAAGTGCAGCCAGCTTGCGCGCATCAAAACTACTACCACGGCTTGTTGGATTGATCTGTGAAGCACCAACCCACGCAAACAAAATGTCTTGCAATTTTGCTTGCCTTGAAGAAGTGTCTTTGGCGTTCATAAAATCCTGCACTAATTGTTTCAGCGTGCCAGTAGTATCGCGTGCCATCGCTTGGCGCAGAGAGTATGTATTACCCATCGGATGGATCTCGGGTAGATTCATAATATCTTCCGGAACTTCCACGGAGTTTGTCATCTGAACATCTGCTGTGTCCCGCTGCAAGAAGAATTCTTTCATATCAGCAGTCGTGCCATCTGTACGTGTGAATGAACCAACGCGTGCAATCGTATTACCATTCTCGTCAACTTTACCAATAAATGTATTGCTCAGGTTGAGCGACCTAATACCCGCCTCCTCTAATGTCAACAATTCATCTGGCATCGAAACACCATTTCCATCCTTGTCAACCCAAATTCGTAGCTCGGAAAACTTCACATCTTTAGCATCAATAACGCCATCGCGATTTGAGTCTAGTGCCGCCAACGCCGCGAAACCATTTGAGGCAGTTTTTCCATCATCAAGAATAGTCCGATCGCCAAATAGCTCCTTGCCTGCTTCAATCTTACCATTACCATCACGATCAAGCACCAGAATACCTGACTTCGCATCAATCCAGCCAGTCTTTTCAGCGAAGCCATTATTGTCTAAATCATAATACACGCCAGCAGTGACCGACTTTGTAGTAATACCTTGACCGGAGATATCGAGGACTATAGGGTCAATGCGGACAGGTAGTAATCCAGCCTGACGCATAAGTGACCATACCAAGTCACCCACTCCCCCGCCGATAAATGATCCGGCATTCCAGCCTAATATGCCTAGGCCCAATTCTGCTAGAACCCCTACAAGCATAGCCCCAGAAGCGGGCAATACTAAAGAACTACCAGCGATAGCCAGCAGGGCGAGGGGCAAACCGAGCTGCATAGCTGCTGTTGCTGATCCCAATGCGAAAGTTGTTCTCCAGCCCCAATCATGAAGTATTTTGGTGCCCGTATAGCTGTCGCCCCTATCGTATGCTTCAACAGCCTGTTTTATAGTCGAAGCTGCATCAATAGCAAGTAAAATAGAGCCGACAGCACCAAGGGCTTTCATGGCTCCCGATCTGGAAGCCATGTATAAGGCCATATTATTCGCCCCTAGTTGCTTAACAGTAGAAGTAACTGCCCCATTACCCTTGACGATAGACTCCATTATCTTCACTGACCTTGTCAACTGAGTAGTGTTAGAATAATTAAGCTTTAGCCTACCAATATAGGCCTCTAGGGATCTGCTTTCTATTGACATTTTGTCTATAGTCTTTACTAATGACTCCAGGGTGGATTTATTCTCGCGAATACGCTTTTCATAACCGTTCAGCCAGGCCTCGGAAGGATGTTTAACAAAAGGATCAACATTAACGTCATAGCCACCTTTGCCATCGGGTTTTACGAGGCCATCCATCAACTTGGCATTTTCACTTTTGAGGTAATTAAATACTCCAAGTAGCCCTTCTGAAGAATATCTTGCTCTGAGTCTGGCTATTGGCTTGCCATTAATAGATGTAACACTCTTGTTATTGAGTGCTCTTAGTAATTCGGTCTGGAACAATACACTATTCGTATCGGCATTTGGCATGATTATAAAGACGTCACCCTTTATAGTTCTTTCGGCGAAAAGTCCTGAAACCATGTCGGTAATACTTAAGGCTTTTCTGCCATCAGAAAGCCTCACTCCGTAAGGCGAACTCTTAGACACGTATCCGGAAGAGGGGTCAAAGCCGATTTCGCCTATCATTATTCTGGCAGCTACGGCATCATTTCCCACGGTCTTTGATAGGGCTTTTTGCATCTCCATTCCCATCAGCTTAGCTTCCTTTATATCGTGAATAGAAAAGCTAATCCTGTCAGATTTAATTATCTTATCTACATAGTCTCGACTTCCATACTCTCCGGATATGTAATTGCTATACAATAAAGTCCGACTCTTGCCTTCTGGGGCATCAAACGACAATTTCTCTATCCTTCTGTTTATATCATTGAGTAGGTCTAGCAAGCTTTCTTCTGTTAATGTGCCGTCACTGTATGTAGTATAGGTGCTGCTGCTCCTCCATTTAGACACATACTCAATGATCTCTTCTACCGAACCCATATTCTATCCTCATCTACAAACAAAACATCACCATTTGTAAAAGTATATCCCCTGTCCCTGTCCTTTGGCAAAAGGTCTGCCTTGAAAAGCGCACCGACACCTCCCTCGACAAGACTTTTAATCTTACTAGATTCTTCTTTAAGCTCCTGCGGTGCTAAGATATGCTTGACCGTAAAAGACATACTATCGATCTTACCGCTAAAATAATCGCCATGTATCTCCTCGTACAGGTCGACACGAATATTATGGCCTTTCCATACTAAAGCATCTATGCGCGGAACGTACTCTTGAGTTCGATGACCGTCTACACAGACACCTCTTTGCGGCTGAACTTGAATATAGATTGCGCCACTATCTTTATCTTTTGCTACTGCTGCTATGTCGCTCTCCAAAAACTTATTATTACTAGGCCAGGGTCTCGTTAATTTATATTGCTTGATAAGTTGCCTTGCTGTGCTTCTATTGATTTCTTTTCCTATAAAACCCATATTATTTACCACCTTACTTCAAAGATTAACAACTACATTAATTATAGCAAAAGCCGCACCAAATCATAAGCAATATTTAGCTGAAGCCTAAAGGCCCAATATCAAATTATTTGTTTAGCTTGCATTCTTAATATTTCCATATCTCATCCTTATCCGTAAAAGTTATGTCAACTCCTCTAAAACCACTCTTCTTCTGACTGTCTCTGGGCAGAAGTGTGGCTTGATGAAGAGTAAGAGAACCTTCTTCAGCTAGTTGTGTAATTTTTTCCTTTTCACTCTTCAGTTCAGTCGGAGCTATAATACGCTTTGCTATTAGCATGAACTCCTTGATTTGTCCATGTCCATTATTAAACTCCTCCACATTGAGCCCCATGAAACTTTCATGCAAGTCTATGCGTATGTTAAATTCCTTCCATATGAGCACATTTATTCGAGGAATTCCTCCTGCGAGTAGCTGACCGTTAAGAGATACCCCTTGCTGAGACCGTACTGAAACACATATTGCGTCGTCTTCTTTGCTGTATGCCATTGCAATCATATGGCTATCAAGGGAGTGGCTGTCGTCAAATCCTAGTCTAGTCAGGTTATATTTATCAGTTAGTTCCTTAACTTTATCTTTGTCAATCAGTCTGCCGATAAAGCCCATGATCTTCTCCATTTAATAAATTAGACGCTGCCTTCATTATAGATGCGTACAGTAGACCATACAAGCCTTAATGAGTGATTTTTATTTCATTCACGAACTACCCTGTGTGAGCCTTTGTTGCGTAAAGTAAAGGTAACTAGGTAGACAGAAACAGTAAATCATTTGCATTACTAATTTTACTTAGCTTGAAGTGTTTTATGCGGTCGCAACAGCGGCCATACTTACCCCGCTAATTTCACTGCACCTATAGGCGCAGTGAAGCTTCTTTCTGAAACACTGGAAGCACCCCCTAGCTTCTGTATCGTGTTATAGTAAAATTTTGGGCATCCACAAACTGATTTTGCCCATTATCAACAGTTAGGTTAGCACCCACCGCTATCTTGAGATCCATAAACCAGTCTTTTATTCCTACTGTGAAATTCTTCTCAATGGCATCCGTACCACGATAGACAAAAACCACTTCTTTTGTTTTGGGATTTTGCACGGCAATGGCAGACATACCAGAGGGAGAGGTATATGCATTGACGAGGACCCCAAGAGGAAAGGGAGGAGAGGGCGCGGAGCTCTAGCCTAGAGGTATTGATATTTTTCGTAACTTTATCTATTCTAGATTCCTCCAAATCCCCGAGTGGCTGAGACTGAAGATTCTCATATGCCAACGAGCTCAATGCCAAATATTGCTCTGGTGTTAAATTCACGTTGCTACAACCTCCCACTTCTTAAACATATTAACTATATCGTCCTTACGTAAGGTCTTTAGTTTTTCAAGCGAAATAATCAAACCGTACTTTTCACGACCATAGTCCGCTGACTTATATGTAATTACGGTATCTGTTTTTGCGGGTAGTTTATCGGCGAGTATAAGCAGCTTATCAACTGCTGCTATTTTTTCTTTAGTAGATAAATTCCTATTACTCAACTCAGATACAGTGAGGCTGTACGGTATCTGCTTGCCATATTTATCGACCGCATCATTAAATAGAGGTACTTTACCGCTAATATTGATATTTCTTGTCTGTATACTCATTGAAGACCGAATGTCAATTTCATACTGTACTCCGTTACCAAACACCTTGTTGATTACAGGCTGGAGTCGTCTACGCTCCTCGCCGGTCCATACGGCACCGGCATAGCCATCACTAACGCCTGACGATGATGACATGACGGTAAAGCGAATGGTTTTATCATCTTTTGGATACGCAACAGCATCAAAGTGCCCCTCAACCGCAAATCCACCGCCGTTATATTCTGGCTTTTCTACTATAAATTCTTGGTTATACTTATTATGAAGATACTCTTTCATGCTAGTTTGTGCACTGCTTACTTCGAGCTGAAATTTGATATAAAATCCACCGATAACAACCGCTACCACAATAATCAGAACTATAATTATATGTAATATTCTGCGTAATATCATTTTGAGCATAGTAGGTCTAGGCTGGTCATTCTTAGACACGACGATCTCCCCTACGATTAAATAAATTCTTTATGCGCCGCATTACCGACGCGGTGACGGCGAACGCATTAGGAGAAGAAGTGCGAGTATTAATCACGGTCAAAAGATCGGGGTCAGAAATAGCTTTGAGTTCAAGTTTAGATAAATTTATACCACCAAAGGCAAACTTCTTCCCGACCGTTGAAACACTTGCACCTCTACATGCTTCTAGCTTCTTTGCATAAGCCAACGAGTCCAAGAAAAAATATTGTTTGGTGCTAAGCAGTTGATTAGCGACGCTCATACACCCTCCCCTTATCGTTATTGCTTACGATTAGTATACTAGAAATGTAATGGTCGCCGCAATAGATTGCAAACTATATCTTACTTTTCATCATATACACCAGCCCAACAACAAAACTCAATATAACTGCATATGGCATCACTGCAGACATCACCATCATTATAACAAAGAGAATAGTGGCATGAACAATATATAAAAGTGCCACGACAAGCATGGACGCACCTATGAGCACAAGTGGCACCCGCACCATCAAGGTCACGCCAATCTTGCGATAACGTAGTCCCCGCTCCTGCTTGATTTTCTCCGCCCCAGATAGCTGGTCAGATGAACGCGGCTGCCAATATGCTACCCCCTCAGACATTGTGATAATCTTCCATAGCCACAGTGAGCCAATGGACGTACATACCACCATAGACAAAATAGCCGGAAGTGAGCCATTAAAAGCGAGCATAGCGCCAAGCACGCCGTGAGCGGCTTCTCGAAATGCTGAACTAAATGGGCCAACTTGAGAGATATAGAGTAGCGCCAATACAATGAATTGCACCAGCGGATACACCACAATCATAGCAAGTGCAGCGATGCGCTGCTGGTACCGATCAGTTCGACGGGACTGCCTTAAGACAATGAGGCCCTGGATGAGGAGCGAGGCGATAGCCGCATCAACAACGATCAAAGCTAATGGCATGTCAACATTGATAAAATATACTGGTAGCCAGCAGATAACTATTGCCGCAAAGAGAACAAGCATTGCCGCCTCAGCAATAATGACTGCTTCGTATCGAATGTTACGCTCTTGAGGGGACGTAGCCTGTTCTTTTGATTTTTTCTTAGCAGTTGCCATCCTTGTCATACCGTATCCACTCCTTTCTTTTCGAAGTATCCTACTATTTATTATAGCAGAGTATTTTTACGTTTTGACGTCAACAAAAATAGCTCGCTATCAAAGCTGAGCGAGCTACTGCAAATACGAACGAGATAAGTATCTCATAAAAATGGTGACCTCACGGAGAATCGAACTCCGATTGCCAGGATGAAAACCTGGTGTCCTGACCGTTAGACGATGAGGCCATCAAACAGGTTGTATTGTAGCAGATTGGTGATACTGTGTCTAGGGTTCAATATCGTGGCAAAATTGACTTTTTCAATGTTTTGATGTATTCTACATAGAGTTTTAAGGATAAAGGAGGAAGTTATGCAAAAATTGTCATCACTATTCCGCTCGCTGTCACTTCGCCACTATGCAGTTTTGGCGATGGTTGCGGTTGCAACAGTAGTACCGACCACATTATGGGCGCTCGATTCTGACCGTTCAACTAATACCAGCACACAAACACCGGCGACCACAAAACCGACGCCAGTTTATAGCTGTAATGCGCTCAATATTGATCAGTTCTCGGCTAATAATTTCAAGTTCTCGGTTAAATACTCCGCCCGTGATGGCGCAACATACAAAACAACGATTTATAACGTTTACGATGCTAGCGGCAAGGAGGTGTATCAAACCGGCAATGAGTTCAAGGGCTTTGCCCCGGGTACATACACCGTCAAGGCCTTTATTGTCGTTGATGTGAATGGTAAAGAAGAAATGGTGACCAGCGACGCCTGCACCAAACAGGTCACAGTCCCTGGCGAAGCTCCGGCTCCAGCACCAAAACCGACTCCAGGCCCGAAACCAGTTGACCCAAAACCTGAGCCAACCCCAAATAATCCGCCAAAAATCACGCTGGGATTTGCCGTCAAGACTACTGTCGGTGGCGCACAGCACAAAACAGTTGCTGTCAACGAGACCTTCACCTATCAGGTAATCGTTACTAACACGGGGACTGCCACGATACATGATGTATACGTTACCAATACCGCGCCACAGGGCGTAACCTACCTAAAGGCTTCTGCTGGTACAATTCAGAATAATACCTGGCAGATGCTGATTAGTGAGATCAAGCCAAATGAATCAAAAACATTTACCGTTGACGCTATTGTCAAGCAATATGTCGCAGGCACGCTAACCAGTACGACCTGCATTAAGAGTGATCAAATCTCACTCGGAGGCAACAACAACTGTAACGGTGCTACGATAGAGACAGTCAAGCCACAGACCCCGGCCCCACAACCAAAGCCGGCAGAGCCAACACCGCAACCAAAGCCAGCACCAGCTGACCCGAAACAACCAACGCCAGCACAACCAACGACCCCAACTCAGCCGACTACACCGACACCTGAGCCAAAAGTACCAGACCAATCGAGTCAACCATCAACCAACGATAATCAGCAGCCGTCATCAGTCCCGGGCAGCACGCAAGCCGCTGAGCCTGCTGCACCAACAGCCGTCGGGGAATTGCCGCAGACTGGTAATGCTGCTGATGTGCTTGTCGGCGGCTTAGGGCTTGGCGCCCTGCTGACCGCCGGAGTCGCCTATCTCATCAGTCGGCGTCATGTGTAAGCTTAGCGACTTGATCTCAATACTCCTCGTACTCCGAGGAGTATTTCATGGTATACTATCATTATGGCAAAACAGAAGAAAAAACGCTCCAAGAAATACACTGGCGTTGACGCCGCAGCTACACGGCCCAGTGTCACGCGTATCCAGGCCGTTAGCCGCTCATCAACTGGTCAATGGCTATATGAACGCAAGAAATTACTGCGTGGTATTGGTATCGGTATAGTAGTGGTCGTCATTATCATTGTGATTATCACTGGTATTACCAGTTTATTCCGGTAGACCTTTCTTGGCGACTTGTCGCCTTTTTCTTATCCGGGGCTGATCAAGTGGCAGACGAAAACCAAACGTGCTGCCCTTGTTTTCTTTTGAGGTAAAAATCATCACCCCGCCGTGCTCCAACACGACTTTACGCGCCAAAAACAAGCCCACACCCGTGCCATCAGGACGACGCTTGCGAGCATTTGAGGCGCGAAAGAATTTACCAAACACACCAGACTGCTCGGCTTTTGGCACACCGATACCCTGATCTTCAACGGTAAACACTACCTCATGCGTATCACAGCAAAGCGACACTTTGACAGTTGTTCGTTCTTTAGAATAAAAGATCGCGTTATCGATCATGTTCATAATAACTTGGCGGAGTTTTTCAGCATCAATGTCTAGAGTTGGAACATCTTCATCAATGTGAACCGATAGAGTAATAGTGTGCTGCTTGGCCACAACCTTCAGTAAGGCCACCTCACTTCGTACAATATCGCTGAGGCTAGCCAGCTGACGATTCATCGTGAATGTCCCGGTCTGTAAGCGAGAGATACTGAGAAAGTCATTAATCAGCTGCACCATGCGCTCACTCGAGGAAAAGGCTTCGCGCAGAACAGCTTTTTGAGTCGGACGAACTGGGCCGAGATCACCCTGGAGCAGCATGTCGAGATAGCCTTTGATGCTGGTTAGTGGTGTCCGTAGCTGATGTGATGCCATAGAAATAAACTCATTCTTCGCCTCATCCAGCCGCTGTAGCTGCTGGTTGCTCATCCGCAGCTCCTGCGTTGCCGCCTCGATACGCTGCTGTAGCTCGGTATTCAATTCGTTCACTTCCTCCATCGACTGAGCATTTTTAATCGCAATGGCCAGCTCGCCACGAACCGCTCGAAGCATCGAGAGGTCACGCTCGACATAGTTCTTCTTCTGACTCTCACCGATCAACATAAAACCGACTATGTCGTCCTGCAGTGACAGTGTCATGATAATAGCAATTTTTTGTAGCTTCATCGTCCGTCGTAACCGATCTGGTAGTGACTCAACGACCGCTACGTCATCAAGTTGCTCAAGCTGATACTGCACTGCTAACTCCGTGAGATCTACCTGCGGCGGACGGGTATGTCCATGCGAGCCAAATATCCGAAACCGACCATCATCATACACCGCAAAAATCACCTGACGCGCCTTGATAAGTCGCGTCAAACACGCTGCCAGTCGAGTCGTCAGCAGCCGCAGTCCCATCGTATGGAGTAAAATTTGACCAATTTCATCAACGAAGCTTTCAATAGTATAGCCTTGGCGATAAAATAATTTGTCGGTTAGCCGGTCAAAAAACTGCTTGGTTGGCTGAAACAGGAATCCTAAAAATAATGCCGCTAGTACACCCCAAAATCCTGATATCCCGCTAGCATCATGACCACTCAATGCACTGACAATTGCCGAAATACTGTAGGTTGCCACGTAGTATACGATCGTTAGTAAGCTTAGCAGCATGGCGTACGCAATTGTTCGTACTGCTGCATCTTTCAGACCGAAGAGACGATGCTTGACAATCGTTAGGTACGCCAACGGTATAAAAATAAAGGTGCTCAGTGGCCCAATCCAGATGAGATCATAGCGGCCGATAGCCGGCAGCAGTAAATTAAATATCATGCCCACGCTGCCAGCAATTCCATAGGCATAGGAAATAAGTCGTAGCTGAGAGCGCACCAAGAGGGCGCTGCGACGACGAGCTTGATGCGCGAGGATGATGAGTGCCACCAAAAACAGCAGTATGAAATACGCCATATAGATGAAATAGCCGATCGGGTGGATCATGACCGTATGGTCATTCAGCGCCACCTGCGCTATCAGCCAGTCAACTCGCACAATAATCATCGAAGCAATAATGCCAAATAGCGCCCAGGCAGTGACTGGCACGTATTTCATTGTTCGCCGTGCACCGATGTGAGTCGCCACCGAGATCATAGCTGCCGCAATCAGCGCCGCTCCAATATAGTATACCCTCAGATATACCAATGCCGCCGCCAGCACATTAGTCGCCAAAAAGGCTGCAATGCCCAATGCCCACAGCGCAATGCCGACCGTCAGCACAAAAAAGAATCGGGTTGCCGGCTGGCGTGGCTGATTAGCCACAACCATGAGGCCAAACACCAGCGACATCACTCCAGCAATGATCAGCCCCGCTATCTCCATACCCACTCCCTCGTCATATTTCTAGTGTACCACCAACCTTCGGTCTATGCATAGCATATAGCGCATAGACGCCATCATCAGGACAATATACATCGACCCGCCAATTACCCAAACCTGCCGCCCCTGCGATCCGCTGCATTGTTTCGATTGACCGAGGTTGGATATGTGGCCACTGCACAACATTCAGCGTAAAGCCCAGCTGCGGATGCGTATCACGCATATTGCCAACGAGCAGCAACCCGCCGGGTTTCACCAGTTGAGCAGCATTAGCCAGGAAAGTTGCGGCATTAACCTGCAATGCCGTTGGACTTTCATCTGCAAGCACCTCAGACACATACTCCAAAATTCCAACGGCATCGACTGCATCATATGCAGCCGCCTCAAGACCAACCTGCCGCCGCAGTGCCTGAGTTGCCACATTCGTTTGCGCGTCTAACACGGACAGGGCTACACCCTGAGGGCGCAGAATATTCATACAGAGAACGTGAGTAAACTGCCCAACCTCCTTCGCCTGAGCATACATTTTTGCGGCCTTGAGTGCCGACCGATCAAGATCAACCAGTGTAACCTGCGGTATAGCATTACCACTGTCTTTGATGTGCCGGAGCGCATGACAAACCGGCTGAGCAGCGCCACAAGCTAGACTAACCCACTGCTGTCCTATAGCACCCGGAGACGCTTGATCAATACCATGCCTCTCAAGAATAGCCTGAACAATTTCACCACGACTACGAATACCCTGAGCATCCAAAATATTACAGGCCCAGTCGCGCACCTCTGGTGAGACTGGCTTACCATTTGCTAATTGATCAATGCTCGGATCATACAACAAGCCCAGTGCCGCCGCCGTCGGTATCAGTTCCAACCAGTTTTCAACGCCAGGAACCCGAGCGATCAATTCACGTGTCGCTCGATTTGTATAATCAATTGTCGTTCGCTGGCGTTTAATTGCCGCCGTTAAATCAGTCTCACCATGAAAGCCCATATTAGTCAGCTCTTCTAGCTCCAACACTACCTTCTCGTGGGATTGCGTCTGATATCGGTCACGTATCGACACCTGATGAATCTGCCAATCGGCTGCACCATTTTCCATGCCGTGCCCTGGCACTTCGGCCAGTATTTTAGCCCAGTCGCCACGACCCGACTGAATATTCACCCCTTCACGCTGCTCTACCACCACTTTGCCCACCTTTATAGTGATAGTTTTACAATACACTACTGCCTGCTATAATACAATTATGGTTAAAATTGCTATCATCGAAGATGATGCGACAATCAGTCAGATGTACCGAATGAAGTTCGAGGCGGACGGATTTGACGTGCGACTAGCCGGCAATGGGATCATTGGCGTTAGCTTAATTGAATCATTCCGACCAGATGTCATTCTGCTTGATATCCAAATGCCCGAGATGGACGGAGCTGAAGCCTTGCGGCGTATTCGCTCACACGCGTGGGGCAAGACAATACCGGTCATCGTGCTAACCAACCTTGGTGAGGAAGAAGCCCCGCGCGAGATGCGTTCACTTGGCATCCAGGGTTATATCGTCAAGGCTAATCTCACCCCGCGCGAAGTTGTCGCCCAGGTCAAGGCAATCACCGCGAAGCCGTGAGTTTCTACCGAGCATTAACCCGGCGCAGGCATGCCGTAATTATATTATCAAACAACGCGCTCACCGTCAGCGGGCCGACACCGCCTTTTTCTGGTGTCAGATGAATATCGGTGCGTATTCGATTTGCTGATGCCACGTCACCAACAATCTTGCCATCCTCCGAGGCGGTGCCTGCGTCAACTACCACTGCACCCGGCCGGATCATATTCGGCTGGATCAAACCCGCCACACCGGTTGCCGTGACGATGACATCATATTCATGTAATCGCGACAAATCATCACCCCGACTAAACACCGTTACGTCCAGCCCCGACGCGCGCCACATCCGCTCAAGCGGCGCACCGACCAGTCGTCCGCGCCCAACGATAGCCAGCTTTTTACCAGATAGTTCCACACTATAACCCGCTAGCAACCAATTGATCGCCATTGGTGTCGCCGGATCAAACCGTGTTTGCTCAGAATTGAGGCCATCGACATCTTTTTCTGGTGCCACCAGCCGCACAATTTGATCGGTCTGCTCCGGCTCAGCCAGCGGCAGCTGAACGATGATTCCCTGAACGTCATCGCGTTGGTTCAGCGCCGCGATTGTCTCCGGCAGCTGCTGAGTCGCCACACGACAAATTTCTACCTCAATTAAAATATCCGTGCCGTAGCGCTGTTTGAGGCGCATGTAGGTAGCGATAACTGGATTGTCCGAATCGGTGACGATGGCGAGGCGCGGCTGGATGTGATGCGCTTGACGGAGCATGCGCACCTGCTTGGCCTGACGCTGCTTGATAAACGACGCGAGTTCTGCACCATTGAGAGATTTCATTGTTCAATTGTAGCAAATCAGGATGAGCACGTCGAGCGCCTTGAGGACAATGACCACCTGTGGTATAATCGGGAAGCTTGGCGGATGTAGCTCAGTTGGTTAGAGCGCTGGATTGTGGCTCCGGAGGCCGTGGGTTCGAGCCCCATCATTCGCCCCAAGCATTGTCTATAGCAAAAAGTGCGACGTTATATTTTGCTTTTAACGCTCATTATGCTATAATCTGGACTGATTGGGCCAGTAGCTCAGCTGGTTAGAGCACCTGCCTCTTAAGCAGGGTGTCGAGGGTTCGAGCCCCTCCTGGCCCTCCAAGGAATTATTAAACCCCAGTTTGTCTGGGGTTTTAGTATGTATAATAAGATAAGTCGTACTAATTACGAGAATGGATTATAGCCGCGTGAAGGCGGCTCTTGAAATCGAGGTGATGGTTGCGACCGAGCGATATTATTGCCCCCCGTTGGACCGCCCAGCGGTGCAGCGCCTGGGGTATTTCGTGATAGGGACGATGGCTCTGCCTGGCGCAGCGAATTACCCGCAAAGGTACGATTAGAGAGTGGGACATCACTAGTCGTGTCATGGTCTTCCAGTGTATCGTCAGTGCTCGTTGGCGGCATATAGCCGCGTACACCCAGCGCTGATGATCGATAATTCCCGATCCGTTGGCGATCGCAGTTGCGGTCGCTTACTCGACGGCTGCGACCGGTATTACCAAACGCTGCCTGCGCCTGTGGCCGATGCGCCATTAGCCGTTGGATCAGCCGACGTGAAATTCGAGGTTTACCACTAGCATCCATATGACCCTCCTTTGATCATTTCTGGCGCCCCGAGTAGGATTCGAACCTACGACCTTAGGCTTAGAAGTCCTCTGCTCTATCCAGCTGAGCTATCAGGGCATGTTCACATTATAGCATCTTTCTGGTACAATAGTGCAAGCTTGCGGGTGTAGTACAGCGGCTAGTATGCAAGTTTTCCAAACTTGAGATGGGAGTTCGATTCTCCCCACCCGCACCAGTTTAAGATAATTTCGATCCACAAAAAAGGGCATCATGGGTTTATATTCATACACAAACACTCCACCATATCAACCACAGGACATAGAAGACGCCTCCGAATTTTATGACGTGATTGAGCGCAGTAGCCTGACACATCAATTATCTGAATCACGACCATATGTCTACTGGACAATGGAGATTTATGACAAAGCTAACGGCATCAAAGGCGGTGGCGGACTGGGCGTATTAGCAGCAGATACTCGCCGGGTAGCCGAAAAATTAGAAGTGCCGTTTGTGGTGGTTACGCCATTTTACCGTAGCGAGTCACACCAAAAAATTACCGATCTCGCACAGACTGAATACATCAAAAAAGTCTCGCCCCAGGAGTATAGCTTTCATTATATTGATGAGGTTTCGGTTAGCTCCGCCGGCTTTCCCGACGCTAGCCTCAGCGTCTTTCGCAAGACACTCGGCTCAACGCAATTTGTTACCATCTCAGAGCCAAACTTTGGGCAATTATACGAAGGCGAAGGCTCGGGCGATCACCGACTCTACCAAGAAGTGGCGCTTGGGTTTGGCGGCTACAAAGCCCTGAAGCTACTCGGCATCAAGCCAGCTGTCATCCAGCTCAACGAAACTGCAACAATTTTTGCGGCATTGGCTCGGCTGGACGAGCTATGCGCCAACGGCATGAATTTGTATGAAGCAATCGTCTACGTGCGCAAACACACGCTCTACACCAACCACACTCTACTCCAGGCAGCTGAACCAGAATTTCACCGCTCGCAATTTGAAAAATTGGTGCTGCCAAACCTCAAAAGCAACGCGGTGCGCTGCTGGCTAATGGAGCAATTTCGGGATGACCACTTGCGACCAAACTTGCTAGCAATTGAGCTGACCGAAGCCAAAAATGGCGTCAGCAAACTGCACGCACGAGTGGCAAATTTCCGCGACCGCAACAATGACAAGGTCAAGTTCCACGCCATCACCAACGGCATTGACCTAGAAACATGGGTGCTACCGGAAATCCTGCAGGCTTATCGCGAACATGCTATTATTGATAAATTTGGCCTGCCGACCGAACAGTATCAAGAGGCGATCAGCGGGCTATCAGCCGCCACTATTCGATCGCTCAAGCGTACTGGCCGGCTGGAATTAAATCGAGTTCTCGCCAGGCGCAAGGATCAATACAACAATCCAGTTCACCTGCCCGAAGACGCGCTGGTGTTCGACTTCAAGCGACGATTCGCCAATTACAAGCGACCACATCTACCATTTGAGCGCCCAGAAGTGCTCAAGCAGATTTTGCTCGATAGTAACGCTCACTACATTCTTGCCGGCAAGGTCCACCAGGGCGATCATGATATGTATCAGCAACTCCTGACTATCCTCAAACTCGTCGATAGCGACCCTATCCTGCGTGATCGTGTCCACTACATCCAAGATTACGACGAAACCCTAGGGCGAGCGCTGGCGATTGGCTCAGATGTTGCTATCAACGTGCCGATCATTGGCCTCGAAGCCTGCGGTACATCATGGGAAAAAGACATCGCCAATCTCAAACTACTCATCTCTACCAGTGATGGTGGCGTTGCTGATATCAAGCCGATTGCCTGTCTCGAGGTGAGCGGTGTAAGTCCAGAGGACGAAACCACCTCGCTCTACGCTAATATGCGACGAGCAGCACAAATTATCGCTAACGATGAGCTACTGACACAGCACATTCATCGCCAGCTCACGGCCTATCTACCAATCATATCGGGTGCACGGATGCTCAAAGATTATCTCAAGTTTCTGTTTCCCGCCCGGCATACAACCAAATAGGGCCGACAGCAGTATACTCCGTAACTATTCGGTAATAACTTCAATCTCTGCACCCAGCGAATTGAGCCGCTGCGCTAGTTCCTCGTAGCCACGATTAATTGAATACACATCGCGCAAGATTGACACGCCCGGCGCCGCTAACATGGCGAGTAGTACCACAACTGACGGTCGCAGTGCCGGCGGTGCCACAACATCAGCGGGTTTCCACCTGGTCGGACCAGTGATATACACCCGATGTGGATCAACCAGTTCGATCTGTGCGTTCAACTTGCTCAGCTCGGTGAAATAAATTGCTCGATTCTCATAACTCCAGTCGTGCACCAATGTCCGGCCTCTCGCAACCGTTGCAATCAGCCCCAAAAACGGCAAGTTATCCATATTAATTCCCGGGAATGGCAGCGCATGGATCTTGTCTTTTGGTGCAACCAGCTCGGAATGTTTCAATGTAATATCCACTAAACGAGTTCGGCCATTATCGGCTGCATATTCCTCACTTAACTCATATTGCAAACCCATTTCAGCCAATGTCGCGAGCTCAATTTCCAAAAACTCAATTGGCGCCCGGCGCACCGTAATTTCTGAGTCTGTCACCACAGCTGCCGCGATGAAACTCATGGCCTCGATCGGATCTTCAGATGGGTGATAATCGACTACCGTATTGATATGCGACCGGCCCGTGATTTTCAGTGTCGTTGTACCGATACCCTCAACGCTCACGCCCAACTTCTGCAAGAAGAAACACACATCCTGCACCATATAGTTTGGGCTCGCATTGCGAATAATGGTGGTGTCCGGAGACAGTGCCGCCGCCATGATAACATTTTCCGTCACCGTATCACCGCGTTCAGTCAATAAAATTATCCTATCGCCCGTTGTTGGATCGACGCGCGCATGATAATATTCGCTCTCAGCGTCCACCTGCATCCCAAAGTGCTTTAGCCCTGATAGGTGTGGCTCGACCGTGCGCTTGCCGAGGTTACAGCCACCGGCAAACGGCAACCGAAAATCATCATATTGATGGAGTAGTGGACCCAGGAACATCAATACCGTACGAGTACGCTTAGCAGCAGCGACATCCATATCCTCCAGCCTCAGCCGCGCCGGCGGGACAATTTCCAGATCGTTCTTTCGCAGCCAGCGAGTTTTGACACCAATTGAATTAAGCACCTCGATGATCCGATTAACCTCCTCGATGCGCGCCACATGATGCAGTGTTGTTCTCCCCTTATTGAGCAAGCTGGCACAAAGCAGCCCCACAGCTGCATTCTTGCTCGTTTTGACCGATATATCACCAGAGAGTTTTTTGCCACCATGCACCCGAAAATTCATCTTGCCCGAACGATTGAGCGTAACGATACTACAGTTGAGTACATCACTAATTCTCACCAGCATCTCGACACTAATATTCTGACCGCCGTTCTCTATACGGTTGATGGCACTTTGTGATGTGCCAATAGCCTCAGCTAACTGTGTCTGCGTGAGGCCCTTGCGGATACGATTTTCATTGATAATAACACCGATTTTTTGGAGATAGTCATTCATACTCATGATAAACAATATATCACACATGATATATAATGTAAAGTGCTATAATAGAGTACAAGGAGGGAGTGTGATGCAAGATACACAAATTGCCAATTTAATTGCGGCAGAGATAAAACGACAGCAACGAGGAATTGAGCTGATTCCAAGTGAAAATTATGTTTCACCAGACGTGCTCAAAGCATTGGGCAGTGTCTTTACTAATAAATACTCTGAAGGCTACCCCGGACGACGCTATTACGGCGGACAAGAAAACACCGACCAAATTGAGCAGCTGGCGATTGATCGCGCTAAAAAACTATTCGGTGCTGATCACGCCAACGTCCAGCCACACTCCGGTGCCCAGGCCAACGAGGCCGTATACTATGCGTGGTGTGAGCCGGGCGATACCATTCTAGCCATGGATTTGGCACACGGCGGCCACCTGACCCACGGTGCGCCAGTCACCCGCTCAGCCCGCGAGTATGATTTCATCCGCTACGGCATCAAGGATGTCGAAACTGGCGAAATTGACTACGAAGAAATTCGCCGTTTGGCACTGCAGCACCGGCCAAAGATCATCTTGGCGGGATTTTCGGCCTATCCGCGGGAACTAGATTATGCCAAATTTGCCGAGATTGGAAGCGAAGTTGGTGCGATGCTGATGGCAGACATGAGTCATATCGCTGGGCTAATCGTCGGTGGCGTGGCTAACAATCCGTTTGATTATGGTTTTCACGTTATCACCACTACCACGCACAAAACCTTGCGCGGCCCGCGCGGCGGCTTGATTTTGTCGAGGGGCATAGCCAGCAATCCTTTGAAGCGGCCGGAAAAGACTTTGGAGAATCTGCCAACGCTGATTGACCGGGCGGTCTTCCCTGGCACCCAGGGCGGCCCGCACATACACACCATCGCCGCCAAGGCAGTCGCCTTTAGCGAGGCGCTCCGCCCAGAGTTCACGGAATACGCCCAGCAAATCGTAAAGAATGCAGCCGTTCTGGCAGATGAGCTAAAACGCGGCGGCTTGAAATTAGTAACAGGCGGCACCAGCAACCATCTAGTGTTAGCGGACATCTATGGCAGCTTCGGCATTGATGGCAAGACTGCTCAGGAACGGCTGGAGGCCAGTGGCATCACCGCCAACGCTAACGCCATCCCCAACGATACCCTACCGCCATTCCGTCCAAGCGGCCTGCGCCTAGGCACGCCAGCGGTAACAACGCGCGGCATGACAGAGGCGGAAGTCAAACAGATTGCCGAGTGGATTATTACAGCGATAACCACAGATGACCCTGCAGAATACACAAGAATTAAGCAACAAACTACTAGTCTTGCGGCGCGTTTTCCGCTACCATATAACTAATACTAAATAACTTGGGGGGCAAATCAGAAATGATTTCTTCAAACAAAACTAAAGGTTTCACATTGGTTGAGCTCTTGATCGTTATCGTGGTCATCGCTATCTTGGCTGCTATCTCGATTGTGGCGTACAATGGTGTATCCAACAAAGCTCGGGATAGCGAGAGGTTAGCCAGCGCGCGCGACATCATCAACGCTGCCGCTGTGTACAACTCGGAAAAAGGCCACTGGCCGACAATAGCAGAGCTGGGGTCGTTTAATACGATTAGGTTACCTGACCAGGTAAAAAGTCGCCTCGGAGCTACCGCACCAAGTCCAACCGATAAAAGCAAGTATCTATATGAATTGTGCGGAACTGCTCCAAACGTTACCGGAGCAAAAGTTACCTACTGGAAAGAAGCTATTGATGGACACGAGGCTCACGAGAAAATAGTCAGCAGTGGTAGTGGTTGTTAAGACAAAGAGATAAACAAACTGCTATACTACTCACATAAAAAGCCCCGGTAATTCCGGGGCTTTGGTGTAATAATACTACAGTAAGCTACTAACAATTGCTACCAGTAGTAATTACCTGCTCGTGTGGATCACTTCCTTCAACAATATCCTTCCAGTAGGTTACTTTAGCACCGGTGTTATTGTTGTTTGAGTCCTGACAGAGTTCGTACTTATACTTACCTTTAGCGTTTGGACCTGGAGCCGTGTTACCTATATTGTCCTTCGCATTCTTTGATAGCTTGATCGTCTCGAAGCCCTTGATTTCGGTATCTGTTGGCCACTTATCCTTCTCAGAGTTATATGCAGCTGCCGCATTTACGATGTTGCGCGCATCAGTTGCCCGCTCATCATCCCGAGCCTTATTTGTCACACCATTGTATGCCACAATCGAGATAGCAGCCAAGATAGCGATGACCACGATAACGATCAAGAGCTCAACCAATGTGAAACCTTTAGTTTTGTTTGAAGAAATCATTTCTGATTTGCCCCCTATTTTTAGTTAGTTATTATTGTAACTTGATTGTAGCAAAGCGGTTATAAAAGCGCAAGCATTTTAATAATAATTCCCCAGGCCGGCTAAATTCAGCTACTAAAACAGAGGTAGTAACCTCAACTAGGACTCCGTTAGCCACAAATAATCACATCAACATACTATGGGCACGAAGCGCCGGCAGCGCCGTTAGCGGTAACATTGATTGATTTGACAAAGCGCTGACTGAAGTATTCAATATTCTGACCGGCAACGGTCTTGGTCACCCCGAGGCTGACCTTGAGGGTGCCATCGTTGATCTTGCAGACCTTGAAATTAAGCACTGTACTCGTATCGATAATCGTTTCGACTGCGCCGTTCAACTGCCAAATACGATCGCTGGCACTCGGGCATGAGCCGTCATACATCGTCTTGCGCTTGAGCTCTGAGCCACTTTGGAAATATTCAGTCGTATACGTCTTGGCATCGGCGATAGCAACCGCTCCCCATGCCACACCACAGTCACTTTTCTGAATCAGCCGTCGCGTTGGGCTATATGGGTTGTCGCTGGTAGCAAGGCTGTGCATACGTACATATGACGAGGTTGTTCCCTCGAGCGTGGTGCTGAGTCGCACGTCCGCCTCAATTCGATCAAGCGCCGTCAACACATCGCTCTGCAGTTGCGACTTGGCACTGGTGACCATTGATGAGCCGGTGAGATTAATAATGAGGCCGATGATACCCGCTAGCACCAAGATAATGACCGGTGCGATCGCCAAGATCTCGATGAGTGTAAATCCTTGGCTATACTGCTGCCGATTAGCGTTAGCCCGAAATATACGTCGCATGCACCACCTCCTGCGCTGGCGTTCCATAAGTAATAATTACTGCGACGCGGATAACTGCGACGCTGTTTGGCACCTTGCAATATTCAACTCGAGCACGTACTGGATTTGGCAATGTCGGTGTGGTTGGTGGTGTTACCTGCTCAGTCTTAACCGCACCGCTACCGCAGACCTCGGATACTGTTCTATATAGACCACGTTCACGCAAAATACCGTAGCCAAGATTAGCAGCCTCTGATGTGCGGCGTGCTTCGGTATTGCGCATCAACACTGCCCCGTACAGTTGGTAACCACTCATGAGAAAAATCCCCGCGATAATCAAGGTGATCATCAGTTCAACAACGGTAAAACCGCCCATTCGTGCTAGAGGCGCTTGCTGCTGAGTGTTTGCCATTTACCCGGCTCCTTTGTTTCTAAGTGATAAAAAATCGTATAGCGCCGGCAAGCCGCGCCTATCTCGTCACACACACCACCATAGACACCAGCAATGTAGACATACGCGCCGTTCGGATAACCGGTAATCTTGGTGTTTTCATAATCATCTTTCTTGGCAAATAGCTGACCGACATTAGTAATCGGATTAACACCAAACGTACCATTAATTGCCGAGATAAGCCGCTCCTTGTCCAGGGGGCCAGTCTTGGCAGCACCCCCTACTTCATCAAATGCCGCCGCAAACTGCGCTGCATTCATCTTGCCAGCGCCACTAGCACCAGAAACATACGCTGGATAACCGCCGGCGGGTTTGATAATATTGCCGGCGCCATCACGAATTTCCCGTGGATAGACACTCTCGAGATAATTCTGCAGAGCAAGGACATCGGCCTCACGCTCCTTGTCACGTGCCGCCGCCTGATAATTACGAAAACTCAATGTTGCGAGCACCAGTAGAATTGCCATGACAGCAATAGCAATGATCAGCTCGACTAGCGTAAACCCCCGTCCCTTCATACCCCCATCATACTCGGAAATAGATATAAGCGCAAGCGTTTTGAGGCTCAAATTTCCAACGGTTCTTGCTGGATCTGAATGCGGAACTTATCGTAGACTGCCTGGATAATGGCGTTACGTGCCGCCGCCAGATCGTGGTAGCTAGTCGCCGACTCATTGATCAATACCAGTGCGTTCTTATCATGCACCCGCATACCGTGTAGAAGCGCCCCCTTGAGCCCAGCTTGCTCAATCAGCCAGCCTGTCGGTACCTTGTATCGACCGTCCGGCATGTCATAGACCAGGACATCTGGATACTGTTCACGAAGTTCACTTAGCTGCCATGATTCGATCAGCGCGTTCTTGAAGAATGAGCCGGCATTAGGCCGCTCGGTCGGATCGGGCAGCTTATCAAACCGAATCGCCATAACTGCGTCACGGATCACCTGCGGCGTAAAGGTCGTGATGTTCATGTCGGTCAAATACCGCTGCAAACCGGCATAGAACGGCGGTTTCGGCGCTGCGTGATGGAGCTTGATGGTAATTGAGAGAATGCAGTAGCGGCCGCTCGCCTCACCACGAAAAATACTATGCCGATACGAAAACCCACATTCCGCTGCGCTCAAGGTTACCACTCGGTCGGTCAGCAAATCGTACGCCTCTAGCTCAGTAAGCACATCAGCAACTTCCTGGCCATATGCACCGACATTTTGTACCGGCGCGGCGCCGGCTGTACCGGGGATGGCCGACATCGCCTCGATGCCGCTCAGGCCCATGGCGACCGTACGCTTGACCACCTCGTCCCATATTTCACCAGCACCGACCTTGATCGTTGCCACCTGACCATCATCAGTTAGCACTTCAAACCCCTTGATCCGATTGAGTAGTACCACCCCCTCAAACCCTTCGTCGCGAGCAATGACATTACTACCGCCGCCCAAGACGAAAATCGGTATACCCTGCATCTTGGCACTTTTATATAATTCCCTCACTTCATTCACCGACGTCGCCGACGCCATAAAACGCGCTGTGCCGCCGAGCTGCATCGTTGTATACTGGTGCAGCGGAATCTCTGTTCGTATCTCCATGTGATACATTATATCATTTCTATTTAGGCGCGGCGCGTGGTATAATACCCTCATGTGCACCCGTAGCTCAGTGGATTAGAGTGCTTGGCTTCGAACCAAGTGGTCGCAAGTTCGAATCTTGCCGGGTGTACCATAAATTTCGCGCTTTCCCACCGGATCTTTTCCTATCAGCGCGTTAGTGTGCCCCGTTAGCTCAACTGGATAGAGCGTTGGTTTCCGGTACCAAAGGTTGCAGGTTCGATTCCTGTGCGGGGTACCAATGTTCTAGTGTATTCATATATCTGCAATCACCTATCAATTACACATAGAGGGTAACTAACAGTAGTACGACAACCCCAAAACCACAAAGGCAGCGTATCGTATTCCATTGTGTCCAGGCTGCGGCGTACCAACCCCAGGCTGCCTTTGCCTCAGCCTCAGTCGTCACGGTTGTTTTGCGTAAGCGCTCATTAAGCGGCACATTGCGAGTACCGGTCAAGAGAAACACACCACAAAAATACAGACATAATGCTGCGACGGGCAGTATAATGTTTTCTTTCGACATCCACGCAACCCCCGTTACAAACAATAGTAAAAAATTATTTAATACAAATAACACGATAAAGGCTGAGCGCAGTACTGTTTTATTAATATTCTGCATGGCATGTACGGCAGCCAGCGCTGAGGCTCGGCCAAGTCCCCGCATAATAAAATCAGTAAACGCCCACAAACTAACTGTCGTGAACATAACACTCATAGCAACTATCAGCGTCAGTGTATCGAGAGTAGATGTCATCATGTATTTATTATACCACAGTGCAACCGGTCCACTTCCGCCTGCCTAGACCCACATTGGGATATCGGACTATTTACTAAAGTGGGTCCGGTTCCTGCACAGGGTACCATGATTGAAATGTTTGAGAAAATTCTGCCCACATGAGCAGTTTAGAAGTAGTTACAGTAATTTTCTGGTCGTCTTTTTGTCCTCACCGATCTCGGGTATATGTGTCCAAACGAACGTTATCGCGCCATCAATAAAGAAAATAGCATCCTTGTATTCTGGTAACTTCTATGACCAACTATAACCGCACCACAATCTCACATCAGCTCATGAAATAGCTCGCCACTTTTGTCTGTCGACTAGTCCGAACCACCAGTAGTAGTTGCGATTTGACCGTCGAGCGTTATGGCGGGACTCCTCGTTAATTTCATTTTACTATCTCCTCCAGAAGCTCGGGGAACTCGTCCTTGCCTAAATCGCTACCACAAAAATGCCCGTAATTGTGAAACTCTTTGTATTTCACTGATGGAATTGCTTGCCGTATACGATTGACGGCGCTATGGATAGTCTCGGCATCATTATCAGAGTTAAAAATTGTGATTGAGCCAACTCGATTCGCTAGCTCCGGGTCTATATTAAACTCGAAAAAACCACCGATAGGCTCGTCATCGGTTTTGGCGTTACCAATTGAGCCAAGCCACGGTGCGACCAATACAACCTTTGCTACTTTGATGTCTTTACGCTCACTGAGCCACTGAATAATAAATCCACCACCGCAACTATGTCCAACAAGAATAGTCTCTGGCGTAATATCGTAATGGCCAAGCTCTTTCGACCAAATACGATAGTCTGGCTGCCATGCCATAAACATTTCTGGTGTTTGTGTCGCAATATCCGCTATGAGAAGTTGCTTTTGTAGCCAAGGAAACCAGTGAAAATTGCTTGAAGACGGAAAATCAGGATTGTAATAGTCATTTTTACCCGGCTTACCATGGATAAGAATCGCGTTTTTCATATATTGGATTATAGCATATGAATAGGGCGGTTATTATAGCGCTTGTTGGGTATTGTCCGGAATTCCCGTCTGACCAACATCCCCCACGATCATTCGTATCTGCTCCGCCGTGATAATCGTCGTTGAACCCGGTGCGACAGTGCCAGCGAGTAGCTGCTTGGCGACGGTATTCTCGACGGCTCGCTGCACTACGCGGCGCATCGGACGAGCACCGAGGCGCGGGTCGTAGCCAGCATCGACCAATAATTTTTTGCCCGCCTCTTCGACAGCGACTTGGATTTTTTGTGGCGCCAGCGTCCGATTGATACCAGCCAAAATGAGATCAACGACCTGCAGCAGCTCTTCTTTGCCCAAGGGACGAAATAGCACGATTTCATCAAACCGGTTGAGAAACTCCGGACGAAACAGATTGGCGTTAATCAGCTCATTGATAAATGTTTGCTCAAACTGCTCCAGCTGATAGCCGCGCTCGATGTATTCGCGGATCCGCTCAGCGCCAGCATTTGACGTGGCAATAACAATGGCGTCACGAAAACTAATGTCGCGGTTTTTCTCGTCGCGTAAAATTCCCTCGTCTAGTAGCTGCAAAAGCGTCGTGAGCACCTGTGGATGGGCCTTTTCAATTTCATCGAGCAACACCACCGAGAATGGTCGCTTCTGCACCTGGGCGGTCAGGCTCATCGGATCATTCGCCCCATCAGCGATCAGCCGCGCTACATCCTCGGCCCGCACAAACTCGTTGAGATCCAGCCGAATGAGATTGCCCTCGCCGCCAAAGTAGATATCCGCCAGCGCCTTGGACAGCTCAGTTTTACCAACTCCAGTCGGACCAAGGAACAGAAACGTACCAATTGGCCGATCAGGGTTACGTACACCAGCACGCGCTCGCCGGATCGCATCAGAGATGACGCTGACGGCACGCGTTTGATTGATCATGCGCTGATGGATCAGGTCTTCGAGGTTCAAGAGTTTTTCCCGTTCGTCGTCAGTCGAGGCAGTCGCGATCTTGATGCCCATGGTTTTTTCAACCGCGTTATCAACCGACTGAGCCGTCACGAGCCCGGACGACGCATAGTGGGCTGCCGCCTCCAGCACCTTGAGCGCCCGACCCGGCATCGCCACGTCTTGGACGTACCGCTCGCCGACGCGGTAGGCTTCAGCGATAGCTTGATACATGTAGGTCACTTTGTGGCGATGTTCAAGGCTGATCAGCTGATCACGCATAATCCGCACCGTCTCCTCGGGTGACGACGGCTCGATGACAATGGTATTGAGCGCCGTCGCCAGCTGGGCATTACGCTGAGAAATCTGCAAGTAACGCTGACTATCCATGGTCAAGATAATTCGCAGCCTGCCCGCCTCCAAAATCGGCAGTAGCAAATTACTCAAATCAACCGAACCGACGCCCTCCTCAAAAAACAGCTGGGCATTATCGAGACACAAAATGACATTCTTTGATAAAAATGCTTCGTTGAGAATTTGCGTCACCAATGCTTCTAGCTCACCCCGACCAGCCGCCGCCGAGATCAGCGACGAGGCGTCCAGCAGGAAAATCTGCCGATAGAGGAGCGATGACGGCACGGTTTTGTGCCCGTCAATGAGCATCTCGGCGAACGCCGCCACGACCGTACTTTTGCCAGCCCCATCGAGCCCGACCAGCGCTGCATTTTGCCGACCGTTCGAGCCAAAAATTGTCATCAGCTGCTCCAGCGCCGCCTGATGAGCGTCCAGCTGCGAAATCATCGTCCCGCCTGATACCTGCAGGCTAAGGTTCTGGGCGAACCGGCTCAAAAGCGGCGTATAACCAAATGACCAATCACGGGCGATACCGCCGGTATGGAGCGGCTTTTGCTTGAACTGCTCGATCAACGACTTGAGGCGCTCATACCACATAATGCCGCCTAGCACATCACGAAAATCAATTTTTAGATTTGCTAACAGAGCATCATAATTCGGAAATTGCTCAACAATCGCCGCCGCCAGCACCGCACCCGTTACCTTCGGGCTATTGGTGTCACGCCAAATTCGCAGCGCTGATTGCCACACGGCCGGCGTATTATTGGGATCATCCGAAGCAATATTCGCCAAAAAATTCGGTGTGAGGCCCAGCCGCACCCCGAGGAATTGCCCGGCCCGCGACTGACCAACTGCCAGCGCGATCTCTTTTGGCGACGGCCGCTGACTCAGACGGCCCAGCACATCTGCCGCCATCACATCATCAATCGTCTCTGCCCGCGCACTCACCGCCATCGTCTTGAGATCGCCCTGCCACCACACACTGAGCATCGCCAATGGCCCCACCAGGCCAATCATCAACCAGCCAATCGGCCCGTGCTTGATCAGTAGCCAAACACCACCCAGACCCAATGCAACAGCGACGAGCACCACCAGCACATGCCAGACCGTACCAAACCGCGCCGTAAACCGCGCCTTTTGCGCCCGCAAACTGTGATAGCGAAACTCCGGCCGTACCTCGTTCATGCCAAAACCCTCATCTGCCACAAGATAATTCCTATCACCGGTGTAACGGGTAACAGCGCCCACACCACGATACTACCGACCGCCCACACCGCCCGCAGGCTGATAACTACTAGCCCCGCAAACAGCACCAGAAGCCGCACCACCGCACCAACTGCCCGCGAGAACAGTCGGTCAAAAAAGGCCTGCATCTTGACAGCGAGCGGCGCCTGAGCACGAACTTGCCCTGCGGAAATTTGGCGAAATGGATCGAACAGCGTTCGCAGTAATAAACCAATTGAGAAAAAATCGGCTGTCCGCAGCACACCGAGACCAACGCGCTGCATATGCCGCCGCCAGCCTGCGCCATACCACCACTGGAAAATACCCACCAAAAACATAGTTCTATTGTAGCACACTGCTTGGGCGCGGTATAATACGAACTATGTCACGACAGATTCTCAGCACACTCATCGGCAAAACCGTCAAACAAGCTGCTCGCCTGCGCGGCGGCGGCTCGGCACTCCCGGGGTTAGTTATCGAAAAGATCGATCCAGGTTTTATCGCTCGCACCCTGGCGCAAATACCGCACGGCGTGGTAGTCATCAGCGGCACGAATGGCAAGACCACTACTACTAAAATCGTCGTTGAACTACTCGAGGCGGCCGGCCTCAAGGTTTTTACCAATCGCACGGGCAGTAATTTCTCGCGTGGCGTGGCGGCGGCGCTGCTCGGCGAGGTAGACATGCGCGGGCGGCTGGATGCCGACATTGCGGTGCTGGAGCTTGACGAGGCCTGGGCAGTCAAGTTTGTTCAATTGGTACCACCGCGCTACAGCCTGCTACTCAACGTCATGCGTGATCAGCTGGATCGGTTTGGCGAGATCGACACGGCAGCTGGTTTCTTGGCAAAAATCGCGCAGGCAACTACTGATACCGTAGTACTCAACCGCGACGACCCGCGCATCTATCGCCTGCACCAAAATACGGCGGCAAACGTAGCGTTTTTTGGCACGACCGACCAGCTGCTGGAGCTGATGCCGACTGACGATGCGCTCAAGACTGGCCAGGCTCAGGCAAATCAGACGGCCCCAGCCGACGTGCTACTCACGGACATTGATAAGCAGACGGCAACCTTTCACATTGACAATGCCAAGCACGCGGTGCGAATGCGGCTGAATGGCGTGTATAATTTATTGAACGCGGCGGCGGCGCTGAGTTTGGTGCGGCAAATTATGGGAGAGAAAGCCGAGTTAACGACACTACTGGGCGCCCTGTCAGACGTAGCACCAGCATTTGGCCGAGGCGAAACCATTGTGATTGACGGCACGCCGATCGAGCTGATTCTCGTGAAAAATCCGAGCGGCTTTCGGCTCAGCCTGCTGTCATTTGCCGACGGAACAGCGGATACGATGATTGCTATCAATGATAATTACGCTGACGGACGCGACGTTAGTTGGCTGTGGGACGTGGACGTTTCACGCCTCGAGCAGGTGGCAGTGGTTAGCGGTGTGCGCGCTCATGATATGGCACTGCGGCTGGAGTATGACGACATCACGCCAGAAATCATCGAGCCTGATTTGGCGGCAGCGCTGGAGAAATTACTAGCCCATCATCCACGCCAGCCAAAGCACATTTACTGTACCTACACAGCAATGATGCGACTGCGCAAATTATTATCAATCAAAACCGATGTGGAGGCCATCCGATGACGATCACGATTATTCAATTGTATCCGCGCGATATGAATCTATATGGCGACTGGGGCAATACGTTGGCGCTGAAAAAGCGGCTGGAGTGGCGCGGTTTCACGGTGCGTATTATTGATCATAATCCGGGTGATACGACTGATTTTGCAGCAGGAGATATTTTCATCGGTGGCGGCGGTCAAGATGCCGGCCAAGAAATTATCCAAGACGATTTGCTGGCGCGAGCGGATGAGCTACGGCGCTTAGCGGAGAGCGGCGTACCGATGTTGATGATCTGTGGTATGTATCAATTATTTGGACGAGCGTTCACCACACATGATGGACGCGTGATTCGCGGTGCGGGGATTTTGCCACTAGAGACATACGCCAAGGCAGAACGCCTGATTGGTAATATCACGCTCGAGAGCGAGGAGTTTGGGCAGATCGTTGGGTATGAAAATCACAGCGGCCAGACGCTGCTTGACGAAGGAATGTCACCGCTGGGGCACGTGGTGCGGGGCGCTGGTAATGATGAGACTGGCCAAGTTGAAGGCGCGAGGCTGCACAACATCGTGGCGACATACCTGCATGGACCGATCTTGCCAAAGAATCCACGGCTTGCTGATTTTTTGATCACAGCGGCACTCACACGAAAAGGCTATACCGATAAGCTCAGCGCACTGCCCATCGACCGCACCGCAGAACACGCGCAGCGAGTGGCGATGGAGCGAGGACGGTAAGCTCAGTGCGGACTAGCGGTCGCTAGTGGAGACGATGAGGTTAAAATGATCAACCTCAAAACCTTTAGGACTATCGATGAGCGCCATAATAGCTTCTCCTTCAAAAAAGCTATAGGGAGGCTTGGTCATTACGCCTATAAGATCTGACCAATACATGCTTCCATCGTTAGCCTGTAATATTTCTCGAACAGTCGCTTGGCGCTCTCTATGCTCACATACAGTTATTTTCTGATCCCCAACTGCAACCTTGCCTAAGACTTCCCCTGCCGCCTTACAGCTCAGTTGCTGATCTTGCTCTTCTTCAGGAATGCCCAATTCAGTGAGTTCGGCGCGTGATTCGCCTGTCGGGACATTGAGGCTTCCAAAAATTTGCTCATGACCTCCGTTCATCCTTACGCTCCTTTCATTATAGTCACTATTTGATTATATCAGAGGCTGGTTAGTAGCGTAAGATTACAGGAACGGGCGTGTACTATAACCACAACAGACTGAAAACGCCCCCGGAGCGGAGCTCCGAGGGCGCATGTTCGAACAAGATGAGTGTTGTGGTCGGGGTGAAAGGACTCGAACCTTCGACCTCACGGTCCCAAACCGCGCGCGCTAGCCAACTGCGCCACACCCCGAGAAGCTAATCTCGATACTCACTCTGCTCCATTCTATCACAGATTACGCAGTAAGTATAGAGCAATAAGTCAGGCCACATTTTAATGTCACCTCGCTGCTTATGCTACAATATACATATGACAAAAGCTCCAGCCTCACCTTCACACAAGCCCCGCACAAAACACCGTTTCGTCATCACGCTCAGCGTCATTGGCGCCCTCGCGCTTGGCTTTATTGCCGTGTTTGAAATCATTCCCCGTATGCCAACAGGCGACTATGTTACCGTTGGCCACTTTAGCAATCCACAAGACAACGCCGAGAGCCTGCGGAAATGTTTTGACAGAACACATATAGCCTACGAGATCAACGGCGACGAAATTCGTATCCGCAAATCGCTAGAGCGGCTGTTCGTGGAACGGTGTACATGAGATTCAACCACGGTTAAACTCTCGGTAATAAAGTGTATTTTCTGAATAATTATGCCCCGCATTAAGCACGCTACCCACATAACTCACCACCGACAAACGATATATCTCTGCGCCATTGTCTGCGTGTATCTCATGTTGCCTATTTTCATTTGCATCGGCGTCATCCCCTGGAATATGAAGTTCGCGGCACTCGTCGTCGGTGCGGTGGCAATGTACATAGTGATGCGAATTCTCGGCCATACGCATAGTGACATCGGTATTACGAGGCAGCGTACCATCTATTCACTCAAAACCGTGCTACCGATAAGCCACGTGGTACTTGGCGTGATGACGATTGCCTTGGGGATTATTGATTGACATTGACAAGTACCCCCCATTTTGTTTAATGGTAAACAAGATGAGAGGGATGGAACAAGGATCAAGACCAGAAACAAAAGAACCACAGCCAGATTACGAAGCGCAGCAAGATCCAACACCGGGACTAGCACGATGGGCGGCACGAGTAATGGGTAGCCTGCTTGGGCGCAGGAAGGAAAAGTGCAAGCAAGTGCCCGAGCCATCTCCTGAGGCCGTGGCAACAGAGACAGGGACACCGGAACGCGCTCGGGAAGATAAGCGGCCGACGGTTGAGTGCCCTATACAGGACTTGTTGACGCTCAAAGGTGGTAAACCCGCCGTGGGAATATCGATGTCTGTTGATGGCGAATCATATATGGAGTGGTTCGAAATTGACGAGAAGCTATATTGGCGACTGCAACGAGATAACCAAGACGGCGAAGTAAACAAGATGCGCGATCGTCTCGAGGCACATTTCGATCTGTTCAGTGTATTATCTGAACAAATGCGTACGCTAGAGAAAGCACGAAAAAAGCTTTCTTGCCCCCAGGGTGGCCACTGCGAGTCAGGAGACTGCCGTACGCGACTTAAGCGGAGAATAAAGGCAATAAATGATCTCCAAATATTCGTGCGTAGCGAACACCATCGGTTGTACCGTCTGTGTCAGACATACTCTTGGGAACGCACACCTCGGTGGCGATACGAGTCGCCTGTTGCGAGTTAGTTTTACTTTTCGCCCGACTTAACCAACCTCGCAGGCCGTATATCGTCCATTCAATTCTAGCGCGTAGTTTATATGATTAGCAAAAATACCCCATTAATTAGTTCACTTATTATTAAATAAACCAAGCTCCAGAGCCCGACCAATGGCAACCTTATATCCCTCGGGCATGTTGAGGTCATTGACCTTATCCGGAGAAACAAGCGCCAACTCTTTATGTTCATGACTAAAGTGCGGCGTTGCACCCTCGACCGCTTTCGCAAAATATGTAACCACAAAAACGTGACGATACGGAAAAATTGTGTACACCCAATTGTGAACATTCATCCCAACTGATATATCAATGTTCAATTCTTCATGAACTTCACGTTGTACGCACACTGTTGGACTTTCTCCAAGATCTAATTTTCCTCCCGGCAGCTCCCATTCGTTACGCTCATTTCGCAAGAGCGGAATCTGACCGTTAAGGGAGATGACAGCCTTAACAGAAATTGGCAATTGATATTCAAAATAATCAACACCCCGCTTAACCAAATAAGGCTGGGCGAGTGACTTAACTTCAATCGTTTCTTTTTGATCTATCATACGCACATTGTACGGTATAGTGTCTCTATTCACAAGAATTAGCTTAACAAATAATTGATATATCCACACACGTTTCTCGTGGCTTATTGTTAAATAAACACTAACTATGTTACACTCTATGTACAGCCCCAGGTTGTTTGCAAAATAATAAAGGAGTTATATATGCGAGCAAAGCAACAAGAGATTATCGCCGCCCTCGGTGTCGAACCTACCATCCAACCAATTGAAGAGATTGAGAAGCGCAGTAAATTTCTAGCTGACTATCTGGGGCAAACTGGCTTGAACGGTTTTGTGCTGGGAGTTTCGGGTGGCCAAGATTCATTACTGGCAGGAATCTTGGCTCAGCGCGCCATTGAGCTGAGACGCCAAAGCGGCCAGAATTGCTGCCTCCACACTATGCTACTACCCTACGGCGTTCAACATGACCGCGCGGATGCCGAGCTAGCTGTTGAGACTATTAACTCTTATAGTGAATTGAGCGTCATAGAACACGACATTGATATAAAACCTAGCGTCGATGCACCCGTCACCTCTCTACGTAACGATGGTCAAGCAATTAGGGATTTCATCAAAGGCAACATCAAGGCTCGTAGCCGTATGATAACACAGTATGCTATTGCCGGTGTCTATGGGTTATTGGCGGTTGGCACTGATCATGCCGCCGAATCAGTCATGGGATTTTCCACCAAGTTTGGCGATGGTGCCGCCGACATTATGCCGCTATATGGTCTGAACAAACGTCAAGGCCGGGCCATGCTGAATGCACTACACGTTCCCGAACGCCTCCTTCACAAAGTACCAACTGCTGATTTATTAGATGATCGCCCTGCTCAACCTGATGAAGTAGAGCTGGGTCTAGCATATGACGATATTGATGATTATCTCGAGGGCAAAGAAGTTGACCCCAACATTGCTAAGAAGATAGAGGAACGCTACGACAAGACTCAACACAAACGAAACCTACCGGTAGCATATAGGAGGAGTCAGTAAATCCGCCTTGGCAAACTAGCTACTTCAGGGTAAGATATATTGTATGAAATACACGAAACCATATGTTCCACCTACGTTAACCGTTGATGCAGTGATATTTCAAATTAGCAGCGGCACACTAGAAGTCCTGCTCCTAAAGCGCCCCAATGAGCCGTTCAAGGGTGAATGGGCGCTACCCGGTGGATACAACGCCAAAGGCGAGACGACGACAGCCGCATTGAGACGTATCGTTACCCAAAAAACGGGCGTAGATGTTGAGAGTGACCTGAGCTATATTGAGCAGCTCTATACCTTTGACACCGTTGACCGTGACCCACGAGGACATGCTGTATCGGTGACGTACCTCGGGTGTGGACGCACTATCACGCTCGACGAGGCGACGTCACACGCGACATTTTTTGATGTACACAATCTACCGCCACTGGCTTATGATCATGCCAGTATTATTACATACGCCAGAGAGCGGCTGATCGCCAAGCTAACATATACGAATGCTGTTTCGGCATTTCTGGAGCGGCGTTTTACCCTGACCCAACTGCAGAATGCCTATGAAATTATCTTTGATCGTGAATTTGACAAGCGTAATTTTCGCAAAAAATTTCTCAGCCTCAATCTCATTCATGAAACCGACGAGTTGTGGCGTGACGGCGCACACCGTCCAGCAAAACTATACGAATTTAATTCCCAAAATCTCGAGACGTTATCGCGAAGTTTCGACTAGCGAATAGCAGATAGGTAGAGTAGGGTAATAATTTCATAGTATTTTACTAATTAGTGTTGACTACACAATAACTAGTTGCTAGACTATATAGTAAGTGTAGTTTATACATTAAGTAAGGAGGTAATCTATGGAAACAATAAACCCAACCCGAAATGTACTTGTTGCCGTTGATGTGCAGCATGATTTTATCGATGGTAGCCTGGCAGTTACCGAAGGTGAGCAGGTCGTTGCCCCGCTCAATACCATCGCCAAGACGGTGCGGCACCATGATGGACAAGTGGTTTTTACTCGCGACTGGCACCCCGGTGAAACACCACATTTTAGTAATTTTGGCGGCCAGTGGCCAGTTCATTGTGTCGCTGGCACAACCGGCGCTGCCTTTCATGATAGGCTTGACGTGCGACCCGATGACATTGTTATCAACAAGGGTATGGGTCAAACTGACGGGTATTCTGGTTGGGAGGGTCAAAGTGACACAGGCGAGACGCTGGAGACCATCATCACACCACGGACACCTCACGAGAGGGTTAAAGTATTTCTCGGCGGGCTCGCAACTGACTTTTGCGTGAAGGCGACTGCTCTGGATATTGCCAACCACTTCCGAGACGATGCGCGAGTTTCCATCTATCTACTGCGAGAGGCTATCCGTGCTGTCGGACTCACACCAACTGACGAAGAAGAGGCCTTAGCCGCCATGAAAGAGGCCCACGTTCTAGCGGTTTCAACCAGTGAGGCCAAAATGATGATCGAAAGGAGTGTTCAATGAACCGTGAACCTAAATTATCACAAGGCCTAGATTACTATAAAGCGACCATGGGACAGCTGGAGCACGCCAAGCATCCTGACGCCGAGGTAACCTTCACCTTGAAAAATCGCGCTCCTACCCTGCTATCAGAATTTGTAAGCGCAGAAGAATTACGCGACCGACTCGGTAACGTAGCAAATGGTTGGCAACCTGACGAGATCGCCTATCTTGCCAGCCTACAAAATCAAGATGGCACAGCACAATTCACACCAGAATACCTTGACTTTTTACGTGACAATCCCCTACCGCCTGTTGACATTGGTTATGATGAGTGCGGCGATTTAGCGGTTAGTACTACAGGCAAATGGCCACTGGTTACGTTTTGGGAAACAGTGGTCATGAGCGAGCTGAACGAATTATATTTCCAGAATAAACTTGCCCGCGAAGGTAGTTCGCTCAAAGAACTATACGCCGAAGGAGATCGGCGATTAAGTGAGAAAATTGACATATTACGAAATCGCCCAGACATCAAGTTCTCGGACTTCGGTACACGACGACGGTTTAGCTACGATTGGCAAAAACATGTCATCGAGCGCGTTGCACGTGAACTTCCTGATAATTTCGTTGGTACTTCAAATATTTATTTGGCACATGAGCTTGGCCTGCGGCCAATTGGCACATTCGCGCATGAATTACCGATGGTTTACGCGGCACTGGCCGACAAGGCTGGTGACAATCCGTTAGATGGCCATTATCAAGTACTCCAAGATTGGCAGCAGCTGTATGGCGAAGGTTTATCAACTGCCCTAACTGACACGTTTACGACCGAGTTCTTTTTCGCCGACTTCACGCCGGAGCAAATGGCTTCATGGCAGGCTCTACGTCATGACTCTGGTGACCCGATGCAGTTTGGTGATATGGTAATTGCATGTTATGAGCAGCACGGTATTGATCCGCACGAAAAGACGATCGTCTTTAGCGATGGGCTGGATGTCGAGACAATTATCAAATTGGCTGATTACTTCAAGGATCGTATCAAGGTGACATTTGGCTGGGGCACAACACTGACAAACGACCTCGGAGTTGAGGCGAATAATTTCGTCATGAAAGCCACGGCAGTTGACGGTGTGCCGACAGTTAAACTGAGCGACGTTGAGGGCAAGCACACCGGTCCGATTGATAAAATTGAAGAATATAAAAGACGCGTGAAGGCAGCGATTGGACGCCACGCGGTAAGTCAATTAATCGCTGTATGAGTGAAATAATATCAACCACGGAACAGAAATTGTGGTACGATGGACCAAATTATACCGCTGATAGTATCGTTATTCATCCGGAATCACGACAAGTTCTCTTGGTTAAACGGAAAACTGGCGAATGGGCGCTACCTGGCGGTTTTATCGATCCAGGAGAAGAGCCACTCACGGCAGCCCGTCGTGAGGTAATGGAAGAGACGGGCGCAACTATCAGTGGTGATCCGACCCTTGTGTTCTGCGGACTGGTTAACGACCCGCGCAATACCCAAACTGCCTGGATAGAAACCAGTGCTTATCTATTTGCAGTCCCCGACCTAACGGCAATAACTGGGCGTGATGATGCGGTCGACGCTGGCTGGCACTCGCTTGATCACCTACCTGAGCTATATGCCTCACATGACGAGATTGTAGCAAGAGCGCTTGATTATCTGGCGTGCCGAACACTGGCTGAATCGGTCCAGAATCCTGAATGCCTCTACCGTGTTGATGGTGGTCATATGCAATATGAAAAAGCAATTGCCACAAAGGATCATCATGTCGCTTTTATCAAACAACTATCAGCCCAATATGACAGCGTCCAAAAACGACAGCGATTACAGCAATATTTAGATAAAGAGGCGTTTACTATGGCACACTTGCGACAGAGCGGCTATGATGGCGTTCCCGCACGGTCTGTCTTGTGTGGTGATGCAATCATCATGGAAGCGCTGCGGCCCGACGATGGCTGGCGATGGTGAGCTGAAGCCGAGACTCTCGATGATTACGTATGGGCAGCTGCAGAAAAGTTTGCCAAACTAGAGACTATTCCACTACCAGCTGACTCATTCGCCATTGAACCATCATGCATCAGTTTTATCAAAGAGGGCTGGCAGACAATTGACGAACAGGTGGTTGCTCAACTATATCAGATACTGCCAGATTTTCTGAACCAAATGACACCACACAGCCAAGCCGTCACCCGGGATTTACTGACGGATCTACCTTCTCTGCAGCGTGCTGGGGCTCAGCCGAATCAATTTCATCTACAAGCCTTTTGTCATCACGACATTAGGCAGTCAAATATTGCCTGGCATCCAGAACATGGCAGCAGGTTAGTTGATTGGAGTTGGTCTGGACCAGGCGAACCAGGCAGCGATATTACGAGCCTGTTGATTGATTTACATAAAAGTAGCCACGATGTTTCACCGTATTGTGATATGATCAACGTAAATCACTGCCTAAAACTCATCGGCTTTTGGCTAAATCACGCTACCTGGCCATATCGCGGCGAGAATACTATTAGATTTCAGCAGTTCTTATCAGCGCTAAGCGCCTATGAAATTCTACGCGCCTAATTACGCGTTCACCGCCTCAATCTCTACCGATAGCACGTCTTTATTCGTCGGCAGATCAGATGTCGGCTCAAAGGTGTAAACCAGTAACTGACCAAACGGCATTTCCACATGGGCCATATCTGCTTCTGGTACGTGGTCGAGGTGCTTCATCAGTGCGCGGATAGAATTACCATGCGCTACTAATAGAATATTCTCACCTGCCTGTAATTTCGGTAGTATCTCCCGCTCAAAATATGGCACGACCCGCGCATGGACATCCTTGAGCGTTTCACCGCCTGGCACCGGATAGTCCCAGCCGCGCCGAATACCGTTGAACGCTTCCTCACCAATCTCAGCCTTGACTTCCCATTTATTTTTACCAGTCAGATCGCCATAGTCACGCTCGTTCAGCCCAGCTGCTTGCGTTGTCGGTAGACTGCCCATACCGCGCCCTTCAAGCAGCGCATCCAGCGTTTGGTGCGTCCGCTGCAGTGCCGACGTATACGCCTCGTCGAGCTTGATATCCTTCAGTAGCGCACCCAGCCGCACTGTGTCAGCTCGCCCCTTTTCTGTGAGCCCCACGTCCGTCCAGCCCGTCCACTTGCCGAGCAGATTCCATTCACTTTCACCGTGTCGACTGATAACTAATGTTCCCATCGTTCCTCCTTGGTTTATTTTTCCTACGAACCAAATCCTACGAATTGCGTAACCGCCTCTTGACGTTCGTCATCGCCGTCAACGATTCGCGTCTCGACGTAGCCGCCTGGCTGGTCATTGGCCCAATGCGGTATTGACCACGCAAATCCTTCGGTGCTTGCCAGCACTGCGTCGCGACTCAGGAACTGATAAGCATCAATTTCTGACTGCTGCAAGACAATTCGCTCCAGCCGTTCATTATCCAGTACTGCCTTGAATACATATTGATGTGCCAATCCTTTCTCACTCGAGCGTGAAGCTACCGCAAAAAATGAAACCTCATCCTCGGTAACGACCAGCCCGACCTCTTCTCGGGTTTCGCGAAGTGCTGCCTGTAGCGGCGTTTCGCCAGCGTCAACCATACCTCCGGGCAGACTCCAGTGTGTCTTGTAATACGCCTTGACTACGAGCAGCTCACCCGCCGGATTTTCGATCAGTAGTGCAGCACTGGCGATCCGCATGTCCTGCGTCTTTAGCCACTCCTCATGCGGCAACCAACTACTTCTCATTATTTTGCGTACTCGGTTGCCCGCGTTTCACGGATGACGTTAACCTTAATGGTGCCTGGGTACTGCATGGTTGATTCAATTTTAGTAGCAATATCGCGCGACAGTTTGAATGCACTCAAGTCATCAATGTCCTCTGGCCGAACAATCACCCGCACTTCGCGCCCTGCAGAAATTGCATAGGCTTTATCAACACCATCAAAGCTGGTTGCCACATTTTCCAGATCGCGCATCCGCTCAGCAAAGTTCTCGGCTGAAATATTGCGTGCTCCTGGCCGAGCAGCACTAGCGGCATCGCACACCCGCACAACCAACGCCTCAGGTGTTGTCGCCTCGATATCATCGTGATGCGCTTCGATGGCGTGAACAATGCGCTCGTCCATACCATATTTACGTGCTAGCTCAGCACCGATGTGGTGATGCTTGCCCTCGATCTTGTGTGTCACTGCCTTACCAACGTCATGCAGCAGTGTCGCGATTTTCGTGATGCGCACATCGGCACCAATTTCCTCGGCGACCATCCCGGCCATTTGCGCCATCTCGGTCGAATGCTTCAGTACGTTCTGCCCGTAACTCGTCCGGAACTTCAGCTCACCTAGCAGCCGCTGCATTTCCTTCGGGATGCCGACAACACCGGTCTCGCGCATAGCGTCCTCGCCAGCCTGTTTAACTTCCTTATCAATCTGCTTTTTTGCCTTGGCGACGACTTCTTCGATGCGGGCCGGATGGATACGGCCATCTTTCATCAACATCTCGAGACTCAAGCGAGCCACCTGCCGGCGAATCGGATCAAAACTCGACAGCACGATCATACCCGGTGTGTCATCCACCAAAATATCAACACCGGTCTCGCGCTGCAGCGCCTGAATGTTGCGGCCTTCTTTACCGATAATCCGACCTTTCATCTCATCATCAGTCAGCTTGACAGCCGTGACTGTTCGCTCAGCCGTCACCTCGCTGCTCATCCGCTCCATCGCCGTGAGCAAGATCATCTGCGCCCGTTCCTCGGCATCATCCATAGCCTCGTGTTGTAATTTCGACACCAAGCCAACCAGATCATTCTTAATATCGCGCTCGGTCATTTGCATAAGCTTGTCGGCAGCATCTTTTTTCTTTAGACCAGCAATCTTCTCGAGCTTCTCCTGCTGACGCGTACGAATAGTACGAATCTCTTCCTTCAGATTATCAACTTCATCCTCGTGTGCACGCAATTTCTCTGCTCGCTGGTCTAATTCGTCCAATTTCCGATCCAGCGTCTGCTCGCGATCCGCTAACCGATTCTCGGTCTTTTGCCACTCGCGGCGGCGCTCGTTTTCAATTTTTAAGGCTTCGTCCTTTGCTTTCAGGACAATGTCGCTGGCCTTACTTTTTGCTTCGGCAATGTCGCGTTCGATTTGTGATTTACCGCGAGCTTGCCGCGTACGCTGATAGGTATAAAATCCACCCGCGCCAAGCGCTGCGCCAACCAAGCCGCTAATAATTATTACTACCATATGATTTCCTTTCTTTCCTGGTCACTCGCCTCGAGTATACGCCCCGAGAACTATATCAACGACTGACCATATTCAACTGATGCAATGGAGCGGTTCAGCCACTACTCTAAAACCGCCTACTTGTATTGTACGATATTGCTGATGAAAATACCACTACTTGCGCGGGGCCGTAATATGAGCCTCGCTGCCATATTCAGGGAGAATCACCATATCGTTTTCGCCACGCTTTAGTCTCTCCAAACAGTCATCTTTCCAGTGGTTGCCGCTACTGCCAACAATCGGAATACCAAGTCCATCCGCCAATGTATTTGCTACCGCACAGCCAATGCGTAGGCCCGTAAAGCTACCCGGCCCACGCATGATGCCAATACCGCTAATACGGTGTATGTCGCCGGTCTGCTCGTCCAGAAATCGTAGCAGCCCTCTGGCCAAACCACGACCCGCTTCCCACGCTACGTCCCGCCGGTTATCCTCCTGAACAACCGTCAGATAGCACGTCATCGTCGATGTATCAAGCAGAATAATCACACCAACTCCTCGTCCACTGCGCTGATCGCCGCGAGGAGCGCTTGACTCATCGGTCCGCCAGCACTCAGCGTGACACGTCGCGATTGTTCGTCAATTGCTATAATCTCAGCCGTCAGTCGATCGGCTGGCAATACCCGCTCGACCGCACCCGCCCATTCAACCACTGTCACGGTCTGTGGTTGCATGGTCACCTCATGAATTTCCTCCGCCATGATACCCGCCTCGCCTAATCGATAAAAATCATAATGAGCCAGCGTCAGGCCGCCCGGCGACTGGCAGACACGGGAAATAGTAAATGTTGGGCTCTGCACCGGTTCGGTAATGTCGAGACCCTTGGCGATACCCTTCGTTAGTGTTGTCTTGCCGGCACCAATGTCCCCGACCAGCTCAATAACTTCCCCGCCTTTGAGGTTGCGCCCAATTGTTTGACCCAACTGCCGCATCGCCAGTGAGCTAGCAATTACTGGGGTCATTTGCTATCGCTGCCGTCAGCTTCGGCCGCAGGACGCGCCTTTCGGAATGGATTTTCGAACGTTGGCTGTGGCTGCACGACTGGCTCCTTGTGACGAATTTCTGGCGTCTTGACAACAATGTGTTCATCAGTCACACGAACGATCTGCGAACGATGAATCAGCAGTTCAGTATCGCCAAAACTCTTGAGCAGCGGTCGCCGCACTCGAAGCTGCTGGATGACAAAATTACCGGCCTCTAGCGTATAGCCAATAACCTTGCCAACTTTACGTTTTTTCTCGTCAATGACGTGCTTGCCGACCAGTGCAAACTGAAATTCATACACCTCCTTAATCTTCAGGACGTCGCTTGGCATAATCAGCTCGTCCGCCGAATCAATGATCAAGCCCAGCGGCCCAATCTCCCGCACGTCAGCGATCCGTAGCAAACTCGGCGACTGGTCAAGTGTTGGACCTTCTAGCTCATACGCCACGATTGATAAATTGCGCGGATCAATCACCGCTCGAGACGTCCGTGCTAACTCTGAGCCAGTCTGCAGGCTCATCACTGGTGCGTTATCAAATCGTTCAGCAGAAATTAACATACTTCTCACATTATAGCGATATCTACGCTATTCGGCAAACAGGTTCGTCCGCCCCGCTGGCAGGCTAAAATTGGCGTTGGCGGTATCACGCGTACGGAAGCTATTAATCTGATCAATTGTTTTCTGGTCAAATTGTGTTGTCTGCTGCTGGATGGTGTCTTCTTTTGGATTTGACGAGGCGAGCAGGCTGTAGAGCAGGAAAATCGCTACCGACACACCAACCACCACCGTCAATGTATAAAGGATGACATGGTATCGATGGAAAAAGCGCGATGCCAGCGTACCAATTTGCGAAATATCAGGTGAGTTTTTCATCGAACATATACCTCCACATCCAAGGTTTGTGTATTGACCTGGCCTGCTCCCTCAGCTTTGGACATACTGACGCTAGCGATCTGCATCCGCGTCAAGTTCTGCTCAATCAAATGCATAAACCGAAGCAGCGCCATATAATCTGTTTTTTCATTGAGACGAACCGATACTTTTATACTTTTTGGCCCGGCACCAGTACTTGCGCCAGTACTACCACTTGCACCCGATGTACTACTTGACGAGCCCGAACTTGACTTAGATCCAGCCGAGCCTGACGCAAAAGTAAATCCGGCAATCCCGACACCAGATTGACTAGCATAGGTCGTGAGGTCATTAATAATCTGGTTCTGATACTGATACTGCCGGGTCTCCGCCACTAGCTGCTGAGCCTTGGCCACGCTATCCTTATATTTTTCCATTTCTTTTTCTAGTCGTGCCAGATTTTGCACCTTGGCGTCGACTGCTTTTGCTTCGGTCTGCACTTTGGAAACTTCCTCGGCGGTGCCTTGTAGCATGGTGTAGCCAAAGTAGACAACCACTCCCATACCGACCAAGATCAATACTAGTGATAGCGCAAAGACGATCCGCATAGTCACTGCTGGCGTCATTTTCTCTCGTTTTCTCTCACTCATTGCTTCGCCACCTCCGGCACCATCGTCACATTAATTGTAATATTGATCGGGTAGCTATCCTTATTCTCTTTTTCAGCCACTGCCGAGGCGAGATTAACGTCCTTAAAGAGGTTCGACTGCTGAAAACTATCCTTGAGCCGCAGTGCATCACCGTATGTTTTACCGCGTGCATTGATGACCATTGGTGATCCGACCTTTTGGCTGTCCAGGGTCAGAGTTTGCAGAACCGTTCCTGATGGCATTGCCTGGGCAATCTTGAGCGCCACCTTTGAGTACCGCACGTCTTTATCGAGAATTGCTTTAGCAATCTTGAGATTTGCGCTAAAAGATTCATAGTCCTGCTGAACTTTTTGATACTGCATCGCCCGACGATTACCTGTATCAATGGTCTCTTGGGCAGTTGTTTTTGCATGCTCCATGAGCAGATAAATACCCACTGTCGCTGCGATGAGCAAAAAGCCGAGAATTAACGATACAACACAGTAGCGCCATAATAGCACATTTGACCTACCAGCAATAATCTCGCGTTTGACTTTTGGCGGTAATAGATTAATCATGCCAAATCTCCTCCGCTCGCACTAGCGATAAGCCAGCTGCTGTCATAAACCGCGGCCGCAGTTGCTTGGCTGGTGGCGCTAAATTATTAAAGTTCAGCGACTGCCACGGACTCGCTACTCGCGCCGGCAAGGTCAGCTCGCCCGTAAAGTACTCGCCAAGCCCCGGCACGCTACTGCCACTACCGACGATCAGCACCTGCTCGAGACGGGATTCATCCGGGAAACGATCGGTATAGTAGCGAATGACCTTCTGAATTTCACCGATGATGCGCTGCAAGCTCGGCTTTAGAGCCTCAGTAATTTTTTCTTGGCGCGGGCCAGTGTTGAGACCGTTGAGCACCTTGAATTGGTGCGCCGTCTCGAGTGGCACATTCAGCTTTTTCGCGATATCAAGTGTCAGCGTATTGCCGCCAATGTTCAAGCCGCCAGTCACACGAATTGCTGCATCAAGAATAGCGATATCGGTCGTCGCCGGGCCAATATCAACGATAACGGTCGGCATTGCCCCCTCTTTGGTTCGCTCAAGCAGTCGCGCCACGGCATTGATACTCGGCTCGATCATTGCCACCTCAATACCACACGATTCAACAATCGCTAGCTGCTCGTCAACGATCTTTTGCGGTACCGCGCACATCAAGACTGATAAGTTCTCTTTGCCGCGCTTGATGATCTGATGGTCAACATAGAGCGAGTCAAGTGGCATCGGCACATACTGCTCAACCTCAAGATTCACCGCCTCCTCAATCTTATTCTCCTGCTTGATCGGCAGCGCAAAGGTTCGCGCATACGTCTTGGTCGTTGGCAATCCCAGCACCACACGGTTACTGCCAAGCCGCCCAACAATATTCTTTTCAAACATTTGATTAATTTTGCTACACAGATACTCCGCTCGATCGTCACTCTCATCCTTCGCCGGATCAAGTTCGATTGCGCCGTATCCATGCACCGTCATTCGTGCTATGTCGACTGACATCACCCGAACGCCAGCCTTGTTAATATCAAGCCCGATGATCGGCTTTGACTTGTAGAAAATATTTGCCACTATCGTTTGCCCACATCTTTTCTTTTTGTTAAGTATAGCATAAGCATTTTGAAAAACCAACTACCCCTTAATTTGATTTGCTAATCCAGTAATTGGCATCATCACTGCCGCCGCGATCAAGCCGACCATGCCGCCCATAAAGACGATCATCACTGGCTCAATTGTCGAACTCAAGCCGCTAATTGCTGCGTCAACTTCTTCTTCATAAAAATCTGCCACCTTGACCAGCACCTTGTCCGTCTGCCCCGTCTCCTCACCGACCGCCAGCATCTGACCAACAATTGGCGGGTAGAGATCTTCGCGCTCATTAATAATCCGCGACAAAACTTCACCATTTTTAATGCGCTTGGCAGCATCAAGCAATGAATCTTGATACACCGTATTGCCGACCGCCCGAGCCGTCACCTCTAACGCCTCCAACACTGACACACCCGCGCCGATCAGCGCCGAGAAGGTACGGGTAAACCGTGCCACCGCCACCTTACGGATAATCTTGCTGACGATTGGCGCTTTTAGAATAAAATGATGGAACTTAACCTTGCCTTTTGGCGACTTGATATAGCGAAGCAGCGCATACACACCGCCAAATAATAATGGGAAAATAATATACCAAAAACTTACCATAAATTGGCTGATACTCATCAGTACCTGGGTCAATGCTGGCAATTCCGCATCTTCGCCCGCCAGATCCTTAATCGTCTTACCAATCATCGGCAAGACAAAAATCATCAAACCAAAGAACGCCCCGATAGTGATGACGATCAGCACCATTGGATAGGTCATGGCGCTCTTGATCTTCTTTTTCATTGATGAGTTCTTTTCCTGCTGCAGGGCCAGCCGCTTCAAGATATCGTCCAAAATACCGCCCGTTTCACCAGCTCGCACCATGTTCACGTACACATCACTGAATGCCTCAGGGTGCTTGCTTAGTGCATCAGCGAACGAGGTACCGCTCTCAATTTCCTTGGACACTGCGTTCAAAATCTCACGAAAATGCGGACTCTCGGCGTGCTGGGCCATCGAGTTGAGCGACCTGAGGATCGGCACACCAGCAGACACCATGGTGCTAAGCTGCCTCGTAAAGCTAACTAGCTCCTCAGTCGGCACTGACTTTTTACCACTCCCAAAGCGAAAGCCCTTCTTTTCATCGCCCGCCTCCTTGAGATCAACCAGCTTCATGCCCTGAGCTTGAATGAGCTGAATGGCGCTGGCGCGACTACTGGCTTCTAGCTCGCCGTTGATCGGCTGATTGTTATTTTTAGTTGCGATGTATTTAAATTTTGTCATTTATTGCTCCCTTGTTGCTCTCAAAACTTCCTCTAGCGTTGTCACGCCGCGCAGTGACTTGATGAAGCCATCCGTCTGCATTGTTACCATCCCTTCAGCAATCGCCTGTTGCTGAATTTCATTGCTGGTGGCATTGGCGGTGATCATTTTTTGGATCGGAATCGAAATACCGAGGACTTCGTAGATACCAACGCGCCCCTTGAAACCATTATGGCCGCACTCGTCACAGCCCTCAGGATTTGGCCGCCATAAATACTGAATTGTCACGTCAGTCGAGCCGAGCGGTGTATTACCGCCAATCTTGTCAGCTGCTGCCTGCTGCTCTAGCGCATGTAGCCGCTGCATCGAGCCCTGCTTGAGATTAAACATCTGAACAATGTAGGCCAGCTCCCCAGCGTCCGGCACATACTGCTGACGGCAGTGCATACACAACCGCCGCACCAAGCGCTGACCGATCACCGCCTTGACCGTCGAAGCGATCAAAAACGGCTCAATTCCCATATCAAGGAGACGCGGCAAACAGGTGGCTGCGTTGTTGGTGTGGAGGGTTGAGAACACCAAGTGCCCAGTCAGCGCTGCCTGCACGCCGAGGTTGGCAGTCTCACCGTCACGGATCTCTCCAACCATGATGATGTTCGGGTCTTGACGGAGTAATGCACGCAGTCCTGAAGCAAAGGTCATGCCGGCCTTGGCATTAGTCTGAGTTTGGTTGACGCCAGGGATTTTGTATTCAACCGGATCTTCAATGGTTGAAATATTAACGTCAGGAGTGTTGAGTTCTGACAATACACTAAACAGGGAGGTCGATTTTCCCGAACCAGTCGGCCCGGTCACCAAGATCATACCATTTGGTTGTGCCATAGCATCCTTGAGTGTACTCAGTGACAACCCCCAGTAGCCGAGACTATCGAGGGCAACCGCCTGATTGGACTCGTCCAAAATACGCATAACGATTTTCTCGCCATCAGCGATCGGCAGCGTCGACACACGCAGCGCGTATTGCTTACCCGAGACCTTGATCTTGAAGCGGCCATCTTGCGGCACGCGGCGTTCGTCAATTTTCAAATTTGACAAAATCTTAATACGACTAACCAGTGCACCTTGAACATTGCGCGGCAATTTATTCACTTCCTTGAGCACACCATCAATTCGGTAACGCACCTGGACGAAATCCTCACGCGGCTCAATGTGGATGTCCGAGGCGCCCGATTTGATAGCATATTCCAGCAGCAAGTTAACCGTCTGGGCAATCGGCGAATTCTCAGAAATCTCCTCCTCAGAGACGTTTTGTGAATCTGATTCAGCACCGCTCTGAATTGACACCACCTCGTCTAACTCATCGGTAATATTACCGCGATAATTTTCCAGGCAATCAAGGATATTATTTTTCGTCGCCAAAAATACCTTGATGTTGTAGCCAATCTCTTTCTGGATGAAGTTCAGTGCCTGCACATCATCCGGGTCTTCCATCGCCAAACTCAAGACGCCGTTATCATCAACCGCAAACAATACGACATTGTACTGGCGAGCGATGTGTTCGGGGATACGCTTGAGGACATCGTCAGGGATATCCTTTGGCTCGATGGTCACAAATGGCACATTAATGTATTCACCAATCTTTTGCCCGAGCTGTACTTCGCTCAGGACCTTGCGCTCCAAGATAATCGTCTGTAACGAATGGTGCGTGCGCTCCGCCTCCATCTTTAACTCAGCCAGCTGTGACTCAGAAATTACCTCACCCTGGCGCAAAATCTTCTCAATACTACTGTCAGAAATGCGCATAATTACCCTTATGCTTGAGTATAGCGCATATTGTATGGGAGTTCAATGAAAAATGTCAGCGATTATCACCCTGCCCGTGCAGCTGCTGGCGGGCTTGGCGGCTGGCGAGCTTTTGGTTATTCATCCGGGCAACTTCCTCGAGGCTAGAACCGAGCAGGTGCGCCACTGCGTTGACATACCACAGCACGTCACCTAATTCTTTGAGAATTTCTGTGCGGTCATCGTCTGTCAGTATTCCCTGCTTGTCACGAACTAGCTTTTTGAACTTTTCAGCTACCTCGCCTGACTCGCCAACCAGCCCAAGCACCTGCGCCATCAGCCGCGCGTCAATGTCCCCATACTCATGCGTACCAATCAGCGTCGCGATGGCTTTCTCGGTATACTCGTCAATTGTCATAGTCTCTCCTTTCAATTACCTACTTTAATTCTGCCACAAATTCCTCAAAAAAGAACGGGTCCCGAAAGAATGTTCGCGCTACGATTTGCTCAACCGCTGGCGCAAGGTCATACTCCGCCAGTCGATGTGGGCGAGCCCACACGAGTTCTTCGCCCGCCACGACCTCATCGGTCTCACCATAAAATATGTGCGCCAGTGTTGATGATAATATCTCCCCCTCGACGAGGACACGAATATAGCAATCACCCACGTGTGTCAGCGGCAGTTTGTCCACCGCCAATTTCTCGCGCGCCTCCCGCTGAGCGGCACTGAGCACCGACTCATCATCAATGTGCAGCTTGCCATATGGCAGCGTCCAGGTGTCGATATGCGGCTGCTTAGTGCGTCGCTGGAGCAGCACATCGCCATTGGCATTTTGGACGACAATCATAGTAATAATTTTTGGTTGGGTACGAATTTTGAGTGATTTAATACTAACTCTATCGACATACGACAACCCCTCCCGCCCGAGGCAGTATCCATCATCAGTCTTGATGACGAATCCTCGCTTCTTCAATATATTTAAGTGGTAGGTATAGAGATTAGTATCGACTTTTGACGGCCGCATATCTCGAAACCGTGCATATTTCATATGCATTAATATACCGAGGATATGCTTTTGAATGTGATGTTCGGGGATAAATTGATCAATCATAGTTGAGTCAAATTATACTTACTATTCATACAAGTAATTCTACACTACAATCACTAGTGTCATCAACAAAACATAAAGGAGCGACACGTATGTCAATCGAATCACTCATCCACACACCCGAATTTGAAGGGAGATTGCCCGTAGAGACTGAGCGTAAATTCATGGCTATCTTCCCAGAAAAACTTACCAAACTTCGCGAAGAAGCTGAGCCGATTGAACAGTTTTATTTATCGCACCCAGACGAGCCATTCAGCCTGCGTCTCCGCTCAACCTTAAATCGTGATACTGGCGAGCTACAGTACGAAGCAACTCTCAAAGACAATGGCTTTCGGAATGGCGATGGCTTGCATCGACTAGAAGTGACGACTGAGATCAGCCCCGAATTATATGAATACTACCGTAATGATGAAACGCCGATTATCCGCAAACTACGTGCTGAACCGCTGCCGGGTGTCGTTATTGATTTTTTTGAAAACGATGGCCTAGTGCAAGCTGAAGTAGAAGATAATGGATTATTGCAAGAATTCATCAACCAGTTTGGCAATACCTTTATGGAAGTAACTGGTGAAATAATGGCTACCAGCGAGTGGCAAGCGCACTACAATTTCCGGCGCGAGCATGAGGGCCAAGAAGCGCTGTCAATTCAGCCGGATCTCAACATTGAAAACATCGTCTCTGATATTCTCGCCTCTACTGCAGACTCTCCACGTATTATCCATATTGCCGGCCGTAGTGGCTCTGGTAAGTCAACCATCGTCAAACAGCTCCGCGAACGGCTGGATGAGCTCAACATTAATTCAATTACCATGTCGACTGATGACTACCACCGCGGTGCAACCTACCTTTATTATCACAACAACCATCAGGAGTGGCAGCACTGGGATGACCCGTTTGTATACGACACCGAAACGATGGCCATCGACATACAAAACCTCATGAATGATAATGAGATATACCATCGCCACATGAATTGGCAAACTGCGGAGCCCTATATAGCGGGTACACTGAGCCCAGCAGAAGTGATTATTATCGAAGGGATCTACGCCAAATCACCTGATATTATCACTGATAATAGCCTCGTCTACGAGATACCAACCCCAATCGCCACCTGTATTGGTCGGCGTATCCTGCGCGACCTTAACGAACGCCCGCAATTTTGCGACCCCTCGGAGAATCTACTCTATCTATTGAGTGAGGCTGAGCCAGCATACCGTGCTCAACAGCAGCCAACCAATGTTTGAGAGGCTCAGGACCTTACTTTAGCTTTCATCAATCCGATAGTCTGACTGCTCTCACAAACCCAATCACCTTCCCCTCGCCAACCCATCGCTGTTCGTAGGTTGTCATGATCCGGGCATCACTCTCGTCATTAAATTGCTCCGATTCATGCAGATCAAATGTTAGCTCACGAAGCTGCCAGCCAGTCGCCACCAACTGCTCCAGACTCCAGCAGAAAAAGTCGTGATCGTCATGCTTGAGCAGCAGCTCGCCGCCCTCATCAAGCAACTTTGCATACTGCGTTAAAAAATGCGGGTGCGTCAAGCGTCGACCGCTGGAGCGCTGGCGCGGAAACGGATCGGGGAAAGTGACCCACAACTGACTGAGTGATCCAGCCTCACATAACTCACCCAGCTGATCTGCTCGTGCTCGCACAAACCAGATATTCGTGAGACCACGCCACTCGGCCGCGCGTGCCCCTTTCTGCAATCGATCAGCCTTGACGTCAACTGCCAAAAATCGTTGCTCCGGATGGCGCGCCGCCAGTTCGACGCTAAACAGCCCCGTTCCCGCACCGACCTCCAGCACGTCAATCGGCCGCGGCATCCACCCATCATACTCAAAACAAAGTGGCGAATTGTTAAATAGCGCAAATTTATACTTCTTGCGCCGCCGGGTGATGACGAATTGATTTGGATCGACAAAACTCATACTTTTCATTATACTAAACTCATGACGGATACGCTTATCAAACAACTGTTAAATTCGTCGCGCTTTGATGAATGGATGACCGAGCATGGACTAGGCTGGCTGGTGAGCGAGCGGATGGTCGAGACGGTCAGCATCGTCATCGGCGCGATTATCGTTTACTATTTTGGCCGCATGTTCATCACCTGGGCAATTCGTTATGCGATTCACTCTACCGCCAAGCACCGCTCGTGGCACCGCAAAGATATCGAAAAGCGCGAAAAGACACTGACACAGCTGATCGGCAGTTTTTGGCGCATCACCATTATCGCTTATATCGCTGCCATGGTCGCCAATAAGTTATTCTACTTTGATTTGTCGCCACTATTTGCCAGCGCCGGCATCATCGGCGTCGCGCTCGGATTTGGTGCGCAATCACTTGTCAAAGACCTTCTCGCTGGTATCTTTATCATTGCTGAAAATCAATATCGTGTCGGTGATGTCGTAGACGTTATGGGTGCCACCGGTACTGTTGAGCGCGTCGGCACCAGGTCAACCGTGCTCCGCGATGCTGATGGTAATGTACACTACTTACCAAATGGCACTATCCAGCATGTTATTAATAAAACGATGGGATATAGCATGTCGCGCTTTACCCTGCAACTCGACCCGAGCACTGATATTAGCCATGCTGCTGACATTATTAACGAGACTGGCCAGCGACTGAGCAAGGAGAGGCCTTGGGATAAGAAAATTATTGAACCACCAAAATTCGTATCAGTCGGCGATATCACTGGTCGCTCGGTTGAGCTGATTGTTGCCGGCAAAGTTCAGCCATCGGATCAATGGGCAGTTACTTCAGAGATGCGCCGTCGCCTCCTCAAAGAATTTGAAAAACAAGAGATCGAGCTAGCTGTCATCCCAACAGCGATAACACATAAAAACTAATAGAGCTTGGGGCTACTCCAGCGAACCATCCTGGCCCTGCGTCGTCGCACCGCCCGCACCATTGCCGCCACTAATCCCCAGCTGATCATCACTCAACACATCTCTGGCAAATGCTCGTGCACCATCAGCCTTCTTTTCTTCTTGCTTGTACTTTTGCAGGAAACTATCCAGCACATTACCCGTCACCTCACCCTGCGCCTCGAACATATCCCGATTATGATCGTTGGAGTTATCAATCTGCGCCCGATACGGTACATAATCTGGTCGGCTCAAATCAACTCGGAAAGCATCTGACGAGTAGTATAAGTGCATCGAAATACCAACGAGCACAATCGACACCGCAATGACGCTAAGAACCATTGTTGGCAGCTTGTATTGTGTGATTAGCCCGACTATCTGGTGACCGAGTTGCTTGAACTTATCCACGATTACCCCCACCCGATAACTTCATTTTGAGCTGTTCTACTGCCGCACGATAATCCGCCGCAAGCTTGCCCATTGTTGCCACTGATTCACTGACCTGTCGGCGTGCATCACGCGTCTTGATTAGCTGTGCATAAAACTCATCTGGCTTGTCGGTGCAATCGGTCTTGACTAGAGCAGCCAGGTTTGATTCATACTCATTGTACTGCTGAGTAAACGTCTTGCGTGCCTCCTCATAGTCACGAGCGATCACCACCATCCGCGAGCTATCGATCTGTGCTAATGCCAATCGGCTATTTAATTTGGCAATTAGATTGGTTGAAATTGTGTTGTATGCCTGACCAGCATTAACCCGCAATAGAGCGTCATTATGCTGGATCCGCTGCAATATTGAACGAACAGACTGACACTGACTACGAACCAAGCGCAGCTGTGATGAGCTCGGGGCGACCTGGGCCATGGCAACATCAGGCTGCGCCATGAGCCCAATTAGGCTGATACTACACACAAAAAACGCGAGATTACGAAGATGTTTCATCCTCTGTATTATCTCGCGTTTTTGCGTTTAGGTCAAACTGTTGCTACTATTTCTTAAAATGCTTCTCGGTATCGGCCTTCACCGCACGAGCGGTCCCAGCAACAACATCCCCTACTTTCTCAGCATCAGCCTTGACTGTACGAGCAGTACCGGCAACGACATCACCAACTTTTTGGGCACCAACTTTCACTGCTTCAGCACCATCCTTGGCGGCAGCCTGAGCTTTCTTGGCAGTTTTGACGGTGGCAGTTTTCAGCTCGCCAGCCTTTTTCTTGATATCGGCACGAGTTTCTTTACCGCTTTTTGGTGCGGTCAGAATACCGGCCGCAAAACCTGCTGCTGCTGCGCCAAGAACTGTTAATACTTTTTTCATATACTCTCCTTTTTTATTTTTGTTAGGCTAGATTGTGAATCAAAACAATGTGCTTATTTTTTACGAAAGAGCTGCACAACTTCAGTAAATAATTTTACTGGAGACAGCCACTCGGTTGCCTGAGCGATGTTCGATACCGTCGCTTCAGCGTGATTGACGAGGCGTTTAAGCTTTGTCAATAGTGCAATTATTACACCGAACAAGACGATGATCGTCACCGAGTGAATAATAATCACTACGGTCATCAGTATAATAACTGTTTGCATATCTTCCATACCCTTCCTTTGTCGTTATAATTTTTATGTTTGTCATATCGACTGTTGATTATGATAGCATAGGCAGTTTGAAATGTCAATAGCCAGTATCTAGCCACTGGCTATTCGGTGACGAGACCATCCCGGCGCAAACTATCCAGCGCTGGTACAAACCGCTCATCGTCCTGTAATTCAGCGGTAATTTCAGCGAGTGGCTGCCCGCCAATATACCGACGCAAAATCTCACCGCGCATCTGACGGAGGCTACCGGCAAACTGCGATTGTTTAGTGTAGTGACGACTGGCCGACAATTTACCCTTACCCTGAGATTTGAGCTCACTACCATAATCCATCAGCGTCCAAAACCACCGGCGCGGATCAGTATGATCCATTGTCTGCTCAACAATGGGCAATATATCACGATCAGCTACTGCTGTCTGGCCCGCAAAGAAATGATTGAGATAGACTGTGCGGATATTGGTTTCGATAAATGGCGTCGGCACTTGGTAGGTATAGTTCATGATGGCACCGGCAGTATTGATGCCGATACCTGGCAGCCGAACAAGGTCATGGAGCGTGACTATCGGTGCGCCATCAGTGATGGCCCGTGCTGTTTGGTGAAGGTACCGAGCACGGCGATTGTAACCCAATCCCTGCCACGCACGGAGTACCTCAGTCAAATTGGCAGTCGCCAGCGACTCAATACCCGGAAACTCAGCAGTAAACTCTGCAAATCTCACCAACACTCGAGCAACTTGTGTTTGCTGCAACATCAGCTCGCTCACTAGCACATAATAGAACGTCGGCTGATCACGCCACGGCATCGGTCGATATAGCTCACGACTCTTTTGATGAATCAATGCTTGGAAGTGAACAAATTGATCATTATCATTCATTCTTTCCAGTATACCTGATCTTGAGCAGTTATCATTACATGATCAGTCTGAGTGGTGACCTGACTCAATTACCATCCTTATATACACTAAGTGTACAGTCAGTTTGTTATAGCTATACACTTAGTGTATAATAAATCTTGTTAATAAGTAATTTACCTAGCGAAAGGGCGCTTATGAAAAAATTATTCAAGGTTTTCGGAATTATCATTATCATTCTGATCATCTGCTTTGTGATTATGCTGTTAGTCATGCAATATCTCAACCAAAGTATTACCGGAGATGACGGTGTAGCGACTGGCTATGCTGATAAACTTAGCCCTAGTGGCAACCTCGAACAACATTACACCAAGACCGGACCCTACAAAGTAGCACACTATATTCAAAATAATACAGATAGTTCCAAGGCCTATCGTCTCTATTACCCTGAGCGCCAGAAGGCTAACCAAACTTTTCCACTGGTTGTAATGGTAAATGGCACGGCAACACCAGCTAGCACCTACACGCCAATTCTCGAGCACCTCGCGAGCTGGGGCTTCGTCGTAATCGGTAATGAGGACGGCTGGGCTGGCACTGGCGCATCGACCGCGGCCATGCTTGATGCCGCTCTGCAGTACAACACTGCCCAAGACAGTCCAATACGTGGTCTAATCAACACTAATAAAATTGGGATCGCTGGACATTCACAGGGCGGCGCAGGAGCGATCAATGCCGCTACTAAGTATAGTAATAGCAATAAGTATTCTTCGCTCTACACCGCTAGCGCCGTGGGTCGTGGTACTGCTAACAATAATCAATGGACCTATGACGTCTCACGTCTCAACACAGCAGTGTTCATGATGGCAGGAACTGGCGTTAGTGATAGTATTGCCATCAGTCCGCTCGATGACTTGAAGCATAATTTTGATGCATTACAAGGGAGTAAGCCAGGAGTCATTGCACGACGTAAGTCAGTTGGTCATAAAGATGTGCTGGAATACGGTGATGCATATATGACCGCCTGGTTCCTATGGACGCTGGCAGATGATACCAAGGCAAAGACAGTCTTTGCTGGTGCCGACGCCGAACTGCGCCATAATAGCGACTGGCAGGATGTCCAGGTGCGCAATATTAAATAATTATTCTGTTTATCGCGCCATGTATGGTACACTGGTATGGCTATGAAAATATTTTTTAGACGATACATCTCAGAATTTGTGTACGGTGCAGTTGACGGCACAGTCACAACCTTTGCCGTCGTGGCAGCATCGGCTGGAGCAGGAATTTCCAGCGCGGTTATCCTCATCTTGGGCATTGCAAATTTAATTGCTGACGGATTTTCAATGGGCTCCAGCGCCTACCTCGCAGCCAGTGCCGAACATGAAGAGTCAGCCCGCGATACTCAAAAACGAGCCTCCCCTAAAATCATCGGTGCGGTCACTTTCCTGGCTTTTGTCGTAGTCGGTGGCGTACCAGTATTGCCGTACCTAGTCGATGTCGTTGCAGGCTCAAAAGTACCAGGCACCACCCTGTTTTACGTCAGCTCCGCACTGACGGCGGTGACGTTCCTAGCAATTGGCTTCACCAAGGGTAAAGTCGGCAAGCAGTCACCATGGCGAGAGGCAATCATCACTCTGCTCCTTGGAGCAGTCGCCGCTGGACTGGCGTACTTTGCCGGCGATATATTGGCGGCGTGGCTGGGTGTTCAGTTGTAGTCTTCTTGTAGATGCTACGTACATCGGTGTCGCTACACCAAACCTAGACCCCCAGCTAGCAAGTAACTTCACTTACCTCGTCTGTTTTTTAGCTATTTGTTCAAAGACGCCATCGCCCAAGAGATGCCGTGCGTAGAAGAGAACTCTCGCCAATTTACCAACAAGATACCGACGTCGTGGATGCTTACTCTCAATAATTGTCGCTACTTTGTGCGCAACCACGCCAGGCGGTGACATGGCCCTATATGACTGAGATAGGTTGTGCGATATTGCCTTTGCCACGCCGCCATAGGCACCGTTTGACGAATAACGAGTAAGCGGCTCTTCAGCTAACTTGTAGAAATTTGTAGCGATCAAGCCAGGCTCAATTATCACAAGCTTGATGTTGTATTCCTGCAGCTCTAGCCGCAAGCTATCGGAAAACCCCTCGATAGCGTGCTTTGAAGCATGATACCAGGCACCAAGCGGAAAATACACCTTACCTCCAACAGATGACATATTAATAATCAAGCCCGATCCCGCCTCTCTCATGCTAGGCAGCACAAGCTGCGTCAACCTGGCCAGCCCGAACACATTCACCTCAAACTGCCTGCGGGCCTGTTCAATTGGAATATCTTCTACCGCCCCCAGTAATCCATAGCCAGCATTATTGATAAGTACATCTATTCTTCCCTGCTCGTCACAAATCTTTTTTACTGCAGCCTCAAGTGATTTTTCATCTTTCATATCACCCGGTATTAGCCGAAGGCCTTTAATTTTTTGAAGCGCCTCACTATTTCGAGCAAGTCCGTACACTATGTAACCTTTCTGCAAAAGCAGCTCGGCGGTCGCTCTTCCGATACCGCTGGACGCTCCAGTAATTAACACTACTTTATGATTTGAATTATACTTTTTTCTACTCATAATAGTAGTATAATCTATGGAGTATACTCTATAGTCAATAGGTAATAATGAGGGAGGTTTTACCATGCTAATTCATCAACTTTCCGAGAAGTCTGGTGTTTCTATCGACACCATTCGTTACTATACAAAACTCGGTATTTTACCGGTAACACAACGTCCTGCTGGAAGCCGCAGTTATTCAGACTACGACGAGAGTGCGCTTGAGTACCTCACGGAAATACGCCTCGCCAAGTCGGCGGGATTTACACTGATGGAGATCAAGCAATACATCAAGGAATGGAACGACGGACAGATTACACCGGATACAGCTATCAATATATTGCGTAAAAAGATCGCGATGGTACGAAAGAAAAAGTCTGAGCTTGATGCAATAGAAGCAATATTAAAAAGTAAAATAACACAGCTACGCCCCTAGCTACATTGCCGTAATTGAGCACCCTGCCAGCTACTTTTGAGCAGATTACTGCATCCCTAATTCTCGCAATTGTGCTGGGTCAACCATTGATGGCGAATCCATCATCACGTCAACGCCCGAGCCGTTCTTTGGAAAGGCTAGAGTTTCGCGGACGTTTTGTTCGCCAGTCAGCTCCATGAGAATGCGGTCAACGCCAAAGGCACAGCCAGCGTGCGGTGGTGCGCCGTACTTGAAGGCATTGAGCATGGCGCCAAACTTTTCTTCAACGTAGCTTTCGCTAAAACCAAGCAGGTCAAACACTTTGTACAGCACCGCTGGGTTGTGGTTGCGCACGCCGCCAGAGCAAATTTCGTAGCCGTTCATCACCATGTCAAACTGGTCAGCCACAATGGCTAGTTTTTCGGCATCGGTGTTCGCCGATTCCAGCGCCTGCAGGCCACCCTTTGGCATACCGAATGGATTGTGGCCAAAATCAAGCTTCTTGCCGTGGTCATCCCATTCATAGAACGGAAAATCGATAATCCAAGCTAAGGCTACCACGCTCGGGTCTTTCAAGTTGAAGTGGGTGGAAAATTCGTTTCGCAGACGACCAAGCACGGCGTTGACGACTGGGCGAGTGTCAGCGCCGAAAAAGACTGCGTCGCCATCAACTGCACCAGTTTTTTGCTTAATCGCCGTGAGCTCTGTTTCGCTCAAGAACTTGGCAATTGGTGATTTTGCCTCACCATCTTGGTAGGTGATGTACGCCAAACCACCCGCGCCCTCACTTTTGGCAATGTCGGTGAATTGATCAATTTGCTTGCGGCTCAAACTAGCGCCATTTTTGACGCAGATCGCCTTGATACACTCAGCCTGCTTGAACACGCCAAATTCGGTACTGGCGAATACGTCAGTCAGATCAATCAGCTCCATGCCAAAGCGCAGGTCTGGCTTGTCCGAGCCATACGTCTCCATGGCGTCGCGGTAAGAAATACGTGGAATTGGACTGCCATCACCGACCGCGAGACCACTCAAATCCAGCAATTTCTTGCCAGCAAAATCAGTCGCGAGCTGCCGCATCAGCGGCTCAACCTCCTGGCGAACTTCCTCGCCGTCTTCAACGAAGCTCATCTCCAAGTCCAGCTGATAAAACTCGCCGTACAGTCGATCAGCCCGCGGATCTTCGTCGCGAAAACACGCCGCCAGCTGGTAATACCGCGGCACGCCGCCAACCATCAGTAGCTGCTTGAACTGCTGCGGTGCTTGTGGTAAAGCGTAAAATTTGCCCTCTTGCAGACGACTGGGGATCAGGAAATCGCGTGCACCTTCGGGACTAGAATTTGCCAAAATCGGCGTCTGAATCTCGATGAAGTCCCGAGTATCCATGTACTGATGCATGCGCTGGTACATTTCAGCGCGCTTTTTCAACATCTGCTGCATCGTTGGACGACGCAGGTCGAGATAGCGATATTTAAAACGCAAGTCCTCGCCCGCTTGGTTTTCCTCAGCAAACGGCTGAATCGGCAAGGTCTCAGCACGGTTGAGAATTTCCAAATTTTCCACCACAATTTCCACATTACCACTGGCGATATTTGGATTTTTCAAACCTTCGCCGCGCTCCGTCACCACGCCGCTGGCGCGAATCACAAACTCATCGCGCAGGCTTTCCGCCAAACGAAATGCTTCCGCCTGTTCAGGATTAATCACCAACTGCACCAACCCAGTATAGTCGCGTAGGTCAATAAAAATCAGCCCGCCGTGATCGCGCCGGGAATGCACCCAGCCAGCCACGGTAGTCATTTCCCCAACATTATCAGGGGTATGTATCGCCAAAACTCTCTTTTTCATATCTGTTATTATAGCATATTGATGTGTTTTTTTGCCTTTGGCGTCACCCGCCGGCCGCGCGGCGTACGCTCAATGAAGCCGATTTGCAGCAGATACGGCTCATAAAAATCCTCGATCGTCGTTGCTTCGTCACCCGTCAGTGCAGCAATGGTCGTTAGCCCCACGGGATTATCGCCATAATTTTCCAGGATTGACTGCAGTAAATTACGGTCAGCCGGATCCAAACCTAGCTCGTCCACTTCTAGCATTTCCAAGGCGCTCGTTGTCGTTTTCACATCAATTATGCCGTCACCGTTCACGTCGGCGTAGTCGCGTACGCGCTTGAGTAGGCGGTTAGCGATGCGCGGTGTCAAGCGGGCCCGCGTCGACAACAAATTCGCCGCTTCATGCCGAATCGACGATTCCAGGATGGCTGCACTCCGCGTCACAATTTTGGCAATGTCCTCTGGCTCGTAAAATTCCAAGCGGTAAATATGCCCAAACCGATCGCGCAGCGGTGCCGCCAAACTACCCGTCCGCGTGGTCGCGCCAATCACTGTAAACCGCGGTAAATCCAGCCGAATTGACCGGGCTGCCGGCCCTTTGCCGATGACAATATCCAGCTTGAAATCTTCCATGGCCGAATATAACATCTCTTCCACCGCCCGACCGAGCCGATGAATTTCATCAATGAACAAAATATCGCCGTCCGCCAGATTGGTCAAAATTGACGCCAAATCACCCGCCTTTTCAATGGCTGGGCCGCTGGTGATACGCAAGTTCGTGCCCATCTCATTAGCGATCACCGTCGCCATGGTCGTCTTGCCCAGTCCTGGCGGACCGTAGAGCAGCACATGATCCAGCGGCTCGCCGCGCTTCTTTGCCGCCTCAATTGCCAAGCGCAGATTGCGCTTCAACCGCTCTTGCCCGACATACTCGCTAAAACTCTGCGGGCGCAGACTGACTTCAATCCGCTGCTCCTCGCTATCATCCGCGTGGCTACTGGTATCAACAATTCGTTCTATCGCCATAGGTCTATTATAGCATTGGTAGCGGGGGATAGATTGCATAGCAACCTCATCATATGGTTTACTATACTCATGCATACCGTCACACTTGTCATCACCACCCTATCATCCATAGCAACAATCATCGCTGCACTTATTGCACTCGTCAAGCCTGGTATGATGAGCCGCTCAGCTACCATTACTCATGGTGAGCGATTCTACGCAGCAATGTACGCTTCTCGAGCACTGCCATTAGGGTTACTTACGGTAGCTGCTCCATTTGTATTTAGTGGTTCTGCACTGCAGCTTGTCTTTGCTGCAGCAAGCTTAGCGCAAATTGGTGATGTTGTTATTGGGCTCAAAAAGCAGGAGTGGGGTATGGTAATTGCACCGGCTATATTAGCTACCATATACCTTGCAGCGGCATGGCTCCTTGCCTAGGGTAAGTTCTCTTGCACCGCAAGGACAATCTTACCAAACAGCTCCTCACTCACACGGTGCTCACCGCTCTCTAAGTGTCGTGGCCATTTTGGATCAGGAAATTCCTCGCCAGCAAATCTGGTACCACCAAGATAGCGCGGATATAGATGCCAATGTACATGTGTCGGCCGGCCAGCCCTAACTGCATTATTCATAAGGCATTCCCAGTTACACACGTCGGCGCCAAACGCTGCTTTGACTGCCCATTCAATTTGACGAATCACCTGATGCAACTCCGTCCAATCTACCTCATCCAGATCCGACAACGTTTCCTTGTGCTGGCGCAGAGTGATGAATGACTTACCCAAATAGCACTGATTTCTATCAAGCACCGCCACCCAACGTTCGGTTTGCAATATAACATTGTCGTCAGCCACCGTCTGACCAACGAGCAGCGGACAGATTTCACATTCCTTCTGTGTCGTGCATGTATTCATGATACCTCCTGGTGTGGATTATACCACTTGGCGAGGAGTGTCTGCTTATAATCCGTACCATATTATTGCATAATTATAAATTATATTTTATAATTGTTATCGTTATGAGTGAAAAGAGCAGCATGTCGACTAGTGATAAACCGAAAGAACTGCCATTACGAGTAAGGGTTCCATGTGTAATACTAGGCGGGATAATAGGAGGAGTGACGGGCTTTGTGGGTTATAACCATATAGCTCATCGTAGCCCTAAACCTCAACCTGCAACTGCAACCGCAATAATAACCGAAACCGTTCAGCCGGCTGAGCCACTAGAGACACAAGGGCCATTTAGCCTGCCTGATATTCAACCTGTTATCATCACCGACTCCTCAACAACAGAACAACATGTTGCTGAGGTGAGCAAACGCGCAAGAGCAGAGCTTGATAGAGCCGAAGACATCCTAGCTACCACCATGGACGTCTCCAAGAGCACCGTTTATGAAGCAGTAACCATGCCAATGGATGAACAGCCAATTGACCCAGAAACAAAAAAGCCCTGCCCCCCTGTCGAAAAGATACGAGAAGTAGCCAATAAAATCCCCTCCCTCGGCGGTACAGCGATTCGCTATTTTATCCTGCCACCTCATTTATGCAACAACAGTCAGTTCGGCGCCTACGCCCAGTATCACACACGAGACATCGTCACAAGATCAGACAATATGAATATCATCAACTCTGGCGTTATTATGCACGAAGCCGGACATTTGTTTGGACTGCCACACGTAAGAAGGTTGAGAATTGAACACCCAGACCTAAAAAATGAGGAATGGTATAATATCAAACCAGAAGATTACGATATCACCAATGATTTGCGAAATGGTTACGGTCAATTCCCCATGCAAGCAGATGGTAGCATCGATCCAGCATCCGGGAAAACAAGTGTCATGGGCTATCATTACGAAATTAACAGCTGGTGTCTTACGCATGAAAGTTGTACTCATGTCTATAATGGGCCCGAAAGAAACAAGCTCGACAGTAAAAAATTCCCGATCCGTGACGTTGACCCAGCAACATTGCGAGAGACTCCCGTTGACCTCGTAGTGTCTCCTGAGGTGCGCAATATTCAAGGTATCCGCGTTCCCGTGCCAGAAGATCATCCAATCCGCCACATTCGTGGCTGCGAGTCAGTCACCCATATTATCATTGGCGTTGATCACTTATATTATTCGGCCATCAACGGTAGCCCAGGCTTCACAACGTATATTGTTGCCGTTGATCAGGACAATAACCTCATCGAGATAGACGCACCGAAATTTGAAGAGTTGGCGTACTCCCCAACAGTATCAGATGAATTATTTGGTGAAAAACCGCAATATATCTACAATGATAGTATTCTAGACATCAGCGTTACCGCAAGGCTTGTCAATAAGCAGGCTGTGCTGCGTATGGCAGCGTTTAAGTGATAAGATCACTTTTTCAGCGCCATCGTCACCCGCTGCGCCGTTGGCAAATTGACGTCGATATTTTCCAGCGCCTTGGTGGCGTCAGCCAAGGTGTAGCCCAGCGCCATTAGCGCCTCTAGCGCTTCGTCGGAAGTATTCAATTCAGTTTGGACTGGCGCGACCGCTCGGCCGTACTGCGTCGGTAAGCCGACTTTATCGCTCAGATCAACCACCACGCGTTCGGCGGTTTTTTTGCCAACGCCAGCAGCTTTTTGTACAAACGCATGATCAGCGTTGGCGATGGCGTTGCGTACCTGCTCTGCGTCGCCCAGGCTGAGAATGGCCAGCGCGGCCTTTGGGCCGACGCCCTGAACAGTGATGAGCATTTCAAACAGTTTCTTCGCCGCCAAGCTCGAGAAGCCGAATAATTCCTCCGCCTGCTCGCGCACATGATGATAAGTGTAAAATTTGGCGTCTTGATCCAGCATCACCGCCTCGAAATCACCAGCCGACACGCTGACTTCGTAGCCGACGCCGTGGACGTCAATCACGATACTGCCCGCGCCAAACTTCTCAGCGATCGTGCCAGAGAGATGAGCGATCACGGAGTCTGTCCTCCGCCGCCCGGAGGATTGGTTGGGCCGGGTGTGGTGCCGCCGTTACCACCACCCGAACCGCCGCCACCACCACTGCCATTACCGCCACCTGGGTTTTGGTCGTCATTACCTGTGCTGCTACACGACGTCGTCTTTCGTGAATGCTTCGTCGCATCAAATTTATCTTCGGCGATGGTGATGAGACGTTTGGTGGCCAGGTCGCAGACGGTGATCTGCTTGGTGGTGGATGTTTGCTGACAATCAGCAGCGTTCTTGGAGTATTTAGCAGCGTCAAATTGATCTTCAAAAATTGACTCCATTTGCTTGGTCGTGAGATTACACACCTCAATCTTTGGCTTGGTCTGATCACATTTCTCGGTCGGGAGGGCGTTCGAGAGGAAGTACTCTTTGTAGGCGCCGGAGCTAGAATCATCAGCCAGGCCACCATTGCTACTACAGACACTTCGCTGGACAACGCCGTTTGGCACGTCAAAACCAGTTTTCGCACCTGCCAGCAGCTTGGTCATCGTCGCCCGCCAAATTGGTGCCGCCACATCCGAACCGCCGCTGTTCATGACCTTATTGTTGTTATTACCAACCCACACGCCGACAGCATATTGCGGCGTGTAGCCAATCGTCCAGGCATCACGATTATCATTGGTGGTACCCGTCTTGACAGCGACTGTTTTACCGCCCACCGTCAGGCTGCTGCCAAACATCCCCGCCCGCGCGGCGTTATCTGATAGAATGCTGGAGATGAGATAAGCGCCGCCCTGGCTGATCGCTTGGCGCGTACTCGCTGGTTTCCACGAAGCGTTCTTGTTGAACTTATCCTTGACTTCAGTGATGAGATTGAGCGATTCATACTGCGTACCACCGTTAGCAAAGGCTGCGTAGGCGTTAGCCATCTCGCTCAGGCGCACCTCGGCCGAGCCAAGCGCCAGCGACAATCCGTAATTTTTGTTTTCGTCGAGTGTGCTGATGCCGAGTTTCTTGGCGGCTTGGATGGAGCGATTGATGCCATACTTTTGCATGATCAGAACGCTCGGGATGTTCAGTGACCAGCTGAGCGACTTGCGCGTCGTCACCTTGCCGTTCCAGCGGCGGGTAGCGTTGTAGGGCACGTAACCATTAAAGTCGGTCAATTTATCGTCAAAAACTGTCGCTGGCGTGATAATGCCATCAGCCATCGCCTGCGCATAATAGAGCGGCTTGAAGCTCGAGCCAGGCTGGCGCGGTGTGGTCACCATATTGACCTTACCCCACTCGGCGTTATTATAGTCAGCGCTGCCGACCAGAGCCCGCACCTCGCCAGTTTTTGGATCAATGACGATACCACTGGCGTTAGTGCCACCGAGGCGATTGATCTGCTTCATTTGTTTGGCGATATTTTCTTGGAGGAGATGCTGAGTGTCGAGATTCAGCGAGGTCTTGACGCGGTAGCCTGAGCGCATGACTTTTTCGTAGCCATATTTGTCACTGAGCTGCTTGATAGCCATTTCAGCAAAATGCGGCGCTTCGGAGTTGGTGTGAGCCGCACCGCCACCAGCATACGCTAGCTGTGTAGCCTCCGCCTGCTGCTTCTGTTCCTCAGTGATAAAGCCTTCAGTCTGCATTCGACCGAGCACCGTCTTTTGGCGTTGCTTGGCGTATTCGACATTACCGCTGATCGGTGAGTAGCGGCTTGGCGCCGGCAGCACACCGACCAGCATACTACTCTCGGCCAGCGTCAAATCCTTCGGCGATTTATTGAAATACACCTTGGCTGCCTCCTCGATGCCAAAGGCGTTTTCACCAAAGTACACCGAGTTCAGATACATCATCAATATCTGCTCTTTGCTGTAATTTTGTTCAATAGCGATGGCCATAAATAGCTCTTGGTACTTGCGCATAAAGCTGTGTTCATTGCTGAGCAAATTGTTCTTGACCAACTGCTGTGTCAAGGTTGAGCCGCCGCCGTGTCGCGTGATCGCCGCCCGGAAAATACTGAAAATATTAAAGCCGCTGTGCTTATAAAAATCCTTATCCTCGCTGGCTATCAGCGCCTTTTTCATACTCTCGGAGATGTCTTTGAGCTGCACCAAGTTCCGCCGCTCGGCATTACCAACGCTATAAATCACCTTGTCATTGGCGTCAGTCAGCACGATGCCGGTATTGTTGCGATTCATTAGCCGCTCCTGATCGCCGATGTCGCGCGCATAATAAAAATAGCTAGCAATCGGCACGATGATCAAAAACAGTAAAATCGGCAGCAGGCACACCATAATTTTTTTCGGCCGACTCAGCCGCCAAAACCATAAAAAGTGTTTGTGTTGACGCGGTAATTTACCAGGTTTTGCCTTGACTTGACCGAGATTAGCATACCGGCCCATGCGTGGCGGCTGCTTCTTTATCGGAGCTCGTTTTCCCTTGCCTAATTGCACCATATATCAATTATACCACGCTGAGGCGTGACATCGCTGCGTGGGTGATGGCCGCCGCGAGTGCATCAGCGCAGTCATCTGGCTTGGGCGCTTGACTGAGGCCGAGGTTGAGGCGCACCATTTCTTGGATTTGTTTTTTGTCAGCCTTGCCATAGCCAGTTAGCGTCTGTTTGATCTGTAGTGGCGTGTATTCGCTGATCACAAGGCCTGCCTTGTGTCCAGTCAGCATTGCCACACCACGAGCATGAGCCACAGAAATAGCGGTGGTGACGTTGCGCGCAAAAAATAATTTTTCAATTGACATCACCTCGGGTTTAGTCTCAGCAATGATCTCCGTCAGGCCATCAAAAATCTCCGCCAGCCGCTCGTCCAGTGGTGTGTGTGCCGGCGTCTTGATCACGCCAGCCGTCACCAGCCGGTAGCTGCCCCGCTTCGCGTCAATCACACCAAAGCCCAAAATGCCAGTCCCCGGATCAATACCGATGATTCTCATGAGTTTATTATAGCACCCGGCCGGTGACAATAATTAATGCGGGCGGCCACCTCGACGAGCTACTCGCCAAATTATCGCTTGCCGCGTGTGATGGTGTGTTTCAGCCAGGCGGCAGCCCGGCCAATTTCCCAGCGCCACTGCCAGCCAGCATAGCCAACCGCCAGCAGACTGACACCGCCGAGCACCCACCAGCCCCACATCGCACCCGTCACCTCCTTGACCTGCTCCGGCGCAAAGCCAGTTTTCGGCGCAGTAGCCAGCGCAACCTTGCGGCAACGTTTTGTTTTTGGATTGCGCTCAAAGCCTTCGGGGCAGTCTTTTAAAATGTCATCTGCGGCAGCGATTTTCTTGCAGCGGCCAGTCGCTGGGTTACGAAATTGACCATCAGGGCACGGCTTCAACGTTTTGGCGGCTGCCGAAGCAATCGAACGACACCGACCCGTCGCTTCACTGCGATAATAGCCCTCTTTGCACGGCGTCACAGTTTTTGCTGCTTCGATTTTCCGACAGCGACGGGTTTCAGGGTGCCGATATTGACCAGCCGGACATGGCGCCAACACATCAGACACAGTAGGTGGCACCGAAATCTTCACACATTTACCCAGTACGCTACGCTCATACCCACTCTGACAATCCGCATATTCCTTAAACACATTGGCGGCATTCTCAGTAATTGCAAATGTTTGCTTCCACTCCCCATCAAACAAACTCCACGATGAACCCTTGGCCAGGCCAGCAAACGATGTCTGGTCAATTTCATTACCGCCAGCATCCAGCGCATACACCTCGCCGCCGCCGGTTTTTGTCAGTTTGAGATTTGTCTCTGTCAGCCGAACGACATGCAGCGCCCCGGCTGCCAACTCAATACCGCTGAACGTGTGCGTCGTGTCCTTATTCTTGCCTCGACCTTTCACGAGAATAGTGCAGCCGGTGAGGTCGAGGTCGCTGGTCCCGGCATTAATAATCTCGATAAACGGCACGTCAACATTGGTTGCGATCTCATGTAATTTCAAGCCACTACAGTGATTGCTCGGTGGTGCCGGATCAACTGGCGGACGCGGCTCGTCAGGCTCGGTACAGGCTGGCAGTTCACGCAAACGTGGTGCCTCGCCGACCGAAAAATCGCTGGCGTTATTATCCGTATCAGTCACCACGCCATTTGTTTGGCAGCGCCAGGAGTGTAGCTTGCCGCCCAGCTGAATCGGGCTACCCTCGCGCTCTGACGCCGCGCCCCAGCCGACTAGATCCGACACCCGCCCATCACTCATCACCAATTTGACAGAGCCGCCGGTTTTTGCCAGCACTTTTTTACTATCAAACCGCAGGTCAGCCTGCTCATCGGTTAGCCGGCTATCACCGACCACCAACGCCCCGCCCGCCGGCACCATTAGGTCAGTCGATACTGTTTTGAGCGTCGTCACATGTCCCTTTTGGTTAGCATACTGCAGTGTCCAGCCGGCGATATTAACTGGCCCTGACGACGGATTGTAGAGTTCGACGTACGCGCCGCGCGCTGTATCGAGACCGACTTTAGTGATCAAGAGTTTGGCCGATGTGCGAGCCGCAGCTGGTGGCGCAGGAGGTTCGGAAGGCGTTGGCTTGACTGGTGTGGGTGTCGATGGATCTCTGGGTAGCGTTGACGGAGCAGGCGTGGGTGTAGATGCAGACGTACCACCAGAAGTCGTGTCCGGTGTAGCTGCTGCTGGGGCTGATGGCCCAGTCGGAGCTGCCGGGCCGGGTGCTGGATCGGCTGGGCGCGGCGCGGGCGTGTGGGTTGGCGCAACCGGTGTCGAGCCGCTAGCAGGAGGTGTGGCCTCTGGCGGGGAGTCACTCGCAAACGCCACCACCGGCTGAAACACCAGCGCAATTATCGTTGACATAAGTAGTAGGCGGGTCAAAACCTTCATTGTGAACTCCCTGCTCGGCTTATGTTGACTGATTATATTGTAAAAGAAATTCCTCCGAAACGCAAAAGAGCGCCGTCGGAGGCGCTCAATACATAGTCAGACTTGACCTAAACGCAGGCTATTCCGCAGTAATATCGGCATTGGTGTGCACATTCACCACGTCGTCCAGGTCGTCCAGCGCATCAACCACCTTCATCAATTTCTGCGCGGTTTCCGTATCCGCAATCTCGACCGGTGTGTTAGCGATGTAGCGCAGCTCGGCGTCTTTCACCTTCAAACCCTGCTCAACCAACTGATTTCTAACACTCGCCAGATCCTTCAGCTCGGTATAGACAATGATTTCGCCATCTTCCTCGACCGCATCTTCAGCGCCAGCATCCAAAATCTGGAGGAGCAATTCCTCGCCCGTACCTTCTACGGTGATCACGCCCTTGCGAGTAAACTGAAACGCCACGCTGCCAGCGTCAGCGATGCGCCCACCGTTCTTCACCAATGCCGTTTTCACTTCTGGCAAGGTGCGATTGCGATTGTCAGTAGCCGTCTCAATGATGATACCGACGCCACCCGGGCCATAGCCCTCATAGGTAATTTCCTCCAGCGCCGCCGCGCTCTTATCCGCTACGCGGTCAATCGCCCGCTGAATGTTAGCACTTGGCATGTTGGCAGCCTTGGCTTTTTCAATGGCCATTGCCAAACTTGCATTCAGCGTCGGGTCAGTGCCGCCACGTGCCGCAATGGCAATTTGATTACCTAATTTCGTGAAAATCGCGCCGCGCTTCGCGTCAACAATCGCCTTTTGTCGGTGCGTCGTTGCCCATTTACTGTGTCCTGACATGTATGCCTCCAGAAAATTCGTTTCTTTTAGTATAGCAGAAAATGGGCAAGGGGTTAACTATCAGGCTGGTTGGTAGTGCCTTCTGAGAGAACGAAGCCACCACAATCTGATTCTATATGTACCTCCCAGATATGCACACCATCGTGATATTCTCCTTTGTTAATATATACACTATACTGACGAGAGATAATCCCCTTATCAACATACTTCTGTAGTATACCTCTGACATATCCCTTGATCATATTCCCGTTCCTCCGCTCCAACACATCCAGCGGAGGTTGTAGAACAGGGTACTGACGCTCCCCTGACAAAGCTTCACAATTATTTGTTAAATATACCCCAGGAGATGCCTCGCCTAACTCCGCATCCAGAGGAGTAACCTTCTCACATTCAAGGTCTGCGTTGGTCTGCAGGACATCTTTTCGATGTCGGGAGTTCCTTTTGGCAATAGCCATCACAAAATACGATAACTCTACGTCATTAGGTGTCAGCTCGCCTCGCTCCAGCTGCCCATTAAAGTCACGAACAAATTGACGTAATCTCTCATCACTAATCTCATCAGCTGCAACGAGGGGTGCTATCGCCTCATTCATGCGTTTCGAACTTTCTTCTTTAATCACAGCCAAGGTCTGGGCGACCTTCGTCGACTCCTGAATTTGCCGCACCTGCACAGACGCTGCTTCTCTAATTTCCCTACACCGCCTGTCGAACTCTTTCCGAGCTTCTTTAATTTGTCTTTCTTGGTTAGCTAAAACTTCCGCACATCGCCGCTGATCGCCTCGCTTGGTCTCATGCGTTTTATTGCTGTATTCGTAATATACATTGTCGATTGTCGTATATATTCGACAAAACTCCTCAAGTGTCATCGGAGCGGCTACTCCTTGCTCCCCCTGCGTCTCATCACCATCTTGCATATCCCCATTGACTTCAGCCCCACTAGGCTGTTGCTCACCATAATTATTCGATGTAGCCGCCAGCCTCTCCCATAAATTCATTGGATCTTGATCGCCGTTATTTCCACCTATCCTATCTATACTCACTGCTCTCCTCCTAAAATTATTGAACCGTATGGCGTCAGAGGCATTCCGCCTCGATGACTACGATGAAACTATCGTATGGTACAGCACTGTTGTTAAGATAACGCTGAAGAGCATAGTAATCGACAGTCTCGTGTGTCGATTCCGGGTATAGCCTAATAGAAACCGGTGGTATCAAGCCCTGCTCAGTAAATTCTCCTAACTTACGGGCAATCATTTCTTTAACCTTAATACAATCCTCGTCTTTCTCCCACTTTCCGGACCTTTCGTCGTCAAGCTCTTTAAACTCTTTACCAGGATAGAGTATAGCAACTTCTGAACCGTCGGACCACCTACGTAGACTCTCTATGCCGCGATCACTCTCATTAATTGTTAGCACCGCAGTATGTTTTGAACAATTTTTCTCAGGATTATTATACCAAGCCAGGTCTCTTTCTTCCATGCCCATAAGTAGATCTTTTATTAGCGATATCCGTTGATAATTTGTGTATTCGGTAATATCTCGCGCAAGCCTCCAAAATGACAAATCAACATATAGGCGATCTTCCTTTTGTTTGATCTGCTCACTGGTCTTGCCTTCCTCATACTCATATTTTAGCGCTGATAATGCACTAATTACGTTAAGGATCTTCATATCTATCTCATCTAGAGCAAGTTTAAACTGCTCATGCCTAGGTATCAGCTCACCTGTCACCGCACCCCGTAGCGCTTTATTCCCTATCGCTATACGATGCGCTTTATCATTTTCACATTCCTGCTGAAAATCCTCGCTCTTCTTGTTAATACGTGTAACTTCAGCATGCATTTCACTCAGAATCTCTCGTGTGCTTCTCTCGTCCATTTCACCCAGAATATCTCGTGTGTTTCTCTCGCCCATTTCACTCCTCCAAATTAAGTAATATTAGTTGCTTCACCAGCCGCTACCCGAGGGCCGAACCCGCGCTCACTCACCCCGAGGGATTAGCTGAATGAACCCATAGTAGTACATACATCAGGCTTCCTCAAGCATGAGGGGATTGGTAGCCTGCCATAGTCATCCACGCTACTCAACCACATTACTCTCACGCAGTCGCAGCCCAGTCTGTCGCCGCATCCACCACATCGCCCCGATAATGGCGAGGTAGGCAATAATTACCCACAGCCAGCTCAAACTCACCTCCATCTGCGCCCAGTCCAGCCCCGCCAACCACGTGGCAACGCCGACCATATACTGGAGCAGCCACGTCGTCGGTGCGGCGATGAGTCCAGCCACCACCGGCACATCCGCGCACACGCCAACCACAAAGGTCAGTAGCATCGCCAGCGGCACCAGTGGCAAGATTAGCACATTCGCGATCAGCGCCACATTACTGATCACGCCAAATGATGCCACCAAGAGCGGCCACGTCATGATCTGGGCCGACACCGTCTCGCCGATAATCTGCCGGATCACCCCGGGCGGCTTCGTACCGAAAAAGTATCGCTGCAATAGCGGCGCCAGGATAATCACCCCACTAAATGCCGCGAAACTCAATTGCCAGCCGAGGTCATTCCAGCCAAACTGCGGATTGATGAGTAATGTAATTGCCGCAGCGACCGGTAGCAGCACCAGCGGATGAATCGTCCGGCCATAATACCATGCCATAAGGCTCAGGCCCGCCACCAGCCCGGCCCGCGACATGCTCGGGCTAAGGCCGGTCATCGCCATAAAACCCATGATCATCACACCGGCACTCAGCGCTGCCAGATATTTCGATACCCGAACGAACAGCCGCCGCGCCAGCCGCACTAAAATTGTTAAGTTATAGCCACTGGCCACGATCACATGCGTCAAGCCCGCCACCTGCAGCGCCGTCATCAACTCCAGCGGTAATGCCCGCCGCAAGCCCATCAAGAACCCGAGGCTCAGTGCCGCCTCCGACTCCGGCACGTACCGTCGTACCCGCTCCGCGAACCAATCCCGGACACCCACCGCCACGTCGCCCGGTTGCTCGCGCGTCACTCGTTCAACTGCTGCCCGCGACATCCGCGCCGCAAATGACCCGAACCCATCAGTTAGCGCGCCCCGAACGGTGACCACATCGCTACGTTTAATTGCCTGACTATGCCTCGTCACCACCCAAACACTGCCAGGCAGTCGCCGATCATTACTCACGATGTCGCCCAGGCGCAGCACTGTCTGCCCCTTTTTATCGACGTCAGGATCTTCCAGCACTCGTCCGCTCAGCTGCACCGTTTGGCCAATCAGCGTTTGATAGTGCTCTAGGCCAATCTGCCCAAAGCTGCCTCGCCACAGCCCAATGAGCACTCCGCCGATCAAGGCTACTACGACCAGCCAGCGCCGCGCCCCAACGAGCGACGCTAGGGCCAATGTCATTCCCACCACTAACCACATCCAGCCAGCAAACAACCCGTACCGCGCTCGCATCACGCTGATAACGCCGATGACGATGCCGACACCAGCCGCCGCAGACAGCCACGACACATGCAAACGCTGAGTGAGGCCGAGAGACTTCATATTGTTAGTATACGCGAGACTGCCTTGCGACTCCACCACCCAGAGCGTGCTACAATGAAAGCATGCTCCTTCGTATCATTCGTAACGACATAGCATCAAGCCGCGCGACAACACTTATCACTACAGTCTTTATCGCGATCGCCAGTATGGTTATCTCTCTGGCCGTTATCCTCGCAGTTACCCTGACCGGTGCCGTTGATCATCTCATGACCCAGGCAAAAACACCGCACGTTATGCAGATGCATACCGGGACCATTGATACGGAGCGCCTTCACCAATTTGTCAGCACGCAGCCAAATGTTGCGGCCTATCAAGTCGCCGAATTTCTCAATATCGATGGTTCGCAGTTCCAGCTCGCCCACAAGACACTAGCCGCCAGCTCTCAAGACAATGGCCTCACGCCACAGAACGAACAGTTCGATCGGCTGCTCGACCTTAACGGTGCAGTGATCCACCCAGAACGCGGGCAAATCTACGCGCCTCTGAGCTACTTCAAAGACGGCTCGGTCCATCAAGGCGATCAGATTACTGTGGCGGGCCAGCACTTTACGGTGACCGGGTTTATCCGCGACTCGCAAATGAATTCAACACTATCATCATCAAAGAGGTGGCTCGTTAACACAGATGACTACCGGCAGATCCGTGGACAGACTCGTCCGGAGTATCTGATCGAGTTTCGGCTGCATGACTTGGCGGGACTCAATGCATTTACGGCGGCCTACAACGCGGCACGACTAGAGGCAAACGGGCCGACACTCACCTACCCGCTCTTTCAAGTCGTTAACGCACTGTCTGACGGTATGATCATCGCCGTGCTGTTGATGGTTGGCATTATCGTTGTGATTGTGGCGTTATTATGCGTGCGGCTAACACTGCTCGCCAAAATCGAGGATGATTATCGACAGATTGGTGTCATGCGTGCTATCGGTATGCGCCTTGGTGATATCAAGGTCATCTATCTCGCAAAGTATCTCGGTATTGTCCTCGTCGGCATGCTCGGTGGCTACGGGATTAGCTTGGCCGTGGCCAATCAAATGATGGAGGATATCCGGCTATATATGGGGCAAAGTGATACAGCTCATTGGGCGGCGCCGCTGGCGATCACCGGTGTTGTCTTGCTGGGCATCATTATCATTGCTGCTATCTCACACTCGCTCAACCGCCTGAAACACATCTCGCCCGTCCAGGCTATTCGTGATGGCGTCGCCGCTAACCGTACCGCTCGCGGGCGATGGATGACACTCAAAAAAAGTACGGGGCGATTTCTCAACGGATGGCTGGGTGTCAAGGCGATTACTACTCGTCCGGCGCTTCATATAACAATGCTGATCGTGTTCGTCTTGGCAGTGTGTATGATGATTCTGCCATATGGTCTCTACGCCACCGTCTCGGACAAGAATTTCGTTACGCACATGGGCGCTAGTGCCAGCGATATTCGTATTGATATCCAACAGGGCGATATCCCTGCGCAAACTGCTGCAATCACACAACAGCTAGCACAAGACCGCACCGTTTCACGGTATATGGCGAACACCACAAGGGTTATTCCTATCAGACATGATAACGGTAATGAGGAAAACCTCAAGGTAGAAATGATTGATAGCACGACTAGTCAACACTTTAGCCCGCACTATAGCAGCGGCACCGCGCCGCAGCGATCACATGACATCGCACTGTCAGCTCTCCTCGCAGATGAGCTACATAAATCAGTGGGTGATCACCTTGTACTACGCATCAACAACCAGCTCTTGTCGGTCACTGTCACTGGTATTTACTCTGACATCACCAATGGTGGCAAGACAGCCAAAGCGATATTACCCGACAATACCGCCGACGTTATGTGGAGCATCATCGCCATTCAACTACACCACACATCCGACCTCAGCCAGACTGTCGCCCGCTACAGCTCCGCTTTCCCTCGGGCCAAAGTCACCGCCATTGATGATTATGTCCGGCAGACTTTCGGCAGCACCATCGACGCCACCCGATTGGTTGCCATCATCAGCGCCATTATCGCAGGCTGCCTCATCATGCTCATCGCACTATTATCAACCCGCATGTTTATTGCCAAAGAACGACGCGACATCACTATCAGCCAAGTCGTCGGCTTCACAATCCGTGACATACGCCGCCAGTACAGCGTCCGCATCGTTACCATCATGATAATCGCCATTGCTATCGCCAGCATCATTAGTGCCTGTGTTGGCTCGTTGCTCGTTGAGGCAATGTTGTCACAATTTGGTGCACGCTCAGTTCACCTCACCCAGCACCCGCTGATGACCTATGTATGCTATCCAGCCCTCGCGCTCAGCATCACCGCCATTGGCACATTCATCGGCGCACAATCAATACGCCACACTAACAGTGCCAACCAGCTAAAAGAAGAATAGGAGTCTCTCATGCAACAACCCATCATTACCGCTCAACACCTCACCAAGGCCTTTGGCACCGGCCAAAATCAACGGCGCATCCTCGATGATGTGTCGGTCGAGATACAGACTGGTGAATTTGTAGCAATCATGGGCCCAAGCGGCTGCGGTAAATCAACGCTGCTCTTCGCGCTCAGCGGTCTCGACCCGGCAGATAGCGGTAACCTCACATTTGAGGGGCGACAATTAGCTAACATACCACCCAAACAACTCAGCGATCTACGCCGACAACGCATGGGGTTTGTGTTTCAGCAGCCAACAATGCTTAGAAATCTCTCTATCCGCGATAATATCATCCTGCCTGCACTGCGCGACCATCGCCAAGATCGTGCTGCCATTACTGCTCGCTTGACCGAATTACTAGAACAGACAGGTATTAGTCATATCGCACATAACCAAATTACTCAAGCATCTGGTGGTGAGTTACAGCGAGCTGGTATCTGCCGCGCTCTCATCAATAATCCCGCTATGGTTTTTGGCGATGAGCCGACTGGCGCGCTCAATTCACAATCAACAAAGGATATCCTTCAGCTGTTTGATACCATTCATGCACAGGGTACGACCATCCTTATCGTTACTCATGATGCTCGAGTGGCCGCCCATGCCCAACGAACGCTGTTTATGCGTGACGGCCGTATCGTGAGTCACTATCAGCGACCCACGTCAACAGATCACACGGCCGCCACCAAGGCAATCATCCAGAAAATGGAAACGATCGGTATTTAAATTACTAACGCCAAACAATAGCAAAATCCCGGAATGAACCGGGATTATTCTCCACTTGGAGGGCCCACCGGGGCTTGAACCCGGGACACCCTGCTTAAAAGGCAGGTGCTCTAACCAACTGAGCTATGGGCCCATGTATGACGCGCAATGTCATGAGGCGAGAACGCGACTTTTCACATTTTATCACAGAAGGACGGCGTTTTCAACGCTTTGTTTTCTTGGCCGCGGGCGCCTTGGCCTTGAGTGGCACGCTCATGTCAACCAGGCCAACCACTAGCCCGACAGTTGCCACGTAGCACCACCAGTCGCTCAGCAATTTGTACGTCTTCATCGCCTCCGCGTCCAAGGTCATGAACTTACCTAGTGGCCGCACCAGCACCGCCGCTGCTAAGACGCCGATCAATATTGCTGAGATTAGCCGTAGCAACTTGCCAGGTCCCTTTGGCCCGGTAATTAATAATAGCACCAGGGGCCCCACCGTCAGAATAATTGTTGCGACAACACCGTTCGGCAATCCCGCTACGCTGCTAACACCTAGCCCGCCGATCACCCCGGCCAGCCACTCTGCCCATAATTCTGCCAGCAATGCGCCAGATGCCAGCGCTAATGCCAACACGCCAAATCGCCGGTTCAACACGAACGCTAACGCCGTCACCGCCACGGCCACGCCACCAAATAACAACACTACACTCACCGCTGCGCCTCCGTACTAAACCGCGCGGTGACGCCCGGCTTGATACTATGCTCCTTGGCACTACCCGCTGGTAGTTCCAGTACATACCGCGCCGGAACTGGTGTGTGATATACCTCATGCGGCTCATTGTCAGGCCAGGCATCACGCTTGACGTGCACCACCTTTTTCTTGGCGTCCAGCCAGATGATGTCAATTGGGACGCGCATATCCTTCATCCAGATTGGTATGTCGCCATCTTTCTCCGTCACAAATAACATCCCTTCGCTCTTGCCTAGCTCTTGCCGGCCGCCCAAGCCACGCGCCCGCTTCTCGTCCGTATCAGCAACCTCTGCCCGAAATGTGCCCTTGCCGATATCAACAGTCGTATATTTTTTATTCATCTGGTTCGCCACCGTCCATACGCAGTAGCCGACCCCAGCCAGCACACCGAGCACGATCACCCAAACGATGATCCGCTGCACTATCGACGCCGACTTTGCACTCATACCCTCATTATAGCAAGTTTATCTTCAGGCGCCGACTTTATCTTTTTTATTGCCGCGCTTGGCATTGCGATCAATATAGTCAATAATCCGACCAGCCACATTACGGCCCGTCACTTTTTCGATGCCAAACCCTGGACTAGCATTCACCTCCAGCACCAATGCACCACGACTTGAGCGCATAAAATCAACGCCGGCCACTACTAAGCCCATTGCCTTGGCGGCCTTGACGCACATTTTTTGCTCGTCCGGCGTCAGCTTAACGACCGTTCCCTCACCGCCTTTGTGTAAATTACTGCGAAAATCATCATCCAAACTCTGTCGCTTCATACTAGCCACCACTTGGCTGCCAACCACAAATGCCCGAATATCGGTGCCGGCCGACTCTTTGATAAATTCCTGCAACAGCACGTTTGTGCCATCAGAATCACTGAGGTAAAACGCCTGCATAACTGACTTGGCAGCCTTCAGCGTCTCCGCTAGCACCACACCGTTGCCATGTGTGCCGCGCGCTAACTTGATAATCGCCGGCGTACCGCCAATCTCGTCCAGTAACACATCGATGTCCGTTTCATTGCGCGAGAACACCGTCTTTGGAATCGCCACGCCAGCCCGCGCTAGTAACTGCGTCGAGCGCAGTTTATCCCGCGCCCGCATAATGGCGATTGACCGATTCATAAAAAACGCCTGCGGATTCGCCATCTCCAGCTGCCGTACCACTGCCGTCCCATAGCGCGTCATATAACTAGCGACCCGCGGGATAAACACGTCGAAATTACCGATCTCCTTACCACGATAAATAACCTTTGGATGTCGCTCATCAATTGACACGTAGCAATTTTTATACTTGATAACCTTGATTTCATGACCGCGTTTCTCAGCCTCTTCTCTGAGGCGAAGGGTGGAGTAGTTGATGTTACCGTTACTGAGGATTGCAATATTCATGACTACTTATCCTTTGGTTTATGGTATTTTTTATAAAATTTGTGGGGATCCTTGGTTAGCTCTTTATTTAGTCTGATCGTCCGAATCTTCTTTGGACTTTTCACTTCGTCTGTACTAACATCAACCAAAAATTTTCCACTCAACGTACGCCGACCAATCAAAACTGGAAAATTATGCATTGCTCTATCCGATAAACCAAATAAGGCTCTAATCTTCTTGCCAGCAACTGTAATTGTAAAATGTGTTCGGTACTTAATAGTTTCATGCCCAGAGGCACTCTTCACGGCCGCCACTGAGTAATCAGTTCGCCGAAACACTTTGCCATTATAATACGGCGAGCCTTTACCAAATAGCGAGAACTTCAAGATACCAGCTTTATCAACACGAATATTGCTTGCCCACACTGATGAACTGTCCGCACCTGTGTCGACTTTAGCGGGCACATCAGCCGCTCGCCGACCAAAGTCGACTTTCACATTTCGACCAATGATGGTTTTTTGTACTGTCATGCACCATATACTATAATCTAAAAACCTACATCAGTCAAGCTACGAAGCAGCTCGTTTGTAGGCAGCCAGAAGCTTGTCAACATAAACAGCCGGAACATTAGCGGGCATACCGACAAGCGGATCATAGTACGGCATAAGACCCGGGGACGCATTTATTTCAATTAACTTCGCCACTCGGAAATTATCGGGAGCCATAATGTCAACACCGCAAAGTTGCAATAACACTCTTAAATTATTTCTGTCTACCCCGCTGCCCTCTTACCACCACAACTATCACTGACACTATTATAGCTAGCCCGGCTAGAATAGCCAGCGCATAGGCATAGCCTGACAGCAGATAGATTAAGGCCAGCGTCACACCACCAGCACCCCACATACTGATAAGCCGCTTGCCAAGTACTAAGCCAATGATAACCATCAGCGAATGCTCGACCAGGAACAATATTTCCATAGCGTTATCCCTAGCCAGCGCCAGGACAAGGGTCGATACACTAAATACAGCGAGCGCTAGTGCTAAGTGCGCAATGGTAGATATCTGAGCATATCCTAGCCAGCGCCAGGACATCACCGCCCCCGAGAAAATTGCCGCTGAACAGAGATATGGCATTACGATACTATGAATCGGTACAATCAGCATATGAACCGCAAACAGAATACCACACAGCACCAAAAGAACACCCACGTCGAAGTATAGAAGATTCTTCTTCGGCACCCCCTCGGCTATCAGGGAACTGCCATTGACCGCCCATGTCAATGCCACTAATAGTACCGCTTCCGTTGTGACGCTGGCTGGCATCGTCATTAGTAGTAAAAACATCGACCAGCCAATAGCGCTCCAAAATGATGCATAATACCAACCAATTGGCAGTTTCCTGGCTCGTGCAGCTGCAGCGGCACCATAAAACACCGCGAAGAGAACTAGTGAAATAATCGACATAAACTCAAGTTTGATGCCGAGCCATTGCGCCGTTAAATAACATAGTAGCACCAAACTTGGATGTGCCAATATCACCATCAGCCGCCAATCCCGTTTGGCACACACTACCATATAGAGTGCCGCAACAGCCGCCAGCCAGCCCAAGATTTTGAACGGCAATCCATATGTTGTCGACAGATTTATCATTGGTAATAGCACTGCTGGTACCGTAGCGGCCAGCAGCGTCATATCGCTAGTGGTTGACGCTCGCTTATTCATTGCTAACAACCAATATATTAGCCCGAAGCCACCGAGTGTCACCCAAGCGGTAATAGTGAAATTATCACTTAGCGACACGCTCAGCCAATGCAAAAACAATAATACCCAAGCGATCGTCGCCACGTATGCCCCACCCAGATAACCATCCTCACGCCGCCGATAAAACGTATAGTACAGCAGCGCTACTAATGGCAACCAGACCGCCGGATGAATAGACGAAAAGATGATCAAAATAGCCGCACCAATAGCAGAGTATAGCAACAATTCACGGCACTTAACCGCTGCCTTGCTACGGTAATTGTACAGCCACTCTACCGATAATAGCAATGGTAAGCCGTTTAACCACGCCATCAAAATAGCAAGGTCTTCGTCAGTTACCTTGAAATATGAAGCTATCAGGAGTGCTATTATGAGCAGAGAGGCATGAATACCGATCACTAAACCGTAAGTTTTCTCACGCCACGCAGCGATACCCATGACAATAGCAGTAACTGCCACCGAAGTTGACAGATATAGTATGCCTTCTCTTCCTGGATAAGCGGTTGAGAAAACTGTTGCGATGAACACCGTCATCAACCACCAAGTAGTCGCAGCGCCGTATACTAGTATCGCTTGGCTTTTCGTAATATATGGGCGTTTCAGAACCAGCAATCGGCACACAACCGGCAGAAAGGTCATCAGTATAAAGATAGCGTACTGTACATATAGGGCTGTTATGGAATCAAGGGCAAATAGCCTGACACCAGACGGCACTAACAAAATTCCAGATATTACCACCATACCACCAAAACGAGTGCGGCGCAGCAATGCTAATGCCGCAAAACTTACCGCCGCAATCATGCTCAGCAAGGCAAACGAAATTACCTCTCTCAACGGACTTTCGACACCAGCTATAGCCGAGAAAGCAGCCAGTGACGCAACAAAACTAACCCACAACACTATCTCGTGCTGCTTATCGGGCTGCTTTTGGATATGCATTGATCCGATAGACCAAATCATATTACCAAGTGCCGCTACACCCAGCGCTATGCTCGTGACCAGCCCATCGCTATTTGACAGGTACATGGAAAAACTAACTGTCATACCCATCAGCAACAACCTCGCCGTTGTCAACTCATAGGTACGCATCTTCTTTGATTTTTCGATGAGAGCAACAGTAAAATAATATGTAACGCTCGTGAGCAGCAGCACACTGACGTCAAGTGTGCCCATATATGCCGATGAGCCAAGAGCAATCAACAAAGTCAATGGTACGATAAATGGATTAACCAGCGTCAACGGCTCGGTGAATTGGCGCGGAAAACGATTCGAAAAATATGCAGCCAAGGTCATCAGGCACCCGAATAATAACACCACAGCACAATACCACACTAGCTGGGCGTGCATAACAGCCGGCAAGCTAGTTGTCAGCGTGAACATCGACAGTAGCGAAATATAGGCGAGCGGTTGGCTATTGAGCCTAACTGTAGCATCAACGCATAGGAAAGTACCGATGAAGGAGGTAATAAGCCAGCACAGCGCCGGGTCAATCCCCAAAAGCAAATGCATGCTCCACCCGCCGATCGGTACGGCAGTCAGCGCCGTACCAATAAATGCCGTCGAGGCCGGCTTCAAAATCGGCAAGCGAGCATACAGCACCTGACCAATGACATAATAGACAAAAATAAACAGCCAGACCAAACTAAATCTGAGCGGCGCTGAAAGTTCGATCGTTTGCACCAACAATAATATACCAGCGGTCAGTAGTAGCGATGCGGTATAAAGCGCCACATTGATGGTCGTTTGGCGATGTTTCTCTTTTTCTTTACGACTGACCGGTGATAGCCACTTGGCAATCTGTATCTTTTTATCGGGAATGTTTGTATTTTCTTCACTTGGTATAGCATTAGTGGGCGATGGATCACCCGGCTCTTCCTCTTTATCACCAATTGACACAAGTCCGGTAGATTGTGAGGCCACAGCTTGTTTCCCGGTAATGAGCTTGGCTTGGCCATCACTATCTTCTTCAATTTTCGCACGGCCATGCTGTGCATCGCGCACACCGTCCCAATAGCCACGTTGATAGTCATCAGATTGACGAGGCAACCGATTATTACCGCTCTGCACCACCTTAATTATCACGATGGCAATTACTAACAGAAAAATCAGTTCCATGCTTAGTTCCCCTTATGCTAAGTTTAGTATAGCATGAGAAGACTTTTCATGGAGAAATTTTGTTACGAGAACAACCCCCGCTTCCTCGCGCCATCAAACTGCTCCAGTAATTCACGCTGTTTCTTGCTCAGTTTGGTTGGCGTATCAACAATGACACCGACAATGTGCGGGCCGCGTTCATCATTTCTCAAGTGTGGCACACCGTGACCTGACAACTTGAAATCAGTCCCCGACTGGGTGCCGGCTGGGATTTTCATCCGCACCGTACCGTCCACGGTCTCGACATCAATTTCCGTTCCCAGCGCCGCATCAACCATCGAGATATGCTCTTCTGAAAGGATGATATCGCCCTCACGCGTGAACTTCTTATGCGCTTTGACGCGAATGTGAACGTATAGATCGCCGCGCGAGCCGCCTTGAACAGCTTCACCACGATCGCGCAGGCGGATCGTCGCGCCATCGTCAATACCAGCTGGGATCTTGACCGTAATCTCCTGGCGCTGGCGAGTCGTACCCTTGCCACCACAGACTGAACAGTTTTGCTCTGGGATCTTGCCACGGCCGCGGCAAGTCGGACAGGTGACTGCTTGCTGAATTTGTCCAAAAATCGAGTTCATCACGCGAGTCTGCTGACCAGAGCCCTTGCAATCCTCACAGGTTTTTAAGCTATGACCTGGCTCGACACCATCGCCATGACAATGCTCACACTCGGTATCGAGCGTTATATTCAACTTCTTTTCTGCACCAAACACCGCCTCCTCAAAGGTCAGCGTCACATTGGTTTCAATATCACGACCGCGCCGCGAGCCACCCCGTGAACCAGTCGCGCTACCACCGAAAAATTGGCTAAAAATATCGCCGAACATGCCGCCATCACCACCAAAGTCGAACTGTACATTTTGCCCACCAAAGCCGCCAAATCCTTCGAATGGATTACCGCTAAAGCCACCACCTGCTGCGCCGCCGACACCAGCATGACCGAACTGGTCGTAGCGCTGGCGCTTTTGCTTGTCTTTTAGGACTTCATATGCCTCGTTGATCTCTTTGAATTTGGCTTCATCGCCGCCCTCTTTGTCGGGGTGGTACTTCACCGCCGCCTTACGAAAAGCCTTCTTAATCTCATCCTCAGAAGCGGTTTTCGATACACCTAATACTTCATAATAATCGCGCTTACTCATATGTGTTCATTATACGCTTTTAGCACTCGACATGCAAGAGTGCTAGCCTCGTCCGTGCTATACTTAAGGACATAGGAGGTGTTATGGAACGAACAGCAATTATCAATTCAGAAATCAAGGCCCGGTGTGCCGATCAAGAGTCGGTGCGCCACTATCTACGCGAGCATGGCGCGGACTTTAAGGGGACGGATCATCAAATTGATACGTATTTTCATGTACCCGAGGGGCGCCTGAAATTGCGCCAGGGGCCGATCGAAAATAACCTTATCTTTTATCAGCGGGCCGATACTGACGGGCCGAAGCAATCAACCATCAACTTATCACCCGTGGCGCCGGACTCAAATATTGGCGAGGTGCTGACGGCGGCACTCGGTGCACGTGTGGTTGTCAATAAGCAGCGCGAGATTTACTTCATCGACAATGTCAAGTTTCATATCGACACTGTTAAGGGTCTCGGGGATTTTGTCGAAATTGAAGCTATTGATACTGACGGTAAACGCAATGCCGAGGAGCTGGAACAGCAATGCTCACACTACATGCGTGAACTTGGTATCAAGGATACGGATTTAGTGGTTGGCTCGTATAGTGATTTGCTGGAGTATGGTGACGCTATTCAAGCGACATAGGGCCCTTCTACGCTGACCTTTTTTAGCCCAGTCTGTATTTAGTATAGTTGTGATTTGACATACTATAGATTATTGTTATATTTATAGTTACTATGATCTTCCGCACAATACCTCGTCCCGATCTTGAAGTCACCTGGTATCGTCAGAATGGGTTGTTTAATTTCACCAACTCAGACGACAAGCCAGTAATCGGTATATCAGCTCAGACATGGGAAGATTATCTAAATCATATCGAAAATTTGCCAAGCAAATTTTCAGGACAAGTCATTAGTCCAGAATTGATAACCATTACTGATATACCACTTGAGAAAGCGACAAGGTTTCAACGAGAAATTAGTAGAAGGATTTTGCAACTATGCGAACTTTCACGCGATTTACCCAATGCTGACTTCATGGTTGGCACGCCCAGTTTTTATGATGATACGGAATTGCCCTATAATACTCTCGTGAAGATCACCAATGGTCAATACAAAACAAACGTACGGAAATGGCTACTTACACCCAGTGAAGAGGGCAACTTTTGGCCAGCCTTAACTACTCAGGCACTCCAACAGCCATATTCAACTCAGTCATTAATCTGCGCCGACATAATCGTGGCGCCATCCTTTCTGCATGAAGATACTCGTCATGTACAGGTTAGCACCTGTTGGGCAACACCTGGCTTTAGCCATCCCAACTACCAGCCGCCGCCAGATGAGGAGCGCTATACAGATGCAATGATCTATGCAATTAATCAACTTTTTACCGCTCACTCTGTCCAAGATCTTGTCGTAGTTGATCGTACGCCACCGACTACCGAAATTCCACCGCTCAACTGTGTCGTCCAGCGAAAAATATAATACCCCAGAGACTTGGGGTATTATATTAGCCTAAATTAGATAGACTCTGCTATTTCTCGTCGACCACTTCGCCTTCGACTGGTTCGTCTTTGTTAGACTTTTTGTCATCCTTAGATTCGTCAGCTTTGTTGTCCTCAGCAGCTTGCTGGTACATTTTGGCGCCGATCGGCATGATGGCATCCTGCAAGGCTTTAGCTGCTGCTTCCAGCTCGTCTTTGTCGTCAGCGTCTTTGTGCTTTTCTGCTTCCTTGACCGCTTCGTCAATCGCTTTCTTGTCGTCGTCAGAAATCTTATCCTTAAACTCGTCTGGCATTTTCTTTGCCTGATAGATAGCGTTTTCTAGCTGGTTTTTAGCGTCAACGGTTTCGCGCTTTTTCTTGTCCTCGTCAGCGTGGAGTTCGGCTTCTTTCTGGGCTTTTTCGATGTCTTCCTTACTCATGTTGCCAGAGTTTTGGATAGTAATCGATTGTTCCTTGCCAGTGCCCTTGTCCTTGGCGGTGACATTGAGGATACCATTCGCGTCGATATTAAACGTCACTTCAATCTGCGGCACACCGCGTGGTGCTGGTGCGATACCGTCAAGCACAAAGCGCCCCAAACTCTTGTTGTCATTGGCGAATTCGCGCTCGCCCTGCAAGACGTGGATTTCCACTTGCGGCTGATTGTCGGCAGCCGTCGAGAATACTTCACTCTTGCTGGTTGGCACGGTGGTGTTACGCTCGATCAGCTTGGTCGATACTCCGCCCATTGTCTCAATACCAAGGCTCAACGGTGTCACGTCCAGCAGCAGCACATCCTTGACGTCGCCGGCCAGCACGCCGCCCTGAATGGCTGCACCAACGGCTACCACTTCGTCTGGGTTAACGCCTTGCATTGGATCTTTACCGAACAGCTTCTTCACCCGCTCAACCACGGCTGGCATACGAGTCATACCGCCAACCATCACCACGTTTTGGATGTCTGATTTAGAGAGTTTGGCGTCTTTGAGCGCTTTTTCAACTGGGCCGTCGAGGCGCGCCAACAGATCTTTCACAAGATCTTCCAGCTTGGCCCGTGTCAGGCTCAACTCAAAGTGCTTTGGCCCGTCAGCGTCAGCGGTGATAAACGGAATATTAACCTCGTATTCGGTGACTGTCGACAATTCTTTCTTGGCTTTTTCAGCTTCGTCCTTCAGGCGCTGCATGGCCGCATTGTCTTTGCGCAGGTCGATGCCTTCTTTAGACTTAAAGTCATCCAGGAAATAATTAACGATGACATTGTCGAAGTCCTCGCCGCCCAGGTGAGTATCACCATTGGTTGCTTTCACCTCAAACACACCGTCACCAAGTTCCAGGACGGAAACGTCGAAGGTACCACCGCCAAGGTCAAACACCACGATGGTCTCGTCATTTTTGCCCTTCTCCAGGCCGTACGCCAAAGCGGCGGCCGTCGGCTCATTGATGATGCGCTTAACTTCCAAGCCAGCAATTTTACCAGCGTCTTTGGTTGCCTGGCGCTGCGAATCGTCAAAGTAGGCTGGGACAGTAATGACTGCTTCGGTGACTTTTTCACCCAGGAACGCCTCGGCATCAGCCTTGATTTTACCGAGGATCATGGCTGAAACTTCTTCTGGTGTGTATTCCTTGCCACCCATTTCCACGGCCACGCCTGCACCCTTCTTGACGATCTTAAACGGCATGATGCCAAGGTCTTTTTGGACTTCTTTATCATCAAATTTACGACCAATAAAGCGCTTGACGCCGTAAATGGTGTCCTTTGGATTGGTCACCCGCTGACGCTGCGCCACTTGTCCGACCAAGCGCTCACCCTTTTTATTAATCGCCACTACCGACGGCGTAGTGCGGTTACCTTCGGCATTAGCGATAACTTCTGGCTTGCCCGCCAGCATGTACGCGAATGCGCTGTTGGTTGTACCGAGGTCAATTCCGACGATTTTACCCATATGATTCCCCTTTCTTGTTTTGATCACATCTGGTTTTTTGCTTATATTCATTTTAGCACTCTTTTATGTTGAGTGCCAACTGTTTCAGTATAAATAATTAGCACTCCCGTGTCAAGAGTGCTAATTCAAGTTTTTACTAGTTGCTAATTATTCCGCCGGTGTGGCGGCGTTTGGTTTGGTTTCCGCCTGTTCCGGCGCTGACGGTTGGCGCGTTACTTTGACCATCGCGTCGCGAATCACTGCACCGTTTAGCGTATAGCCAGCACGGAGCTCTTCGGCAATAACTTCTTTGTCACCCTCTGCTTCTTCGTCACATTGAATAGCTTGATGCAGTTCGGGATTAAATAGCGTACCGGGTTTGGCGTCAATTTTCTCGAGACCAATTTCTTTCAGCTGTTTGTCGAGTTGTTTATTCAGGCCAGCCACACCTTTGACCCAGGCATTGTCCTGTAATTCATCTGGCACGTTAACAATCGCCCGCTCAATTGTGTCGATCACTGGCAACAGTTTCATCACTGACTTCGCCTGGCCCATTTGGTGCGCCGATTGCTTCTCTGTCTCGACGCGCTTGCGATAGTTCTCAAAATCGGCCCGCGTCCGCTGCAAATCCAACGTCAACTCGCCCAATTGCTGCTCTAAATCTTCAGTTTTCTTAGCTTTATTCTTTGTCATTTTTTCCTCCTTCTAAACGGCCAAAACGGCGTGTCGCCATATGTGCAGGGAAAGAACGCGATTATAGCCATGAAAATAATAATCAAAATCATCACGACTAACCACGTCGGCAAGCCGCTCAGCAGTCCGCCGATCCATTCAGCCACTACAACATTCCCTCCAGCATAGCGCCGGTTCGGCGCACCAGCTCCATCGTTCGACGGTAATTCTGCCGAGTCGGACCAATCACGCCGATATAGCTACTGTCGCTAAACTGTGAGCGAAACTTGCTGATGATCAACGTGGCGCCAGAACTTTTGCCAATCGGATTTTCGCTGCCGATAAATACATTAAGCGGCTGGTTCGGCGCAGCCTCATGCAGCCACGGCTCGATATTATCAATCAACCTGGCAATCGCTTGCACATGGTCGCCCTCGACAAACTCCGGCTGACTAAACAGCTGCGTCATGCCATTCATATACAAATGCGTACCAAACGACGCAAAGCCAAAGTTACCCGTCAGTTCAACCAGACTGTCAACGGCGCTACGAATTGCCCGGTCAGACGTATCAACGTGCGAATTAACATGCGCTTCGATCGCTCTCGCACTGCGATCGATGCTGCTCGGCAGCTCCGTCATCTGGGCGTCGGTGATGCCATTGACATAAAAGCGATAGCCTTTGTCAGTGGGGATGCGACCAGCGCTAGTGTGCGGCGCCTCGATAAAACCCATCTCCTCAAGCTTGGCCATTTCGCTGCGAATAGTGGCGCTGGACACGCCAAACAACTTGGCCAGCGTCACGCTGCCAACTGGCGCCGCAATCTCGGCATACTGCTCAATGATGGCAGCTAAAATCGCCTGTTGACGTTCGGTCATGGACTTATTGTAGCATAAATCTGGCACTCATCGCAAGCGAGTGCTAATGCGACTTTGCCGCACGCCTAGCCTGGCTACGCGCTCGCGTAAATCGCCGGGCAGCGTCCGATGAGAACATCAGCACCGCGACAATATTAAGCCCGATGAACAGCAGTGTACTGGCTGTCGACCAAGTTATCTTGCCGATAGTCAAGGTAACTGAATTGGTAATAACTGCCAACCCGCACATCACCATTAATACCAACCGCAGCCTATTGCTGCCACTAAATGTCCGACTGACCAGCATAATAGTGACACCCACCCACACTGTACCAAGAACAATTGATGAGCCGATTAACCAATTAGCAATTACTGTCACATCATGTACCTGACCATTAACCGTCAGTTCGGCCACTACCTGACTGTGGAACTGGTCAATTGCAAATAGTTCAATGATAGCGTTCATAGTGCTAAGCACCAGAGCTATAAATACTGCTACCACACCGAACGCGATTTGCGGCGGCCGCCGACTCCAAAATTGTTGTATCAATGTATCATGCGTTGGCGGTGTCACCTCATGCGAGGTAGCATCGAGAATAACCTCATCACGCTCCTCTGCCAAGGATTTGGCACGCACTCGCCCAACCTCGAGCACCGGTAAATCACCATCGGTCTGAATAGCATCACCACCACCGTTACGCGAATGATACCCAGTGGAGAAATCTTTCAAAGTAGTTACCTCGATTGAAGCGCGTGCCTTGAGCGCTGACTGGACGATGTAATCCCGCTCGATATCGGTATTCTCATCAATCTTATGGGTAATTTGCAGAGTAAACAAACTAAAGCCGACACTTCTATCGTACGTCCCCGCTGCCAGCCAATCTACCTGATGTCCACCCGGCAGTAGCCAGCCTTGCGGACAACGCCAGAAGCGTACGTGATGACGCTTGCCGGGATTACCATCAACCTCCTGCTGGTAGGCGAAATCCTGCCGCCGGCCAAATAGAAATAGCGACGATACCGGTGCTTGCGGATAACTGCGCCGCGTCAGTGTCGCCACTATCATCCGCCACGATGAACGCACAGTTATCTCCTCCGCTAGCGTCCAGCCAGCCGCGGTCATCGCCCGGTGAACCTGCGCCTCCGAGCCGCGTAGGGCCAGATTAACAGGATCACCAAGTAGTCCGTCTGCCGTGCGTGTCCGTCCGATGAAATAATTCGGTACATACAAACTACTCAGGATACGGTGCAGCCGCGGCAGTGCCAAGTAGGCCGTAATCAGCCACACCACCACAAACAGCCCAACCATCCACCAGCCACCCGAATGCCAGCCCTCACGCCACACCAGCCACGCCAGCCAAAACGACGCCGCACCGGCTAATAAGAAAAATATCTGGTCAAGCAATCCCGACAACGACCAAAACGGGCGCCTCAGCAAAAACGACGACTTCTTCGTCGCCATCTAGGCCGCGTCCTCACTTATCAAATAATCAAGGAGATCCCGCGCTATCAATCGCGCTTCATCATCACGCCGATTGAATACATCACCGCGCTCAATAATCTCGCCGCAAACCCGCACCGCTCGAGTCAAATCATCATTGATAATCACGTGATAATACGGCACTTCCAGCGCATGGCTAAGCTCGGCGATGGCCGACTGCCGACGCTTTGGCCAGGCCGCCTGAAACTCTGCTTCCGTCGCATACCGCTGCTTTAATCGCTCCAGCCATGTCGGATAATCCGGCGGCACGATAAAGATAGCGATACAGCCCGGCGCCAATTGCTCATACTCAGCCACGCCCTGCACGTCAATGTCAGTAACCGCCGTCTGCTGATGGTCGTGCGCCAACTGCAGCTCGGCTGTCGAGGTGCCATACACCTTGCCGTGGACGAACTTGGCCTCAATGAACTGATGGTGCTCGAGCATAGTCAGCGCGGTTACTTGATCAATAAAATGATAATCGACGCCGTCGCGCTCCGGCTGGCCATTATTTGCCCGTGGCTCCCGCGTGGTGTGCGACACGATGTCGCGAAATGATGGTGATCGCAGTAACTGCCGCTTGATTGTATCCTTACCCGCACCGGAAATACCAGTGAGTAGTGCAATTTTAGTATCTCGTACCAGCGCTACGGCTGCCTCGGTCGGCTGGTACTCTCTAATAACATGTTCAAGGTCTGACATATGGGTATTATACCAGATTATTGAGAAGGTGCTTTTTGGGATCGCGGCAGTGCTTGGTCTATTTATGCACCATGTCCATCGCTCGAATGTGTGGCGGGCGATGCGTCAGCTGAGGACGGCGAGACGGCACAGCGATGTGGGCACGAGAGTGAGCAGTAGCTTGCGGGTGGGTCAGCTCCTTTGACTGTGGCGGTAATTTTGGCTGGGTTGGTAGCTGATGCGGTTGGGATAGCGGGCGCTTGGTAGTCGATTGTGTATCAGTCGGCGTACTGGTGCGAGGACTCATATGCGGGCGACTGGTGGTTGGTTTGGGCGCCGCTTGGGGCGCTGTAACTGATGGTCGGTTTGGACGCCGAGATGACGCAACGGCTACGGGATTAAGCGGACGAGTCGACGTCTGGGATGAGAGTGGCGGCTTTGTCAATGGTGGATGCGACGGATGTGACGAGAGCGGCTTGACCGGCTGAGCCTTGACGGAAGAAAGTTTGTTGAGCGGGCGCTTGGCCGGAGCTGGCACCGAAGTAACAGGCTTAATCAGTGAAGCGCGCGATGGCGAGAGGGCGTGCTTTGGCGGCTGGGGCTTGGTGGACGGCTTGGTAAATGATGTGCCTCGTGAGCGCTGGACACCACGCGGCGGCATAATGTCATGAAAGACTGCTGGCTTTTTGGCGGGAGATTTGACCGGCTGTTTAGATGCGGCAGACTTTTGAGGGGCAGCCGGAAGCGAGCGGGACGAAGGCACGGGCGGCTGCGACGGCACGACACGAGGTGCGACCGCCTCATGAGCTGGTGGCACGGCGGTAGCCTGCTGCTGCATGGTATGACGCCGAGCTGGAACGGTCATCGAGCGGAGAGGATGCGGGCTAGATGATGCCAGAGGTGTTGAAGCCGTCGGAACAGCCACCGGACGCCGACGCGGTACCGATGCTTCCATATCCATATCTGATACCTCACCCTTACGGCGTTTACCAAGCCGGGCTTTTTTGAATAGCTTTGTCAACTTCATCAGCGCCACCTCATCCCTTGGGAGATGTCGATACCGAAAATGATTACGGTCAGCTGGTCGATATGACTCTCCTTCCTCTGATTGATTCTGTCACCATTATACTGGTTATGCTTAGTGATTTCAAGCAGCGCACTGCCGAGCCACTAGAGCAATTCATCCAGTACCGACTGCCAATCAGGAAACCGCGGAGTGCCAAAATGAATATGCCAGCCAACAAACTCAGCAGCACCCCTGGCCGTCCGATCATCAATCAAGATATCGCCTCGACTCAGCTGCTTGACCGACGAAAATATAACCTTACGATAGAAAATATTTTCTCGACCGTCGCCGCCAAAATACCGTTTCACCCACGCCAATTTATCGCCTAGCGCCGTCGGATTTTCCCATGGCGATGACGAGAGAATATATAGATCGTACTTTTCCTTTAGTTTGTCAACTGCTTCGAGAGCGCCCGGCATCGGATCCATCAATGCAAAAATACCCGGGATATTATCATATTCACCCGCAAACTTCTCGAGCATCTCGGGCGGAACCTTCGTCGTGGCCGACATAAAATCCACCAGCACGCCGTCCATGTCAAGATAAATAATTGGTTTCTTCATGATCAATCTCTCTTTAACATTACCGTAAACGCCTCTGACGGAATATCAACCTTGCCAAATCGCTTCATGCGTTTTTTACCGCGGGCTTGTTTGGCGAGGAGCTTCTTCTTGCGGCTGACATCGCCACCATACAGATAGCCAGTAACGTCTTTGCGGTAGGCACCGATGTTTTCGCGGGCAATGAATCTACCGCCAATCGCCGCCTGTAACGCCACTTCAAAGCTCTGGCGCGGCACCACGTCTTTGAGTTTTTTGACGATTTCCCGGCCCAAACCTGGCGCCTCCGAGCGGTGGCACATCACGCTCAGTGCATCAACCATTTCGCCCGCTACATAAAAATCCACCCGCACCAAATCTTCTGGCTGATACCCCGCCAACTCATAGTTGAACGAACCGTAGCCACTAGTTACCGATTTCAGTTGATCATAAAAATCCGTCAGCAGATTAGCCAGCGGTGCCGTAAATGAAATTAACGCTCGCTCGTCGATGTAGCTGAGGTTTTTCTGACGGCCGCGCTTGGCGACAATCAGCTGAATCACCGCACCGATATAGTCTTGCGGCACCACAATTTCGCCATCAATCCACGGCTCGCGAACCTCCGTTATCTGCGCTGGATCGGGCAGCTCGCTGGCTGATTTAATGTCCAGTTCCTCGCCGTTGGTCAGACTGACTTGATAATCAGTGCTCGGATTAGTGACGATGAGGTCCAGATTATACTCGCGCTCCAGCCGCTCGCGAATGATATCCATGTGGAGCAAGCCGAGGAAGCCGATTCGCACACCATAGCCCAACACCGGCGAATTCTCCGGCTCAAACTGCAGCGCCGAATCGCTCAAACTCAGCTTTTCTATCGCCTCTTTCAGATCATTGTAATCTTCGTTGGATACCGGGAAAAAGCCCGCGTAGACGAAGGGCTTGACTTCTTTATAGCCAGGCAGTGGCTGGACGGTGATTTTTTCAGTCATAACTGTCTAGCATTATATCAGTTGAGCGCTTATCTGCTCAACTAATCACATCAACGGATCGGTCCATGTGGAGGCCTGATTATTCCTGCTCGTATAGCCCTGACATATTCACCCAAGCTACCCGGCATGTCACGCCAAAATTCATCGTCATATCGCCCCGACAAGACATCTGCCAAACGCTTGTCCTGATAGTGCTCGATTTGCTCGTATAGCTCACACAATCGCCAGATGATAAGCTGGTCGCTGTAGCTTGTTAAGCCTACATGTTTTAGGTTGTTAAACTGACCAACTAGCTGACGCATAATCTTAATGTTGGTATCTTCTGTAGACAGCAAGTCGCTCACGAACTCATTTATATCAAACTTTCCTAGTGGCGGTTTAACTAGGCTTATAAACTCAATAAATCTCGGCAGACACTTCTTCTCCTTCGCCTCTTTCGCTAACTCACCAAAATCTGCTTCGACACCCCAGTACAATTCTTCTTTCTCCATAGAGTCACCGGCAACCAGCCTACCATCTCCAAATATCTCATCAAACTCACCACCCATCTCCTTGACTAATGGCTCCGCAAAACGCTTGTATTCACGGAATAGTTCGACACCCTTCCCATCTTTTATCAAACCATTGATGACATCCATGCAGCTGCTATCAGCACCGTATCCATAGAGATTACGGTAAATATCTAGCTGGTCTATGCCATAACGCTTTTGATAGCGTTCGTCTCGCGTAAAAAATACACCCCTATCATAGAAAAATACCTTAAGCTTTTCCGCCTGATCAATATAGCGATCAAGAATCAGTTCACCTAGTTTGTCGATGGCCAAACCCCTTTGATTGACTATAGTTTTCACGTCTTCCACAAAATTACGCTCACCCCGCGCAGATTGCAGCTTGGCGATACCGCCGTTTTTCCAAAAATAGCTTTCGCCAACACTACTATCAGCCCCAAACCACAGCATCATGATGTCCCTTAGGGACAGGTCCTCCCCCTTTTGCTGCTTGGTACAAATCTCATCAATCTTTTCGATTGTATGTATGGTGTCCAATTTATCCTGACCCTTAGATAATTCACCGATTCTCTCATGCAGTACACCTGTCATACATGGCTCAACTCGACAGTCATCGCCGTCAATCCCCAAAATCATTTTTATATCACCACCTTCACCCAGACACATCATGATACGAGGAATATTGTATCTACCGGTTGTGAATACAAGCATCTTAGTGATATTTCTATGGCCAAAGGAGTCGTAACTTGATAGTGCAACCTTATACAAAAAGTCATAAATGGAGTCTGAGCCACCGGGGAACCAGCCGGTACATTGACCCTCAAGTAACGCCTGCACCTCCTCGGCTGTACCTTTTTGGGGCGTGGAAGAATCCTTATACTTACAAATTATTTCATGCCACTTCCCTTGAGTCTCTCGACGTCGCTCTTGCCCTAGGCCTGTTCGGATCGCTACTTCCCTGCCATACAGCTCACCAAACTTAGCTGCCTCCAGTTCATCGGGACTATATTCCCGCAAAATTTCATATACCGCCTCAAGCGCCGCAGGATTTACCTCTGGCAAAAGTCTCTTGCTGCCAATTTCGCGAACATCAAATGTTTTGGTCTGCGGATTAAACCCTCCTAGTTCTGGACAAGCATCGATCACATAGGACGAAAACCAGTCAGGATATCTGCCGGCCTCCAGTGCTGCTTTCCATTCACCTAGACGCCCAAGCTGTGCAGCGCAAAAGTTATCGACCCGCCTAGTCCGCCCATCATGATGACTGTACCAAGCTCCATCGAGACCGAATCGTTCACTCCAACGAGGTGATGAAGATGATGACTGACATAACTCTTCTTCACTAGGCAAACTGTTGACGATCTTACTTTCGGCCACCGGTATCGACATAATATATGAACGATACGGATATCTGTCCGGACCAGTATACCAGTTAGGTTTGGTGGTACTTTGCTGAGGCGGCAGTGGCGATTCTACCTCCTCTGAGTCTGTTGTTTTACCTAGGATATACCGAGTTAGCAGCCTCAGCCTCTTTGTATCGTCAGCCGGATTTTTTGAACCGTATACGTCCCCCAGGCGGCTATATCTCTTGACCAGTATCTCCAGGTTGTCATCCCGCCATTCACTACCTAGCCTAGTAAAGGCATCACTTGCAAGTAACTGCTCCAACTCCTCGGGAGTGGCATATTTAGTCATGAGGTCAAAAACTGCAAATATTCTCGCACTTCGTTCCTGAGACTTCCAGCCCTCCTCTGGATCTCTAAACTCATCCAAAGCTATACGGAGAGCTTCCGCCATTTGGCTGGCTACGTCAAACGTGTCGGGCGCTTCTTTTCGAAGTTGCGCTACAACCTGACCCATCTTGTCAGCGGAAACATAGCCTTTACGAAGCTCACCTTCTAGGGTCGGATCAAGAGCGGGTCTGTCGGGTGTCTCCCGATATTTATCAATCATCATTGATCACGATTATACTACTTTTTAATAATTTGTCAATTATATTATGCTAGCAGGTTGCACCCTGGCGAATTTTCTCAAGCATTGCAGCAATCTTCGCCTGTTGCTTGGGGCTGTAGAAATAGCCTAACGCTTTACTCATACCACCGCCTTTCCCCTTAGCACGGTATCGTGACGGCTGTCCAAAATTGGGGTCGTTCCTTATTAAACTATCAACTACCCTATCAAATCGAGGGGCGCTACAATGTAACTCACGCATGATCTCTTTTTTTACTCGATACCCTTCAGGAGCCGACTTCGTATAGCCTTCACTTCTGAGATACTTACCTATCTCATCAACTTGCTCCGGTGACAAGCCTTCACGAATTCTCACCTGACCACTTTCAGCGACAAATCTATAGATTTCACGCTGTAGGTTCAGTGAATCTATGGCATCTCTCACCAATTTCAAACCCACCCCAAGGCGCTTTGTTGCCGTACTTATCATGACGCACCCCTCCGGTGGTGGAGGCGCAAATAACCCATTCTCCTGTGCTTTTCTCATAATCATTGCCTGCTGCCCCGGACTATAGAACTCGTGCACCTGACCAGAACGACACTGTATACCATCAGATAGGACACCGGCTTTTTTAAGTTCTCTTGCTATCCTTATCAGTGCCATCACTGTCACATCTACAGTTTTGGCGAGAGCAGTGATTGTCAAATACCCCTCTGGGGGCGGCTGTGTAAACAACCCTCTCTCCTCAAGCCTTTTTCGTATTACTTCAACCTGCTCTTCAGTAAAAATTGATTGCTCTTCTCCATACCAATCTCGCTTAGCTACACATCCCAACAAACCCTCCTGATTCAATTCAGCGATGTGTCTTACGATGGTACGATACACTACTCCAAACTTAGCTGCCAATTGATTGGCATTCATCATCCCCGCTTCACTCGCCTGAGGGGGATTTAGATAATTACCCCCGCGCCGGGTATCCACCCCAGTTGATTGCTGAATATCGTTTGCTAACGCTGCCAACAGATGCGGCACAAACTGCTGATCGCAGCGCACCGATACGCCACAGCCTGGATATTGCTCCATCACCCCCGCAAGCTGCGTTTTCGTACAGGTAGCCAGCTTTGCCCGCTCTTCTTCTGGTAGCCGCGTTGTATCAAATACAAAGGTACCGTTGCCGTAGGCGTCACAAATTAGCACCGTCCGCTCGAGTGATGGGATAGTTACCTCATGGTATGGCTCCTGGCGCATCATCGCTGTCTCCACTGACCCACGACAGATCTGCATTGCTCTACTGCTCGGCTCAATACCAAATTCATTTGCCAATATGAACAGCAGTATTTTCAGCCGTGGTTGGCGAGTCACTCGCTCACGGTTTGGCGCCTCAGATGCACCGATGGTAGGCCCGGGCCGATCATCGGGTGGCACAAAGACGTTACCAATCGATTCGATCTGGCCAATAGCCGTATCAATAGCTATGAGCTGCTCCGCTTTGGCAGCAATATGGTCGAGCAGCTCATTGAGCTCCTCTATGCCGTAGTAAGCAAACGCTGCATTCTCACTTTGGGCAGGATTGTCTAGCCAAATTGTTGGCTGATGGTCGTATGCTTGCACCATATCATCAATTAGCTGGATCAATTTATCCAAGGCGGCCTCGGCGTAGGTATCGACATTTTCAACCGTCAACGGTTGATTAATAATTTCCTCTACACTGCTTGCAAACTCCTTGCCATGATCAATACTACCGAGTCGCTCCATATGCTATATTATAGTATATTATTCAATTATTGTAAATAGTAATCTCTCCCCCTCAATCACAAATAATCGCCTTAGTTCAGTCACATATTCTTTGCTAAACCCTATAACGACACACTTATATCTTTATTAAATCGAAAATTTAGTTCTCATTGGTAGATTATCGGGTTAGTGAGGGCGCTCAATCCTCTATAATAACGTCTTCAACAGGTCGACGTTTAGAATAGGCCTGCTGCTTGCCATAACCAATGCGCAGCAAAATAGTTGGATATTCTCCGGTCAAACCCAGTATCCTTGCCATTTCTGTGGCGATTTCCGCTTCCTCATTTGGCTGGTTTAGATAGGAGTGTACGATCTCGAGTTCTGTAGCGGTTAGCAAGAAACGCTGTAGTGTCCGCCCCAGGCCTACCCATTCATTTGGCGTATTATTGGCCGTTGTGAATAAAACTAAGTGAGAAGCTGATTCTATCTTCTTGCGGTCGGCCTTATTTTGAGCCTTAGCATTGACAGCCATCGACATGATCGGCTCAGCCATCCAGCGTGGCACATTAGGCGCGCCAAACACAGCGTAACTCAGCCCATCAAGTGTTTGATCTTGATGCTTCTTATTAAATCGCATCCAGCTTTTCAACTCAGCCTTAAACGCCTCATTTTGCATTTGACGTACATTTCCCTGAAAGACACATTGTTCAATATCATTGAATTGCTCTGTTTGATGTGCGTAATAATGAACTGAGACACCCTTTTCATTACGAACGGATTGTAGTTTCTTTAGTGCATCTATAGCAATTTCCTCACCGGTATAAATGCTACGATTAATCTGCCGTGCATCTATCTGTTCGAACAATGGATTCGGCTTGATACCAGCATCTTCTGTAAGTAAAATCGTGATAACTCCCGTATCACCAATTGAAACGGTAGATTTATAGCCCTTGGTTTGCGCTGCCAAGCAGAGGTTCTCGGCCGCACAGCCCAGACTCACGAATAACTCTCTGTTGTCAGGGTCGACTACTGGTAGCCTTCTATCAAAATCAGGATGAATTTCTACTACTGACCCGTCGCGACGGAATTTCCAAGGCTGGGTGTTGTGCCCTGATGGTGCTTTGGTAGCTTGCGCAACTAAAAAATTAAAATTAGCTGACGATATGTTGTCGTGAGGTCTTTTTACCATAATTCTACCTATTATATGAACCTTCCCTCTGGTTATTAGTAGCTTGCTGTAATTTGACTATACTACAATTCAACATCCGGCAAGTCCTTCAACTTCTTGCCGTCAAAGCAAAAATACGCCGCACCCTGATAGGCGCCACTATTGTTGGCTTGATTTTTGTCTTCGAAGATTTTTCGCACGAGCGGCGACAATAGCCACCGCTGCCCGCCGTACTCAACTTCACGTTCACCGACAACCTTAGCAACAATCGTCTGGTCCTTGCTAAAGACAATTTTATCGCCGTTTTTGAGGCCTTTTCGATAAAAGCTAAACTTTTGATTACTATTTTTGGCTTTGGTGATTTTATCAAATTCCGCTTCTTTATTTTTCTGCTCCGGAAAGACCACCTCGCCCTCAAACGACAGCAACAGTTGTCGCACCAAATCATAATCAAGCGCGAAAAGCTCACTACTACCGACTCGATGCTTGGCAAATATTTCGTGCAGTAGCGTTTCCTTTTCGGAATAGTCAGCCACCTCGATCGCGAACAACCGCTTCAAACCAACCACATTGTAGTAGCCGTTCGCCTCGAGAAAACGCATCCGCTCTGGGTATTGCTTGGTTTGCGCCTTGCCGATTTTAATAAGGCCTGACACTGCGGTGGTCATAACGTAGATGATGCCTTTGCTCATTATAATTCCTCCCTATAACTAATATTCTACACTACTTTCACAGAACCTGGATTGTTGAAGAATCCCTATTTATAATCTGAGAAGCCTCCAGCGTAGCGTTTTATTTTATAAATAATAGCAACTCATTCTTAACTCACTGCGCCTTCGGCAAAACCCCCGTGCCACGAGCGCCCGCCAAGCCGTGTCCGCCGAGGGAGGTAACGGCTGGGGCGTTGAAAATCCCTTGGTAGGATAGGTCTTTATCCGCTCATAATCACCTAGTATCAACGTCAGCATCATAGCAGCGCTCCCATAAGTTGCCTCATATAGGCGATAGTATGCTTCTACTGTTGTCGGCTGACTCGTTACATACAGTCGCGGCTGCGGGTGCGGCCACTGAGCCTCGGCAGTTGCCAAAAATCGACGCGTCATATATGGTTTGTGAATCAGAATAATGTCCCTGCTCTGAATCGTCATCCCTGCCAGCAGCTGAGCCGAGCGAGTGATATTTTCGCCGGTATTGGTGGCTTGATGCTCAAACAGGATTGCCGATTTCGGCACCGCCAAACGTTGGAGCTGTCGCCCCAGCAGTGTCGCTTCGGTTTCTGTCGCCCTATGGTAGGGATTAGCAAATCCCGACACCACGATCCGTTGACTCACTCCCGCATGATATAGCTCGACCGCTCGCTCGGCACTATCGATCATAGCTCCCGCATCGCCGATCACGATAGCATCCGCCCGCGCTGGTAGCCGACTCTCAACGCAAAGATATTCCCACAGCACGTGAAGATGGTGCCAGTCTTGATCAGTGAGAGCTAGCTGGCTACGCGGCATGTATACGCTCTCGAGACTTTTTCAGTGTCACTGCATCGCCCACCCGCACTTCACAGTTGATGACGATGTGGCCAATTTCACCGGTGTCCAGCGATGGGCTAGGATCATACCCTGACTGAGATTGATTATGACACCGCTGCCAAAACTCCGGTACCACAAACGCGACCGACGACGCTGCGAAAGCAACTGCCAAATGCGTGTTGTATTCTCTGAAGAAGGATGTCATTCATTCAGTATAGCATCTTACAAAGATGGAGTGACATCCACAGGGTTACTTACGTTTCAACTTCCTTACGAGATATCCACACGACCATCATGATAGACCAGCCAAATAACGCCACCTCCGACACTACCGTCAATGGCACCGAAACCTCACCCGCATAGTATGTGCCGACGACCTTTAGTAGTGCAACACACGCGCTCGTTAGGATGATCAGCCGAGATTTCGTAATAATTGCTACCGCAATAACACATGCAGCTAATGCCAATGCCATCCAATGCAACCCCGCAAACAGCTGGCTCGCGGATAGTGCACTTGTCTCTGAAGCAATCGGTAATCCATTTACCGGATAAACGAGACGGCCGAGTGCCATCATCGCGTAAAATGCGCCAATTGTCACGATAACGCCTAAAGCAAGCAAGACACTCACGCCCACAGGATGTCGCTCCCTAAACTTACCGTACAGCACTACAACGATCGCTAACAATATTGATGCCCCACATGCCAGTATTTCATCCGCCAACTGAAGAAGAGTCTGATGCTGTTGCACCCACGCCATCACACCCGAAACGTCTGCCGAAGGTATCGGCAGTGACATTGCAATACTGATGCAGGCCGCGGCAAGCAAACCAAAACCCATCAACCATACGATACTACCAATATACGGAATACGCCGACTACCTTGCTTCACCACTATCTCACTCCTTTGTCATATGTCATATACTTTTTCAGCGTCACCGTATCACCCACCCGTGCTTCACGCGTGGTTTTGAGGTTGGTGACAATGTAGCCAATTTCACCGGTGTCCAGCGACGGGTCGGGGATCATACCGGGGCTGAGATGACCGACCTCTAGCGCTAAGCCATTGGCGCCAGTCGCCATCATGTGAATTGCTTCACCTTTCTTAATTTGCCCATCAACCACTCGCACGTACAAAATCACCCCGCGGTAATCATCATAATAACTATCGAAAATCAGCGCTCGCGTCGGAAGATCAGCCGGTGCAATATCAGGATGCTCGACTGCGAGCGGCGAAGTCGGCGCCGGTATTCGCTCAACAATTGCCTCCAAAACCTGATCAACGTTCTGTCCCGTTTTGGCAGAAATATGAATAATGTCACTCTCATCGCAGCCCAGCAAATTGATAACCTGCTTGGACACGCGTGGCACATCGGCAGCTGGTAAATCAACTTTGTTCAGTACTGGAATAATCGTCAAATCCTGCTCCATCGCCAAGTACACATTCGCTAACGTCTGCGCCTGAATACCTTGGCTGGCGTCGACCACCAACACCGCCCCCTCACAAGCCTGCAACGATCGACTAACTTCATAACTAAAATCGACGTGGCCAGGCGTGTCGATGAGGTTGAGATCGTAAGCTCCAGCTAGTGGCAATCCTTCCGATGAATCGATAACCCTGTCGCTGGCGTTGCCTGCGACATTCGATTGAGAGGAAGCGGTTGCCGCTGGCTGGCAGTAGTGATATTTCATCCGCACCGGCGCAAGCTTAATGGTGATCCCCTTCTCGCGCTCGAGATCCATGCTATCGAGCAGCTGCGACTTCATCTCGCGCTTCTCTACCGTCCCCGTCATCTCCATCATCCGGTCCGCCAGCGTTGACTTGCCGTGGTCGATGTGAGCGATGATGCAAAAATTGCGAATACTAGTCAGTGGTTTCATCAGCGCCTCAACTTACTCATATCAAATCGTGAAAACAGCAGGCGTTTAATTCGCGCCAAAACTGGGTCGATTTCTGGTAGTTTCAGCCACTTTGACAGCGCACCGTACACGACAAAGTTGATAATTGTGATCACACCAAATTTCGGCAGCGCCCCCCAAAAACTATCGTCTGAGGCCCGAAATGGAATTACCAGCACGCTGACATAGCACACCACCGCTAGTGGCACCGCGGCTAGCGCCATCTTGACAATTGCCTTGATAAATGTCGCATCAAACAGCTGTGGCATCCGCCGACCCAAGATGACACACAGAATCACCACCTCAACAAAGGCAACAATTGACTGCGCCCACGCCAGACCATACGGGCCAAGCTTCGCGTAGTAGCCGAGTATCACCGCCAGTGCCACATTTAGCACAATCGCAAAAATCGACACATACATCGGCGTCTTGGTATCCTGCTGCGCATAAAATCCACGCGCTACCATGTGATACACCGTCCTGAATAAAATCGCCATTACCAAACAGCCGAGAATATTCGCCATGACCGGATCGCCATTATTATTGATAAAGTGCACCACGTAGCCACGCGCGAAAAACGTCACCACACAAATCGGGATAATCATCCAGATCACCGTCCTGAGAAATGACCGCAAGTCTCTACGAAATAGATCCGGCCGCTCCGAGGCGAGGCGTTCAGTTAGCTGCGGAAAGGCAGCGTTGGAGATAGCGACACCGATGAGGTTGATCGGCATCATGTGTAGCGTCAGTGCTTGATTATAACGACGGATAATACCATCGCCCATCCGCGAGGCCAAGTTGACTTCAGCCAGGCTGACCACATAATCCATTCCCTGATCAATCGAGCGCGCCGGCAACAGCGACAGGACTTTACGAAAGCCGCGATTACGCCAATAAATCTTGAAATCATAATCAAAACCGAGGCCGATTAGCCCAACCGCACTGACGATGAGCTGCAGCACCGACCCGAGCACCACACCGAGCGCCACACCCATGATGCCGCCATCAAAGATCTGCCAGCCGAACAGATTGATACCATTGGTAAACCATAGCGTACCGATGATAATCCCGACATTGTACAGCATCGGCGCCAGCGCATAGAAGGTGAAGCGACCGACCGCTTGCTGGATGCTGGCGATCACCGCCGCCACCGCAAAAATCAGCGGATTTACCGCGATCACTCGCATCATACTGACTGCCAATGCGTGGCCAGCCTCGCTCAGCCCTGGCGCGATCAGATATTTCATCAGCGGATCAGCAAAAACGATGATTAGAACGCTCGTTACCAGCGTCACCAATGCCATCAAATTGATCATGCTCGAGCTAATTTGCCAGGCTGATTGCTTGTTACCCTTGATCCAGCGCTCGTTAAATACCGGGATGAAAGTGACGCTCAGCGCCCCCGACACTAGAATCGCAAACATAAAATCCGGCACCATGAACGCCGCCGTATAGGCGTCCAGCCCGACTGGATAGCCAGCCAAGTGAGCCTTCTCATTGGGGAAATACGCCGCATTCAAAAAGCGATCGCGCAGTAGCCCCAGCAGACTCGACAGCAACATCGAGCTCGCTAAAATCGTGGCGGCTAACTTGACTGTCAGCCGCTGATTGATCTTGTTGACAACGTTACGAACACGCCCCATAACAATTTATGCGTGCAGTTTTGCTTCCTTTGGCAGTTTCGTTCCCGAAAGAATCTCGTCCACTGCTGCTTCTTCTAAGGTTTCGTCTTTGAGCAGCGCCTCGGCCAATTTGTCAAGGAACGAACGGTTAGCTTTGAGTACCAGCATCGCCCGCTGCTTGGCCTCGGTGATCAGCTGCGACACTTCCTGGTCAATCAACTTGGCAGTCTCATCCGAGTACGGCCGTTCGCGGGTCATCTTGTCAAACATCAGGCCACCGTTGTCTTCGTGGAAGACTTGATCGCGTAGGCTCTGACCCATACCTTGCTCAATCACCATATCGCGGGCAATCTCAGTGGCTTTACGCAGATCTGAGCCAGCGCCCGTGGTAATGCCGTCATCGCCGTAGATAATCTGCTCAGCGATCCGGCCGCCCATGGCCCGCGCCAAGATATCTTTAAACTCGTAGACGTTGGTGTAGCTCTTATCCTCTGGCGGTAAGAACCAGGTAACGCCGCCGGTACCGCCACGCGGAATGATCGTTACCTTGTGAACTGGATCGGAATCTGGCAAGACGTGGCCGACTATGGCGTGACCCGCCTCGTGATACGCCGTCAATTCCTTCTCGTGCTCATTCATTACCTTGGCCTTACGCTCTGGGCCAATCGCCACTCGCTCAAATGCCTCAGTCAATTCCTCGTTGGTAATCTTCTTTTTATTACGCCGCGCCGCGATAATCGCTGCTTCGTTGGCGATATTGGCGAGATCCGCTCCCGATGAGCCAGCCGTCTTGGCCGCTAATTTATCCAGGTCAACTGTCTCGTCGGTCGGCTTTTTCTTGAAATGAACTTTCAGAATTGCCTCGCGGTCTTTGCGCTCTGGCAGAGTAATCGTCACCCGCCGATCAAACCGGCCCGGGCGCAGTAACGCTGGGTCCAGCACATCCGCGCGGTTAGTGGCCGCCAGCACAATCACATTGGTATCACCATCAAAGCCATCCATTTCCACCAGAATCTGGTTCAAGGTTTGCTCGCGCTCGTCGTGGCCGCCGCCCATACCTGAGCCACGTTTACGGCCCACCGCGTCAATCTCGTCGATAAAAATGATACACGGCGCATTTTTCTTAGCCTTTGAAAAGAGGTCGCGCACCCGGCTCGCACCAACACCAACGAACATCTCGACAAACTCTGAACCGGAAATTGAGAAGAATGGTACGCCCGCCTCGCCAGCCACTGCCCGCGCCAGCATGGTTTTACCAGTACCCGGATTACCGACTAGCAGCACGCCTTTCGGAATCTTGGCACCTAATTCCTTGTACTTCTTTGGGTGCTTCAAGAAATCGACGACTTCTTGCAGGTCCTGCTTGGCATTATCATTACCAGCGATATCCTCAAATAGCACCTTTTCTTTGTCCTCGCCGTATAGCCGCGCCTTGCTCTTGCCAAAGCCCATCGCTTGATTGTTCTGCCCTTGGGCTTGGCGCATCATGAACATGAAAAAGATCACGATGATCACTACCGGCACAATCATCACTGTCAGATTCCACAGCACCTCGCCGGTTTGCGATGGCGGCAGAACGTTAATTTCGACCTTGGCGTCCTTGTTCAAACCTTGCTCGTAAATCGTACTACCGGATTCCTTGACTGATTTCTCGGTTGGCTGTTTTTGGCCTTTGGGGGTAACTTTCAGGTCATTGCCCTGGATATCGATCTTGGCAATTTCTCCAGCATTTGCCCGACGCACTACCTCAGTCAATGCCACGTTCTTTAGATTACTATTTGGCGACAGCGCTGCATACGCTGCCAGTCCAAGAAAAATAACGATTGCCCAAAATAGCCCCAGCCGAGCAACCTGCCCGACCCCCTTCTTAGTATTCTTTGGCGTCTTTCCTGCCATACGTCACATAATCCTTTCTCTTTCGTCCTAGCGAGTCACTCGTTTTATTGTAACACTTTTTACGGACAATTTCACCCGCACGCTGGCGGCTGGCTGCCACACCGTTCCTGCTCGGCCAGTTTTGATGGCGATCAGCAGTCGATCCAGCTGCGCTGAGAGCAGCGACACGCCAGTCAGCTGCTGCACTTCTCGGTGGAGTAGCTCGCGCGCCGGCTCAATTGGGATATGCGCCCAAAAATAACGACTGCCAAGACGTGACGATAACCGCAATGTCTCTTGGTCAATCTCTTGACGTAGTAGCTGCTGCTGACGCCATAACCGACCAAGCGCCGCCCGCTGCTGATCAGTCAGCTTCGCTTGCAGCTGTCGGCGCAGCCGATTACGCAGATAAGCATCTGATCGGTTCGTCGCGTCCTCTACCCACTCCAGCCGGTAGCGCAGCGCATACTCATATATGTCTTGCTTCGTCCATTCCAATAGCGGCCGCTCGATACGCTGATCACCCATAACCGCCAAGCCTCGCCAGCGCGTACCACGCCGCAGGTTGAGCGCTATCGTCTCGATCACATCATTCTGGTGATGGGCCGTCGTCACCCGCCCACCCCAGCAGGCCGCCGCATCAAAGAGAAATTGATACCGCCGTTGGCGCGCCACATCTTCGCTGGCTGCCGGCCCCAATTCCTCACGCCTCGTAACATACGGCACATCGTACCGGCGCGCTAGCCCCGCCACGAACCGCGCATCAGCCGCTGACTCCGCCCGAATTCCATGATCAAAGTGAGCCACCACCACCTCGTCCTGTCCATGCCGCAATATAGTATCGAGGAGCACCACACTGTCCACCCCACCCGATACCGCAATCAGTCGCTTCATGAGGATATTATGACACAATACCGCAAGGTTACGTGATACAATAGTCACGATGCACGAGACAACCATCCTCTGCTTTGGTGATTCCAACACCTTTGGACAGCGGCCCGATATGAACGCGCGATATGACGAGTCAGTACGCTGGCCGCGGCGACTGGGGGCGCTGCTAGCGGACGAGGCACGCCAATATTATGTTGTTGAGGAGGGGCTGGGCGGTCGGCGAACCGACCTTGATCACCCCGACCCAGCCAAACCATCGAGAAATGGCTGGACGTATTTTCCGCCGTGCCTGGCCAGTCATCAGCCCGACATCGCCATCATCATGCTGGGGACCAATGATGCCCAGCTCTGCCACCAGCGACCAGCCGAGGCGATCGTGACGGCACTGGCACGTTACGTCACGTATTGTCATGAATCGGACGTCACACCGCTGCTCGTTGCGCCGCTCATTCCAGACCCTGCTGGACTGTTTAACGAGGCAATCGTACCGCGATCGGCGTGGCACTTTGATGATACAGCCGTGGCGACACTAACTGCACTGCCTGAAAAAATTCGAACCTATGCTACTAAATATAATGTTGCGTTTTTCGACGCCAACACATATGCCGAGGCCGGTGTAGACGGGCTGCACTGGACAGCAGCAGGTCACGAGCGATTTGCCCGAGCGATCGCCCAGATGATACGACGCGAAATAGCGTAGAATACTCAAACGTCAGTTAGTCTGATGTCTTCGATTTCGATGGGCCCTACCCAATAGACTCGATCGCCAGCCTCAAAAATAGGCGCCGCCGCCGCTAACACTGAGGAAATTTGTTTCTCTGTTAACCCCTTAAAGGCTAGATTTTTGAAAAAATCAGCTCTTTTTATACCAGCATCACCGGCACGACGCAGGATAAGCTTTGCCACTTCACTAATATTGGCGTCAGCCAGAGAAGCCTCGGGCTGACGCAAAGTGTCCCACCCCCCATGTTCTTGAGGTAGTAATTCCTTCGTCGGCATAGTTGGCATCATTTCGCTCATAGTTTGTCTATATCCTCCTCAAGATTATTTTCACAAGTATATCATCATATCGTCAACTCTTGCAACAAGGAGAGTAATATGTTCCTCATACACTACATTAAAATAACCGCGGCCTATACAGACCGCGGATAAAAAACAATTCTGGTAGCACCGGGTGGACCCGAACCACCGACCTCAGGCTTATGAGTCCTGCGCTCTAACCAGCTGAGCTACGGTGCCACACGTCACCAATTGTACCAAACGAGGCAGAAAATCTCAACCGCCTCGAAAGCCTACCTGCCAGACGAGACCAAACTACTACTCAAACAAAGGCCGATCCGTACTGCCCACAAAGCTAAGCCACCAGCTCCACGCCTTCTTCGTCCAGCATTTCCAGTCGCCGCATCACCAACGAACGTAGCTCCTCGCACGTCCGCTGGCGCTGCCATGTCCGCAGCTGGTCGTTATTGACCGCATCTAAAAATTGCCCAAGCTCGTGCTCAGTGATATCCATGTTGTTGCCTTTCTGTGTTTGTTAAACCGTGGCTTTACTATAGCACACATTTGACATAAGTGCAATAGTATGACAGCTCACGTAGTCACTCGCTCGACATCACCTATCATCTTCCCTCGCTAAACCGCTTGTGATAAACTGGAGGGAGAGGATTTTACACAAACATGACCCCGGCTATTATTTCATCACTTGCCATCGTCGCCTTCTCGGCACTGATCCACGCTAGTTTTCAGCTCAGCGTCAGCGTCTTGACCTTGCTTAGTGGCCATTCCCTCGGCAAGCAAACCGCCCGCCGAAAAGTATTGCGACTGATGAATGGATTTGTAGGTGGAGTGTTGATGCTGACGGCGCTGCTAATATCAGCGATCGTCTACTATCTGTCGCTCGTCATTCATCACGCCGCTCAGGCCGAGCAGCTGGTAGCGGCCATCGTCTGCGGGCTGATGGTTGGGCTGGGCGTGGCGACTTGGGCGGTGTACTACCGACGAGGCGAAGGTACAGCCTTGTGGCTACCGCGGAGCTTCGCGACCTACCTATCAAAGCGCTCAAAAGCGACACGCCACAGTGCCGAGGCCTTTAGTCTCGGGATGGCGAGCGTGGTGGCCGAATTACTGTTTATCATCGGGCCGATGGCGGCGGCGGGGCTGGCGGCGGTCCTACTACCATCAACCGAGTGGCGCCTCATCGCCATCGCCCTTTACGTCGCCATATCACTGCTATCACTGGTCGTCGTATTAGTGCTGGTCGGCAGCGGCCACTCCCTCGCCCACCTACAACAGTGGCGGATGGCGCATAAACGTTTCTTGCAATTTGCAGCTGGCGGCAGCTTGATCATCTTGGGTGGCTTTTTGTTCGTTGATCGAGTGCTCGGCATCATCAGCTACGGGGGTTTTTAATGCCAAGCGAGCACCCAAACCGACCAATCATCGATATCGTCAAGCGCGGCAAGCGACCGAGCGAAGAGTTTGACCCGACAAAACTCCACCACTCTATCATGGCGACCTGCCTGAGTATCCGCACACCCGAAGGCCAGGCCGACGATATCGCCAAGTCAGTCACCCTCGGCGTGATGAGCTGGTGCGAGACCCGGCCAGAAATTACCACAAACGACATCCGACACCACGCGACGCAGCTGCTACAGAAACTACACACCGACGCAGCATTTGTTTATCAACACCATAAGACGATCATGTAGGGGGCACATGGCACAAAAACCAACTTTTGACTATGATGTAATTGTTATCGGCAGCGGCGCTGGCGGTTCACCGGCCGCAACTGTCTTGGCGCGCGCTGGCAAGAAAGTCGCCATCATCGAGCGCGGTACCTTTGGCGGCGAATCCCCGAACTGGGGCGACATTCCGACCGGCGCTCTGCTCTACACCGCCGACGTCTATCACGAGGCTAAAACAGCGGCCAAGTTCGGCCTGCGCACCAGCACGGTCGGCTATAATTATCCGTCGCTCCTCGCCTGGAAAGACACCGCCATTAAGCGCACCGGCACCGGCGGCAACCGCAGTTACTACGAGAAACAAGGCATCAGCGTCTTTACCGGCAGCGCCCACTTTCTCAGTCCTAACGAGATTACCGTCAGCCGCCGCCACTTATCAGCGCGCAAATTCCTGATCGCTAGCGGCTCAACCTGGCGCGATGATCACATCCCGGGCCTCGACGAAGTGGCCCATCACACGCCACAAACCATCCTCTCGCTCAAGCGCCCGCCCAAAATGCTGTTCGTTGTCGGCTCTGGCACAACGGCGATGGAGCTGGCATATTTGTTCTCGACTTTTGGTAGCAAGGTGTATGTCGCCGAAACCGCTGGGCGCATCTTGCCCGAGTTTGACCAAGAAGTTGGCGAGCTGATCGCCGCTGACGCCAAGGCACAGCGCGGCATGAACATCCTCACCCAGACAAAGCTGGTCGCCGTCCAGAAAGACGGCATCGCAAAGCGCGTCACGTACGCTCGTGGCGGCCAGCAGCATTCAGTGCGCGTTGATGAGATCCTCATCGCTGACGACCGCTTACCGACGACCGACATTGGGCTAGAAAATGCGGGCGTGGCATATACCGAACATGGCATTCAAGTCAGCGAAGCGATGCAGACTTCGGCGCGGCACATCTTTGCAGCTGGCAGCGTCGTTGACCTTCAGGCGCAGACACACACCATCCTCAGCCACAGCCGCACCGCTGCACACAACTTACTACACCGTAATTTCATCGCGCTTGACGATAGGCCGCGCTTAACGATCGCCTTCACCGACCCACAGATCGCCCGGACGGGACTGGACGAGGACGACTGCCTGCGCCGTGACCTGAAAATAAACGTCGCCCTAGCACCACTGACCTTGACCGCTCGTAGCAACATCACCGACCGGCGCAGTGGGTTCGTCAAATTGATCAGCGACAAAAAAGGCGTCCTGCTCGGCGCTACCATCGTCGCACCGGGCGCCAGCGACTTGATGACCGGCCTCAGCCTCGCCATCCGCCACGGCCTGACCGCCAAACAACTGATGAGCACACCAAACTGTTTCACTGCCTGGTCAGAGGCGGTACGCATTGCGGCGGGGAAGTTGGCAGCTGATTAGATTTTCTATTAATGAGATAATTATTGGCTCTTTAATATAATCGCTCACTAAAAGCCGTGGCTGTGCTCGTATTAATAATCAGCCTCCTGCTCTCCATAATATTCTTCTTCTCCATATATGGCGATAATAGCTATCTCGCGGTCTAGCATCTCTTCGTGTATGCTCTTGATAGTTCTTCCTCGAAAGTGCTCTCGCATCGTTCTCTCTGGATCTGCATTTGGCTGAATTAACGTAAAATACTCTTCTGGTAGAATGTTTACTGGCCCTGGATCTACTGAATCAGGAAATGAACCCACTACTCCGAGCTCCCTTGCGTGCGCACGTAGCCGTTCATACTCTTCAACTCCTATCTCGTTCTCTACCGACCACCTTTTCTTCGGTAGAGATGATGGATTAAAGTGCTCTGTCATAATGTCCTAATATAACACGGCCAGATCAAAAAGGCTAGACGTGGCCACCCCAGCCAATTTATACCACGACTTCACCTGTATCAAAAACAAAAACGACCTCAACTCATGAGGCCGAAGAATCAATGAAACATGGTTGCGGGGGTAGGATTTGAACCTACGACCTTTTGGTTATGAGCCAAACGAGCTACCAGGCTGCTCTACCCCGCGGCACATTGTCCATCTTAGCAAACACGCATTATTTTTGCAAGCTCTGACTCGTCCGCCGCGCGCCGAAGAGGAAATTGACCCACTGCTGGAAGTTGCTGGTCGGTTGTTTTTGCGGGGTGTTTTGGGCGGTCGGTTGCTGCTTGGCCGCGTCGGTTGACGGCACGATCAGCAGCTTTTCGCCGGGCGAGCCACGGCCCAGGCGCTGGCGCACTGCGAGATCGAGGTATTCGTCACTTTCATAATATTTCGATTCATACGCCAACAGCTCAGTGCGCAATTTCTCGACCGTCAGCTGGTACTTTTTTTGATCGACCATCTGCTGCAATTCATAATTGCGCTGCATCGACTCGATCGACCCCCACGCCCAACTCAGCGCGATCAGCGCCGCCGCCGCAACCACAACATTATTCAGCGTCAAATAATCGTGACGCACGTGGTACCAAAATCGTTTGAGTTTCAGCGTGTTCATGTTGGTTTTATCAGAAGGTATGGCTATATTATGAGGGGTTGGGTGGGGTTAGTCAAGATGGGCGAGTGCTTAGAGGATCTGATTCGTTCAGGAGCTTTTTCGCTCATGTGGGTCGATACTCTTTCTAGGCTACTACGGATTCTCGCAGTTGCACCAAACCTGTAGCGCGGTTGATGTCAAGCTCCTCCGGAGGATCATCGTTCAACGCTTGGGCGGCTTCATCTTCGGAGAAACCAACCTCTTGACTAGTGAGATGGTCGAGCAACTCAAGGAGTTGCATGCTCCCTCCCCGCTTCTGTAGGATATAGATCACCCTTTCCTGTCTGCGTCTGTGTGAACACACTCCTGATTCCAAGTTATTTTCTATACCACCCTGTCGATCGGCAGCCGTATGTTCCTCTGCTTTTAGAGCTTCCTTCCCGAGCCGTCTCTTGCGCGGATATGGCCCACACCACCCGCATACTGCTATCTCCACCTTTCCGTCTGCTGGCGCCACCTGCTGTTCTTGTCCTGATAACTGATCTGGATATAAATGCTCCGTCATAATACTTGATTATAGCATGCATGGTTAAAAATTAGGAGGAACCAGCTCGTAGCAATCTGGCGAAATTACCAGTCCATTCCGACCGCCCGCAGTAAACTCAGTGCATCAGTTCCGCAAACTCGGAAGAGTTCACATATTCAAAATCATGTGCCAGATGGTCACTCAGGAGGTTGTTAACATTCAAGGGACGTGGCACCGCAGCACCGAGATATATGGCGGCAATGAGCGCCGTCGATAGGCTGTGGCGAAGATTGAGTACGGCAAGCTTTTCAAAAATATCCGCCTGATGTGTTTCGAGGTAGGTTTTGTGTAGCTTAGTCATCGAGCCCTTCGCGAGTTCTGGCTGCGTCACGTCAAGCCCCAGATCCTCGGCCACATCGACGAGGCGCCGGCTGGCTATCGGCGTCAGACGATCGACATCGTACCTTGTGTCAATTACCGCCTGATTTTGCCGCCGCTCTCTCCACTTGTCGTACAGCCAATCCACCTGTTCTGTTGCAACTGGTGACGATCGTTTCAGCACTGATAAATCGGCACAGAGTTGGTGGCCTGCAAAGGTCACGCCGGACAATGTCCGCGAGGAAGCGATATCTGACTCGATCATTTCCAGAAGCCGCAGCACCTCGTCTTCTGATTCCAGATAGACTGACTTGAACCCAAATTCAAGTAGGCTCTGATCCTCCAGTGAATCAAAATGTGCAAGGTCAATGATGGACCACGAGTAGCAAAACGGTTTTGATGCTCCCCGAACCCGGAAATTCTTTGTCCACTCAACATCGAGCGCAGCGACGAGACTTCGTTCTTGACCAAACGGGCGCTCTCGCTCACCAAACGGGCGTTCCGCCCACTGCAAATTTGTTCTCAAGTGCATCGACTTACGTATTCTCCTAGAGACGATTTTAACTCACATAGATGCTTTTACCAAGATACTTCCGGAAATGGTTGCGCTTGAAGGGATAGCGTCCCCGTTGGGAAGCCAACAGCAGAAAGAGAAGACGGAATTCGAATTCTCGGGGACTGATAAATAGCCAAACAGACCTAGGAAGATCGCACCGCAATCGACATGCTAAAATTAATATAATTAAAGGGAGGACGCAAGAATGAACCATCAATCAACCGTAACATTTCGCACGGAGGACGGAAACGACCTGCATGGAGTGTGGAGTCCCCCGAACCCCAACATCCAAAACTATCCTTTGGTCATCTTGGCTACTGGCGATGGCCCCAACGGCAGCAAAGGACAAACTTGGCAACAACTTGTCCCTATCCTGAACGGCGTCGGTATCGGAACATTTCTTTTCGACTTTGCAGGGCTCGGCTACTCGCCAGGGGATTATGCCAGCCTAACTTTGTCCCGAGGATGCCGTGACTTTCGAGCTGCGGTGAACTACGCCCAATCCCACGGATATCACGATCGATCTCGCCTTGGTGCAATCGGATCCAGTTTCGGAGGAAATGTAATCTTGCTTGAAGCAGCCAAGTTTCCAGAGATCAAGGCCATCGGGCTCAAATCTGCCAGCACCTTCCTAGCCGAAGGGTATGAGTTTGAACTGGGTCACGATAAAATGAACCAATGGGGGCAGGACAGGTTTCTTTCAGAGGTTGGACACACCTACGATATCGTGCTGGATTCACTTCTTCTAAATACCTACGCCGCAGCCGCCTCAATTCAAGCACCGGTCCGAATTGTTCATGGAACTGCCGATTCATCAGTACCTATTAGGCATGCACGAGACCTGCTGCGAATCTTGCCAAATGGTTCGATGCTGGAGATCCCGGGAGCCGATCATTGGTATGCGGAGGGTGATGAATGGGCAACAATGGCTCACGATCTAGTAAGATTCATGGTGGAGAACCTCCTTCCCGTGGGGAGACCCTCCCTTAACCTCCTCGACAGCAACCCTCCAGCAGTCCTGGAGAACGAAGCCAAGAAGCAACAGGACACCGCCACCCCCGACAAAACCAAAAACCTCCGACCAATGGCCGGAGGTTCTAAGATGACGCTTTTGGTGGGGGTGGCTGGGATCGAACCAGCGACCAACAGGTTATGAGCCCGCTGCTCTAACCGCTGAGCTACACCCCCATGAGCGATATTATACCGTAAAAGTGACCGAGTGAGAAGTGCCGTCAATTTACCCCACTACCGACCGTCAAGCTGCTCGTGCCTTCTTGAGTGCAGCGCGCGCCCTCGCAATTCCGTCCCTATTTGTCTGTTTTTGTTCCTCGGTTAACGGACCTTGTCCCCACAAGGCATGAGCCTCCCTAGTACGTGTACCTAAAACCGTAGGGCTATGATGAGGCCGTAGTTTCTTATCTGCGGGGATATTCTGATCAGATAGTCGCTCATCAACCGCATGGCCGATCTGATAAGACGGCGGCTTAACCCCCCACTTCCTCCACGCATCATCATATGACAGGTAGCCCATGTCAACATCCCTCTCAACCATCTTCCATTCCTCCGCGGTCAATTCACGGCCCCGCTCACCAGTCTGCGATAGTTCACTCATAACTAGTAAATATCACATTTTGCCTATAAAAGCAATACTATATCAGCGCCACAGCCCCTACCACAAAAAGACTCCCGCATGAGCGAGAGTCTTTGAGGCACCTGTTTGTTTGATACTATTGTACCGGCAACCAGGTGTATAATGCAAGTGCTTATTTTTTCTTCTTGATCGTCAAAAAGCCGTTACGTGGATTTTCGGTAACGATCCGATCATCTGGCAAGTCGCACGGCTCGCCCTTGGCGTTCTTTTCAACCTTGGCGAAAAAATAAATTGTCTGCGTTTTGCCACCGCGCAGCGTGACTTCGGTTTTATGCAAGTAGTATGTAATGCCTTTTGAGTTTGTGTGCTTATAAGCCATTCGTATACCTCCTGTTAGTACTATACCATTCTAGATTAGCGCCTCTGTTGACCTCTGTCAAGCCTAAAGCGGTTTCTGACGATACCGAAGCAGTAGTTTTAGTACCGCCAATGCCACCAGTCGAGCAATGATAATCAGCGCAATTACCCCTGTTACCACCAATGACCAGCCAGCCAAGTCCGATGACCAGAGTGGCGGCACAAATGTCTGATAATACGGCGCAGTAGCAGGCGGCGTAAATTTGAGGTCAAGCGACGAAGCCGCCGGGTACTTCGCCCATTCATCATTGATGCAGCTGACGTAGCGCGGGTCGGCCGTAGCATAAAATCGCCCCCAACCACCAGCCTGTGCTCGAGCGTCACAGACTTGACGGACTTTAGCAACTGTGTCATTGCTGGAACGAGAGGCTGACTTTGACTCGAACTCTTTCCAGGCCGCCTCGTAGGCCCGCTTGTACGAGTGTTCCAGCGCGATGCGCCCCGGGTCGGCATTCATGTGCGCGACCACATAGCGCTGCAAGTCATACACCCGCCGCTCCAGTGCCCCCTCGTCGCCCTCCTTGTCAGCATTGATGACGGCGTCACGGCGCTCAATCATGCCAATATTATTTAGCCTGAGGAATGTCGCACTGACAAACGACGCCATTACCAGCAAAATGACCAGCTGCCATGTCTTGATTTCTTCTAGTCGCCGAATCGCCCGACGCGTGCCTCGCTTATCTGCCATTCCCCACCTTTCTCACGTCCATTATACCAAAGATACTGGGTGAATGCGACACGGGGCTAGTGTCAGTGGTATAATGACGCTATGAGGATTTATTTTTCGGGAATTGGTGGTGTGGCTATCGGACCACTAGCAGAAATGGCCATCGGCGCTGGACACGAGGTCTGCGGTTCTGACCGGACGGCCGGTTTGATGACGGAGGCGCTCAGGCAGGCTGGAATTACCGTGTCGTTTGACCAGTCGGGCGAGTTTTTGCGCAGCGAGCATCAGCAGTCTCCCTTTGACTGGTTCGTGTATACGGCGGCCCTACCGGCGGATCATCCAGAGTTGGTACTGGCGAGGCAGCTGGGGATTCGCACCAGCAAGCGTGACGAGCTACTCGCTCAGATCATCGCCGACAAGCAGCTCAAGCTCATCGCCGTCACCGGTACGCACGGCAAGACGACGACGACTGGCATGCTAGTATGGACGTTGCAGCAGCTCGGCGTGCCGGTGAGCTATCTGGTTGGCTCGACACTTAGTTTTGGCCCGAGTGGTCGGTTTGATCCGGCCAGTCAGTTTTTGGTATATGAATGCGATGAATTTGACCGTAATTTCCTCCACTTTTCGCCGTGGCTGAGCCTCATTACTTCAGTTGATTATGACCATCCCGATACCTTTCCGACGCCAGATGATTACCGGGCAGCGTTTCGGCAATTTGGCGAGCAGTCGACGCGGGTGATCACGTGGCGCGAGGACGCTGACGTGTTTACTCCGGCCAATGTGACAGTACTTGAGCAGACTGATCCCCAGATAACGCTGGCTGGCGAACACAACCGGCGTAACGGCACGCTGGCAGCACGGGCAGCGATGCTGGTGCGAGAGGCGGCTGCCCTTGAGATTGAGGCTGAGGCGATTATCACGGCGCTCAACACCTTTCCGGGTACGGGCCGGCGCTTCGAGAAGCTAGCTGACAATCTCTACACCGACTACGGTCATCATCCGTCGGAGATTGCCGCCACGCTGCAGCTGGCTCATGAGTTAAATGACCGCGTGGTGCTCGTCTACCAGCCACACCAAAATATTCGCCAGCACGAGGTTCGTGAACGCTACACTGATGAGATTTTTACCAATGCCAGCGAGATATATTGGCTGCCGACATACTTGACCCGCGAGGACCCAAACCTGCCGGTGCTGACACCGGAGGAATTAACGCGCCAATTGACGACGGACAAGGTGCATATCGCGCGGTTGGATGAGGCGCTGTGGCAGGTAATTGAGCAGCAGCGAGCACGCGGCGCGCTGGTACTCGGTATGGGTGCCGGGACAATCGACGGGTGGCTGCGCGGACAGTTAGGCCGCGGCGCTTGATCACGGTTCGCCTATTCGTCAGACTCGCCACCAAGCGCCGCCCGGATATCGTCATACGAAAATCCTTGACGGGCTAGATACGCCATGAACTTTTGCTGATCGCCAGCATATTTATAGCGTTTTTTAGCGATAATTTTTTGTAGCTCCTCGTCATCGGAGCGGATATTTTCGCTGATTAGTTGCTCTATCGTCTCGCGCTCAATCCCCTTTTGCACTAATTCTAATTTTAGCCGCCTGACACTGGTGCCTTTTTGCATAAATCGATGCTCCAGCCAAAAGCGGGCAAACTTTTCATCATCGAGGTACTTTTTCTCGATCAGCCGCGCGAGCACCCGCTCGGTAATTTCTGGTTTCACGCCTGGACGCTCGGTAATTTTGCCAGTCTTTGGCGAGCGCTTTTTGGTTGGCCTGGTTTTACGCCACAAATAATCGCGCATTTCTTTAACCGAGCGTGGCCGCGCCAAACAATACTCCATGGCCCGGGCGTATAACTTGCCAAACTGGCTCTCGTCCTCTAGCTCCGTCAATTCGTCGTCGGTGTATTCGCGCCCAACCTTAATCCCCAACTCGCCCACCTGAAAGACATCGAGGCTAAAGCGGTATTTGCCGTCAACACTCACGTTAACACGGTTGTTATCGCGAGCCTGAAGAGAGATGTCAGTGATTTTCATAAAAATATTATAACGCGAAAACAGTGAGCTCGCTACTGGCGGGGGCTACTCGACTACCTCGACCACCTTGCCATGCACGCCGTTATAGCAAGCAGCAGCACGCGGCTCAGTGATGACCGGTAGTTGCCCTGGAATAGCACTCATATTAACGTCGTCAAGCGTACCAGCCTCGACACAACCGAGCGTAATGTGCGGGCGGAACCCATCAACATCCAGCCCTGGGTGAATACCATCTAGCGCCGCGAGTAATTGCTGACGCGCCTCAAACATCCAGGCAGTTTTCTGCGTGCGTAGCTCAACCCAAACGCAGTTACCAGCCTTGTCTGGCAGGAAGTTAACACCATCAAGCGCTAACCTCCCAAGAACCGGTAGCGCCGCAGCGGCCGACTTGAGGCGTGGCATGTCCTGCTCGGTCACGTTAATCAGTGTCACGTGTGGGATAAACTCACCAAAGTCAAGGTTCATTTCTTCTGACAATTCTCGAAGATATGCATTCTGCTCATCATCAAAGACGAGGCTGACTGACGCCATATGTTTTTCGACTGGATATGCGGTTTCTGCTGCGCGCATTAGTTTTCTCCTTCTTTTACTTTCTCCCGAACCTTCTGGTCAATTTCTGCCAAAACCTCAGGGTTTTCTTTCAAGTACAATTTGGTCTTGTCGCGGCCCTGACCGATGGTCTCGCCGTTATATTTGTAAAAGGCGCCAGATTTTTCGACAATGCCGTGCGTGGCTGCCAAATCCAAAATATCGCCAGTTTTAGAAATGCCTTCGTTATACATAATGTCAAACTCAGCGATACGGAATGGCGGCGCAATCTTATTCTTCACCACCTTGATCTTGGTGCGGTTACCAAGGATATCATCGCCAACCTTGATCTGCCCGATTCGGCGAATATCCACGCGCTGCGAGGCGTAAAACTTCAACGCGTTACCACCCGTCGTGGTCTCAGGATTACCAAACATCACACCAATCTTCATACGAATCTGGTTGATGAAAATCACTGTCGCTTTCGACTTGTTAATGATACCAGTCAATTTACGCAGCGCTTGGCTCATCAGCCGCGCCTGCAGACCCATGTGCGAATCACCCATATCGCCGTCAATTTCTGCTTGCGGAGTTAATGCTGCCACCGAGTCCACCACAATCAGGTCCACCGCGTTTGAGCGCACCAAGGTTTCGGTGATTTCCAGCGCTTGCTCGCCGTTGTCTGGCTGCGATACCAACAGATTCTCGATGTCCACACCCAAACGCTTAGCGTAGGCCGGGTCAAGCGCATGCTCAGCGTCGATAAACGCCGCCGTACCACCTTGCTTTTGAATCTCGGCAATAGCATGCAGCGTCAAGGTCGTTTTACCACTAGACTCCGGGCCGTAAATCTCAATGATACGACCTTTCGGGTAACCGCCGCCCAGCGCCAGATCGAGGCTTAGCGAGCCTGACGGAATCACTTCAACATCGACTTTGTGCGCCTCACCTAGTTTCATAATTGAGCCATCACCAAACTGCTTGGTGATTTGATCCATAGCCAGGCCCAGCGCTTTTAATTTCCCGTCATCAACTTTTTTCTCTGGTGCCTGAGCTGTGCCAGTTGCGGCGTCTGTTTGATGTTTGTCATCGGTTTTCGCTGTGCTAGCCATACCTCTCCCTCCGTTATCTTATGCTGTATAGTATACCATAAATCAAGCGCCTACCGCGAGCGGTGAAACTTTGCTATAATGGACAATATGAAACGACAAGCAGGCTTTACGGTGATCGAGGTGCTGGTGGCGATTATATTTCTCGGCGTGGCCACGGCAGTGGCGTTCACCCAGCTGGTGACGATCCAACGCGAGCACCAAAACGACCGGAAAAAAACTGCTATTAATGCCATGCATTATAGCCTCGAAGAAGCCTATTACAAGCAGCACGGTTTTTATCCAGAACAGATTACCGACGAGACACTGCCAACCATGGACAAGGAACTACTCAAAGATCCGAGTGGTAAAAAGCTTGGCGACAATGGCAGCACCTATCGCTACGAGCCAACAAACTGTACCGGCGGTAAGTGCAAATCATATTCGCTCAGAGCCACGCTTGATGGCGAGGCAGATTTTATCAAAGACAGCCGCCACAAATAAAATAACTAGATCATACCCAAAACTAATCGTAACAGACTGGCCGGCCATTCTTGAAGGCCTCGATGGCGTTGTTGAGGATGGCCACTTGATGCTTGGGATTGGCCACATAGTGAAAAATGTAAGTCGTCTCTTCGCCCTCAGTACTGAGACGAATTGTGCCGTAGTTAAAGATCGTCTGGGCGATGCCGGCCTGGAAAAAGCTGGCGTCCTCGATGCTACCGAGGCTCACTGTCTGCTCGTGCCGAACGAAGAGGCTCTGTTGGATTTCCTGGATGACACTTTCATTAGTCATGAAAAAGTGATTCTGTAGATACACCCACAAGGCGATCGCGCCGCCCAGCACCACCAGGGCAACGAGCAGCAGCGCAATACCTAGCACTGCTCCCGGATTCACCGCCGGAAACAGTGGGAGGTTGGCGGTTAGTGATGAAAACGAGACCGCAAATACCAGCAACACCACGACTAATAGCAGCGTGACGGCGCTCGGAATGACCATGCCGATCGGGTGGCGCTTGATGTCGAGAATGACGTACTCGCCCTCGCTGAGATTGAGCTGCGGATAATCACGAACGGACTGGTCGTGACGCGCCTTGGTCTCTGGGCTGACTGCGGGAACGGTCGGCTCAAGCGGCCGCGCAGCATGAACAACATTTGGTTCGTTCGCGTACTGGGCACGAATCTGCGGATTAAAATTTTGCCCCTCAATCATCTCTGGCTGAACGGTGACGTGCGAGGCTGGCTGAGGCTCGATTGGCGGTGCAGTCGTCACCGGTGGCGGTGTCACAGCAGCCGGCGGATGATGATACAGCGGCCGCCCGTCAGAATCATACGCAACCGGCTGGGTATAGTCAGGCTCAGGGTTGGTCTGGTTCGGATTCATTAGTTCTAGTATAGCATATCGACTAGATTATGCGACGTCGCGAGCATGTTTCGTCCGATTGTTATGGCGTGGATTACGCTGCGCCACTCGCCGCAGATCCTCGTGCGCATCAAACTCATCGATGATTTTACGCCCTAATAGTCGCTCAATTACGTCCTCCAGGCTGACGATACCCACGGTCTCACGAAACTCATTCACCACGATGAACAAGTGATGCCGCACTCGCAAAAACGCCGCCAGTGCATGCTGCAGCGTCTGATCCTCGCGGATGTAATACACCTTTTTCTCCATGACCGCTCGCACTCGCCTGCTCGTTGACACACGGGTAATTGTCAGTAGGTCTTGAATATATAGCACCCCTACCACATGATCAATATCGCCCTTGGTCACCGGAAAGCGGCTATGTCCGGTCTTGTGTAGCGCGTCCAGCACCAGCGGCCCCAACACCTCGTCCTGATCCACCGTATCAATCACGCTACGCGGCGTCATCACCTCCTTGACTGGCACCGTATCAAACGACAGCACGCCAATGACCATCTTTTTCTCATCCTCGCTAAGTGCCTCGCCCGCCTGCTCGACCATAGTGACGAGCTCTTCTTTTGACTCAATATCATAGCCGTCATTGGGCATTGGCGCCACCGAGCGAATCATCGCAAATAACGTCGGAAACTTCTCGATGAGTGCTAAAATTCGCCCCTCATACCGCTCGTAAAGCCGCTGGGAATATTGCTGCCACAATGAAATCCGCGCCACTGCCCCTATCTCTAGTGCGATCACCAGCGAAATGATAATACCCAGCAGCCAATGAAATAGCTCCACACCAATGACACTGAGCGTCACCAGCAGCACCGCCGCGATCACCCGCTGCAGCGAAAAAATATCCCGCATCAGTGCATGTCGCTTCAACAAATGCTGCGCATCCTGATCACCGCGACGTGCTCGCCGCTGCAGCTCGAACTTACTATGTGACGAGGCCTGCGGATGGACGCCCATGACCATTACGAGCACTATCAGCACCATCACATACAAAATTCCTAGCAAAATATCGCTCATGCTGTTCATTGTATACTTTTTATGCTATAATAGCCAGAGTTAATTTGGAGGAACTATGAACGGAAAAACCTGGGCTATCTTTGCAATCGTTGTCGCGGCTGTCGTCGGCGGTATGATTTATCTGTCAACACAGAATCGCTTGAATGTTAGTGATATCTCAAATGACACGGCTATGCGCATCATGCCGGCCGAAGCGCGCACTGGCGACATTGGTGAGCACACTATCGGTAATGCCAACGGCAAAGTTGTGATGATCGAATATGGCGATTACCAGTGCCCGGGCTGCCGCACTGCTGCACCAGAGGCCAAGCGCGTAGCCGAGAAATATAAAGACCATGTCGCGCTGGTATTTCGTAATTATCCAATCCCGTCGATCCATCCAAACGCTCGAGCAGCAGCAGCAGTTGCCGAAGCAGCTGGTCTACAGGGCAAGTTCTGGGAGATGCACGATTTGCTCTATACCAACCAGGATGCGTGGAGTCGTGCCCACACCAAAGAGCGCACCGATGTCTTTACCGGCTACGCCAAGCAGCTAGGGCTGAATATCGATAAATTTAATACTGACCTAGCCTCCGGTGCTGTCACAAAGAAAATTGACTTTGACGTGGCGATCGGGCGACAGCTACAAATTGACGGCACACCAACCTTTTTTGTTAATAGCAATAAGCTCAACCTGACCGACTCCAGCTCTATCGAAAATGCCGTCAAAGACGCCCTGAAAAAGGCCGGCGTCGCAGTTGATGAAGCAAAAAAATAACATCAAATCAATCAAAAGCGCTAACCAGTGCCTAAGCAAAAATCACCCCGGTGCCTGTGGGGTGATTTTTTATGCCGTCCCTTTTTATGGACAAGCGCACTTATTGTGCTATGTATGTTTGCCATTTGGCAGGCACCACATCCACTGCGACCTTTTTGCGCCGACTCGTCGACACAACATTGATTGCTATTGGCATGTGTTTCGTACTCCTTTGTACTAGTGCAGCCTCACGCGCTTCGACCTTTATTGCCCACTTTATTTATAAGCAGCGACATGCTTCGGCGCGAGACACATCAGTCATCATAGCAAAGACTGATACGAACGTCAAGCAGAAGCTACCTCTGATCTGACCCCTGATACCAGCCTCAAAACAAGCGCAGCCGCTTGGCAAAGATGTACACAATACCGATGAGCAGCACCGTAAACCCGGTAATCACCGGATAGGCCCACGCCTCACCCTGAAACGGCAAGGTAATATTCATGCCGTACATACCATAAAACACATTCGGGATCGCCAGGAGAATGGTGATGGCGGTCAAGACTTTCATCCGCTGATTGAGGACATTATTGGCGATAGTTGAATAGGCGTTCTGAATGCTGGCAATGGTCTGGCTATTGGCGGCGACCATGACAAGTAATTGCTTAACGTGCAGCACCAGATCACCCAGCGCCTCGAGGTCGCGCATCGTGAATAGGCCGCGGCGATTGAGCGCTAATTGGCCGAGCACGCTGGCTAGCCCCTCGAGGCTGGAATGAAATTCGTTGAGGCTATCTTCGATAGCTACAAACTCGATAAAGTCAGCGTTTTTTACCTCGTGGCGCGACAGCCGGTGCCGGGCCGCAGCGATATTACTAGCGAGGTCATGGATCTGTTGCTCATACGCCGCCACCACACAAGCGATAGTCGCTGCAAGGAGCGCGCCGGGCTTATCGGTCGTGGTCGTGAGGAACGGCTCGGCGGCTTGCGGCGAGAAATTACTGGCAGGATTAATCGTTACAAACTGGGTTTTTGATACAGCAGCGAGCAGCGGCGCGGTCTTTATAGCATCATCCCGGACGAGCGGCAGCCGCACAAAAACGTACTCAATACCACCGCTGTATTCCATCCGCGGTAGCTCGCGCACATCGGCCGCGTCACGAACAATGTTTTCATCGAGGCCAAACTGCTCGGCCAATTCATCTGGACATAGCGTACCACTGACGTGCGCCCACACGCCACGATGAAACTGATGCGTTTGCCCTAACGAATCACCCATACATCGCCGCTCAAAGTAGCCCACCGTCATGAGAAAATTATACCCCAGAAAACACCACTCTGGCAATTAGCCGCGTAGCCGCTTTTCCCGAACCGGCATGACTGCAATCATCGCAACAACCATCAGCCCCGAACTGATCAAGAATACCTGATGCAGCCCGTCGGCAAAGGCATGGAGAATGACATTGGTAAATTCATCCTGCTGCCGACTAAACTGCTGTTTTGCCTGAGCCTGGGCCGGTGCTGGTAGCCGCTCAAACCCTTGGGCCGCCGCCCGAGCGATCGTCTCTTTTTGGGCATTCAGCCGCAGCAGCACGTCAGCATTTAGCTCGCCAGACAGCATCTGCTGCGCAGCCGGTGAGCGCTGTAAACTCTGAACATACGGTAGCTGGTGCGGATCACCGACATGGGCTAGGATGCCAGCGGTCAATACACCCGAGAATACCGCCGCACCAATTGTCGAACCCAGCCCGCGAAATAGCTGCACGCTGGACGTCGCTGCACCGAGGTCTTTTTGCGTAAACTCGTTCTGCACCGCCAAGGTCAAGATCGGCATAGTTGACCCCAGTCCTAACCCGGCTAGCGCCATCACTACCGCCTCGTGCCAATACGGAGACTCGGGCTGCAAGATAGTCAACGCCGCTACACTGGCCGCCGTCACACCAAAGCCACCGACGATCCAGCGCTTGTACCGACCAGTCTTGGCAACCAGCCGGCCGACCGTGATTGAGCTCGTCATGATGCCCGCCACCATCGGCAGCAACATTAGCCCAGCCTGCGAGGCCGTGGCGCCAAACACTTGCTGATTAAACTGCGTTAGATAGAGAATTGCGCCCATAAAGGCTGCGCCAAACAAGCTGGCTGCTACCATGATCAAACAATATGTCCGATTGGCAAAGAACCGTAGCGGTAGGATCGGCTGCTTAGCTCGCCGCTCAATGAGAACAAAACCCAGCGCTGCCAGCGCCGATACCGTCAGCAATACGCCCTGAATCAGCGCTAGGCTAACACCACTCTCGATTAGCCCCTTAAAGATCATCTCTGTGTTGTCTACCGCCAGCACCAGCGTCGCTAGCGCAATGGTAATCAATAGCGCACCGAGGTAATCAGGCTTGTGTATGCGGTCATGCTTGATCTGCGGGCAGTAGCGAATGATGAGCACCGTGGCGATTGCCCCGATCGGCACATTGATCAAGAACGTCCAGCGCCAATCACTGACCATACCAAACAGCGACACACCGTCCGTCAACCAGCCACCCAAAAGCGGCCCGACCACTGAACTCACACCAAACACTGCACCGATGAGTCCCTGCCATTTGCCGCGTTGTTTTGGCGGAAAGAGGTCGCCAACGATGGTAAAGGCGTTCGCAGTGATGATACCGCCGCCGATACCCTGCAGCGCCCGCCACGCAATCAGCCACTCGACTGTCGGCGCCAGGCCACTCAGCAGCGAGCCGATGGTAAAGATACTCACTCCAGCCAGCAGCAGTGGCTTGCGGCCGTACATGTCACTCAGCTTACCAGCCAGCGGCACGGTCACCGTGGTGGTCAACATATAAGCGGTCACGATAAAGCCAAGCGACGTGAAGCTATTAAATTCCTTGACGATCGCCGCCAGCGCCGTCGAGACAATCGTCTGATCCAGCGCTACCAAAAACAGTGCGCTCATCACCGCACCCATGACGATTAATTTATTTCTGATCGATAATTCGTGTAGCATTGTTACCTTTCACGTTATTCAAGTATCAGTAGCCGTAATGTAAGAACTCTCCAACTACTCAGTACGGTTTACCCTGCGCCCAGGTGTAATATTTTACACTGGATGAACGGCGGATGTCAAGAAGCAGTCAGGCAGACAGAATCCGCCCCAACCCAGCCTCGCCAAAATTCTTACTTGACCAGTCGCAGCCGCTCAACCAGCCAGTCGCGCGGCAAGATTGACAAGAACCAGCCAGCGCGCGGGCCGGAATCTTTGCCAATGAGCACGCGGTAGATGGTGGTGAATAGTTCCCGCGGCGGCAGCAAGCCGCTTTCCTTGTAGGCGTAAATTGCTTGATGAAACCAATTACCATCAGCCTCAGCCGGCGCCTTAGCGATATCATCAGCCAACCGCCGCAGGTATTCTTTTTGCTCTGGCGAAAACTCGTCGGGGTGTACCTCGTCCGCCAGGCGAAACTTCAATGATTCAGGCGCCCACTTTTCCAGCCACCGGCTGACGTAGCCTAGTTCCGTGATAATCACCGTCTCTTCCTCATCGACGATGCGGGCGTATTCCGGACTGCGCCGCAAAATTTCCACCGTTTTTGCCGTGTCGCACAGCGCCGCTTGGTATGAAATGACCAGATGCGAGAATGGAATTGAGCTGACCGCTGGATGATTCAGCCCGTCAGTACACAGGAATAATAGCTGTTCGTCGAGCTCATTTTGTGGATGCTGCTTCATCGCCGCGAAGTCGTCAACCAGCCGCACCAGGCTATCGGTCTCGTCAAAATACAGTCGCTTGGCCGGCGAATACCGGAGCATGAAATAGCGCACCACTTCAGGCGGCAGCATATCGACAACATCATGCGCGTTCACGCCGGTGCCTTTGCTGGCACTCATCTTTTTGGTGTCACCCGTGCGATTGACAAAGTCATATGGCACTGGCACCGGCGCATCAATGCCATAAACCTCACGGGCGATCCGCCTGCCGGTATCATACGAGCCGCCCTTCGTCGCATGGTCACGGCCAAACGGCTCAACATCAACGCCAAGCAGCCACCACCGCCCCGGCCAGTCCAGCCGCCAGTCCAGCTTTACCTGCCCGTCATCGTACCGAACCGTGTGCTCCGAGTCATCATGACTACGATAGGTGATCGTTTTAGCATCGCTATCCATGCTGACGAACCGGCGATTTTTCAGCCGACCATGCTCCATGATCTGAATTGGCGACCATTGATCATCCAGCTGCCGACCCGACACTTCCTGAATGGCTGACTTAGCTTTGTCAATGCGGCGCAGCGAGCGCTCGATGGCCGGCACAAAAAACCCGCTCCGATACTTATCGCTGGCATAGACCACGTCCATGGTGACGCCAATTTTATCGGCACTGTCGAGGAATGGCTTGAGGCAAAAATCCCCCCACGAACTGTACCGATCATCTGGTGATGGCACCGTATAGAGCGGCATACCCAAGTACTGCTCGTAACTGGCCGGCAAATTAACCGGTACTTTACGAAAGGCATCGAGGTTATCTGAAACGTGAACGTGGCGCGCCCGAATACCAGCCTGTTTTAGCGCCCGCACTACGGCGTCAGCAATGACGATCTCGCGCAAATGCCCCACATGATATACCCCCGACGGCGATGCACCCGAGGAAACGAGTACTTCTTTATCTACATTTCGAAACTGATCTACGATATCATCAAGCCACTTCATATGTGCTATTATACACCATAACATAATCGTTGCTCTACATCAGCCAAGATGTCGGGGATGTAGTTACAAAAATAACCGCCGGACCATGCCCAAAACGGACTTGCCCGGCGGCTGCTTGTCATAGAGACAAGTTGAGGACCGATTCTATTCCCATCGAAATAGCTTGATCGCTGCAACGTAAGCAACGAGAATCCATGCGGTCACGGCACCAAGTTGCGGTAGAACCTCAATCAAGCTGGCATGCTCAGTCATGATCAAACGAAATCCTTCCGTAATCGGGGTCATCGGGATGAATTGTGCCGCACCGCGCAACCATTCTGGGAATAAATAAACTGGGAAAAACGCACCAGACAAGAACATCATCGGGAAGGAAATCAAGTTGGCTAGAGGGGCTGATTGATTTTCATTCTTTGCCCAACCACCAATTAATAGACCTAGGCCCACCATCATAAAGGCCGCCAGCACTGCCATGAGGACAAAGAGCCCCCAATCGCCGCGCATATTAAATTGGAACACGAATGTACCGACAACCACCATCATCGCGAGGCTCAGTAGCGAGATGATGACATAATGAATCGCCATGGCAATAATCAGCTGGCCCGAGGTAAACGGTGCAGCACGCAGGCGCCGGTAGGAACCGCGCTGCTTTTCAGCTGGCATTTGATTAGCCAAGCCAAAGATACCCATGCTCATCAAGCTAAAGGCGAGCAGTCCCGTAAAGGTATAGTCAAACGATTTTAGCTGCTCATCACCGACTGCTTTACCAGCGGCTTTAATTGGTGCTTCCGGCTGGCCCATGTGCTTGTTAATCTCATCAGCAATCTGGCCCATCACTGCGGTCAGCGCACTACCGGTTTGCTCCGAGCCCTTGCCGTACAGCACATTGATCGTACCGGTCGGCTTGGCATTATTACCTTCTCCCTTTACTTCGCCAAACCCGCTCGGTAGTTCAATGATACCATTCAGCTCCGAGCGCTTAAGCTTCTCACGGGCATCGTCCATATCCTTGACATCTTTGATCTTGAGAACCGAATCTTTAGCGTTTCCCTTGGCGTTATCGACAAAATTTTTCGCAAATTCTGTTTGTGAATTATTGATAATCGCCACATTAAAGCTGGTCGATTGATTCTTAAAGATTGAGCCAAATATAAACAAGAATAACAGCGGAAACAAGAAAGTAAAGAATAGCGACATTTTATCGCGGACAAATCGTCTTTGCTGAGCACGTACTTGCCCAAATACACCAGTCCAATATTTTTTCATACTAATCCCGAATCGCCTTTCCTGTTAAGTCAATAAATACGTCTTCCAAATTGGCTTGCTCGACAACTTGCTTTTTCTTGAAACCGCGCGCCAGTAGTTGCTGGATCAGATTATGCGGTGTATCAATGGTGATGATTTTACCATTATCCATAATTGCCAAGCGGTCACACAGCAGCTCGGCCTCGTCCATATAGTGCGTGGTCAAAAGAATGGTAATGCCTTCATCGCGGATCTCTTTAATCAAATCCCACAAGTTGCGGCGAGCCTGCGGGTCCAACCCGGTGGTCGGCTCATCGAGGAACAGCACCGTCGGGTTATTGACCAGCGTCGACGCGATGGCGAAACGTTGCTTTTGTCCGCCCGAGAGCTGCTCGACGTAGCTTTTAGCTTTATCGGTCAACTGCACCTTGGCGAGTAGCGCATCAGCGTCAACCGTCTGGCCATACAGGCTAGCAAACATTTTCAGTTGTTCACGCAGGGTCAGCTTGTCATAAAACGTTGTCGATTGTAGCTGAATACCAATGATGTTCTTGACGCGCTTTGGGTTCTTGGTGACATTAATCCCATTAATAATTGCCGTACCACCGTCAATCGGCCTGAGTGCCTCGAGCATCTCGAGCGTCGTCGTCTTGCCGGCACCATTGGGACCGAGGATACCAAAGATCTCGCCTTTCTTGACCTCAAACGACACGCCATCAACAACATTCTTGCCGCTATAGGTCTTGACGAGTTGGTCAACTGTTATGATTGGTTCAGGTTGAGCCATGTATAACTCCTTTCCGCGCTCTATTTCAGCACTGTATACCTTAAATGATAGAGTGACTCCCTGCCAAGCTATCTATTATCTAGTAATTATAGCACTCCAGGCGGGAGGTGCAACCGGGGGATCTAGCCAAGCCGATACGATGCCGCTATACTAGCTATATGCCAAAGAAACCCGAACTCTCTATCACGCGGCCGCAGAGTCGTCTCAGGAAACGATACGTATTTGCGCTGGTGCTGATACCATTGATCGCTGTTTGTATCAGTCTCGGCGCGCTGTACTGGCCAAAGATTGCTCATAAACTTCATTCGTTAAGGGTGGCCAGTAACGTCGATCCGTCACGCGGCGAGGCGACATTCCCACAGATTGATACCATAAATTTACACCCAACCCGGCAAAAAATTATCAGCCTCGCCAAAACTGAATTCGAAGCACAGTCCGCCGGCACCAAATTCAGCCAAGGCGTCCGTGAAGCGTGGTGCGCTGATTTTGTGAGCTGGGTCATGCAGCAGGCGAACGCACCGCTGAAAAATCCGCACACTGGCGGCTGGCGCATTCCAGGAACATTTACCTTGCGTGAATATTACGAGGCGGCTGGGCGGTTCAAGCCCGTCGGCTCTGGCTATCAACCGCGGCCGGGCGACGTGGCAATTTATCGTAGCTCACCAGTGTTTGGTGACCACACGAATATTGTCCTCAAAAATAACGACGGCATTCTAACCACCGTCGGCGGTAATGAAATGAACCGTATCCGCGTATTCACCAACCACGAGAGGCGCTACGATGGACTGCTGGGATATGGCGTGCTAGCAGAATAATAAAACCCGGGACTAACGCCCAATTACAATTATCGCACCTAACCGAGTAGCCGCAGTAGCCGACGTTACGCCGCGTGACTTGCCGCTAGCAGAAACGCCACCAATGCATCGGGCTGCTGCTCAGCCAGCCACGTTACGGCGTCAACGATAGCGTCCTTGTTTGTGCCACCATTTTTGAGCTCCTCGAGAAGACGCTTGACCGTCCGCTGCGTCTGGCCATCATACCGATCGAGGTGCATCGCCTGAGTGACTTGCTTGACCTGCTCGTCGCTAAGAGCAACGTAGGGCGAGACCACTTCGTGCGCATGCTTGGGACTGCGCTTGGCAGCTTCGGCTTTGCGTTGGAGATTTTCCAGGCCTTCAATCGTTGCCCGCATCAAGGCCTCCGCCTCGTCCATGCCGCGTTGATAGGCTTGGGCGAATTCCTCAGAATTATCCCCGCCCTCGGAAACAATTGCCGGCAAAAATTCGATCCGCATCACTCGGTGCATATACGCGTCACCCATTTCCTCACCGGTCGCCATCACCTCGCTCCACCAGGCAACAAACCGCGAATTCTCAGGGTCGTGCAGTTCGCGCATAGCCGGCAGCTGCGCTAATTTATCCTTAAAAAAGTGAATCAGTTTCTTGATGTCCATGTCGCTTTATTATACCCGAAAATAACGGCAAGCACAAGCGCCATCCCGCCAAGGATCTCAGCGCCGCTTCAAGAAATAATAGCCGATCGCCAGTGCCGCGAGCGCGCTGCCACCGATAACTACCCAGAAGGTCACCGGGCTCTCTGCAGCCGGCAAGGGCACATTCATGCCATATAGCCCAGCGACCATCGTCGGGATAGTCAGCGCCACCGTGATCACCGTTAGCAATCGAATTGTCTCATTCAACCGAGTATCCATCACCGCCCGGTAGCTATCACGCACATTGGTGATGGTTCGCAGCAGCGATTTACACCGGCTAATCACCTGCTCGAGGTCGATGGAAATATCTTCGACATCATCCTTGTCATCATCCTTGAGTCGCAAGCTGCGATTGGCAATCAACCGCTCAATCGCCCAGTTCATCGGCAGCAAGGCATCCAGATAATCATTTAACTTGCGCTCATACTCGGTCAAGGTAACGATATCACGCGCCCGCAAGGTGTGAATATCATCAGTCGCCGCCCGCATCTGACGATTGATCGTCGCCACCCGCCGCTGGTACTGACTTGATACCGCCTCGATCATCGCCACCACCAGTTCAATCCGCCGCGACGTCCGCACCCGCGTCTTATCGATAAACGGCTGCCACAGCCGACCCAAGCTATCGCGCGACAATGTCACCACATACTCCTTGTGAATACCAAACAAAATTGGCGTGGTAAAATCATTAAAATCATCATCCGTATCCGGTAGCCGGGCGATCAAGTACGTCCACTCATCATCAAACTCAATACGCGGTACCTCGTGCGGGTCGAGTGCGTCACTAATCATATCCTCATCCATCCCCAGCGTCAGCAACTCGGATACTTCCTGCTCGGTCGGTCGCTCGCAGCGCAGCCAACTACCGCTACGTAATGTCTGAATCGGCACAATTGCTTCACCTGTTGAATGCAGATATTCTATCATGTACTCAGTATAGCCTATTTGAGGCGTTTTTGGTGCGTACCAAGGCCAATAATCACACAACTAATCGCTACCGCGACTAAGCTAGCTGCTATGATCACCTGTACAAACTGATTCATCCCGCGTGACGCCAGCTGTGCTGCTCCACCACTAGCACTGATAAATACATCAATGACCCAATTTAAAAATACCATCACAATAGCCGCCAACGATAGATTAGCTGCAGCGACAAACCAGCCATTGGTATGGTTTCGCCGGAGCACAACATTGAGCACCGGAAACATCAGCGTCACCGCCAGGGCCGGAAAATATATTCCCCCTATCCAGCCGCTTGCACTCGTACCTGTGAGAAACTCAATGACAAACATGCAGCAGGTCAGCAGTATAGTAAATACGCCCCCAGCCACCCACCAACGATGCGCGAAACGCGACATGATGATAGCGTACGGGGCCCACACCGCCGCAACAGGAGTGGCTACGTACGGCCACCAAAGATTTGATCGACTAGTTGCATAGATGAGTGACACATTAACGATCAATGTTGCTGCCACCGCCAAAAAGCACAATACCGAAAAGACAATAAAGACGATCCAGCTCGCCCGACTACGCGATACTTTCTGGCTATAATCCGTTAAGCGGCTAAGCTTCTGAACCGTTTCGGTATCCTCAGCTAATTGTTCAGCTGCCTTGCCGTCAAGTAGCGTATCGACGCTTACCCCCAACTCGCTTGCCAGCTGAGGCAACAGCGTGATATCTGGAAATGACAAGTGGCGCTCCCATTTGGAGACAGCTTTATCACTCACCCCGAGCCGCTCTGCTAAGGCCTGTTGTGTTAAATTACGCTGTTTACGACGTTGAGCTATAACATTACCAATAGTATGCACGATTTCTCCTTTCGTTATATGTCTCAGCATCATTGTGCCGCCACCGCCCATAAACGACAACATACTACCAGTTGAATTATATCAAATAAACCACCGGTCGAGTTGCTGACTACGACCAGTGGTCATAGGAATAGCTGATGAAATAGCTAACTCTTGATGCGCGTACCGGCGACACCATTGATGGCGTCAGCAGTTTTTTCAAGCGAGGTGATGATTGCTGTGCGCCCCGAAGCACCAGCCACAAAACTCAGTGCCGCTTGGGTTTTCGGTAGCATTGAGCCGGCCGCAAACTGCCCAGCATCAATGTGCTGCTGCAGCTCCTCAACCGATACCTCGCCAAGCGCCTGCTCCGTCGGCTGGCCAAAGTTGATTTTGGCCGCATCAACCGACGTCAGGATTAGCAGCGTATCGGCCTCGAGCATATCTGCTAGCTTGGCCGCACCAAAATCTTTGTCGATCACCGCCGCTACGCCGCTTAACTGGCCCGATGCATCACGCAGCACCGGAATACCGCCGCCGCCAGTCGAGACAACCAACACGCCAGCATCGACCAGCGCCTTGATGACGGGAGCCTCGACGATTTCCTGAGGCTTTGGTGATGGCACGACGCGCCGCCAGCCACGACCCGAGTCCTCACGTACTGTATAGCCACGCTCGGCCTGCACTTTTTTGGCTTCTTCTTCTGAATAAAATGGTCCGATTGGCTTGGTTGGATTTTGAAATGCTGGATCAGCCTGATCAACCACCGTCTGGGTAACGATGCTCACTGCATACTTATCATGCACACCGCGAGTCGCCAGCGCATCGTGGATCGCTTGCTGCAGCCAAAAACCAATGAGGCCCTGGCTCATCGCACCAGAATCCTCCAGCGGTAAGCTCGGCACCGCCTCAGTGTTAATCGCTTCCTCGTGTAGGACGATGTTGCCAACCTGCGGGCCATTGCCATGGACGATGGCTACACGGTGGCCGGCTTGAATCAGCGGCAGGAGCTGGGCGATTGTTTCGTCGGCCACTCGCTGCTGCGCCTGAGACGAGGCCTCGCCCTGACGTTGCAGGGCATTGCCTCCAAGCGCGACGACAATGGTTCGCTGCTGATTCATTAGGCGATGGCTCCGTATACTGTGATAGCTACGAGGCTAATGATCGCAAAGACCACCATAATTGGTATTGAACGCTTCAACCATGCACGGTACGACACGCCAGCTAGGGCTAGGCCACCCATCAACGAAGCAATAGTTGGCGCCATCATATTCAACAAACCTGAGGCTGTAGCAAAGGCGACAACGATGATCTCCTTGCTGGAGCCGACCAGATCAGCTACTGGCGCGATGACTGGCATGGTTGCTGCCGCTAGACCGGATGATGATGGAATGATAAAGCTCATCGGCAAGTAGAAAATGTAGGCTAGAACACCGACGAAACTACCCGCGCCCTTCAGTGCAGATTCACCCCAGCTGATGATGGTGTCTTGGATCGCACCGTTCTGCATCACTACGCCGACACCAGCTGCCACTGCGATGATCAGTGCCACGCTCAGTAGGTCAGCCGTACCCTTCAAGAAAGTATCGACAACAAAGACTTCTTCTTTCTTGAATTGGCGATAATAAATCGCTGCAATGACGAGGGTTGATAGTAGGAACAGGGTTGAAATCTCGTTAAAGTACCATTCACCAAACGGCAAGACATGATCGAGACCCAAGATAGCACCAACAACCGGTAGCTCTGTGAACCATTTATGGATATCGGCAAACAGCGTGATCCCCCAGTTACCCCACGGGATCAGCGAGATGATCATCAATACGAAGGTAATACCAAAGACCGCCATCACGGCTTTACGCGGACCGGTAAACTCTGGCACGTTGCTCATATCGAGCGCAGTTGTGGCTGGCTTGTAGCGAACATCATCTTTATACTTACCAGCTTTTACCTTTGAGGCATATCGCATAGTGAACACGATAGCTGCCACCAAACAGAGTAGCAAAATTATTGACTGGAGGCCCAACACGTTACCGAGTGGCACATCAGCCGACTTAGCAGCAATACCGGTTGAAAATGGATTTAGGGTTGAACCAAGCACACCAGTACCAGCACCCAGCACGATCACCATCACCGCGGTCATGGCGTTATAGCCAGCCGCCATCATGATCGGCACCACCAGTGCATAAAACGCCACCGCCTCTTCCTGCATACCATAGGTAGTGCCACCGATAGCGAAGAATACCATGAGAATTGGAATAAGCCATTTCTCCTTACCCTTCATCTTGCGCAGCATGGCACCAAGCGTTGCATCCAGCGCGCCAGTCTTCATCGTCACCCCGAGGAAACCACCGAGAATTAACACGAAAACGATAACGTCAAGCTTCTCGCTCATACCCTTGATCGGTGCAAGCGCTGCATCCCACAAGCCCTGTCGAGAGTCGGTAGTTGTCTCGGTGCCGTCATCGGCTTTTTTGGTAGTAACCTTATCGGTTTGCTTGTACGTACCAGCGATGCGCACTGTCTTTTCCGCATCACTTGGATCTGGTTTTGTTTCGTACACACCAGACGGGATAATCCACGTCAGGGCTGCCATCATGGCAATGACGACGAAAAGCACGGTAAACGCTGACGGTGACCGTAGCTTTTTCTTTACTTTTTTAATTTTTTCTACCATGTCCGGAGCCTCCTTTACTCCTGTATTACGACATCTACAGCGTCAAAGCGATAACCGCCTTGATGGTATGCATACGATTCTCCGCCTGGTCAAAGACGATCGAATTCGGCGAGCGGAAGACGTCATCCGTCACCTCCATTGACTCTAGCCCGAAATCGTCTCTAATGTGCTGGCCGGTCGTGGTCAACGCATCATGAAAGGCCGGCAGGCAGTGCATGAACTTGACTTCAGGATTGCCGGTAAGGTTCAGCATGTCACGATTAACCTGGAAGTGGCGCAGCTGATTGATACGCTCAGCGAACTTGTCCTCTTCGCCCATCGACACCCAAACATCGGTATAAACGGCATCCGCACCGCGCAAGGCTTCCTCAAAATTATCAGTGATAGTAATCCGTCCATGGCTCTGATGTGCTAATTCGTGCGCACGATGTACGAGACCCTCTTCAGGGAACAATTCACGCGGCGCTAAAATCCGAAAGTCCAGCCCCATGATCGCAGAGCCGAGCAGCAAACTATTCGCCATGTTGTTGCGGCCGTCGCCGACAAACACCAGCTTGACGCCGTGCAGCCGACCGAGGTGCTCCTCGATAGTCATAAAGTCAGCTAGAATCTGCGTTGGATGGAACTTATCAGTCAATCCATTCCATACTGGCACGCCGGCGTGCTTCGCTAGATCCTCCACAGTTTTGTGTGCAAAACCGCGAAACTCAATACCATCAAACATCCGGCCGAGCACCTTGGCGGTATCCTCGACCGTCTCTTTCTTGCCAAGCTGAATATCGTCCTTACCGAGATATTCCGGCGCGATACCGAGGTCGTTAGCCGCCACCGTAAAGGCGCAGCGCGTCCGCGTCGAGGTTTTTTCAAATAACAATGCGATATTCTTGCCCTCATGAATCCGATGCGGCGTACCAGCGTACTTCATCCGCTTATACTCATTTGCCGTCGTCAGTAGCAATCGAATGTCACTCGCCGTAAAATCACCCAGCGTTAGGAATGATCGCCCTTTCAAACTTTGTGCCATTTATACATCCTCCCTTACTAGCGGCATGCTCATACAGCGCGGACCACCACGGCCACGGCCAAGCTCAGCACCGCTCACTTCTATAACTTCAACGCCGTGCTCGCGCAATTTTTGGTTAGTGACATAGTTGCGGTCATAGGTCACCACCACGCCCGGCGCAATTGCCAAGGTGTTGGAGCCGTCGTTCCACTGCTCACGAGCCGCCGCGATTGGATCGCCGCCGCCACATTCGATCAAGGTGACGCTCGGTAGGCCCAAGGCTACTCGCAAGACATGCTCGAGATCCGTCTCATGCGTAATGCGTGGGAATGGCTGACCCTCAACCTTTTCCAATACGAAACAATTCATCTTGCCGCCACGATCGCGAATTTCTGGATGAATGGTAAACTTATCCCGGTCAATCATGGTAAACACGGTATCGAGGTGCATAAAGGCGTGCGACTTTGGAATCTCCATGGCGATAACTTTCTTAAAGTTAGAGCCAGCAAATAGCTTGGCCGCCATCTTTTCAATCGCCTCAGCCGTAGTACGCTCTGATACGCCGATGGCCATTGCTTCACTGCTCAGCACCAGTTCATCGCCACCTTCGATTGAGAACTTTTCGTGGCGATCATACCACACCGGCACATTCTTGTTAGCAAACCGGGGATGATGGTCAATAATATAGCGCATGAACAGCGACTCACGACGGCGCGCCGGCCAGTGCATCTTGTTGATCGTTAGGCCGTGACCGATGGTTGCAGCTGGGTCACGCGTAAAATACAGGTTTGGCATTGGGTCGAGGTAGAATGGATAATGATTTTTCTCGATCATGTTGTGCAGCTGCTGGTGCTGGTCTGGTGGCAGCGTGATTTCATCCTTGCGCACACCGGCCATAATTTTACGCACCATCGCGTTCGTTGGTAGATCCAGCAGGAATTGGCGCAACACTCTGGTAACACGGCGCGAGCCTTGCTTTGAATTTGCCAACATTTCATCGACGAACTGCTCGCGTAATTGATCAGTATATAGTGCCTCGGTCACCAACTGGTCAAGATACAGCACCTCGACACCATGATCACGCAGTACCTGAGCAAATGCATCGTGTTCCTTTTGAGCAACCTGCAAGTATGGAATGTCGTCAAACAGCAGATTAGTCAAATAGTCTGGTGTTAAGTTTTCTAATTCTTCGCCCGGACGATGCAATAGCACTGTCTTGAGTCTACCGATTTCTGATGTAATATGTAATGGATCCATACCCCCATCCCCTTTTTGTATTATGGTTATACTAATAATAGTAGCATATACGTCCGAGAACACAAGTATCGCTTAATTGGCTATATGGATCACTGCCAGCGAGGCCAGATTGCATCAATGATCGTGTATGGCAAACGGTGGTATCGCCACCAGCTAACTAATGTCACCCCGAGCCAACCAATAATAATAAGCATACCAGTCCCAGGCCCCAACATGATGCCACACATAAACAAACCAATATAGCCTAGCCGCAGCATATACATCGTCAGCCGATGAAGCCACGAACGTTCCTGGTCATCCAGTGATATCCCCGTCATCCAGCCACCAATCGTTCGCCCACCCAACATGAGCGGCATGATTAGCTGAATCACCAACTCACTACCGGTAAGAATACTATACGACAGCACCGCAGTAGTATTCCCCGCCAGGCCCGGCATCGTGATATACCATACAATACCAATACACGTCATCACGATAAATGCCGCAACCACGTCAAGTGTAAACGCCACTAATCGCCGCACCAGACCCGGCTGTGTTGTCACGGTTTCACCGCGCTTTACGTTACGCAGGTCTGGCAGTAGCCAACCGCACCAATAGCCGACCAAAGCACCTCCGGTATTAAGTAGCAAGTCATCAACATCAAACAGTCTATAGCTACATGGGTACAGCCCAAACGCACCCGTGAGCTGGGTCACTTCGATCGTTAGAGATAGGGCAAGGCCTAATAACACAACTATACGCCAGCGCACATGGTACATCACTCGCAAAAACATACCAAGCGGTATAAAAAATACTATGTTCATCGTTACCTGTAGAACAGCTCGCAACCCTTCAGTTTGTATGTCCATAATTGATGCGAGTGGGTGCAGCTGTGGTGAGACCGCGTGATGCGCACAAAACCACGCTGGATTATCTGGCATTGGATAAAGCGTAAACGCCACGAGTCCCAGTGCATACAATACGACCAGGTACACCATGACCATCCTGCCAACTACCAGTCGTCGTAATCGCATGTACTGCACGACGAGCAGCGGAAATGTCAAGAGCAGCGCAGCAAATGGCCAAAATGATATCGCCAGCTGGAACGACGAGGAGAATGTAGTAAAAAACGCCATCATAGCCGTATTATTATGCAGGAAAAGTTAACTATCGTCAATACACACTATCCTCGAATGATTGCCAAAGATGCCTCGACTACCAGCTGAGCCGGATGGCCCTTTAGCCATTCATCGACCGCCCGCGCCGCGCCTGGCAGTGCTTCGTTAGCATAGTCATCAACGATGATGGTCGCCCTTTTATCAAATTTGCCGTCGCACAATCGAAACGAGTCGGCGATTGATTCATAAAAATCGCCGTCAAAAAACGCAAAGATGATACTTTCCGGCACGTCGTCAGGGGTAAAATCAGCAAACCAGCCCTTGTGAATAGTTGGCAGCTTCAAGCCGGCCTTTTTGAAATTCTGGATGAAGGTTTTACGCGGCGCTAGCAACTCGCCCGCCTTGAACTGCTCACCGGCAGCGCTAATGTCTGCCTGGGTTTTTTCTGGTAGGCCAGCAAACGAATCGTAAACATGAAACTCACCGGTAAAATCATAGGCATCCAATAGCCGCCGCATGAACAAACTGGTCGTACCGACATAACAGCCAAACTCGACGACGTTTCCTGCCACGCCGCTTCGCAGTACCTTTTCCAACTCCCGCAGCAACACACCAAGTTCTTTGGCGTCGACTTGGTCGGAAATGATGGGGTGTTTGGCGAGGAGGTGGTCGGTGATCATTGGTATTTATTATATACTAATGTCATAGCGTTTCTGTTCGCTATCTTTTTTCTCGAGTCATTTTTTAGTATACTATTGCTAGCGTCGGGGTGTGGCGCAGCTCGGTAGCGCGCACCGTTCGGGACGGTGAGGTCGCTGGTTCAAATCCAGTCACCCCGACCACGAAATTATTTGCAGCGTACGTTCAATCAATTAGAACCTCTGGCGAGTATAAAAGCAAAGGAGGTTCTATGCAGCGGCGAATTAGCGTACGCGGAATTATTATCAACGATCAGGGCGAAATGTTTTGCCAAAAATTGACCGCAAATAACGGCACGGGGCGGGAGTTTTGGTGTGCGCCGGGCGGCGGTTTGGAACTGGGCGAAAGTTTACTGGATGGCCTGCGTCGGGAAATGATCGAGGAAACTGGTGTCAAACCAAATATTGGTAAGCTATTATTTATCCAGCAATTCACCGACACCAACCCCTCGTCCAAATACGGCATGGCCGAGCAACTTGAGTTTTTCTTTGCCATCACCAACTGGCAAGATTACCGGCACATCGACCTGGAGCAAACATCGCACGGCGTCGAGGAAGTAGCGGAGTGCGGCTTTGTCGATCCGAAAACCACACGGATTTTGCCGAGTTACCTAACAGAGGTTGACCTCAACTGGCTGGTTAATGAATCAACCGATGTTCAGATAATGAGTGAATTGTAACAAGCTCAGCGCATGGCCCGAATCATCCGCCTCAGCTGCTCGATCGCCCGGGCGCGGCGCTCCTCTGTCCAATAGGTATCAGCGGTGGCCTTTTCACCATCAACTGTGGTCTCCTGGAGGAAATGACCGACCACATGACCATCCTTCAGCGCCGTCACATCAGGAACATACACTCGCGGTTGGCCATTCTGATCAGTGCGAAGATGTGGCTTTAGCTTCTCGACCAATTTTTTGTAGGTATCGTCATTGGTTTCGCGGGCATGGCGAATGTCGAGATAGTAAATCTTGTCCAGCCCTTCGGCTTTGGCGACTTCATCGACAATTGGCGCCAGCTGCTGACACCACGGGCACTGTTGAAAGCCGAGAAAAATCAAGCCACTGCCTGATTCAAATTTCTCCAAAACCTCGCTAACCGACGCAAAGACAAAACGATTGTCATTCGCCACGCGGGAATAAGCGGCCTTAAAGCGAGCGGCGTCTGAAGGTCGTGGCAGTTCTGTCATCTGTGAATGCGACCAAATATACCAGCCGCAAAGAACAATAAAAGCCAGGCTAACAGCCATCACAACAAACGGTAGGTACACGCGGCGACGTTGTGATTTTTCTAAAAACTTGGTAGGTGTTTTCATATCGCCTATTTACCGCTGACGCCGAAAAACTTCCGTGCCCGCTCAGTCACCGGATGGTCCATCACCTGCCCTGGCGGACCATTTTCGATAATCTCGCCCTTGTCCAGGAAAATCATCCGCGTAGCCACTTCGCGCGCAAACTTCATTTCATGCGTGACGATAACCATGGTCATACCTTTGGCAGCAACCTCACGAATCACATCCAGCACCTCGCCGATCATCTCGGGATCAAGCGCCGAGGTCGGCTCATCAAACAGCATGATGTCTGGCTCCATGGCTAGGGCTCTAGCGATGGCGACGCGTTGCTTTTGCCCGCCTGAGAGCTGCGAAGGAAAGGCTCCAGCCTTGTCTGCCAGCCCCACATCCGCGAGCAATTTCTTCGCCAAGCGAGTCGCCGCCCGGTCAGACAATTTGCGTAACTTCCGCGGCGCTAGTTTGATATTATCCAGCACGCTCAAGTTCGGGAACAGATTGAACGATTGAAACACCATGCCAACTTTTTGGCGCAGGGCGTTAAGGTCGACTTTCGGCGCTGTCGTTTCCACGCCATCAATGACAATGCGTCCGCCCGTTGGCGTCTCCAGCAAATTCAAGCAGCGCAAAAAGGTTGATTTACCAGAACCACTTGAACCAACAACCACAACCACTTCGCCTTCATGAATTTCAACGTCGATGTCCCTGAGCACACGATTGCTGCCAAACTGTTTCTTGAGATTAACCACCGTAATGATTGCTGGGCGCTCGATGCTCGGCTGCACCACTTCCTTCACCTTATTCACTGCCATCTTTCAATCTCCTCTCCACTCGGGTCATCACGCGGGTAAATATCGCGGTCAACGCCAAATACATCACCGCTGCGGCAAACAATGACTGAAACGCCGTGGCAGTTTGAAAGCGAATGTTATCAGCACCGCGCATGATATCATTCAGCCCAATCCAGCCGACGACTGAGGTCTCTTTCAACAGAGCGATAAATTCGCTAATCAACGCCGGCAACGAATTTTTGAGCGCTTGCGGCAAAATCACCAAACGCATGGCCTGCCACCGGCTGAATCCCAGCGAACGCGCTGCCTCCATTTGCCCCTTGTCAACACTTTCGATACCGCCACGGATGATCTCGCCAATGTACGCACCACTATTGATACCAAAAGCAATTGCCGCCACCACAATTTTTGGCATAAACTGATACGAGCCAAAGACGACATAATACATGATTAACAGCTGGACGAGGAGCGGCGTCCCTCGGATAATGTCCACATAAATCTTGCCAATCCAGTTGAGCGGTTTGATCGTCGAGGTGCGAAGCAGCGCCACCACGAGGCCAATGATTGTACCGAGGATTAGTGATAAGACCGTCAGCACCAACGTCACCTCTAGGCCATGCCATAGATATAGCCACCGACCGTCACCAAAAATCACTTCAAAGAAATTCACGGTTCAAGCTCCTTTTTCTTCATCGATTCAAGCGCTGCGGCACCAAAATGCTTGCGGATGAGATTGTCGTACCGACCGTCCTTTTTCATCTCCGCCAGCACTCGGTTAACTTTTTTTAGCAAGTCGTGATTATTATTTTTGATGGCAATCGCATAATGCTCACTCGATAACTCGCCCGGCAAAATCTCCAGATCTGGAAAGCCAGCCGTGTACTGAGCAGCGGGCGCATCATCCAAAATCACCGCCTCGACGCCACCAGCATTGAGCTCTGTCAACACACTTGGCGCGGTTGGGAATTGTGACACTTTAGCGCCAGTAATTTTTCCGGCCAACGTATCACCCGTCGTGCCTAACTGTACACCAATTTTCTTACCCGTCAGTTGATGTCGATTCCGAATCGGACTACCCTTCTTGACAATGATCCGCTGCGAAGCTGAATAATACGGCTCGGAAAACAGCGCATTTTTGGCACGCTCTGGCGTCACCGACATACCGGCAACTGCTATATCAATTTGCCCCGATTCCAGCGCTGGCAGCAACCCGTCAAACGACATGTCTTCAATCTTCAGCTCTTTATTCATGCTGCGGGCAATTTCCTTGGCCAAATCAACGTCAAAGCCAACTACTTCATTACCCTGCTTATACTCAAATGGTTTGAACCCAGCGTTAGTGCCCATCACTAACACCTCGTCGCTTTTACCAAATCCGCCCTCTCGCTGCAAGATATCAACAAACATCCACCCAACCAGCGCCACAAATAGCCCGAGGCCTATCCACCAACTAATGCCAAATCTACGGCGTCGCGTTTTCGTTCCGTTCATGCTTAATTTATAGTATACGCGTTTTGAAGGAAAATGATAAGCCCCCAAACCAGCCCGCAAACAGAGCCAAAAATGATATAATACTAACTATGAGCACATCTCCACCCAGTCGCGGTGCCAACAGCCGCATTGTCGTTCGTGTGGCCATCGTCCTGTTGCTGCTTTTTAGTGCTATTTTCTTCGTTACCAGCCGCTACAAAATTGTACAATTTCGTGACGCCAAGATTGACGAAATTTTATTTTATTTCAAGAACGGCCTAGCAGGCGGGCAGTCCAGCAGCTTTACCTCGGCCGTCTGGGAAAATATCCCTTACGTCATTGGGTTACTCATTATCCTGCTACTGCCAATCATCCTGAAGCTGCGTTGGAAGAAGCGACCACTCCGCCTGCGCCACCAAGCCTATTACGCAGGCGGCCTGTTCATGATCAGCTTGGCGCTATTGGTCCAAAGTTTCAGCATCCCAGCCTACATCATCGCCCTCGCCCAATCATCAAAGATTTATGACCAACGTTATGTCGATCCACGCGGCGTTAAACTGACCTTTCCGGCCACCAAGCGCAACTTGATCTACATCTATGTTGAGTCACTGGAAAATACGCCCGCCTCAAAGGCTAGTGGTGGCATGAGCGATAAATCGGTCATCCCGGAGTTGGAGAAATTAGCCCTGACCAACACCTCATTCTCACACCAAGCCTCAGGCCTTGGTGGCGCCCTACCTGCGCACGGCACCACCTGGACGGTAGCCGGCATGACCGCTCAATCCGCTGGCGTACCGCTCAAGGACGGCGGCGTGTTTGGTGACCGCGACCGCAACGGTATGGGTGATTTCAATCAATTCTTGCCGGGCGCTTACACCCTCGGGCAGGTGCTCGAAAAAGCTGGCTACAACCAATCATTCGTCATGGGCTCAGACAAAGCCTTCGGCGGACGCGACAAACTACTAGAGCAACACGGCAATTACCACATCATTGATTTTACCTACGCCCAAAAGCATGGTTTAATCCCCCAAGATTACAAGGTATGGTGGGGCTACGAAGACAAAAAGCTCTTTCAATTCGCTCGCGATGAAGCCACCCGCCTCAGTAAATCCGACAAGCCATTCAACCTGCAGATGCTGACTGTTGATACTCACTTTACCGACGGCTGGATGGACAAAGATATCTGCAAACAGCAGTTTGAAGCAAAGTATGATAATGTCCATTCTTGCGCCTCCAAACAAATTGCCGCCTTCGTTGACTGGGTCAAGCAACAGCCATTTTACGCCAATACCACCATCATCATTAGCGGCGATCACCTCGGTATGCAGACGCCCTATTACGAAGAAAAGATTGCGGGCGCTCCCTACCAACGAACTATTTATAACGCTTTCATCAACCCCGCCATCCAGCCGACTCGCGCCACTAACCGCCAATTTGCCACCTTTGATATGTATCCATCAACCTTGGCGGCACTGGGCGTGACAGTGGATGGTGAGCGCATGGGGCTAGGCACGAATTTGTTCTCGAATCGCCAAACGCTGGTTGAAGAATTTGGCGGCATTGACCAGCTCAATGCAGAACTTGCCAAACGCTCAACCTACTACGAGCGGCGGATCTTGAGTAGTTCATAAATACATGTTTCGCCTATATGAAAATCCGACGAGTCGCCCCGCCGGATTTAACTACATATCAAGCGCCTTGCCTTATGCGCCGTAGCCGTTTGGATTATTGCTCTGCCAATTCCAGGCGTCACGGCAAGCATCCTCAATCGTCAGTTCTGCCCGCCAACCTAGCTCTGTCTCTGCCAAGCCTGGGTCAGCATAGCACGCGGCGATATCGCCCGGCCGGCGCGGCGTGATCTGGTATGGAATCTCCCGGCCAGACGCCGTTTCAAACGCTTTTACCAACTCTAACACCGACGTACCGCGGCCAGTACCGACATTGTACACCTTGTATTCATCCGGCTCGCCCAGATGCTCCAACGCCGCCACGTGTGCCCGCGCTAGATCAACCACGTGAATATAATCGCGCACGCCCGTGCCGTCCGGTGTGTCATAGTCATCGCCAAACACATTCAAATGGTCGCGCTTGCCGACTGCCACTTGCGACACAAACGGCAGCAAATTGTTCGGAATGCCCGATGGATCTTCGCCGATGCGACCGCTCGGATGGGCGCCAACGGGATTGAAATAGCGTAGCGAGGTAAATTGCCAACCCTGCTTGGTTGCCGCCACATCGCGGAGGATGTGCTCGATCATCAGCTTGGTTTGGCCGTATGGATTAGTCGCCGACAGCGGCATGTCCTCGGTAATCGGTAGCCGCGCCGGGTCGCCGTACACCGTTGCCGAGCTAGAAAAGACCAGCTTTTTCACATCAAATTCCTGCATGACATCGAGCAGCGTCAATGTGCTTTCCAGATTGTTCTGATAATAGAGCAGTGCTTTTTCCACCGACTCACCGACGGCCTTCAGGCCCGCAAAATGAATCGCTGCGTCAATCGCCTCAGACCTAAACAACTCCGCCAGCCGCGCCCGATCACGTAGGTCAAACTCATGAAACGGCACCGACTGACCAGTAATTTCCTCAACCCGCCGTAAACTCTCGGCGGATGAATTCGACAGATTATCAACCACCACCACGCTATGGCCCGACGCCAGCAGCTCAATGATAGTGTGGCTACCGATATAGCCAGCGCCACCAGTAACAAGAATGTTCATATTATACCTCCTTTAGTATGTATTAGTGAGCTATCTATGCACCCGTTCCATCATTACTTGCATCAACATTGGGTAATGACACCTTATCAACCGATGCTCGGTAGGTAATCTCTATCGTCGTTTTGGGTGCATCATAGCCGCGTTTGAGTGATTCTTCAGAAGCTTTTTGGGTAATCTTTACTGGCCGCCCCTTCTTGTCAACGATATATTGATAGACATAATCAAACGTTTTGCGATGTGTCGTTTCACCCTGCCAAACGTAGCACGTCCCTTTGCCACTCGGGCATGTTTCCTTGCTGACAAATTTGAGATATTTTTTTGCTACCCTTGTATCTGACGTAATGCTACTACCCTTGGTATGTGATTTTTGTAATCTTACCTCTGTCATCTGGCGTTTAACACAGCGGTCAGCCGTACCATCATCACGCTTATAGCACATCACGCTTTCGTTGCCATCGACAAATTCCTCAGCGTTACCATTTTTACCGTGAATTCCCTTAAAAGTATGCTTGTAGTTGTTGCCACTATGCATGATGTAGGTGTCTTCAACTTCATAGTTACCGATGCGTGCATCATTACTCACCTGACGTTCCTTGCGATTTTGCGGCTCGTTAGCTACATCAGCGACCTCAGGCGGTGTGCTCGGTTCCGGGGAATTATCGTCCTCTTCTGGTGTTTCTTTGAGCTGCCCATCACGAGTTTTTTGTTCGCCCGTTGTCTTCTCGACATGCTGCTTTTCGGTGTTACTCTGTGACGTTACGATGAAATATATACCCACACCCAGACCAATGACGACGAGAGCGGTGATGATTATTATGGTAATTTTTACACTTTTCTTCATACACCTCTCCTAATTCTTGTCGTTTGTCATTTTAGTCGGTAGTTGAATATCGGGAATTTGTTTGTAGTCAACCGTCGTAATGACGGTAGTAGACTGACCAGAATCGCTTGACCCAGACTTGATTTCCATCTTGACAATTCGACCCTCGCTATCAATGACATACGTCTCATCGCCGGAACTTGCTTTCCGTTCGAATAGATAGCACGTACCTTTACCGCTCGGGCACGATTCTTTGCGCGAAAATTCAGCTCCATCACCAATTATATTACTAACGTACTTCCCCTGCTCTTGCCACGTTCGAATGGTCTGGTCCGTATTGCTATACCGGCTTTTGCCGCAGCTAATTTCACCGCTGGCGAGATATGTACAACTGATCGATTCATTGTTGATGAGATAGCCGACACCCACTGGACTATCTGCTTTTTGCACTTCATTGCTTGTTGTAAACGCAGTCGCATTACCCTTGCTATCGATCTTGATGCTCGACACCTTTGTTTTACCCCGGCTCTGCCGAGTTATTGTAACGGCCTGCATTTGGCTAGATGCGTCGATAGCCTGCGGCGGCGTATCAGAGCCGGTAGAACTATCCCCGCCGGATGTCGGAGTTGTCGGTTGCTGTGATGAGTTGTTGGCATTAACAAGCAAAATAATCGTCACAGCAATCGCCGCTAGCACTAGGACAACTGCACTAATTATTATGGTAATTTTTACACTTTTCTTCATACACCTCCCTCGTCTACTACGCCTTTCTTTAGTATAGCACAGGCTACTGATCTGGTCGCGAGAGGTTTATTCCCACCACTGGTCCACCGCCGAGCTAAAGCTCATTACTACCCCTTTGTTGTCCGAGCCTACCTTGTCTAAATCTGCCCTGCCCTTGCAATGATCACCTGTCAGTAATTCACACATAACATATCTCCTTCTACAGATATACGATATCATTATTTATCAATCTTAGCAAATTATACATTAGCACTCTTGCACTGAGAGTGCTAATTTGCTATGATAATTACATCAATCATCCCCGCTCTGTCTCTCGCCGTGGCGTATCTAATTAAGCACCAAAAATCAAAACAAAGGAGGATCTATGCCACCAACTACGCAAGAAGAAATCACCAAGCCCCTCGAGCAATTTGGAACAGACATCACGGCACTGGCACGTGAAGGTAAACTCGACCCAGTCATCGGGCGGGATGAGGAAATTCGCCGCACCATGCAAATCTTGAGCCGACGCACTAAAAATAATCCAGTCCTCATCGGTGAGCCGGGCGTCGGTAAAACCGCCATCGTCGAGGCTTTGGCGCAGCGTATCGTCAAGGGCGACGTACCGGCGTCGCTGAAAGACAAGCGGCTGATTTCCTTGGAGATTTCGAGCTTGCTGGCCGGCGCGAGCTTTCGCGGACAATTCGAAGAGCGCCTCAAGGCAATTTTGAAAGAAGTTGAAGAAGCCGCCGGCGAAATTATTTTGTTCGTTGATGAAATTCACACCATGGTCGGCGCCGGCAAAACCGAAGGCAGTATGGACGCCGGCAATATGCTCAAACCCGCCCTGGCGCGCGGTAAACTACACATGATCGGCGCAACAACCTTGGCGGAATATCGCCAGCATGTCGAAAAAGACGCAGCGTTGGAGCGGCGCTTTCAGCCAGTCTATGTCGGCGAGCCGAGTTTTGACGACACCGTGGCAATTTTGCGCGGCTTGAAGGAAAAATATGAGGTGCATCACGGCGTTAAAATCTCTGACGATGCCATCGTAGCGGCGGCACGGCTGTCCACCCGCTATCTGCCTGACCGCTTTTTACCTGACAAGGCCGTTGACCTCCTAGATGAAGCGACCAGCGCCCTGAAGATGCAGCTGGAGAGCGTGCCGATTGCGCTGGATCGGCTGAATAACCGCCGCTTGCAGCTGGAGATTGAAGAAGCCGCGCTGAAAAAAGACAAATCCGAGCACGCCAAGGCCCGCAAAGAGGAGATTAATCAGCAAATCGCCGACCTTCGGGCTCAGGCCGAGGTGATTGACAATAAATGGCAGCATGAAAAAGACATTCTCCAAACTGTCAATACCGCTACTGAAAAAATGGATAGTCTGCGCTCGCAACTGGAAATCGCCGAGCGCGACGCCGATCTGGCCACTGCCAGCCGCATCAAATACGGCGACCTACCAGAGCTGGAGAAAAAGCTAGCGAGCGCTCGCCAAGAACTGGCCGCCATTCCGCCGGCCGACCGCCTGCTGCGTGAAGAAGTCACGCCTGACGACATCGCCAGCGTGGTGGCGCGCTGGACAGGCATTCCCGTGGAGCGGCTGATTGAGACCGAATCCAGCAAATTAGCCAAATTAGAGGAACATATTAGCACGCAAGTAATTGGTCAAGACAAGGCCATCACCGCCGTGGCCAGCGCCATTCGCCGTTCGCGTGCTGGGCTGAGTGATACCAACCGGCCAATTGGTTCCTTCCTCTTCCTCGGTCCCACAGGTGTGGGCAAAACAGAGGTGGCCCGCAGCCTGTGCCGTGAATTATTTGACGACGAACACGCCATGATTCGTATCGATATGAGTGAATACATGGAGCGGCACGCCGTGGCCCGCCTGATTGGCTCGCCGCCGGGGTACGTCGGCTACGACCAAGGTGGGCAACTCACCGAAGAGGTGCGCCGCCGCCCCTACAGCGTGGTGCTGTTTGACGAAATCGAGAAGGCCCACCCCGACGTCTTCAACGTACTCCTCCAAGTGCTCGACGACGGCCGCCTGACCGATGGCCAGGGGCGAACAGTCGATTTTTCGAACACGGTCATCATCATGACCAGCAATGTCGGCTCACAGGCAATCATGGACTTTTCTGGCGACGATTTATCGGCACTGGATAACCAAATGCTTGAGGTGCTCAGGCAACACTTCCGGCCAGAATTTCTCAACCGCATCGATGACATTGTTATTTTTGACCGCATTCGACCAGAGGCCATGCGGGCAATTGTCGATGTTCAGCTGAAACGCGTCGCCCGCCAAGTCAAAGACAGCCGCGACATCACACTAGAATTTGACGATAGCGTACGCGACATGCTGGCCCGTGACGGCTATGACCCGGCCTTTGGTGCTCGGCCGCTGAAGCGTTTGGTGCAAAAGCGGGTGCTTGACCCACTGGCGCTGGAGCTGATCGACGGACACATTCATGATGGTATGACGGCAACCGTGAGCGTCGTCAATGATCGAATTACCTTTACAAGTAGCGTATAATAGGTTCATGGCTCAATTTTGCCGCGTATACCGCAAGCAACCGTCTGTTAAATCAGCCTTGATAGGAATTGGCACGTTGCTTAGCCTGCCGCGTTATTTACTGCTAGCAGTCGTCTTGTCCCTGCTCTTTGCGCTGATAATTTTCTTTGCCAGTAACGCTAGCTTTTACGGCCCACTGATGCTGTCGCAATTACCGATCTTTGACAAAATTGCCTTTTTAGGAACGATGTTCATTGATATATTCAAGCAAGGCTTTACTTCAGTGGGCGGCGCGCTACTGCTCATCGTGTCTATGCTCCAAGGTCTGTCCATCACCGTTGTCATTTTCACCGCCAAGAATAATAAGCGGAGTGACCAGTCGGTCGCCAAGCAAGCCGGGCTCAGCGGTTTAGCCTCCGTGGCCGCCGCCATTGGCCTCGGCTGCGTTCCCTGCGGCACGTCACTCATCCTGCCTATCGTTGCTCTATTCTTTTCGGGCGCAGCTGCTGCCACCGCCGCTAATATTGCGAGCACCATTGTCTTAGTCGTAGCGTTATTCTTGAGTCTATTCTCTCTATATCAATCTGGACAAATCGCTTTTATATATGCAGCATCAGCCAAACAGGAGGAAGTATGAATCGACAAAAAACAGCCGGCGTAGCGCTCATTTGGGTCATTTTGGGAGTTATGATCGTCGGCATTGTAGCGCTATTTATTTATGGCATTATTCATCACCAACCAAATCAACACATTGGGGATGGCAAGCCGTGGAATGAAAAGATGTCGCAAGGCTCTAGCGAAGCTAAGCATGTGTTTGTTGACTACACTGATTATTTCTGTTCGTTCTGCGCCGAGGTCGAAGCTGCCACTAACGCCGATTTCTTCAAAAATGATTACATCAAGTCAGGCAAGATTCGCTACGAACACCGCGTGGTGACGCTGCTCAAAGAAGTTACTGATAACACGGAAACTGGTGCTCACGCTGCCTTTTGCGCTGCCGACCAAAATAACTATTGGCAATATACGCACGACATTGTGCCGCGCATTAAACGGGATTATTTTGACAAAGGAGTTGGTGTGAAAAACGTTGCCGTACCGCAAAAAATTCCGCCATTGCCGCTCGACTACTTCCTGGCGTCTGCTAAAAACATTGGTATGAACGAGACAAAGTTCGCTGATTGCATGACCAAAAAACTGCACCAAAAAGAGATTGATGCCAACACCCAAAAAGCCCTGTCGCTTGGTGTGAGCGGCCTACCATATATGGTAATCAATGATTACGTGGCCAGTGGATTTGCCGGTGGTGAGAATGGGCTAAAGGCGATCCTGAAAGCTGGCGGTGTTCAGTGATGCCTGCTCAAAAAACACGAGGTAGTGTTTTGTTTACTGGCTTGCTGCTCATCGTGGTTGCGGTAGTGTTAGTGTTATTCTATATGCAGTTTCAACAGCCACCGGCCAATCGCCCGACCGCCCCGAGTGATGAACAGTACTACTTCACTGATTCGCGCTACGCTGGTATTCGCTCTAAATTTGTGACGCGCCAGACTGCTCGCGAAAAGGTCTCGATCGAGTATCCGCTGACAAAAAACCGCACCATCAATAAGACGATCGCTCGGGCGATCAACCGCGCCGACAATGACTTTCGCTACGCTGCTGCCAATATTTTGACCTTTGACCAGCCACTGACCGAGACGATTAGCTATCAAGTTACGCATAATAATTCGAGCGCTCTATCAATTATCGTAAACATCAAGCAAGACATGCACGGCGCACATCCAGTGTCATTGACGCACTTTTGGACGTTTGATAAGAAATCCGGCGAGGTGATTGGCCTGGATACCCTGACCGAACGATCAGAAAAGGCCGCCAGCGAAATCGTGGCAGCTGCTCGGAATGCCGTCAAGGAAACCATCAAGCAGCGCCAACAGCCGGAGCTCGATCTCAACGAGACGATCACCAAGGAGGCGCTGTCAAACTTTATTATCACTGATGATGGAAACGCCTTGGCGTGGCCTATTGGGCAAGCGACGCTCCTACCATCATCCTACGGCGAAATAACGATCAAGGTACCGATCGCCGCCATCGCCAACCATCTACAGAACTCAACGGCCCGAACGGTGGCCAATATACCCGCACCACCAGAGCCAAAACCAGAACCAAAGCCGACGCCCGCCGCACCGCCAAATGGTAACATTGTTGCCCTCACCTTTGACGACGGGCCAGGACCATACACCGCACAGCTGCTAGACATGCTGGATCAGCACGGCGCTAAAGCGACGTTTTTCTTGATCGGCAGCAAAGTCTCCGCGCAAGCCGACGTGCTGCGGCGTATACACGCGCGTGGCCACCAACTGGGTAACCACTCGTGGTCGCACCCAGAACTACCCAAGCTATCGGTTCACCAAATTGCCAGCGAAATCGACCGTACCAATGACGCCATCAAGCAAGCCACTGACATCAAGCCGACTGTTATGCGCCCGCCTTATGGCGCAGTCAACAGCGCTGTCTTGGAGCAACTTCGCCTGCGTGGTATGTCATCAATATTGTGGTCGGTCGACACCCGCGACTGGGCTGACCGCAATAGTGACATCGTCTGCTCGCGCGCCGTCGCTGGCGCCCGCCCTGGAGCCATTATCCTGATGCACGACATTCACCAAACCTCCGTCAATGCCGTACCGTGCATTCTCAACGCACTGAAACAGCAGGGTTATTCGTTTGTGACCGTGCAGGGACTACTCGGCACCACGACACCTGGAGCTGGATATCCGTAAAATTATGGCTGGATAGTAAGTATATTCATTGCGGCACCTACTCTGCCTTATCCACCTCAAAAACCTTATATTTCGAAGTAGCACCGCGCACCAATTTTACCTTTGACGGCGCCACGCCAAAATGCTTCGCTAGTAGCTTCGCCGCCGCCATATTCGCTCGCCCTTCAGTGGCTGGAGCCTTGGTGTAAATTGTCAGCACACCATCATCACCAACCACCACTTCTTCGCGGTGGCGGGAGTTGGGCTTGAGGTGGACGGAGATTTTCATGGTTAATATCCTACCGGCGTTGTCATATTACCTTTCCTTTAGACCTATTATACCCCCTTAAGCCGAGCCTTACGATTGCAATAGGCAACGTAAAGTTGCTCGCCAGAACACGAAAATTACGCTATGCTGTTAGAAAATAAATGAAAGGGCACCAAATGATTTTTGCCAAAAAGCTTAAACAATTACGTCAACAAACTGGTTGGTCGCAAGAGCAACTAGCCGATCGACTCAACGTTACGCGACAAGCAGTTGCTAAATGGGAACGAGGTGCTGGCTTTCCAGATATAGACAATATGCAAGCACTAGCAAAATTATTTAACACTAGCGTAGACGAGCTGCTTGACTACACGCGAGCAGGACTGGCTTCGGCTATGCGCGAACCTATTGATCTTGACGCCTACCCGACAGATACGAAAGGATATTCAGCATCCGACCTGGCAGTTGCAGATAAATTTGCCGACGCCGACCAAATTGAATCGCTAAATCGTCACAGACGACTAACGTGGTGGCAAAAAATCATCGACTTTTTCGTAGGAGCTGGAACGCTTGATGTGGCTTTTTCCGGCGAAGCTATTGGACAACTTAAAGGCGACAGACGCTATTATCTGGTTGAAAAATCTGGTCGCTCATGGATCGTCGAAGTTACAAAGACATACATTGAACGACGAGAGCTAGCCGAGACATCCCCTCGCAAAGAATTGACGGTTGGTGATTATATGTATCGGCGAAGCGGGTTTATTATAAAACCATCAATTAAACAACAATAGATACGCTCAGTATTAGATATTTCTAACCATAGTCAACACTTGCCGCAAACTCCGCACTGGCGCCGCATACGGTACGTCAATTTCTGCAAAATACTGGCGGGCCGCAGTAATTTTACTTCGCTCATTGTTACTCAAGTGATTATCATGAATGTCGTCCGAGCCCTTGGTCTCCGCCACAAAGTAAATCCGCCTATCGCCATCAAACGCCACTGCCCAATCTGGATTATATGTGCCGACTGGTGTATCAATCTTAAACCAACTTGGTAGCTTGATGTAGAATTTCACGTCGGTATTGTCCTCTAGCGACTGCATGAATTCACGCTCAACTTCTGAGTCGACCGTTACGTAGTCATAAATAGTTTTGGCTTGATCAGTCACTGCAATTGCCCCACTCTTCATCGCTGCATCATACAGGTATGTCTGCAATTCACTGTTCTCAAACAACGTCATGTCATAATACTCACCCGTCCTGTGATATTTAACACCATCAACTGCCAAGCGCCGCTTCACACGATTAATCGCCTGGGCTGTTTCATCAATAACCTGCTGCGGATTGATAGATATCTGCTCAAACATCCCCGCTCGATCAAGCACATCAAATATCACCCGACGAGTCATTTGTGTCTGATGCTGAACATCCGCTAATAAATTCGGTATCTTTACCTCAGTTTGGCGTGCCGCATAGGCGTTGAAACCAGTCTCGCGCACCATAAAACCGCTATCATTATTCATCGAGTCAATCAGTGTTTTAGTATCAGCAATATGCGGTTTGCTAATAGCGACCTGCGCTAATTCATTAGCCGCCTCCGCCACCAGCTTCTCTGTATCAATTGCCACCCGATAAGTCGTCTTATGCTTAATCTTATCCCACAGCTCCTTGAAAGTGGAATCAAGTGCCCGTGATTTCTGAAACCTGACGACTCGTCGATTGTCACGATTCTTGATTCGTCCGCCGAAGTGGATGCCGGTCTCTTCCTCAATCTCCGTCTGAAGCTTGCGGCTAAACTCTGCGTAACTTTCGTTAGCCACTACCGTTAGTATGTTGACACTATCATCATGAACTCGATGTCCATCAATATCAACCGGCAGGCGCAACCCTCGCCCGATCTCTTGGCGCTTTTTCATCTGACTCGACGTCTCGTTAAGCGTGCAGATCTGAAATACATTAGGGTTATCCCAGCCCTCACGCAGCGCCGAGTGGCTAAAGATAAACCGTAGCGGCTCGCCGGTATCCAGCAGCCTTTCCTTGTCTTTCATGATCAAGTTATACGCCGTATCATCATCCTTGGTGCGACCACCCTCACCCTTGGTATCACGAGAGTCTTTCCACTGACCGCTCTTGTCCGCCGCAAAGTAGCCATCGTGCACCTCACTCGCTGACAGACCGTCCATCACACCGGCATATTTTGGTTTAGACGCCACCTTAGCATAGGATTCCTCAAACCACTTGGCGAATTTGCCTTTCTGGGCGCCATTCGCCGTATACTCACGATAATTAGCTACTTTATCAATGAAGAATAGACTCAGCACTTTGACGCTACTCCCCAGTCGGCGCTGTTTATCAAAGTGATCGTCAATCGTCAGTTCAATCTGTCGCTTGATGATGTTATCATGCAGACTTTCATCACGCCGACCAACGTAGACTACTTTACCATTACTAAACTCGACGCAATCATCGCCGTGATTGATCGACTCGACATAGTAGCCGGCATAGACTGAACGCCCTGTCTTCGCCTCCAGGTCATCACCCGGAAAAGCCTTGATGACCTTGCGCTGCAAGCCATACTCATCACTCGCATCCACCTCTATCTTGGCGAATGAGCGAGTCTTCGACTGACGCTCCAGTGACAGCACATTGATATACGCATCATTATAATTATCCTCACTCTGGACACTATGTACCTCGATCTTTTTGACCAAGCCTTTATCATAGGCATCAACCGGAGTTAGTCGATAAAGCAAATTGTATAAGTGCTTGTGCGTGGCACTATAACGCAACGTGCACAGCGGATTAAGATTGGCAATAGCATTCCGCCGTATGTCGGTCTCCATATTCTGCGGCTCATCGAGAATAACCACTGGGCGAGTAGCCTTGATGAAATCGAGCGGCCGACCATAGTCGCTCTGCCGATTCATCACATTCTGCGCCTTAGCGAAGCTATCAATGGTAATCACCATGATCTGCAAGGTATCGTTCGTGGCAAACTCACGAGCCTGACCGGTTTTCTTGCTGTCCCAGACGTAGTAATCCATCTCTGGCTTGTTATAGAGTTCAGCGAAGTGCTCCCTGGTGATCGCCAAATTCTTCAGCACGCCTTCACGAATCGCCACACTCGGCACCACGATGATGAACTTCTTCCAGCCGTAGTGCTGATGCAGCTCATGGATCGTCCGTAGGTACACATACGTTTTACCGGTGCCGGTCTCCATCTCGATGGAGAAGTTCATCCCATAAGGTAAACTCTCTGACACTCCAGGTCTGCTAATCAGACTACTTTCATCCGTCGAGATATCATTTCGCTTCTGAACTGTACACATATTTTTAGTAATCTGCGCCATATCCAGCACCAGGCTATTCCCTCTAGCGATTGTCGCCTCCAGGCCTAGCTGCCTACCCTGATCCATATGGCGAGTCGCACCGTCACTATCTTCTGACTTACCAGCGAATATATCCACCACCGCATTGATGGCGTCGAGTTGGTAGGATTGGTTGGGGTCAAAGTGGAGCTTCATAAAGCTAATCAAATGCCCTTTCCGCTGCTTTTTGGAGAGCATTAAATACAAGCGGCATCTCTTTCTCAAACTGTTCCTGCGTAATATCCTCTGCGACCTTTTTAGCTAATACAACTTTTCCCCTGTTCTTTCCTAACTCTTTGGTCTCTTCGCTACTTTTCTTCCATGGTGATGGATAATATTCTTCGAGGCTTGCCTGTGTGAGAACAAAGTAGTCTTCGTCTTTTTTGAGATTATAGCTGTCTATAAAATTTTCGAAATCAGCCTCTCTACCTTCTGGCTTATCGCACAAAATAACAACTCTATCCCTATAGATTGATTTTGTTGGCATATACGCCTTGCTTACCATATTCATTGAACGGCCCTGCTGAACCTCATTACCTTCAGCAGATAGTATAAAAATTCCTTTGTATCCTGGATAAAATCTATCAACTATCCTTGCCAGAAAAGCGCATTCGCTTATACCTTCAACTATTAGAAAGTTTTTAGGTAAGAGAATATCAGCTGGAGAACCTCCAAGCAATTCAAAAACCACGAATTGTTTATCATGTTCTTCAATTTCATGCATACCAGTAACGCCGTTATTCTTCTTTACTTCAAATATTTTTTCATCTTGGTCATCATCGGAGATCAGAACAGACGAGTGAGTATTTATAAAAACCTGTTCACCATTTGTGGATATTTCTTTTAATGCATTCTTTAGTGCCCTCTGAGCTGTTGGGTGTAGGTGCAGTTCTGCCTCATCAATCAAAAAAATAAACTTCCTTGCAATCGCACGCTCGCGCCTATAATCAGCATAAGCCTGAATAATAGCTAGCATCAAAGCTCTTTGCATACCATCGCCTTTTTCTTCAGCCGAAGTTACCACACCGTCGTCAACTTCAGTGGTAAAATTCTTTAGTAGATCCTCAAAAATCGGATTTTCAACATTAAAGTTTACCATTGTCCCATCAGGGAACTGCTTTTGTAAATATCCTTGTACTGCACTACCAAGCGCATTTAGCTCTACCCTAACAGGAGAATCATTATCACCAAATAGTTTTGTAAATTGTTCTTTAAACGCCTGGTATTGAGTATCCGTCTCAATTATTGCACCAAGTACCCCCGACAGCATCTCTGCTATTGGTGAACTCTTCTTGTATCCATTGATGTCGTGTGCCGCTATTTGTGTGCTCACATATTCCAGCTTAGGTAACAAGTCACCCCAAGTTCTATCTGCCCCCATTGGATCAGACCATTCTCCAGATGGTGTCAACAGGAAACGCTTTTTAGGCTCACTACCTTCACGCTTTATTGTAATCTCATCTTCGTTGTTGTTAAATATTTTTTGTAGAGCCTTTTTCTTTGTCTCATTAGACATATTAGCAATAGCAGCCTGTAAACCAGAAAAAGTAACTACTACAGACATCGATTTTAAATTAGTACCCCTGCGACAAATAGTATCTGGTTTATCTTTAGTAGAAAACCCAGAGAAAAACCAGTTTAATGCTTCAAAATAGTTTGTTTTACCATGATTGTTCTGGCCAACCTGTACGTTAAACATACTTGGTTTAATAATTACTTCAGCAATAGAACGGAAGTTCTTGATTTCTATTCTAGTTATTTTCATTAATATCTCCTCTTTAACTCTTTTGTTGCCTTATCAAAATCACTCTCCAGCCGACGCATTTCCTCATCACGGTATTTCTTAAACTCACACCTCGCCTTAATCATCGCTTGTTCGTGTTTAATTTTACCGGCTCCAACCAGCACTGATGAATCGCTAATCTTCAGAAATTCATCTAGCTTGTCTATCCACTGCTGCATTGTCATCGCTTTCTGCCTGGTTGCTTGCAGCTCAGCAAAATCAAGGTACTGCGAGACAATCAGGTTCAGAATATTCAACTCTTCCTCACTTAGATAGTTCTTAGCGACCTTAACGTCGTCCGAAGTAATATAATTACCTTTGAAATTCGTCAGTCCCATATTGGGCTTCTTAGCATCCGCTCTCTCATAAACCAGCTCAGCCGCAGTCTTGCCGTGCGCCGCAACATGCATTTTATTTTGCACTGTTGCGAAGAATTGTCTGGTCAGCTTGGCGTCCTCTTTATAATCAATACTCGTCGCATAGATATCCGTCACCTGCTGGTATAGATTACGCTCGCTGCTACGGATATCGCGAATACGCTGGAGAAGTTCCCTGAAATAACGACCGCCACCTTGCTTCAACCTTTCGTCATCCATTGTAAAGCCTTTGATAATGTACTCACGCAGCTGCTTAGTCGCCCACTGACGAAACTGCGTGCCGCGCAATGACTTAACCCGATAACCGACAGAGATGATGACGTCAAGATTGTAATAATTCGTCGGTTTTGTAGAAAATCCGGAATTTCCAGATTTTCTCATAGTCGCTAGCTCGGTCAACTCGCCTTCAAGATAAATATTTCGAATGTGTTCACTTATGGTTTTCTTTGATTTATCGAACAGCTCCGCCATTTGCTCTTGTGTCAGCCAAACTGTTTCGTCTTGGATTTGGACGCTTATGGAGACTTTGTTGTCGGAGGTTTTGTAGAGGATGAAATTGTTCACTGTCCATTCTCCCGAGTGTCGTGTATATCTTTATATATACCTAAAGATATAGTGGTTTTAACCAAACTGTACGTCACGAATATTGCATATAGTGTCGAGAATATTACTCCTAAAATCAGAAACTTGTTCTCTGTTTTTATAGCTAAGCAAAATCCCACATATAGAATAGATGTCAAGTACACTACGCAGGAATACCAATAATGGAATAATATATTGCTCTGTTTACCCATTTTAGTTAGAAGTTTACCAAGTCCAGTCTCAGAAAAAGCCATCATTATAGCCAAGGCTGCAAATACAAAGGAAAACAGTCCTACTAAAACATTTAGTATCGGCTCCAAATCAATGGAAACTATCGTCATATTGATAGTCGCTCTTTCTATCGCTATAGTTATAAAAAGAGCAAGCATAAAGTCAACTGACATAAATATTCTACTTATGCCAAATTGAAATAGGTTACGAAAGAAAGAGTTATACATTTCTTTGATCCTTATCCTTAAATCGCTTCATCACTATATTTATTACAGTACTGTTGTCTAGATCTTCACCAATTTCAAGCTTGTCTATTAAATTATCACCAAGTTGAAGCGTGTACGCCTTGTCGTTGAGGTCAAAACCATGAATAGTGCCACTGCCGTATCCGGCCGCTGCCATCATCAAAGACTGACGAACAATTGATTCTGGAGATTTGATGTCTAGCTTACCATCTTCCCCAGCTCGATAAGTAAACTGTGCATTTTTCACATTTGACTTCTGAAGCTGATCGTCAAGCGGCTTGAATTCATCGTTGGCATGAGGATTGGTCGCTACAAGTTTAAAATTAGCAAATTTTGCTGATGAGAATTTATTAAGTTTTTCAATAATCCTATCGTCATCGTAAGTATAGTCTATAACTGGTTCGTATTCCTTCGCTGTTTTAAGGAACCCAGCAACAAGAACTTTTTTTATTTGATTAATTGTCACCATTTTTGACACTTCAAATGCCGCAAGATTCAGACTCACACATATATAAAAACTGCTTTCCTGATTCTTTACCTCATTAACCTCCGACTCCCTCTCTTCCTTTGTATCCTCGCTAATTGTTATATACTCCTGACTAGGAATAATTTTTACAATCTTACCAATAATCACTTCAAGTCCATCTACCTGTTCTTTAGTGATAGACCTAATGAACCAATGATACGAGTCAGTGGAAATAAATCCATTACTTTTTTCTATATCACGCAGATCATTTTCTATATTATCTTTAAAAAAAGCTCCAAATAAACCATTATAATGAATCCTAGCAAGGACAAATTTTCTCATCACACCACCTCCACCTCAATACCTTGCCGTTCGGCTTGCAGGAGTAGGTTTACTTTTAGATTTATGTCGTCACCGAAGGCTCGGTCGAGGAGGATGATGGATGATGGTTTGGCGGCGAGGATGGCTGTAAATAACTCCTCTGCCATGGAGTGCACCAAGCAGATGGCGAGCTTTTCGGACGGGATGAGGCAAAAGCCGTCACGCTGATCAATCTGCACCAACGGCGAAATACCACGCTTGAGCAGGAGCTCGGTCAGCAGGTCGTCATCGGTCGTACCCTCCTCTAGCGGATCGAGATTGGCGAGTGCCTGCTGGCGAATCTCCTCCGGGTCGGAGACTAGCTCATTCCACTGCTTGAAGTTACTATCACCCACCCGATACGCCCGAAAACCAAGGTCTAGCGGGATGTTGCGAGACGCTAGCTTGTCCGCCTGGTCAGCACGGATTTTGGCGCCGGCCCGACGGATACGCTCACGAGCGATGTCAGCGATGGTGTGGTAGCCAGCTTTATAACCTTCCGACTTCTCGTCGGTCAGCTCAGGTAACTGCACGCAAATCCAGCGGCGGTTACCGCCGTCTTCGGCGTTAAGCTCGGCAACAGCATGAGCGGTTGTGCCAGAGCCAGAGAAGAAGTCGAGAATGACATCACCGTTATTGGTATCCGTGCTTATTTGCATTAGTCTTTTGATAAGTTGAGTTGGCTTTGGATAGTCGAATAGACTTTCCATCTTAAGTATGTTTTTAAGTTCTGTATTCGCTAACGCATTATCTCCTGCAAATTCTCTAGTAAAAATAGTCTGGGGTACAAGACCATCCTGAACATCTGAAAGATACCTTTTCACCATTGGATAAGACCCCCTTTTGCCCCAAACAACTGCATTATCCTGTACTTTTTGCAACCATACTTTTTCACTAAATCTCCAATATCTACCAACAGGTCGAGACATTACCTCACCCGTTGGTTTACTAATTACATAATCTGCATCGTATGGGTTATTGGCATATATAGGATCGAGCTTCCATACACCCTTAGGGTCATTATCAGGATTAGAGTATGCACTATTGTTTTCTCTTGGTATAAGTTTTCTTTTCCACTCATCTTTCTTTCGTGCAATAGCCACAACATAATCATGATTGTACGAAAAATATTGAGCAGAATTTTTACGCGTGTGAACTTTTTCCCATATTACCTGCGCTACAAAATTCTCCTCTCCAAATATCTCATTCATCATCAGGCGGAGGTTGTGGACTTCGTTGTCGTCGATAGAGACAAAGATGACGCCGTCTTGGCGGAGCAAGTTGCGTGCCAAAAAGAGGCGTGGATACATCATGTTCAGCCAGTTGCTATGCTTATGCCCGCCGGTATTGGTGCGCAGGCCGTCATCCCGCACAACGTTACCCTCATCATCGGTGATGCCCGCCTCTGTCTCGTAACTACGGCGCGTCTGCTTGAAGTCGTCATTGTAGATAAAATCATTGCCGGTGTTGTAGGGCGGGTCGATATAGATCATCTTGATCTTGCCGTAATACGCCTTGTGCAAGATCTTCAGCGCTGCCAAATTGTCACCCTCGATAAACATATTGTCCGTCGTATCCCAATCGATGGAATTCGCCCGGTCAGAGTGGAGCGTATGGACGGTCTTCTCCTGGATGGCAGCGAAGACGTCGCTCTTGCCCTTCCAACCGAGGCCGTAGCGCTCACCCAAATCAACCGCCTCGCCTAGTGTCGCCTGAAGCTTCTGCCAGTCGATTTTGCCTTCGGTAACCACCTCAGGGAATAGTTGCTGGAGTTTGTCAATTTGTTGTTGGTGTATGTTGTCGTTGTAGCCGTTCATATTTTCGTTCATGTTTTGATATACCTCACCTAGTATTTTTATTATACTCCCTCTCTCTGATTTCTAGCATGCTTAAAATAGAGATATATACTCAGCATAGACAAAGATCCTCCCATAGTCGGCCGAGCCGCTCTGATGCAGTATGTCAATATCGACAAATTTCTTTACTAGAGCGTTAGCTGCTGGACGGGATAGTCCGGTTATCTTCTCGGCTCGTGCAACATCAATAATCGGACTGCTGTACAATCCCTTTAGTAGCATAAGAGCGGTTTTTGCCTGCTTTCCACCAAGTGCATTCACCTTCTCCATATCTCGTTCTCGCAGGTCAATCAACTTCTTGGATACCTGGATGGCTTCCTCTGCGATTGTTGTCACGCCTTCCAAGAAAAACAACACCCACTCCTCAATTTTCTCCTTATTGTGATAATCTGACAATCTATCGAAATAGGTGTCGCGATGCCGCTTGAAGTATTCCGACAGATAAAGTACAGGGTATTCTAATACCTTATCATGATGAAGTTGCAGTGTGACTAATAGGCGACCTGTTCGACCATTGCCATCAAGAAATGGGTGTACGGTTTCAAATTGTGCATGGAGTAGGGCTGCCTTAATAAGTGGTGAATATGGCTGGGGTAGATTGAGCAACTTTTCGATATCCGACAAAACACGTGGTAACTCGTGTGCCGGTGGCGGCACAAACAAAGCATTCTCAGGTCGTGTGCCACCAATCCAGTTTTGTGTCTTACGAATCTCCCCAGGAGTTTTGCCAATTCCCTCTCTAGTGTCTTTCATCATTTTTTCATGCACTTGGCGAATAATACGCAGCGTCAGGGGTGAATCCTGCACCGCAGCAACCCCATGGTTAATTGCATTGATGTAACTAAAAATATTTTCAACATCTTCTGGGATGTATTCTGTCATGCCAATGTCGGCACGAAGAGCATCGTGCATTGTCGCTTTTGTTCCCTCGATATTACTCGAGACCGCCGCCTCTTTCTGTATGTAGGTAGAAAGAAAGTAATCAATATCTGGTATCAACTGGGCAATACCGTCAAGTTTACCAAGGGCTAGAGTTGCCCGATCATTCGTAAGATGAACGGCAGGAGAAAATACTAGCATTTCCTTTGGCGGAAATTGCCCTGGTATAAAAGCTTTGTAGCCTTGCGGCTGTTGCACAAAATTACCCAATAACATACTTAACATCTCCTTTACTAATGTTAAGTATATCAAACTTTACTTAACATCTGCAAGAAAGATGTTAAGTTTCTCTAAAGGATTGATTTATAACCTTGTGCCGTGACGATGAGATGATCCCCGAGGATAATACCCAGCAACTCCCCCGCCTCTTGCAATCTCCTCGTCACCGCCACATCCGCCTCGCTTGGCCGCAAGCTCCCGCTCGGATGATTATGCGCCACGATGATACTGGCCGCACGGTCGGCGATAGCGTCGGCGAAAACCTCGCGCGGGTGTACCAGGCTGGCCGTCAGCGTGCCGATGGTCACCACCCGCTTGGCAATCAAGCGATGAGCGCCGTCCAGCGTCAGGCAGACAAAATATTCCTGCTTTTTGTCGCGAATGTCGGCCAGCAGCTCGACGGCCTTTTCTGGACTGTCGATGATTGGCTGGTCGCTGTCCAGCAAGTACCGCCGCGCCAGCTCCAAACTCGCTAAAATCACCGGGATTTTCGCTTCGCCCAAGCCAACCACGCTCCGTAAATCATCATACGAAACATCACCGCATTTTTGATGCAAAATTTTCAGCACATCGCGCGCAATTTTACCAACATCTGCCTGCTTATTGCCGCTGCCAATAATCGCCATCAGTAGTTCCAAGTCGCTCAACCGCGCCGTACCGTAACGTGCCAATTTCTCGCGCGGACGGTCGATTTTCGGCTTATCGAGCACTTTCATGGTCTTATTATATCAAGTTTCGCGCCGTGCTATACTAAAGCCAATGCGACGGCAAACTATATCTATCTCTTACAATTATCGCGCTATCCCTTGCGAGATACTTTTCACGAGTGATGACCTGTCGTTTGATACAATTCTTTTCCTTGGCAGTGGCCAGGTTGACCACATATTTCACCGGGTAGCCCAAATATGCCCACCCAACATCGCCGTTGTTCAAGGCGCGCCCCACTGGCTTATCAGTGAAAATAATGCCAATGATTTTATGGCAGCCTTCGTAAAACAAGCCCTTGACTATTTACTAGCACACGCTCAAACTCCGCAGCTTCATATCATCGCTGAATCACAGGCCGCCCCTCCAACAATTTTTTGTTGCGCACAACCAGAGCACGTATCACGTCTCAGCCAACTCACCCTCATTCAACCACTTGGCCTGACACACAACTACTACCAATCGCGCCGGCGCATCATCAAGCTGTTCCAGCGGCGTGTAGTAAAAAATATGTTGCATCAGCTCGGATCACTTGTCACTGACAAATATATGCGGCGTAATTATCGCACCGTCATGAAGCGAGTTAACCTGACCGATACCATAATTCAGCACCAATTTGTCCATGGATTATCCGTTAATAGCTTCAAGGAACTTCAGCAGATTTATCGTCATAATTGCCGCGTTGTTATCATATCGGGGAAGCATGACGCGCTATTTCCACCTCGTGTCATAAAACAAAATCTTACCAAACATCAATTACCAATCCCTGTGATCCACGTACCTCGCGTAGCTCACGCATCACTGGCCACACGCCAAGGTCATCGGCTGCTCACAATCGCGCTGGCTTGCCGGCCGCGCACCACGCACATTGCTACCACCAACACACCGACCAGCCGTGACACCAATGACACATCATCCGCACCGGATTGAATTGTCGCCACAACCTCTTCTTCCGGATTCAATCGACTATCATCTGACCATAAGCTCAGCGATGGGTGGTTGTTAACAACCAAGATATTGTCACTCACGGCACTCGTTTCACTATTATAACCATAACTATCAACCGCGCCAGCAATCGCCAAATCATTCTGCTCGCCCAGTTCAGCTTCTACCGCATCGTCCAACTCAGCATCAGGTATTAGCTCAACGGCCGGCGAGGTAGGAATAACTACTCGCTCCGCTGGGTTAGAATCATAGCCCTTGGTGATTTCAGGCACTGATGCCACCTTAGAATTATCTAACTGTCCCACGGAATCAATATCATTGCCCACAGAGAGTTGCAAGTCATCGGCTTCTTCACGCACCGTAGTCACCTCCATTGGCAGTGCAATCGTCACCACTTCAGTCGAAGATACTTCCGGCTCTACTGCTGGCGACTGTTGCTCGACAAAAAACACCCTATCCTCCTCAGCCCAAGCTTCGTCACCCTCGTCATAATCGCACTCTACCGCTGCATCGTCATGATAACATTGTTCGACCAGGGGGGTCTGCATCTCATAAACCCTTTTGTCTACCGCCAATTCCTCGTTCAATTCTGGCGTCAGATCAATTTGATTTTTACCCTTACTAACCGCAATGGCATCAACTGGTGGGGCTATCTTCATCGCTTCCAGCTCTACCGTCTCATCAGTCTCATGTGTCATCCCCATAACTTCATGTGTCGCAGGCTTATTAACAATATCGGGCCGTATCAGGCCGTGATCAGCTGTTTCGTATTCCGCTAACACGTTAATGGCGTCCTCTTGCTCCTGAGGCGGCGACATATTAGCCACGGTTGGAATTACGTGCTTAGGCTGTTCGACATCAGCGCTATCAGTCGATTTGATAAAATTATTATAATCCGCCGCCGCATCTATATTAATCTCGCTAGGTTGGGCGTCTGTTGATGCTTTCGTGTCAGAATTGTCAATTGGCCCCGTAGTCACAGATTCATCCACCTTTACTGTGTCAAAGTGCGCCGCCAAGTGTTGCTGCTCGGAAACTGGCGTAGCACTTTCATCATTTTCTGCTGCTCGGCTCGGCTCAGAATTGGCTGATTTTAACCCTGCTATAACCAAATCTTCTTCTTTTTGGTGTTCAATTGATGGTGTTTCTATGCTTGGCAGTGCAGTAGTTTCATCCCCATCATATGCATTTTCTACAACACTAGCGATAGCCTTATCCTTGCTAACCATAGGATAAGCTGTTTCATTTTCCAGTGGATTACTATTCTCGCCACCAGTTTGCTTACCCTCATTTATCGCTAATGATGCTGGCGCGGTTTCCGCCTGTGCCAGTGTATCTGAGGGCTCTAGCATTGGCTGCTTGTTATCATCATCTGCATCAGAAGTAACATCAATGACGTGCGACTTCATCTCCATTGGAGGACTACTCGCCTCTGCCGCTTCGGTTTTCATATCCTCGCCCGAAGTTCCGACCGTATCGCTGGTCGAAGTTTTGCCCTCTCGTTCCTGCGGCGTGATTTTCCCAGTTGGTCCACCCGGCTTGTCGGCGCTAGCTTCAACCACTCTTGGGCTATCAGCAACTGGCAGTTCCCCGCTATCAAAGTCGCCGGACAAGGGCCGTGCCCAGACAATCTCACCCGGCGCTTCGTCTTCTCGGAGTAATTGCTCTAGGGTGCTTAGCTGTTCTTTGGGCTGAACTTCAGTATTACCTGCCATCATTGCGGCTTGACGATCTCGGCAGTTTTGCGCCAAGATACAGCCAATGCAGGCAACCGTTCCAAATTTTTGACACTGCTCAGGATTGGCTGGTGTTGGTTTTTCTTTTGAGTCATCTTTATTACTTATAGCAACATCAAGTTCCGCCTCGCCACTAGCCACTGCCACTAGATCAAGACTGCTTGCCGCTTTATCTGCATTAGTGCTGCTCTGCTCACCAATGCCAGACGAAAAGTCCTCATCGACAGTGCTATCTCTCAACGACGAAAACACATCAAAATTACCGCTATCATTGTCATCAGCAACTGCCAGCGCCAATCCTAATTCAGCCGTCGCCAAATCACTCATTGCTCAAAAAATGTCTCCGTTGAAATATGTGATTCGTCGACACCAGCGGCGGTTAGTTTTTGCCAAACATCGCGCACAAATGGCAGGCTGCCGCAGACCAGAAAATGCGCATCATCCGGCACTTCACTCACAATGTTCGCCGCCTCAAACCGCCCATTCCGCCAGCCATCTTTCTCCTTAACCTGTTGGCGGGTACTAAACTTTTTGACCATAATATTCGACGCCGCCAACTCCTCAGTAAACACCATATATTCTGGCGATTTCTGACTAAAATAAAGAAAAGTCGGCTGCTTGGCGTCCGCCAAAATACTCCAAATCGGGCTGAGTCCACACCCCGCCGCGATACCAACCAGCGGCCGCTCAGTCTGCGGGTTGAAATCGCCGTACGCCCGGCTAATGTGCAGCGTATCGCCAATACGGCGCGAACACAAATAGCTCGAGAACTCACCGCCAACATTCTTCACCGTAATCGACATCAGCTCCTCATGCGGGCGCGAAGAAATACTATACGCCTTGCCTTCGCGCACCTGGCTGTCCTCAACAAACACCGTGATGTATTGCCCCGCCATAAAGTCAAACGGCCGCACAACATACAGTGTCGTCACCTCGGGGTTTTCCTGGCGCACCCGCACAATTTCGACGGTTAGTGAATCACGCATTCTTCGACATACCTTTCCATTATGTTTTGGGCAGCCCTAAATTCTTCGTCAGTGAAAGTGTGGTAATTGGCAAACTTCGGGCTAATGGTGGTGCCAGTGCGAAAATGCTGCAAGGCAAATCGCTTGGCGCCTTTGACTAGCTCGCCAATCTTTTCAAAATCCGCCACCTCCAGCTGCTCGCGGACGATGGTTGTCCGAAACTCATGACTGATCCCTGAATCAATCATCAGCCGCACGTTAGCTTTAATTGCCATGAGATCAATCGGCCGCGCCGCAATCTCCACGTATTTTTCCAGCGGCCCCTTGACATCCATGGCGATGAAGTCAATCGTCCCCTCCTCGATCATACCGCGCACCATGTCAGGATGCGTACCGTTGGTATCTAGCTTGACATCAAAACCGAGCTGCTTAATCATCCGGCACAGCACCGGCAAATCCTCGTTGACCGTCGGCTCGCCACCAGAAATCACCACGCCGTCTAGCCGACCAATGCGCGATTTTAGGAATATCATCGCTTCCTCAACCGGAATGCTCGGCGCCAAGCGCTCGGGTAACACCAGCTCGGGATTATGGCAATAACCGCAGCGCATATTGCAGCCAGAGAGAAACAGCGCTGCCGCCACGTGTCCGGGATAGTCCACCAGCGACAGCTTCTGAATCCCGCCGATCGACACCCTAAGCTGGGACAGCGACGGCGCAAGCTCGCTGGTGTTCGGCGGCATCGTCATAATGCTCCCTCATGTCAAATTCGGCTTGCTTACCATTGTTCCACTGGGAAACTGGGCGCAAGAAACCAACCACCCGCGAGTAGACCTCAGTACTTTCACCACAATTCGGGCAAGCCGGATGTTCGCCGACGATATAGCCGTGGTTAGCACAGATTGAGAAGCTTGGCGTAAAAGTAAAGTACGGCAATTTGTAATGTTCGCAAATCGTCTTAACTAATTTTTTTAGCGTCTGCGGGTCATCCATGCGCTCGCCCAGGAAGAAGTGGATCACCGTACCACCCGTGTATTTAGTCTGCAGATTATCCTGCAAATCCATCAGCTCGAACAGGTCGTCAGTATAGTTGACCGGCAAGTGACTGGAATTGGTGTAGAACGGATGCTTAACCGCCGCACCCAAGCCATTGGCAAAGTGCGCTCGGTCGGGGAAGCTGGCCTTGTCAAGCTGCGCCAAGCGATAGGTCGTGCCCTCAGCTGGCGTCGCCTCAAGGTTATAATTATTGCCCGTTTCTTTCTGGTACTCCACCAAGCGGTCACGCATGAAGTCAAGCGTCTTCTCGGCGAATGCCTGGCCCTTTGCGGTACCAATATCAACGCCCAGCAAGTTCAACGCTGCCTCGTTAGTACCGATCAAACCGATAGTCGAGAAGTGATTTTTCCAGTATTCATTAAAGCGTTTTTTAATATCGCGCAGATAAAACTTGGTGTACGGATACAGGCTGATGTCCGAATCGGTCAGCTGCTCCAGCACCTTGCGTTTGGTCTCTAGGCTGTCGCGCGCCATATCCATCAGCTCGCCCAAGCCCTTGAAAAACTCTTTCTCGTTCTTTGATTTCAGTGCCAAGCGCGGCAGATTGATCGTCACCACACCGATCGAGCCGGTCATCGGATTGGAGCCAAACAAACCACCGCCGCGATACTCTAACTGGCGATTATCGATGCGCAAGCGGCAGCACATCGAGCGCGCATCTTCTGGATCCATGTCGGAATTGATGAAGTTCGAGAAGTACGGGATGCCATATTTGGCGCTAGCCTCCCACAGGCTTTCGATCACTGGATTATCCCAGTTGAAATCTTTAGTAATATTGACTGTCGGGATCGGGAAAGTAAAGACCCGACCATTGGCGTCGCCCTCAGACAGCACCTCCAGCAGTGCCTTGTTGAGCATGTTCATCTCTTCTTGGTAATCGCCGTAGTTGGTATCCTGCATCTCGCCGCCGATGATCACCGGGTTACCAGCCATATGCTTCGGGCATTCCAAATCAAGCGTAATGTTGGTAAATGGCGTCTGGAAACCGACCCGTGTTGGCACATTAACATTAAAGACGAACTCCTGCAGCGCCTGCTTCACTTCCTTATAGTTTAAGTTATCGTGGCGGATGAATGGTGCCAGCAACGTATCAAAATCAGAAAATGCCTGAGCACCGGCCGCCTCGCCCTGCAACGTATAGAAAAAGTTCACCACCTGACCCAGTGCCGAGCGAAAGTGCTTGGCCGGCTTGGAGGCCACCTTGCCCTTTACTCCCGTGAATCCTTGGCGCAGCAAATCCATCAAATCCCAACCAACACAGTAAACACTCAGCAGGTTCAGGTCGTGAATATGCAAATCGCCCTCTTTGTGTGCCCGGCCGATTTTTGGCGAATAGATCTTGTCCAGCCAATAGGTCTTGGTAATTTCCGCCGAAACATAATTATTCAGGCCCTGCAAACTATAGCCCATGTTGGAATTTTCTTTAATTTTCCAGTCTAGATTATTGACGTATTTATCAATCAAATCGACATGCGCGTTAGATGTAATTTCACGCAGTTTTTTATGTTGGTCGCGGTAAATGATGTAGGCCTTGGCGGTTTTCTTGAACTTAGAATCAATCAACGTATCCTCGACGACATCCTGGATATCCTCGACGCCCGGCAAGCGTTTTGGGTTGCGGGTTTCCAGTACCGCCAGCACCTCATCGGTTAGTTTGGCGGCTTGTTTGGCATCAAATTCGCCAGTCTCCAGGCCTGCCTTTTCGATGGCTTTCTCAATTTTTTTACGGTCAAACTTGACGGTCCGACCATCGCGTTTCTTGATTGATTTATACATACCCCTCCTTATTCTGACAACAACAAACCAACCCCAACCTCCCCGAGGGGCTCGTGTTGCAAAAAACGTTATTTATTTTCTAAAACACCATATATAGTGCTTAATATAGAATATACACGCGATATATAGCGTCTGTCAATGGAAGTGCATTGTATTATTTACATATGAAATATTATTTCAAATTACCGACGGGAACAACTAGCGTAAATTCCGCGCCATTTGGTGGCTGGCTTTTAACCCGAATCGCGTAGCTGCAGCGATCCGCCAGCGACTTGGCAATCGCCAGCCCCAAACCGTGCCCCGACACATCAGTCCTTGTCCGCGCCGTGTCCGCCCGGTAAAATCGCTCGAAAATGTGCTTTTGGTCGCCCGGCGCAATGCCTGGGCCGTTATCTCTCACCGTGAATTCCAGTGCGTGTTTTTTACGAGTCACCCGCATATTCACTTTACCGTTTTGGGGCGGCGCATACTTGATGGCGTTATCCACGAAGATTGCTACAATCTGGCGGACGGCATTTGTGTGAAGTAGCGCATTGTGCGTAAACTTTGGACAGCTAATCGTAACTTGTTTTGCCCGCGCTGCTGGCGCACATTGTGCTGCCACCTCTTGGATAAGTGATGCTGGATTGACCAACTCTGGCTCGGTCATAGTCTGCTCCGACTTCGCCAGATCCAATAATGAATTACTGAGCTCAGTCAATTTCTTGATTTCTGCAACGTTTTGACTCAAAACCTGGCGAGCCTTCTTCTCGGTCAGCGTTGATTTTCTAAGCGCCACTTCGTTAGTGGTCATCAATGCTGTCAACGGTGTTCGCAGTTCGTGGCTGGCATCCGACACAAATTGTGCTTGCTGCTCAATCGACCGCTCAATTGGTTCGAGCGTCCGACGCGCCAATAGCAAACTCAGCCAATAACCAACCAGTAGCATCACCCCGTTAAGTACCGCTAGCGACATAATCACCGACCCGCGCGTCTCACGGTTGCGCTGCTCCAAGCGGCGATTGAATTGACGCTCAACAAGTTCCGGTGATTGCTGAGCCTGTTCGCCCGGCGGCAGCGGCCGATTTAATTGTACGGAAGTAATGGCATAGATAATCACGCTAAACACCAACGATAACGTCATGATCACCGCCAAATAACTCAACGCTAACCGCCTGACGCGCTGCCGTCTCATGATTTATCCTCCAGTTTATAGCCAAAGCCTGGAACGGTATGGATCAGTTTTGAGTCAAATGGTTTATCGATTTTGCGCCGCAAAAACATGATGAATAGCTCAACATTGTTCGGCAAGACATCGGCATCAAAATCCCACACGTGCGAGATGATCTGCTCTTTGGACAGGACCTTGCCAGCGTTACGCATCAGATATTCCAACACGGCGTATTCTTTGGCAGTTAGGCTAATTTCCTGCGCGACACGAGTCACTTTTTTCAAACTCGGATCAAGCGTCAAATCACCAACCCGCAAGACTTCTTCCAACTTCTCGTTTGGACGGCGCAGCAAGGCGCGAATACGCGCCAACAACACCTCAAAACTAAACGGCTTCGCCAAATAATCATCAGCACCCATATCCAAGCCTTCGATAATATCCCGCTCAGCATCGCGTGCTGTCAACATCAAAATCGGCGTCCGATTACCATCTTTGCGTAGCGCCCGGCACACTTCATAGCCATTCATTTCTGGCAGCATCACATCAAGAATAATCACGTCATAATCATCCGCCGTCGCCGTTCGATACCCCTCGTCACCGTCATGCGCCACGTCAACTGCATAGGCTTCATCTTCCAAGCCTTCCTTCAGCGACTGGGCAATCGCCGTGTCATCTTCTACTAGTAAAATCCGCATACCCTACCCCAGCATTTTTCCTAGCGTATCAAATGTTCGCCCATTGCGAATAGTGATCAGTGGGTAAAACTTTTCCTTCATTAACAATTTATGATATGACGTACGCAAAAATTCTTTCTCATTATATTTACCCCAAAATACCGCCTTTTTACCAAAGTGAACGATTTCATCATGAAGCGGCATTTGACCAATCCGCTCCTTGATATATTCAGGATCAACGTCATCGGTATAAAACAGCACATCGGTTCGCGCCAGAGGCTGATGCCACCATTCCGGTAGATTTGATACTTCATCTAAATACTCGTTTTTCGTCAGGATGACGTGTTTGATGGCAAACGGAAAACGCCCCAACATGATAGCAATTTTCTCCTTGACTGTCGTCAGATTATCATCAGTGTCAAATATGACATTACCACTATTGATATAAGTGACGACATGCTGATATCCCAAATCTTCGAGGCTCGCCGTGAGGTCTTTCATGGAGATTTTGTTTTTACCGCCGACATTGATGCCCCGAAGCAACAAGATATATCTCATATTCCTTAGTATACTATCGCCTGCGCCTCCGGCCAAATTCGCTGCACCAGCCGTTTGCTACGTGTTATTAGTCGCACCCAAGCATCACCGTACACCCGGTTGACTATCATTAGTCCTTGGACATCACGAATCTACCAACAGCCGCTCAGCCACCCTCCTATTGACACGATGGTCATAATTCGATACGATATGAATGAATATAAAAAATTATTCATTCATATTATTAACATGAAGGAGGTCACCAGCGTTGGACAAAAGACAAGCATTAAAAATAGCTGCCTATGATGTCTTCTCAAAAAAGGGATATAAAGAGACCGGTATCTCAGAAATTGCTAAACGTGCTGGGGTAGCAGTCGGTTCTTTCTACAACTACTACGACGGCAAAGAAACTATCTTTCTGGATGTGTACATTGAAGAAAACAACCGTATTCGCCAAGCGATGATGGACGACATCGATTGGCAGCAAGATTTGGTTGAACTTGTAAGACAGATTTTTGAACAGTCACGAAGCCTCGTTTCGTCCAATAAAATTCTGGCGGAATGGCATAATCCAGCCGTCTCTCGTACACTACGTGGTTATTATTCTTCGGGTAAGGGTACGGCTACGAATACCTTCCATCAATTTTTGGTCGAGACCTTTACTGGTCGCATGGTAGCAGAAGGATATTCAGAGGAGAAGATTCAGGATATTTTACAGGTTTATAATTTGTTTTACTACATGGATATACATATCACTGAAGGCGATTTTCCAGGTATCAGTAGGACGCTGGAAATACTTGCCACTAACTTTGTTAAAGGGATTTTTACATCATGAAAAGGAGTAAAAAAATGGTAATCATCGTTATATCTATTCTTGCGGCTACAGGCCTTATCGCTTGGGGTGTCATCGCCTACTTAGGGAGGGGCCAAACGTTATCAGTCAAATCTATCGAAAACCCTAGCGGAGACCTTCATGTCATTCACCTAGCAAAGCCTGATACTATGACATGGAAAGCGGGCTCTTATGCCAAGATCACGCTACCGAGTACGGCATCTGGTGGTGAAAAGAATGATCATAAGGATGAACAGACAAGTCGTT